>NZ_CP085636.1:3600000-4210000 GCF_027571385.1 Shewanella sp. MTB7 | reverse complement strand
ACAGCAAGTGCAGTATCGGAAGGGTTTAGCAAAGTTAATGGTGGTGAGGTTTTAGCTGCGGGTGCATTAGGTACTTTGGGAGGGGTTGTAGATAAGGCTGCTAAAGCGATAAAATTCACTGATAAAGCTGCTGCCGCTACAGCGGAAACTGTTAATGTTTTGAATTCAGCTCATGTTGATGAACTCGGCAATAATTAAAGGTTATTGAACCATGCAAAAAAAATATGTTCAATTAAAGACGAGTTTACTTGTTAATATTATAAAGCTAGCTATTTCAATACCAGCTTGTTTAATTGCTGCAGTTATTGGTCTTATGAAGTGGGGAGGAGTTGAGTACGTCATTTCAGTATTTTTAATATGCATTATCTTTTATTTTCATAGGCTAAGGTATGAACAAGAATTTGCAACTTCCATAGGGCCAGTTATAGTCAAAGTCGATTCAAACTTTTTAGGCCATAAATTTATTAAAATCATTCATGAACAGCTGGGAATTAATGAGGTTTATACAACAAGAGAAAATACCTTTAGTTATTCAAATAAAAAGAATGATTTTATGGTTGATATTATTTTTTCACCTAAAGATGATCCTAGACCTATAGCATCAGTTAATTAATTTTTGGATTCTTCTCCGCTTAGGTGAGTCTATTAGAGATAAAGGGGTCGATAGATTAGATAGATAAAGGAGATAAAGGGGTCTAAGAAATAAAGGGGTCAGAGCCCATTAGTTTTTAGCTCTTTAGGTTTACTTAGGTTTGTTAGGGTGTCCAGGTGCTAGATGGCCGAATCTGACGTTAAGGTGAGCTTCAATGTCGGCTCTGAATTTATAATAGATAAAGGGGTCAGAGCCCATTAGCTTTTTATCGATTACAAATGAAGGGATTAAGATGAAGTTTTCACTTTGGGTATTGATATTTTTGTCTGTGCTTAACCTGTTTTTTGTCACTCAAGTAACTGCTGGAACAACTTGGGCTACTGGTAAGGTCACATCGCTTTTGGCATCTGGGACCAATCCTGCCATAAGACTTGCAGGTAATATATCGCCAGATAGATGCAGTGGGGGAACTTATGGATGGTTATATTTTTCCGGGACTGCCGAAGAGAAGAATCGTGTTTATGCGACAGCGCTCGCGATGTCACTTTCAGGTAAAACGGTAACTGTTTACACCAATGGTGACGACACCACCTGCCGCATTGGGAATATACAAATTACATCGAGATTAAGTTAGGGTATATAAAGAGCTAAATGCCTGAAGATTGTAAGTTTTATCAATGGAGGGAGATAAAGGGGTCAGAGCCCATTAAATACATTAGTTTTTAGCTCTTTGGTTTACAGAGGTTTAACTGGATGTCCTGGTGAGAGATGGCCAAATCTCACATTTAAATGGGCTTCAATGTCGGCCCTGAATTTGTCATTACCAAGTGGGTAGTTGTGATTTAAACAGTTTCTGATGGTATGGATTTGTTCAGGTGGCAGAGCTGTATTGAATAGCTCTCTATAGTGATGTTGCCGAAGCTCTGGTGTAGAGCCAAGTTGTTGATAGAGCGGATGTGGTGTTAGGCAAGCAATCTGTTTTCCAGCACCATGAAATTGATAGCTTGACCATGGGTATTCGCTGGGATGTTTAACCATGTTGGCTCTTACTGGATTGAGTTCGATGTAGCGTAGGCAAGCTATGAAGTAGGCTTCGCTATCGATAAGGCAGGCTTTATGACGCCCCTCCCAAAGGGTACCAGTACGCTGGTAAAGTCGGTTTATTGTACTGACATAAGTGCGGCCGATACTTTGCATTACTTGTGAGATGCCTTCAGTTGTTGAAGGAGTCATAAGCAGGTGAACATGATTAGTCATTAGCACGAAAGCATGTAGTTTTACATTATATTGATTTAGCGCATCAGTGAGTGCGTTAATGTAGATTTTAAAGTCGTCATCATTGAAGAAGCAAGCGGAGTGATTATTGCCACGCTGAATGATATGGTTGGTAATGTTTGGGGCATAAAAACGTGGCTTTCGTGGCATATCCGCTCCTTGGATAAAGGTAAGGTTTGGATGCTAAGTATAGATGATAATTGCTAAAGGGCTCTGACCCCTTTGTTAAGCTATTTGATTTTGTGAAGAAGTATTGGCGAGTTATTGTCGCCGCTGTGGTAACGTATTTTACAGCTGGAGCTGCGTCTGGCTGGGCTGCATCTTGGGCGTTTAGTAACGCCATTGTGGCTGGTGCGATAACTGGTGCAGCAGGCGGGTATATAGCAACGGGGACTTTGCGCGGGGCTATGATGGGAGCCCTATCAGGGGCTGTATTTGGTGCCATTGGAGGGAAGATTCATGGCGCAGAAGGTACAGCTAATGCTTGGTCTACAGCAGAGCAAATGTTGGCACATGCAAGTGCTGGAGGCGTTTTATCTGTTGTACAAGGAGGTAAGTTTGGTCATGGGTTCATAACTGCTGGAATGATGAAGGGGATAGGTAAAATACAAACGAGTACATCATTGGCCCGTGCAACTATTCAAGCTATCGCTGGGGGAACTATTTCCAAGATAACGGGTGGTAAGTTTGCAAATGGAGCTGTAACGGCTGTTATTCAATTTGTAGTGAATGAAACAGCAGATGATCGTTGGAACTTTGTCTCTATTGATGATAAAGAGTTACTAGTTACCACTGAAGTTAAAGGCGAAATATCTGTTGAAGGAGAACATGTAAAATTAGCGGGTGTATCTTATGATGGTAAGGACGTTAAATTAGAGGGACCTTCTGTTTCTGGTGCAGGGTTTGGAGCTTCTAATAATGGGGTTCAAGCTTCAGTAGGTGGTCCTGTAGCACTAACGGTTGATCACACAGGAAGTGTTGCTCTTGAAGGCAAGGTTTGTAGTCATGCAGCGGGAGGAGTTTGTGGCTCACTCAGTGTTAAAGGCAATAGCCCAAAATTACAGGCCATAAGACATAACGTACATGTTGCAACTACTCCACAGTTAAATACTTACACTGGAAAGAGTAGTTTATGGCTAGAAAAGTTATTTGGTAAGCCGGATATTGGTTATTAATATGAATTTATTTAAAAACTTAATTATACTTCTTTTTGGATTTAGTTTTTGTAGTTTAGCTACTGAATCTGCTTTTAAATGCAGTGAACCTAAGTGTGTTAAAGATGCCGCTGAATCAATAATTGACACCAATGATGTTGAGCGTGTCGATTTAGTTATTAAACAAGTTGATAACTTGAAGGATGATGTTATGTGGAAGAAAAACATGCTTGGGGCGCTCTACTTGATTAAAAAGGACCCTGAGAGTATTCGTTTATCGGAAAAACATCTTCACGAAGCGTATAAAGAAGGTTCTAAGTCGGCGATCCATAATTTAGCAGAGTTGTACTTTTTTAAAGAAGATTTTGACAAAAGTATGTACTACTTAGATTTAGAACGTGAGTTTAATTACAAATACCCTTCGGTTCAATATGTTGATTGGACAAGGCTATATGCTCAACATATGTATTTTGGTTTGCCTGAAATAGAGAATAAAGAAGAAGCTATTCGCTTATTTAAGGAGATTTGCAGTTTAGATACAACGGGTACTACAGATTATTTTCTAGCATTAGATTTACTTGAAAAGAAAAACATAAAAGACGCTCAGTTCTATTTGCATAACTCTATAGAGGCTAAGAATCTAAATGCCATTCTTTTGTACGGTGATCTGTATTTCGAGGGGAGAGCTTTAGATAAGGATTGGAAACAAGCAAAAAATTATTATTTAAAGGCATCAGGCATGAACTCTGATCGGGCGCATATGAATCTAGCTGTCATTTTTAAATCTGAGCAAAATGCTGAAAAAATGAAGTTCCATTTGACTGAGGCTGCTAAATTAGGAAATGCACAAGCAAGAGCGCTATTTAACAAATTAAAAGGGAAATAATATAATAACAATAATAAAGGGGTCAGAGCCCATTAGCTTTTTATAGATTAAAAATTAAGGGATTAAGATGAAGTCTTCACTTTGGATGTTGCTAATTGTATCAGTGCTTAACCTGTTTTTTGCAGCTCAAGCAATTGCTGGAACTACTTGGGCTACTGGCAAGATCACATCGCTTATGGCATCTGGGGCCAATCCTGCCATAAGACTTTCAGGCAATATATCGCCAGATAGATGCAGTGGGGGAACTTATGGTTGGTTATATTTTTCCGGGACTGCCGAAGAGAAGAATCGTGTTTATTCAACGGCACTGGCGATGTCACTCACCGGTAAAACGGTAACTGTTTACACCAATGGTGATGACACAACTTGCCGCATTGGGAATATACAGATCACATCGGGATTAAATTAGGGTATATAAAGAGCTAAATGCCTGAAGATTGTAAGTTTTATCAATGGAGTGGTAATGAAATTATTAGTAAAAACGTGTTGCCTATATTTATCTCTTTATATTGTGCCAGTGTTTGCCATTGACTATGAGGGGAATGTACAAGGATTTTATATCAACACTAGTAATACAGCCTTAGTAAAGTTAGGTGGCACAGGTGGTGCTCCAGATTGCATTGCTACTGGGGTATGGCATCTAAAGTTTGATAGCAGTAAAGAGTATGCAAAACACTGGATTAGTATGATTTTGGCTGCGAGGATGGCAGAGAAACCTATACGAGTTGGTTATTCAAAAAATGCAGATGGTAGTTGTAATGTTGCTTACTTTTATTTTTATGGTTAGTTAATCATTGGAATAAAGGGTCAGAGACCATTAGCTTTAAGCTCTTTAGGTTTAGTTAGGTTTGGTGCCCAGATAAGAGGTGGTTGGGTGGTTTTTACTTTGAAAGGTTATCAGGAAGTATGAATAAACTAATAGTATTAATATTTAGCCTGCTTACATCGAATGTCATGGCTGCAACAGCGATTTGCACTGGTAAGGTCGATAGGCTTGCTTATCATCAGCCTGATGGGCTTTATTTAAGGGTGGCTGACTCAGGAATTATGAAAGTATGTAATCCCCAAGTAAAGTTTTATAGAACAAGCCCTGAGAGCTGTAAGTTAATTGCTACTTTAGCTACAACAGCTAGAGCGACCGACAAAAGTGTGCAAATTTATATAGATAATGCACCTGGAACGAATTGTTCTAGTATAACAAATTGGTTCTCGGCTGATATTAGATTTGTAGAGTTACTGAAGTAACTTAATTTTATGGGTAAAAATAAAAGGTCAGAGCTCATTAGCTTTTTATCGATTAAAAATTAAGGAATTAAGATGAAAGCCTTGGTCTGGTTATTATTGCTATTTTTTATTTCCACGTCTGTATTTGCTTACAAGGAATGCGCAGCTAAGACCAGTCGTCTATATATCGGGGATAATGGATCTCTCTGGATGGTTTTTGAGTCTGGAGGGGTGGCTAATATACGCAGTAATGATGTCGATTTCGATAGAACATACTCAATGTTACTCGCAGCACAAATGGCAGACAAACAAGTCGTCATTAGGTATCAAGATGATAGTGCTCAGTGTGGAACTGGGATCCGTTCTGATATTGTCGGAGTTTGGCTAATTAAGTAAACATGTTCATTTTTTAGATACTCGCTAGGAATTATTTGTAATAGGTGATATTTATGAAAAAAATTATATTTATCTTAGCTTTGCTCTTGGGGAGTACCAATATGTCATATGCTGGTTACAACGCCAATATGGTTGGTGAAGTGACCGCGGTGATGACTTATAGCAGTAGTTTGATATTATTTCGATTACACAATCAGCCCTCCTCACATCCAAGTTGCAACAAAAGTTACTTTGCCATTGCAACTGACGTTAGTGATATTGCGACAAACAGAATGCTATCTAGGTTGTTGATTGCTCATACGACTAAGGCACCTGTAAATATTGGTTTTGATAATGCAGGGAGTTGTGGGAATGGTTATATACGAGTTCACCGAGTGGGTTAGTTTATGGCCGTATAAGGGATAATTTATTCAAATTTAGTTATAACGTTAAGGGATTAAATGGATGGATACATCACTATCTAACATAAATATAGTCGTTAAGATTTTTATCTTTGTGTCTCTGTTTTTTTCAGCAATAGTTCATTCGATGGATCACAAAATTAAAGTGTGCGATATACAGGCGCACTCAACCAGCAATAGTACTTATATATCCCCTTGTGGAGGTTGGCCGTCTAAAAATAATTGTCCACATAATGGTTGGATTACTTGGGATATGAGTCAATTTCAAGGTCAAGCAATGTATAGCACAGCATTAGCAGCATTGTTGGCAGATAAGTATGTAACTGTTCGGTTGAATGGTTCTTCATGCGCTTCTTATGATGTCACTCAAATGATAAGAATGAATAAAAACTAATTAACGGTGCAATCTATGATAAAGGGGACTTACATGAAGTGTATTTTTGCGTTGCTTATATTGTTGATTAGCACCCCTGCTCTAGCTAAAGCGGGTAGTAAAAGTGGTGTGGTGGAATATATAAGAACCCATGATGGTTCTATCCATACTAGCTGGGAAGCACCAATATTTTGGTTCACTCTAGCAGGAGTGACAAGTGCTGGAAGCTGCGGCACTTGGAATGGCAGAGTGCTATTTGTTATGGATACTGACCATGCATATTCTATGATCCTTGCAGCGCATATGGCGGGTAAAGATGTAGGCCTAAGATATGATGATGAAAAAAGAGCACAATCATCTACTTATTGTAAAGCCACATTCATAACCCTCGGTTCTCCAGTTTTATAGAAATTTGAAAATACTTAACCTGATTTAACAGGCTTCAATTATTTAAGAACATGGATATAGCGTAAGGTAAGGGAAGTGTTATGAAGTTATCTACATTGGGTTGTTTTATGATGTTGTCAGTTATGTTTTCTACGTCAGTGATTGCAGCTTTTCATTGTTCAGTAGATATCCATAGAGTACTGGTTTATGGTAATGGGATGATTGATATTTTACATTCAGGAAGAAATGATTTTACCTATATTTGTAGCTTAAACAATGACTGGAAAGGAGTCAGTGTAACCACTTGTGCTATGTGGACTGCAATGTTACAGAATATAAAAAAGAATAATGGAAAAGCCATTTTTTATTATGGTGGTGAAGGAACTTGTGCCGCTTTGCCAACTTACGGCAGTACGCCAGCTGCAGTATATATTGGTGATGTTTAATGACTAATTGCCACTTGAAGTAACTTGACGGTGAAACAATAGGTTAGGGATAGAGATAAATAGATTTGAAAGAAGTTGGAATATATGGATATGTTTAAAAAAGTATTTGTTGGGCTCGTTTTATTGCTTGTCAATGCTTCTGCTTTTGCGGAGTGTGCCAATTTGGGATGCTCAAATGTGTATGTGGACAAGTTATATGTCAATGCGTCTGGAGTCGTGTATGTCGCTACATCAGGAGATGAGACATTGATGACCTGCCAGCAGTTTCAAATGTTTACAGCACATTCAGATCTACGGATGCTGGTGGGGATATGATTTTCTCTACGCTATTAGCTGCGCAGCTCTCAAACAAGAAAGTGTTTGTGAGAACTGTTGAAAGCTCAAGCGAATGTAAAATCGTTTATGTGACATTGGATAAGCAGTAGTAATGTAGTTGTGAGATGGTTTTTAGATTAAAAGGACTGTAGAGATGAAAGGGATACTCTTGGTGTTGGTTTTGTCATTATTTAGCTCTTCAGGTTATGCCTGGGATGGTTATGTTACAGGAAAGATAGTCACAGTTGATGTGGCTGGTGGAGCTAACTACGCCTTTAGGGTGACGTTAGAGGGGTCACCTAAAGTTTGTAACAATAATCATGCTTGGGCTTATTTAAATGCATCAAACAGTAACTATCAGACATATGTTGCTGTATTACTTGCGGCGAAAATGTCAGGTAGCGCAGTAACGATCTATTCAAATCAGGAACAAAGCTCGGGTAACGGGTATTGCCGTATTGGATATATTAGTTTGCGCTAGGGAGAGCCTATGATTATTAGAATATTACTTATATTGAGCATCTGGTCTATTTCCTCTGTTGTGGGGGCGGCTTATACCTGTCATGGAAAGGTAGTTGGCGTTAGCTTGAACCCACAGAATGGCCAACTTTTAGCTGAACGTATTGGTCCTTTATCTTGGCCTGTTTTATGTTCTGTCGCTGTAGATTCAAATGGTGTAAATACTGAAACATGTAAAGTCATTTTTTCAACTCTTATAGCAGCACAGATGAGTCAGAAAGATATGACCTTGTGGTTCAATGATGGCAAAGATTGTTCAACAGACAGCCACACACCATGGCGTTGGCTCACTGGCTGGTATTTTGGGCCGAAACTCGCGAATTAAGTTATGTAAATTAGTTTTTTTTGGATGTTAATTGAGGGGGTTGGGTTATGAGGTTTTTAACATTACTACTTTTGATAATGACGGCTTTTCTTGCTTTGCCCTCTCTTGCCGGCAGTCAAACAGGTTTAGTGGCCAATATCAGTGTGCGGACTGATGGGTTGCATTGGTTTACTTTATCTGGAGATAGGGGAACCATGCCCGAATGTACTAATGGTCATTTTACTTATTGGATGATCAAGGATGAGAACTCAACCTATGGTAAGAGCCAGTTCAGTATGTTGTTGGCAGCTTATATGGCACAAAAGCCTGTGACCATAATAGGCACTGGTAGCTGCACGCGTTGGGGCGATGGTGAAGATATTAAAACGGTGCAGTTACGATAAGTAGCTAGTGTCGAATGAATATATAGGAGTTGTAAATGTTATGGATGATATTACTGTTGAGTGCATTATTTATTTGTGCGAATGCTCATGCAGCTCCCACGGCAAAAATGTCTCAAATACTTAAATACTCATGTACGAGCAAGGCAATATTATTTATATCTATCCTGAAGGTGGTGTACAGAATCCACCAAATTTCCATGGGTCGAATGGTGATTACCTTAGCTATAAGATGGATCGTCCGATGGCGAAAAAATATTTTAGTATGTTGATGTTGGCTTTTGCAGCTCAAAAAACAGTATCGTTTAGAACCGAAGGGACATGTATAGACTAATCTGTATCAGAGACCATTAGGTACTTTACTGTATATAAATAATCAAAATACTAATAGTCAAGCTGTGTATACACGTTAACTGGTTTTATAAGGAAAGATGAAAACTTTCATTATTGTATTGTGTAGTCTTTTATCACTATTTCAATGCGCTGTTGCTGGAAATATTTGGTGCGCAGGTACTGTGCCAGTATTTGCATCTATTGAGTGAATAATTAGGCTGTTAACAAATAGATAAGGTTTTTACATGAGAGTGTTTATTTGCATGTTGATAATATCGTTAGCTTTGGTCACTCCCGCATGTTATTCAAAAGGGTGGGTAGGGACTGAGGAAGTTGACAAGGTAGCATTCCATACAGGTGGTTTTTTTATGTATGGGAATGATTGGGGAAATCCTAATTCATGTAGCAGAACAGAGGCCGTAGTGCTTTTAAATACTGATAGTAATTATGACAAAGCATACAGTTTATTGCTTGCTGCTTATATGGCGGGGAAAGCCATCAGGGGTTACTCTGATGGGTGTGTGACTTTTGATGGAAGAACATATAACACTATTAGGGGTTTTAAATATCTGCAGGTTCAGTAGCTAACCATAGAAACAGAGCTTAGTAACTCTCAGCTAGTTATGATTAATAAAATTTATATAAAACATACGTTTGGGATTGAAGATATGGATATTTTAAGAAAGGTAGTACTAATCTCTTTGGTTTTTCTTGTGCAAAATGCAGAGGCTAAATACTTTACTGGTTATAGCTCGGGTGTGACAATTAATAGAATTCATGCTCATGGCGGGGGTGGAGTAACATTGTATATAACGGGTGAGGTAACAAATCTCGATAATTATCCCGTTACTGAACGTGTGCATATAAAAGCTGATCTAGTTGGGAGCAAAAATTTAATCGCTCATGCCATGATGGCTTTTGCTTCAGGTAAGAAAGTGGGTTTGCATGCTTCTGGTTGTGAAATTATTCCTTTTTGGGGTGATACTCACTTAACACCTATTATCAATAATTTGTGGGTGTTTAACTAGGTTTTTTATTAATGTTGGTAGTTGATGTCTATGAAATTTATCTTTTTATTGTTTTTGCTTATTTTACCATTGAAGGTGAGTGCTGAAGACTGGGTTACTATTGAAAACATGAGCTTATTAAAGTGGCAGATGGCGCCAAATGGCGTGGTTTACCTCAGAAATCTCAATGAATTTAACCCACAAGCTTTACCTTGTTGCTATAACTATTCGATTGATACAACGACTGAAGCTGGAAAGTCAATTTGGAGTGTAGTATTAACAAAAATGGCAACCTCGGAGAAGTTGATTCTTGGTGTGTCTAAAATAAATCAAGCAGGACCAGTTACATATTTAGGGATTTGGTAGATAACCAGAGTAAGCTACCTCTATTCATTTTAAAGTAGGCTTAGACATTTACTCTCTATAAATTGTTTAGGTTTAGAGTCTTTTAATTTCGCTTTATGTGGAACATGATAAATGAAGGTGTAGTTATAACAATACGTAATATATTTAAGGATGGGTATGAGAAGTGTATTTAAGATAACTACTATTATGATTTTATTTTTATTTGCTTGTGATGCTTTCTCTTCAACTCGATTTAGGGGCGTAACCATTACTGGTGCTGGTGTATTTCTCAGTGGAGGTAAGGGGGTATTACTTATCAATATTGATGGAGATAGCTCTTCAATGTCATCGTGCGCTACTACCAAAAGGTTTGCTATAGACAGCAGTGTACCAAATTATCAAGAGATAGTAAGCATGGCTATGACTGCTTATATCTCAGGAGAAACGAATATCGATCTTTATGTTGCAGAGTCCTGTAGCTCATGGGGTAACGCACAAGACGTACGAGGAATAAAAATGGGCACTATGTCTTGGTAATATTCAACGTATTATTTTGTTTGTCATGGAGGCTATATGACTAGATGGTTAGTATTATTTTTGTTGAGTATTTTTAGCAGTGCAGCTTCTGCTCAACCTGGACATTGGACACCTTATCAGGCTATCCAAACGATAATCATTGAGAACGGGGTTGCACTTATTGTTGTGAAGGGGGGCGTACCTGCTGAGTTCATCCCTGCGGAATGTAATCAAGCATACAATCAAGCTAACCTGAGCACGGAACACGGTAAAGCGATCTATTCCTTGGCTTTAGCGGCACGTTTGTCAGATACATCTATATCAATGGCATTGGAGTGCAGTGGTATTAGACCTTCTATAAAGTTGATTAGGCTGTAGGATGCAAAAAAAGCGTGTTTTACAGCAACAGTTTACAACAGAAATTAATGATGAAAAGGATGTCTAAATGCTACGTGTTGTGATGATAACGATAAGTGCTATATGTATTGTATTTCCCTTGCTAGCCAACGCTACTGCAGGTTGGTCAGGTAGAGCTGAAGTGACAGGGATTTATACTCTCAATGAATCGACCACTCTGATTAAGCTATCAACTTTTAGTAACCCTAATGACTGCCAAATTAATTCAGGTGGGGATGTGAGGATCAACCCATCTGTTGATAAGAATTGGATGAACATGTTTCTTGCAGCTTATATGTCAGGTAAGCCAGTTAATGTTTATGTTAGTGCTGCTTGCACCGGTGTATGGGCGGGAACTTCCTATGCCACAGTTGGGCATGTGCGTTTGTTATAAGGCATAACTAGTTTAGGTTGAAAAGAAAAGGAAGTTTCGATGCGCAGGTTTAGTTTGTTACTGGCTATTGTATGTTTAGTTTTTACCAATAACACCGATGCAAAGCGTAATTGGCCTAGTCAGGCTTTGACTAGTTGGTCGTTAAGCTTAAATAATGGTGTAGCTTATATCTCTTCGTCTCAGTTTCCTGAACATTGTCGTTATAGCCGTGGTCAAATCAATATGAGTGGTACTGAGTTTGATAAGGCGCAATATGCTTATGCGCTTTCAGCAAAGGCGAGGGGAAAGAGTTTGAGGTATGTTATCGATAATACTCAAACAACCTGCATCATTACTGGATTATCGGAAGTGAATGAGTAAATTAATTGTCTCTTTGCATTGAATGGATATTCTGGTCAAGCCAAACCGGACACCTTACTTTGTAATTTTTCGTAGCTGATAGGTGTTAAATCACCAAGTGTTGTGTGAAGCCGCTCGTGGTTGTAATACCGAATATATTCTTCAACATCTTGCTTCATTGTTTCCCGCGTTAAATGCACCACATTTAACAACCACTCATGCTTCAAACTTCCAAAGAAACGCTCAACAACTGCATTGTCTAAACAGGCTCCTACGCTGCTCATCGAAGCAACTATCCCATGTCCATTCAACAGGTTTTGAAACTGCTTACTGGTGTATTGTGAGCCTCTGTCACTATGAAACATGATCCCTCTTTTGGGTTTTCGTAACGTTATTGCCATTCGCAATGCTCGCTCAACTAAATTAACAGTCATGCGCTTTGATATGGCCCAACCTACTATGCGTCTAGAGTGTAAGTCCATTACAATAGCTAGAAACATCCAGCCCTGACGCGTCCTTAAATAAGTCACATCACCAGCCCAAATCTGATTAACTTTCTCAGGATAGAATTGCTGATCCAGCAGATTATCTGCAACGCTATCACTGTGTTTACGCTTTGTAGTTACCTTGTAAGCTTGGCGTTGAGTGACTACTAGACCGAGCTTTCGCATAATAGTTCGAGTGCGATAACGTCCAATACTGAAGCCTTCCAGGCGTAGTTTCTTGGCTAGTTGACGAGAGCCTAAACTTCCTCGGCTGCGCTTAAAAAGACGTTTAGCCGTTCGGTAGAGATTGAGCTCTTGCTCACTTATTATTTGAGCTGGTCTAGCTAGCCAATCATAAAATGTACTGCGACTTACACGCAGAACATAACAAAGCGTTTTTGTCGGGAATCGAGGCTTATGCTCTCGAATAAACCGAAACTTTACTTCATTTCTCTCGCGAAGAAGGCACTGGCCTTTTTTAGAATTTCTTTCTCCATTCTCAGCTGCTTAACCTCTTTTCGAAGCGCTAATAGCTCAGTCTTTTCATCTGAACTAACGGATGAGTTTTCGAGCTCCTCAGCCTTCTGTCTCCAGGTATATAGCAGGTTTGATGACACTCCTAGCGCATCGGCAGCTTGCGGGACGGTGTAGCCTTGTTCTGTGATTAAGCCGATGGCTTCTTCTTTAAATTCTTTGGTATAAGTTCGATACTGACGTTTTGTATTCATGATCACCTCGATTGATTATCGTATTATCCACAATCAAGGTGTCCGGACCGATTAGACCAGATTAGGATCTCATTATGAAACCAAATACACTAACACTTTGTTTATTAACCATCTTGATGTTTAGTTTGAATGTTTATGCGGGTGGTTGGGCGACGCCAGCAGTGCCGACTCATATTGAGATTGAACGTGGTGGTGGCTTTTTAGTGCATGGTGCATTTGGTAATGCAGCAACTTGCACGATTGGGAATAAGTTTTACGTTAAAAGTGATCATCCTCAGTACGATAAAGTGTACGCCACAATCCTAGCCGCTTATATGGCTGGAAAAAGGTGAGGCCTTATATACATATTTGTGATTCTGTCCCTTGGCACTCAATCCCTTCCGTCACCTATAACATAATGACACCTTCAGGTGCCCTATATATCCATGATTAAATAGTTGCTAAGGAAATATAATAATGAACCCTCTTACTTGTCTAACTTTGCTTTTATTTTTACTGTTTGGTGTAAATAATAGTTATGCTGCTATTGAGTCTACGGGGCAGACCAGTATTAAGCGTCTTATCTCTTACAATCAGTATGGTGGCGGAGATGTGGTATTTACTGTCAATGATCCCAGTAGTGTTTGCTATGGGTACTGGCTCAACAAAAGTGATGCTGGATTTGATGCTAATTTAAGTATGGTTTTGGCTGCCTATCACTCAAAAGCTAAGGTTCGAATATATGGCCATGACGATCAAAAGTGGAATGGTAGTGGTAATTTTTGGTGCAAACTATATGCGATAGAACATACAGAATAAGGCTATAATTATGACATTTAAATTCTACATGTTTATTCTTATTTTGTTATTCATTTCGGCAAAGTCACATGCTAGCGGCGGAACAGGTTCTGGTTTGATCGATAATATTTATGTCAATAATGGTTGGACTATGGTCCATGTGCCAAGTATCACTAACAATCCAGATAACTGTCCCAGTGTCAGTTATTTTGCAATAAGGCCCAGTGATGCTAATTACTTGACTTTACACTCCACTTTATTAGCTGCGTTTATGGCTGGTGAACCAGTTCGGTTTTGGCTGAATGGTTGTAGTGGACAGAATAATAATCATCCTAAAATTGTTAGTGTTTGGGTGTATTAGTGACTGCTAATAATGGGGCGGGATTATTTACTAAACAGTTCGTCCTCGGAATCATTATCACATTAGGTGCGGTAAATGTAAGTTTTACCATTCAAGCTGCTGATATTGCTTATGGGACTTTGACTGGCGTGAAATTGTACGACTTCTCAAATAGTAAGTTAATAAAGGTTCATTTCGCTGCAGATGCGACACATAAAGATGAAGTGTCTTGTAATGGTGTAGGAACCATCACTTATGGGCAACACGAGGATGCGGTGATCAATCAGATGTTGAGTATTGCCATGGCTGGTTATTTGTCAGGTGTAAAGTTAAGGGCGTATGCTGAACATAGTGGAAGTTGTGAAATCGATTTGATTACGATTCAGAAAACTTATTTCTAGTCTTACACTTTGTAAGACAGAAATAAACGAAGCAGTTTTAACTGATAAACAAAGGAGTATAGGGTGAAAATATTAATATTTTTAGTTGTACCACTGCTGACTAGCTTTGCTGCGGTAGCATCGGCTCCTGCTTGTTATAGTAGTTATAACGGCTATTGCCAATATGATGGCAAGGTGAGCCGAATTTACGTTAATTCAGGAAATTTGATTCTTTTATATTTTGATGAAGCAATGGATCCCGCTGCAGGAAGTGAAGCTAAAATGTCATTAACTACTGGCGTTGCGGCAGCTGTGAGAATTACTGATAATCCTGAGTTTGCCAAGTTGTTTTACTCTACCGCTCTGGCAGCCCAAGCCAGTCAAAGAAATGTTCAAATTCAGATGCGAGGAACGATCAGTGGATACATGAAGGTCGATCGCATTTGGTTGGCTGAGTAATAACGTTAAATGCGATGGTTAATTTTTAAGTATTTATCTGATGTTATTCAACTATTGAAAAATAAGGACGTGGGTGTGTTTTTACGTAAGATAATTTTATTCGTCTTGATAATGGTACCCACATTATCTCAAGCTGCTGAAAACTTCTGTGGGGAGGTTCAAAGGCTAAGAACTTGGGCTACTGGTAGTGATACGTATGGTATTTGGGTTGAGTATAAGGCTAATCCAAGTCAGTGCCCCGGTGGTTTTTATATACCCCATGAGGGTACTAATAAGGATTATGTATTTAGTATTGCTCTAGCAGCAAAAATGGCGAAGGAAAGTGTCTGTATTCAGGTCTATAGCTATTCAACCAACATTCAAAATCGATGTCGTATCAATTACATCATGAATCCATAGGGATAAAAATGAAAAAAGCTATTGCACTACTTTGGTTATTTATTGCCCTGATTATAACTGGGTGCTCCTCACTTGATAGGGAAGAGTCATCGACTGTGAATATTCATTTTGCTGAACCCAATAGAATTCAATTTCAGGGCAAAGGCGCTGGGGCAGGTATTGCCTTAATGTCTACAATGGGACCGGTAGGTATCGCGCTTGGTGTCGCCATTGATGAGGGGATAGCGAAAGATATTCGTGGGGCTGCAAGTACTGATGGTTTTGATATGCAGTTACAGTTCTCTCAGAGTATAGATAAACAGTCTCAAAAGGAGTGGAGGGCAGTATTTATTGATGGAATTAGTGCTAGCTCTAGTTTAAAGCGTGAGTTCCCCTATATTGAGGTAAAACGCTACGGCTTTAAAACGACAGGAGGCGCTGATGATGCGACCTCTGCCGAGCTTGTTGTGCTTGTTAATATCAGTAAAAATGAACAATTTGAATATCACTTTCCTAATGATTTTATCGTTATCGAGGAAGGTAAGAACAACAGAGACATTCCTAGCCACCCATTAGCAGAACTAAAAATAAATGGTGAGCTATCAGTTTCATTGATGGAGCATGCTGTAGATAGTGTGATTGGGAAAGTGACAGAGCAAAATTTACAGCATCTCAGTGATTTGTAGTAGCACATTAACTTTTCAGTCTAATGCCGCTTAATGATCTAATAAACAGCTTAGCTAAACCTCAGAATCCGAGTCCTATCTCTAGGCCTTGGATTTTTTTATGAAAGCTTATAGATCATTATATTTTTATTTATACACATTAATAGTATAAATAAGATGATATGGTTGGCGGCTTGTAAACACTGGTGGTATGAAAGGTAGTCGTTAGGTCAATAACAACAATAAGGATCAAAAAATGAAGTTTTCTTTAACTCTTGCGCTAATCACATTCGCTTTTGCTGTGTCAGCACAAGCAAGTGACGAGGGTAAGCACTTGCTTATACTATCTGGACAATCAAATATGGCACGTCTGGATCCCTCTGTTTCCTTTACGCCGACCCTAGATAACCATCTCGGTAAGAATAACTTTATCGTTGTGAAAGATGCCAAAGGAGGTCAACCCATTCGTCGCTGGTATAAGCAGTGGAAACCTGTAGAAGGTGAGATGCCTGCGGATAATGGCGATCTATATGACCGCCTAATGGTTAAAGTTAATGGGGCAATTCAAGGTGAAAAAATAAAAACCGTAACCTTTGTTTGGATGCAGGGGGAGCGTGATGCCAAAGACAAGCAAGGGAGAGTCTATGCCGATAGCTTGAAGGGGTTATTCAAACAACTTTCTATGGATTTAAACAAGAAAGATATCAATATCGTTATCGGTCGCATTAATGATTTTGATATGGAGAATAAAAAAGCAGCTCACTGGACAAGCATACGAGAAGCTCAAGTCGAAGTTGCAGAGTCGCTCCCTAGAGCTACTTGGGTAAATACCGACGATCTTAACGGTAAAACAAATGACATACATGCATTAGAGGATGGGTACGACATCTTAGGTGAGCGTTTTGCGCTAAAAGCGATCGAATTGATTAAAGTGGAATCTAATATACCGGCAAATTAACTTATGTGGGATTGTCGGCAAGGGTTGCCAAGATTACGTTTTGCTGACGACGAAACCCATACCGATAACGATAACGTCACAATTATTTATGTGAATATTAGCGGTACGAGTTATGGAGTTAATATTCGTACTATTAGACTACATAGTTCACGGTATTATGTATGTTAGTGTTAGCCTCTTATTTCTGAAGCAAAAGCCTATAGAGAAATTGATGATAGGACAGAGACTATGAGAATAACGTTAAGAATATTTTTAGTGTTTGTGTGCCTGTTTATGTCAGATGTGGCGACGGCTAAAGGTAACTCAAGTTTTAATAGCGAGATTAGTCATGTTGCTGGTGGCGCAGTTGCTGCGGGGGCTTTAGTTGCGATTTCCGATTATTATTGGCCTGAAATTGATCGTGCTTGGGTTGGTTTCGGCATTAGCAGTGTAGTCGGGACTTTGGCTGAGTTGGATCAATATATAAGAGATGATAATTCGGCAAAAGAGGCACTGCTCGATGCTGGTAGTCATATACTCGGCTCGGCCATTGGCGCTTATATTACCGACCAATATTTTCTTCGTCCTGTTGTTCACCTCGATGCAGGAAAGGGGACTTACGTGGGCATTTCTGCTTCATTTCGTTTTTAAGTCGTAGGTCTCTTACTAAGGGTCTATCGCAACCCTCTCTGTTCATTAGCCTAGCAACTGAGCATTACACTTTATCGCGTCGGTCACCTATCACTCTGGCTGGATTGCCTGTAACGATGGCAAAATCAGGCACATCTTTGGTGACGATGCAGCCCATGCCTATGACGGCGTAGTCACCTATAGTAACCCCATCGACTATCCCAGCTTGAGCGCCAATCCAGACATCTTTGCCTATCGTCACTCCTTTGGAGTTTGAGGCTTGCTGATAGATTGGGCTATCGGGTACCATGCCGTGATTGAAGGCGTAGATGGTGACGTTATTGGCGATGCGAGTTTGCGCACCTATTTTGATGCCTGCACGTCCTCCGTCTAGGGAGCAGTTATGGTTGATCGCTACTTCATCACCTAAGGTGATGGGCCCATGGAGAAAGCTATCGGCGGCTATCATGCAGCGCGAACCGACAATGATATCCCGTCCGGGTTCGGCAAATAGCTTGGCCTCGGGGGCAATAAAGCAGTTTTCTGCGAATGACACTGTCTCCAATGCCATAAACTCAGCTTGAACTTGCTTTTGCCAAGGTTGAGCCCAACTCAGTAGTTTAGGTTTGAGAGTGAAATAGAGCCAAGGCATATAAGAGAGACGCTTTTTATGCTGGGTTTGATAATCGGGTGTCGACAAAAAAGCGCTCCTTTTTACCCTTTGGGCCCAGCACGTAACTCAGTAACCACTATGGTGTTACCTTGCATATGCCAGAGAATATCTAAATCATACAGGGCAACTTGATACTCTTTAGGATCGGCCTTGGCTTTTTTATAGGCTGGGCGAGGATCCTGTGCCAGTACGCCTTGGATTAGTGCTGCTAGCCTAGGATATTGCGCTAGCTTTTCATAAGCGATCACTTGCTGGAGTGCGTGTTCAGAGAATTGAACCTCAGCTAAAGCTGGCGCTTCGTGGGCTATGCCACCTTGTGCATCTGCTATGGAGTCTGAAAAGGGAATGTAGGGTTTAATATCTATAACGGGAGTGCCATCGAGAAGATCCATACCTGAGATCTCTAACGATACCACGCCATTATTGTGGTGGATCTTATGCAGTTTTACCACAGATTGGCCTATGCCATTAGGCCTAAAAGTCGAGCGAGTAGCAAACACACCCAACTTTTCATTGCCGCCAAGACGAGGTGGCCTGACCGTGGTTTTCCAACCTTGTGACAGGTTTTCATGAAAACTGAATAACAGCCATAGGTGTGAATATTGCTCTAAACCCCTAACAGCATCGATATGATTAAAGGGGACTTGTAGTTCAACAAAACCCCGAGCAGCGGTAACGAGCCCTGGCTGTCTTGGAATGCCAAATTTTTGTTTGTAGGGAGTGCGGCACAGGGCGACAGCCTGGATCTGACTAGTAAATGTCATCTGGTTATGGTTTCTTCAATCTGGATCAGTGTGTGGTGGTATCGGCCATTTTAATGGCTTGTCCGACGCAGATAGCACTGCTAATGCATTGCTGTGTTTTCTCAGCTGCGATGAAGCAGGTCTTAATGATTAGTCCATTAGCGCCTTTGTCTGCAGCCGAACGTCTGGCCATGGTGCGTGCTTCTGCGATGCTTGCTGGTGCATCATTTGTTGCTAGCTGACAAGATTCACCTTCAACGAGACCTTTACGTTCAAACTTGCCGTTAGGTTGACTATTTTCATAGACAATGACATCAGATGCTTTGAAGTAGTCATCGATCGCTTCACCATTGAGATTACTGCTAAATTGGTACTCGCCAGCACATCCACTAACGAGTATAAGCAGAGCTGGGATTAACATTTTTTTCATGATTTAGGCCTGTTATCACATGTTTTTGGGATTCTATCGCTTTAGGTACTTTTGATAAAGCTGTTGTTGTCGATTATTTAGATCCACGGCTCTGCCATCGATATAAACGTGTTCTATTTTTGTCATCATGGGGTCTAATATGTCACCAACTGAGATCACTAAGTTAGCCGCATAACCTAGTGCAATCGCGCCCATCTTATCAACACCAATTATCTTAGCTGCATCTAGGGTGATGCTTTTCAAAGCCTCCTCTTTACTCAATCCATAAGCGATCGTTTGTCCTGCCGCTAAAGGTAAATTTCTGCTGTTCCAATCCGAGGAGAAGCCGAGTGCAAAGGGAATTTGAGCTTGTTTGAGCAGAGCTGGGATCTTAAAACTCAGATCTATGGGCTCGTCATTTCTCATGGGAAGACTTAGGGTTTTGGTATAGATAACCTTAGCGTCTATCTCATTGAGCAGTTCGCCAAGGCGCCAAGCATCATAGCCGCCGACGATCACGAGCTTAAATTGGTACTGTTTAGCTAGTGATACTGCTTCCTCTATCTGCTTCTGTCCATTGGCGTGAACAAAAAGCTGCCCTTGGCCCTGATATAATGGCAGCAATGCTTGCCAGCGAATATCCTGTGTGGTCACTTTGTTGGCATTACTGGCTAGAAAGTAACGATAGCCGTCAGAGAAGGTGCGATCTATCTGATTTAAGCTGCTCTGGTATTTTTCTCGTTTAGTTTTACGCTTCTCTTCATCTTCGGGTAGAGCACCCTGACTTGGCCAATAGAGGTGAAAAGCCAATGTCGACGGTACAATGGCTTCCTCTACAGTCCAGCTGTCGAGTGACACAAGTGCCGATTGACCGGCTAAACGTTCACCTTGGGGGACAACTTGAGCGTGAGTAATACCATTAACTCTTACGGTGGGGATAATTTCTGAATCTGGATTAAAGGCGTTAATCGCTTCGAGTTGCGGGTTGCTTAACCCTATTTCGTAACTGTCATTACTGGGTCGCATCATCTCAACTTCGATTAATCCTATACTGGTGTCGAGCGCAATTAAGCCTGGATAAATATGCTTGTTACTGACATCGACAATAACAGCATCAGGTACGGTTAAATTTGTGCCTATGGCTTTAATAACGCCATCTTGAATTAACAGATCGGTATTGTGTTTCACTCCGTCGATAACGGTATGTAAGGTGGCATTTTTAAACAGGATCTCGGTGGTTTGAGCGGGGGCTGGCACCATATCATGGGCTAATACAGCGCTTGGAAATACCGATAGGTGCATAAGTATGGCTAGGTTCGCTAAAGGGATCACGGTAGATAGAGTTAACTTCTTCATAATCTCTCTCCTCCCTGACGAGCGTGTTGCCATACATCATACTGGGTGTCACAGTGCCATTTAGGCTCCCAGATCTCTTCAACTACCTTCCCGGGTGGCAGTGGGTTTTCGCTGTTTTGGCTGATTAAGATTTTTTGAATCAATGCCGCTCTTTCTTCACTGACTTGTCGTTGCATCTGTTTGTCGACGCTGCGATCAAAATATCGTTTGCCTTCAATCCAAGTGGATTCTACTTTGGCATAAACAGACAAGGGTGAGTGATCCCAGAGTACGATATCGGCTTGTTTTCCTTTCGTGATAGATCCTAACGCTTGATCTATACCCAATTGAATTGCCGGGTTGATGGTGATCATGTTCCAAGCGTTTTCAGGTGACATGTCACAATACATGATAGATTTTGCCGCTTCTTGATTCAGACGTCTTTGCATCTCATAGTCATCGGAATTGATGCTGGTTAATATGCCGCTATTTTGCATCAGGCAGGTATTTTGTGGAATAGCATCATAGACCTCAAACTTATAGGCCCACCAATCTGAAAACGTTGATGCCGACGCTCCGTGAGCAGCTATCTCATCAGCGACTTTATAACCTTCGAGGATGTGGGTGAAGGTGCCAACTTTAAACTTGTATGCTTCGGCTAGTCGTAGGAACATTAAAATCTCTGATTGCACATAAGAGTGAATATGCACTTCGCGCTCTTGCTCTAGGACTTCGACAATGGCGTCTAAACGGTAATTTGGTTGTGGTGCTACTCGGCGGCGTTTTTCACTTCCTCTGAGCTTTTGATAATTATCGAGTGCATCCTGATAAGCTCGGGCTTCATTAAAGGCCTCGGTGAAGAGGGATTTTACCCCCATTCTACTTTGAGGGAAACGTTGGGTAAAATTGTCGCCCCAATTGCTCTGTTTGACGTTCTCACCTAACGCAAATTTGATACTAGCTGGAGCTTGAGTGTATTTTAGTTTTGTCGCATTCTCCCCCCATTTCATCTGAATGATTTGTGCCTGCCCGCCTATGGGGTTGGCACTGCCGTGTAGGAGTTGGGCTGTAGTGACACCGCCAGCAAGGGCACGGTAAATTGCGATATCGTCTGGGTTGATGACGTCACCAATTCGTACTTCTGAAGTGATGGCATCAGTGCCTTCGTTAGTACCGCCATTGATGGCAATATGGGAGTGCTCATCAATGATGCCAGCAGTGACATGTTTGCCGGTCGCATCAATAAATTGGTAGCCGGAAGGGGTGGATAGTTGTTGACCTATACGCTCAATTTGTCCTTGAGAGATGAGCAGATCACTGTGTTCAATTATTCCCTGCTTGTCCGAGGTCCAGATAGTGGCATTGCTGATATGTAACTTTTCAGGTTTGAGCGCAGTTTCCCTTCCGTAGGCCACATTAGGTTGGGTTAATGTTGAGACATATCCTCTTGCCTGTTTAGGCTCTAGGACTGGTTTGGGGATAACTTGCTCTGTGATAAGGCCTGCTACTGAGGTGACAACATTGTGTTTATCCAGCATACGGCCATGTATACCTTGCTCATCAAACCATAAGGTAAAACGATTTATCCCTTCAAACCCTGCCGAATCCAGTTTGGCATTGAAGGTTAATCTGTGATCATGATAGTTAAGATTATGCAGAGTAATTTGCTGCTCACCACTCGAGAGAAAACCGGTTAATTTATCTTTATCTGTTCTATCAAGTTCAAGATCCAGTGTCAGATCACCGACTTGCAGTTGAAAGATGTGATCCAATAAGTAGGTATTACGGTCAATGAGTTGCTTTTCATCTCCTTGCAGCCACACGCTGTGGATCTCACCATCTTGAAATATGTTGCCTTTAGTAATAACAAGATCGGCCATAAAGCCAGCTTTTAAGCGGCCACTTATTTCACTAATACCTGCCATTTCTGCGGCATCTGTGGTGAGGGCCGCTAATGCAGCTGTTTCACTCAGCCCAGAGTGGATAGCTTGCTTAAGTCTTGGCCAAAACAACTCGGCGTTAATTCCATATTGAGTTATGGCGAAGGGGATCTCTGCATCCGAGACGGTTTTAAGGTTACTTGGAGCTCGTTCCCAGTGACGCATGCTAGCTAAACTTATCTCTCTTTCGTTGTCATTGTCGCTAACTTTGGGTGATTCGGGAAAGTTTAGTGGCAAAATTAAGCTAAATGGAAACGCTTTTAATTCATTTATACGGATATACTCTTTACCATTTCCAAGCAAATGAGCTGTAAGGTTATGCTCATTTAACATGTGTGCAGCTCTGAGTTGGTTGTTTAAGTTACGAGAATCAAAAATAATAGTTTCATTTTTGATGTAACCCAATCCTGCTAAAGCAGTATTAAACTCGACAATGAGGTTTTGATGTTTAGAAAAAGATTTAGTTTTATTTTCATTATACCAATTTGCATCGGATAAGGTTTGACGAATAAGGGCCATACTCCCCATCAGAGAGCCTGGATAATCCTGTGGTGAACTGCCCTTGTTAAATGCCATAAAATGATTCGATTTAGCAGGATATATAATTTGATTTGCGTGTTTATCCGCCAGAGATAATGTCACTCCACGTCCACGAAATATGCCATCTAAATTGCTTGATTGTACGCTGGTAAAACCGTTCTGGATCCAGTCAAGTGCTCTATCTTTATTGGGGTATACAAAGTTAAACCACTCTTTTTCGGCATGAATCGCTCCGTTTTTAGCATTACCGCCTATTCGTTTTATTTCATAAACTGGAGGTTTAACTTCTGTTTTAGGGTATTCAAAATCGATCGCGTAGTTTGTAAATGGGTCGATGAAACCTGGATAGATAGTGTAACCATTTAAATTGATAACATAGGCGTGTTTAGGAATATTGTTATTTTTGACAATCCCAACAATCTTATTTTTCTTGATTAAAAGTGTCGAATCTTCAAGGCGAACCCCCGGCTCTACCATCAAGGTTGCATGGGTTAAAGCTGTTATTTTTGGTGTATTATCAGTTAGTTGGTCGTTTGCTATTGTATCGCTAGTGTAAGCTAAAGTGAATGCAGCAATTATTGTTATTGATTTTATATTGTTATGCATTTTGAGGGTAAAATATTTGATTAAGACATTGATAGAGATTATCTTAGTTTTTATGTGAACATCAAATAATAAATTTTTCATTTATGTTGGATTTTTATAACGTCTAGCTACAAAAAAACCGGCCTTAGCCGGTTTTTATTAATTTTTGATCATAAAGGCTTAGATTAGGAAAGCATCCATGTCACGACCTTTATCAAGCTCATTCTTAAATACAGTTGGCATACGGCCTTGACCAGTCCAAGTAACAGTCTCGCCATTAACATCAACAATGGTATATTTAGCTGGACGTGGTGCGCGTTTCTTAGGTGCAGCTTTAACAGCAGTAGAACCTAAATCATCAATTGATAAGCCAACAGCTTCCATTTGTTTACGGATCTCATCAATTTGAGCATTACGCTCTGCCATTGCTGCATTCTCAGCTTCAGCTTGAGATGCTCTTTCCGTGATAATTTTTTCAAGTTTAGCGGCTAATTCATTTAAGTCTTCAACAGATAGTTCTTTGACAGCTGCTTTAAAACGACGGCCATGAGTTAGTATTTCAAGAAAATCATTCATAATAATATCGGTCCAATTAATAGAAGTGAGATAAAAATATTTATTTGATAGCTAATAATAGGAATTTATACAACAAGGATCAAATAATATTTGATTTTAATCAGTCAATATACAGATATATGCCATAAATATGTATTTTTTATTATTAAGATGAACAAAAATGTAACTAATAATGCTCGTATCTTAAAAAATACAAACGGTCGTTTGAAACTATGTTGACGTTAACGTTAACAGCACGTAAAGTAAACCTACTTAGTTATAGGTGATAACCTATAACAACTTCGCAAAAAAATGACGTAAGAAGGAAGCCCTATGAAAGTATTGGTGCCTGTTAAGCGCGTCGTCGATGCTAATGTAAAAGTCAGAGTAAACGCTGATAATACTGGTGTTGATACCGCAAACTTGAAGATGGCGATTAACCCTTTTTGTGAGATCGCAGTAGAAGAAGCGGTTCGTTTAAAAGAAGCTGGGATCGCGACTGAAGTGGTTGTGGTTACAGTCGGGCCTAAAGCGTCGCAAGAGCAGCTACGAACTGCGATGGCACTTGGTGCCGATCGAGGCATCCATATTGAAACTGATGAAGAGCTCGTTCCTCTCTCTATTGCTAAGTTACTTCATAGCGTGCAGAAAAAAGAGCAGGCTCAACTTATTTTACTCGGTAAGCAATCTATTGACGGTGATAACAATCAAACTGGTCAGATGCTTGCGGCGCTGGCTAAGATGCCCCAGGCAACATTTGCGTCTGTCGTTACCGTTGAAGGGGATACTTTATCGGTTACCCGTGAGATAGATGGCGGCTCACAGATTGTCACTATGCCTCTTCCAGCCGTGGTGAGCGTTGATTTGCGTTTGAACGAGCCGCGTTATGCCAAACTTCCGAATATTATGAAGGCCAAACGCAAGCCGCTTGAGACGATGACAATTGAAGATTTAGGCGTTAGCTTGAAATCTCATCAAAACATTGTGAAAGTATCACCTCCGTCTGAGCGTCAGGCTGGTGTGATGGTTGCTTCGGTGGCAGAGCTGGTTGAAAAGTTGAAAAATGAAGCGAAGGTGATCTAATGGCAATTTTAGTATTAGCAGAACATGATAATACCAGTTTAAAACTGGACACAGCTAAAGTGGTTGCCTGTGCTCAGGCGATTGGTGGTGACGTCGATATCTTAGTCGCGGGTCATGATTGCAGTGTTGTGGTTGAGGCCGCACAGAAACTTTCAGGTGTTAGGCAGGTGTTGGTGGCAGATAATGCCGCCTATGTTAACCATTTAGCAGATAACTTGTCTGAACTTATTATCGATATCGCTTCTGGTTATGAGCACATTCTTGCCGCGGCTTCTAGCCAAGGAAAAGACACATTACCGAGAGTATCGGCACTATTAGATGTTGCACAGCTGTCTGAAGTGATTGAAGTCGTGAGCGCAGATACCTTTGTTCGTCCAATCTACGCGGGCAATGCTTTGGCTACAGTGCAGAGTTTAGATGATAAGAAAGTGATGACGGTTCGTACCAGTGCATTTGATGCGGTCGGTAACGATGGCGCTGCCACTGTGATTTCTATTGAGAAAGTCGCAGATTCATTGTCACAGTTTATCTCTCAAAGTCTGACTAAATCAGAGCGTCCTGAACTTGGCGCCGCTTCTATTGTGGTTTCGGGTGGTCGTGGGCTCGGCAGTGGTGAGAACTTCGCTATTCTCGAACAGCTTGCTGATAAGCTAGGTGGTGCTTTAGGTGCATCTCGTGCCGCTGTGGATGCCGGATTTGTGCCCAATGATCTGCAGGTTGGTCAAACCGGTAAGATAGTTGCGCCAGATCTCTATATCGCCGTGGGTATCTCTGGGGCTATTCAGCATTTGGCTGGAATGAAAGATTCAAAGGTCATCGTAGCGATTAACAAAGATCCTGAAGCACCAATTTTCCAGATCGCCGATTATGGTTTGGAAGCTGATCTGTTTGAGGCTGTGCCTCAGCTAATTGAGTTAGTTTAAATCATCGTCAATTGTTTGTTTGGTGTAAAATTAAGGTAGCGTTAGTTTTAATTTTCATTAAATTAGTGTGATATTGGTCACAATAAGCGGCTTTGGGGTAGAATCTCCAAAGCCGCTTATGTTTTTATAACCTTCACGTAATTTGAAGGCACTTCAAATTACGTCCTGAGAAGTAGAGGTGCATTAAATATCAGTAGTGATAGTCAGGGTGATTCCGCTTATCTATCATGAAAGGATTTGATGCCGAAGTAGTAATGCACATCACGGCTTACTGCTGGGGCTGCCATCGAATAGGTGCAGCACTGTCATAGTATTTCTTATCTTAAAGATAAGAAGATTTTATACCTTTTAACATATGGTATTACTATGGAGCGCTACTGATAGGACAGGTGTATCCGATCTCTATATATTCAAGTATTTATTTGAATATATTGTTAATATCCCACCAGTTCAGTCGGCCTCCATTCGTACTTAAACGAAGAAAATATATAAATGACAACTTTAAGTTACGCCGATTCGGCTCTTTCATTGCTGCCCCCTGTGGTTGCAATCTTGCTGGCAATTGTGACTCGTCGCGTTTTGCTCTCTTTAGGTGTTGGAATAATATTAGGGGCGGTACTGATCACCGATTTTTCTGCCGTCGATACCGGACAATACCTAGCCAAACAAGTGACAGGTCTTTTTTGGGATGATGGAAGTCTCAATAGCTGGAATCTGTATCTATTAGGCTTTCTAGTATTACTGGGGATGATCACAGCACTTATTACAGTGAGTGGCGCAGCCAAGGCGTTTGCCGATTGGGCCAGAACTAAGATCCGCAATAAGCGTGATGCTAAGTTGCTGACCATGTTCTTGGGTTGTGTTGTTTTTATTGATGACTACTTCAATAGTTTGGTCGTTGGTAGTGTCGCCAGACCACTGACTGACAGATACTATATCTCTCGCTGTAAATTGGCTTATCTGCTCGATTCAACAGCGGCGCCTATCTGTGTGATCTCTCCCGTTTCAAGTTGGGGCGCTTATATTATCGCTTTGATTGGCGGTATTTTAACGGCCCATGGTTTTACCGATTCAGGTCATCTGAGTGTGTTTATTCAGATGATCCCGATGAACTTCTACGCTATCTTCGCTCTGTTATTACTGTTTTGTGTTGCCTTTATGGGTCTCGATATTGGCCCTATGCGTCAACAAGAACTTAATGCACAAAAAGGCCATCTGTATGATGAGTCTAAAGGTCTACCACCTGGCGCGAACTCAGATCTACCGGAAGCGGATAATGGCAAGATTTTAGGCTTGTTTCTGCCTATATCTGTACTAGTTGCCGCGACCTTCTACTTTATGGTGTCTAGTGGCAGTGATGCCTTAGCTGCTAAAGGTGCTGAGTTTTCACTTATCGGTGCTTTTGAAAATACCGATGTGGCTTCCTCTCTCTTTTTTGGTGCTGCGATTGGTCTGGTATCAACCATAATTCTGGTCATTAGCCAAGGATTAGAGAAGTCATACATCATCAAAGGCATCATCACTGGTGCGCGCTCTATGTTACCCGCCATCTATATTCTGCTATTCGCTTGGACGATTGCGGGTGTGATTGGTCATATGGAAACAGGTAAGTATATGGCGAGCCTGGCAACTGGCAACATTCCGTTTGCGCTGCTTCCTGCTGTCCTGTTTGTGCTTGCTGGTTTTACGGCTTTCTCGACAGGCACAAGCTGGGGAACCTTTGGTATTATGTTACCTATTGCTGCCGATATGGCCATGGGCACTCACTCTAGCATGATGCTGCCTATGCTCGCATCTGTACTTGCTGGAGCGGTATTTGGCGACCATTGTTCACCTATCTCAGACACCACTATCCTGTCGTCAACTGGTGCTAACTGTCATCATATGGACCATGTAATGACCCAGCTGCCTTATGCTTTGATTGTGGCTGTGATAAGCCTTGTGGGTTATACCGTTCTTGGGTTTACTGAGTCAGTACTTGCTGGTTTTGTTACCTGTAGCGTGTTGCTCGTACTCACTGTTATAGCGCTTAAGATTAAGGTTAATCGCAGAGCGGTATAATCGAATACAGATTAGTATCACTTCAGATTAAGTCGTAAAAAAGAAAGCCGCTCGATGAGCGGCTTTTTTGTGTCCGGCCACAAATGTTCCTGACATTTATTGGCATTTCCTCCATCCCTGGAGGTCAGAACACTTATGCTTATTTCCATGGGTCTTAGATGTTCCCGACATCTTTAAGACATTTCCTCCACTGACCCATAGGGATATGGGAAATGTCTTTGAAGCGTATGGAACGCTTAAGACCATGGAGGTCATGGATATATTTATTTTGTGTCTGATGTAATAGATTAGTTAGTCTGTAAACCACGGCGCTTAAGCAGTGCTTCGGTGGTCGGCTCTTGACCTCTGAACGCCTTGTAGGCATCCATAGGATCAACACTGTTACCTACCTCTCGGATCGCTTTACGATATTTCATGCCTATTTCGCGATTTAGCCCACCTTGGGTCTGCACGTAAGCATAGGCATCGGCTGCTAAGATCTCACTCCACATGTAGGCATAATAGCTTGACGAGTATCCACCAGGGAATGCGTGAGCAAAATAGGTAGATCTATAACGAGGTGGCACTGCCGGTAAGTCCACTCCGTGTTTCTTAAGTGCAGCCGCCTCAAATGTAGCAACATCTTGCAGTGGCATATCCGCTTTAAGAGAGTGCCACTCTAAGTCGAGTAGGGCGGCAGACATATATTCCAGAGTGTCGAAGCCTTGGTTAAAGCTGCGTGATTTTAGTAGCTTATCTAGCAGTGCTTTTGGTATTGCTTCACCAGTTTCATAATGCTTAGCATAATTTTCAAGTACTTGAGGGTGAGCAGCCCAATCTTCTTCAAATGTCGATGGAAATTCAACAAAATCCCTTGAGACCGCGGTTCCAGAGAGACTAGGGTAGGTGACGGTAGAGAACATGCCATGGGTACCATGACCCATCTCATGGAACATGGTGGTTACTTCATCATAGCTAACAAAGGTAGGCTTGCCATCTGGTGCCTTTTTGATGTTCATCACGTTGACTACAACTGGCTTATTGTTTAATAGCGTAGATTGAGTGACAAAGGAGCTCATCCAAGCACCGCCGCGTTTGCCTTCGCGTGCGAAGTGATCTGAGTAGAAGATAGCCATGCTAGTGCCATCACTGTCGAACATCTCATAGGCTTTGACATCTTCATGGTACACAGGTAGATCTGGGCGGAGTGTTAACGTCACGCCGTAAAGCTTCTCAAGGGTATAGAATACCCCGTCTTCGAGTACACGATTAAATTCAAAATAGGGCTTAATCGAGGCTTCATCTAAGTCATACTTATCTTTACGAACCAGCTCGGCATAATAAGCCCAATCCCAGGGCGCGAGTTCAAAATTACCACCGGTTTTGTTGATCATAGCTTGGATATCATCAGCTTCTTTCTGGGTGTTAGCTATAACGGCTGGAACCATAGAGCCAAACATCTGATAGACAGCTTGTGGCGTTTTGGCCATTTGTGGCGTTAAGCGATAATCGGACCAGCTTTTGTAGCCAAGCAGTTTGGCTCGTTCGGCTCTGAGTTGTGCCAGACGCGACACCAGAGATGCGGTTTCATTCTCACCGCTTAATCCTCTGTTTGAAGAGGCTTCCCATACTTGTTGACGCAACTCGCGATTATCGAGTTGGGTGAGTACTGGCTGACGAGTGGTATTGGTGATGTTGAGTTGGTACTTGCCTTCATGACCATTGGCTTTGGCATCGGATGCCGCTGAACGTATCGCATTTTGTGATAGGCCAGCCAGTTTGCTCTTGTCTTCTACAATAAGGGCAATCTCTTTGCTTAGTCTCATTAAGCGCTGAGCAAACTCATTTGTTAGTGTTGATTGCTCTTCGTTGAGGGCGCGTATTGCTTTTTTTTCGCTGTCATTTAATTTTGCACCCGCCATGATAAAGCGCTGATGGTATTTCTCAACTAAGCGGTTTGCTTCAGGTGATAGAGAAAGCTTAGCACGGGTGTTATAAATGGTTTCTATTCGTTTAAACAGCGCTGGGTTTAGATTGATATTATCTGAGTGAGCCGCCATCTTAGGTGCCATCTCACCTTGAAGTGCCCTTAGCGTGGGATTGCTGTTGGAACTGGCTAAGTTGTAGAAGATTGTTGAGGTTCGATCGAGCAGTTCACCACTCTTTTCCATCGCGACGATTGTATTATCAAATGTAGCGGCTGTTGGGTTATTGGCTATCGTTAAAATTTGCTGATAATGCTCAACGATCCCTTGTAGTAATGCCGGTTTAAAATGCTCATCGCGAATAAGATTAAAGTCAGGTGCTTGATATTGGAGTGTGCTAGACACAAATAGCGGGTTCTGAACTTGGACCATACTGGTGGTATTTTCGTTTAATGTATCAGTACCTGAACAACCGACAAGCAGTAATGTTGCACTTATCGCTGCGGCTAGTAATGTTTTTTGCATGCTTATGTAACTACCTTTAATTATTATTGTATAACTAAATTATCAATGATTCCTTAAAGTTAACTGAATTACCACATAAATAGTCAGGTTATTCTGTTTATGCAATCAAGGATGTAAGCCTTATAAATTGGATTCGATGAATGGTGAGTATAGTGATAAACTAGTGGGCATTATTTAATTAAGGAATACAGGTTTGGCGCAACTTTATTTTTACTACTCAGCCATGAATGCGGGTAAATCGACCTCTTTATTGCAGTCCTCTTATAACTATCGCGAACGCGGTATGAATACCTTAGTGATGACGGCATCCATCGATGACAGATATGGAGTGGGTAAAGTCGCATCAAGAATTGGTATCGAAACCGATGCACAAGTATTTGGTAGTGCAGATAATCTAGCGACCATGATTGGTGACGTTCATAAAGAACAGCGCATGCATTGCATATTGATTGATGAAGCACAGTTTCTTAGTAAGGAACAGGTTAAACAGTTAACCTATGTGGTGGATATTTTAGATATCCCAGTGCTCTGTTATGGCCTTAAAACCGATTTTCAGGGTGAGCTCTTTACCGGTAGCCAATACCTTTTAGCTTGGTCGGATAAACTTGTCGAGCTTAAAACCATCTGCCATTGTGGCCGAAAAGCAAATATGGTGGTTCGTCTCGATGGCGAAGGTAAGCCTATGCGTGAAGGTGAGCAGGTCGCGATTGGTGGTAACGAGAGCTATGAGTCAGTTTGCCGTAAACATTTCCGCGAATTCTTGTGGGACTAGCCTAAGGCGTGAACATTAGTTTCGAATTTAGAGGAGCACTGAGCATTAATACATCTTGGTGCTTTTCTATTTAGAATCAAACAAAACTAATTCAATTTAGACAGTAAGTGTCTCACCTCATCACGTGTGTTATCAATCGCCCCCACCATATTCATGGCACTTGTTTCGGATCTGTTGAGTGTTTGCCAGTTCTCTTGCCACTCCATTTTAAGTGCATTAGCTGATTTAGATACTTCAGGCTCGGCTATCATGCTTAAATCGGCAATCAAGTTGACTTTTATCCAACCTTTTCTAGGGTTGCCTTCAACGATATTTTGATCATAGTGAGCGGCATAAATAATCCCTTCAAGCTCTGAAAGTTGTAGTAGGAGCTCGAAACTAGCTGAGCGCATATTGCTGTTGTATTCGGTGATCTCCATGCGCCAAACATTATAACTAAAGCCTATCAGGGCGAAAATCATACTAAAGACAGCCGTGATTTGAAAAACGGTGATGGGCTGGTCTCCTCTGATACTGAATCTCATGGGGAGCTCCTTTTGTTTACTTCTGTGTTGCTGTTTATTTTTACTATTAATTATCTTAGACCGTAAAAATTGAATAATAAATTCAAGTTATTCGGTCTATTTTTAATATGAAGCAATTAAATATACCCAAGCTGCTTGGAAATGCAGGATTCAGTGGGAATTTAATGCACTTTAAGCAAGGCATTGTTTGTAGCTAATGGTTGTTCCCTTAGCAAAACCAATAACGCAGAATAAAGAGCATTAAAACCCATCGCAGAAGGCTTTGCGCAAGCCCACTTCGTTGTTGCATTAACTTAAAAGGGAATCACCATTCCTAAGTCAATGCGTCTAGAATTGAACTCGCGCAACGCCTCTGAAACGAGCATTCTCAGGTAGTTTGGGTATCTGATCGATAGGAAAAGAATGATGAAACTGTTGAAAAGTGTATTACTGTTGATTTTATTGAGTGGAACAAGCCTAGCGGCGGAAGTGTTAAACATGGCGCCTGACTTTACCTTAGCCGACCCTCAAGGAAAGATGCACAGCTTAGCTGAATATAATGGCAAGCCACTTATCCTGCACTTTTGGGCCACTTGGTGCCCTTACTGTAAGAAGCTCCAACCGGGTCTGGACAGTATCGCTGACACCTATGAAGATACTGATCTGCAAGTGTTAGGTATTAGCTTCAATGAAGATGAAGGCGCGATGCCCGGTGAAACGCTTAAAAAGCGAGGAATAGACTTTCCAACCTTAGTTAAAGGAGAGGAGGCGGCAAAGCGCTATGGCGTCCCAGGAACGCCCACTACTGTGTATATCAATCGTGCAGGCGAAATTGTCTGGGTGACGAATATCTCAGACCCTAATGATCCTAGTTTGAATGCGGCTGCTGAATTTATTTTAAAAAATTAGCAGTTGTCGGTAAAAGGTGCGGACATAACTGCTAGGGGTTCCGCCTTGAACATGGTATTGAATATGGCATTGAAACTCTCCATTGCGTATTTGTACTAGTTTACTTTCATATTTCTTAGGCACGATGGCAAAAGAGCCATTTGAGTCAGTCCCGAACACGAAATCATTGTCAGACAGCCCCATGACTGTTTTATAATTATCTTCTACTATCGTATTTGAGTTTGAGGTGCCAGTTGCTTTTGGATAGCCATTGGTTACATACAGGCGCGAGCCTGAAACCTCAATAAAAAAGTAACCTATATTACTATCCCAGTTGGGGTTGTTGTTACAGATGCCATCACAGTCATTTCTATCATCAATGCCATCTAGTTGAGTCTTACTGTGTACTATTTTATTCATCGATTCGATAGAGGCTGCGATAGCTTTCAAGCTAGCAGTCTGAGCTTCACTGGAGAGTGACAGGAGCTTGGGTGCAGCTATGACACTTAATATCCCCAAAATGATAATGACGACGACCAATTCAATTAAGGTAAAACCTAGCTGACTTCTGTTTAATTTCACAATTTGACAGTCTTGCTTACAAATGATGCGCGCACGGTACAGTTGGCTTGATGGCTAAACAAGCTGGCTTTTATAAAATGAGAGCTGTGATTAGATTTTCACATGCCTCTTTTTTGTGTGCAATTGTCAATGTGTTGTGTTGTGATTTGATTGGTGGGGTTGTCATCAATTAACACTCAGCAAGATTAATCTTGTGAGCGTTAATTGTTCGAGTAGTCAAGTGATGACTAAGTCATATAGATGTGCGTTATCGATGGGTTTACGCTTTATCTAATGGCGATGGTGCAAAGTTTATATTGGCCATATAGCATTCCGGTTTAACTGCAACGGTAAAGTCCCAATGGCATTGCTGACTAATCTGTTGTACCAGCCTTAGACCCAAACCAAAACCATCACGGCCACTTTGCTTTGCCGTCGTGTCCTCTAAAATAATGCCTTGATTCGTAATGACTAATTCTTGCTGTTGCAGATGGATTAAAATCAGCCCTTCATCAATATGCTGCATGGCATTGCGAATGAGGTTTGCAATGAGGATACGTACTAAGGTGTGGGGCAGTGAAACCGCAATGGGCCGCAACACTACGCGCAGCTCAACATTTTTACCTTTAAGCAAGTAGCTGTGTTCTTCAATGAGCTCGTTGATCAGCGTGTCGAGTTGAAATACGCTTGATGCGGGTTGCTCTATCTCTTTACGAGTCAACCATAACAGTGTCTCAGTTAGGTGCTGCATGGTATTACTCGCGCGCGCGATACGTTCTAGTGCTGGCAAGTTTTTAGCTGGGATCAGTTGCTCTAGTAACTCGGCATTACTTTTTATTACCGCAATGGGTGTTCTTAGTTCATGGCTAGCATATTGTAAAAATTGTGACTCACGTTGAGAGATCGCATCGATTTCGCGTAAACGCTCAAGAATTTGTGTTGCCAGCATATCGAGCTCTCGATAGGCAAAAGAGGGGATGGGCTTATTGAGGTCGTCACTGCTTAATTGCTTGGACCATGTATTGAGTTTATATACCGGTTTCGTCAAATAGCGAAAGCCGAGAATGATGAAGATGATCAACACAAATGTGACAATAATGGACACGATCCAAATTTGTTGCAGCTGTGAATCAGCGATATCCCAATAGCTAGGTGTCTCGGATTCTTTGTACTCTTGCAGCAGGTAATAGGATTTATTATTGAGGTATCTCGCCGCATAAACAAAATAATCATTTTGAATGCTCGTATCAACATCGATGTCAGTAGCATAAAAATGCTTCCCCGCGATCATTGCTGATTCTGGATACGCTAAGCGTATACTTTTTGGGAGATCCTCATAATCGTGTATAAGCCGCGTGTCGATGATTTCTAAGCCTGGCTCTACGGCCTCATAGCCATTTCTATTGATGAGCTCTTGGGCTTTATACATATTGATACTGAATGAGGTATCGAGTGCACGAAAGTAGTTTTCTCTTGCCCAAAGGGTATAGCAGAGAACGAGTAGTAGCAAGATGAATCCGCTACCTCCTAATAGCAAGGTCGTTAAACTATTGCGTGACTTCATCATATTGTTTGGGGGCGTAAAGCCCAACCTTTACCTGCGATGGTATGAAGCAGCTCTGCTGCTTGTACTTTTGTCAGCGCACGTCGTAAATAATACAAGTGTGCTTTAAGTACATTGCTACTAGGCAGTTCATCACCCCACAAGGCATTTTCTAATGTGTGTTTTGATACTACTTCAGGGCTTGCACGCATCAAGACTTCTAACAAGGTGTAACAAGCTGGCGTTAACACTAACGTTTGTTCTTGATAGGCAACGGTTTGTTGCTCGCAATCCATGATTAAACTTGCCACATTTAGCCGTTTAGACAGGCTACTGCGTCTTCCTGCCAATGCCTGTATTCGTGCTATTAACTCTCGGTTATCAAATGGTTTAGTGAGGTAATCGTCACCGCCAGATGCAAAACCTGCCAACTTATCGTCGATTAGCCCAAATGCAGTTAAGAATAATACCGGAGTATCGTTGCCTAAGGTTCTAAGCTGTCTACAAAGTGAATAGCCATCAAGTTTAGGCAGGCCGACATCGACAACGAGGACATCGTAGTGGTTGGTGCGGGCTAGGGCTAATCCCGACAAACCATGACTAGCATGATCGGGTTGCATATGAGCAAGCTCCATTAATTGCAGAAGGGTTTCAGCGAGATCGCGATCATCTTCAATGAGCAAAACACGGATCATATCTTTTTCCAATCATGTGAGCTTATGTCGCCCTTTAAACTACGGCTAAGCTGCAGTCTAGGTTGTCTAGGGTAAATTTTGAGTCAATCTACTCTTTTCATGGTGGCAAATCGAGTCTGTTTTACCCGATATTTACCTTGTTTGATTTACTATTTTGTTCTTCTGTATGTTCGTTAGACTCAACTTGTTGAATTTTTTAGTTTTTGTGTTATTAATGATTTCAAGTGAGTAATTTTGTGGTGTTAGGAAAGGTAAAGATATGCTGGGTAAACGCAATAATATGATGTTAGTTGGGCTCTGTATTTGTGCCCCTTTGCTCTTTACCGGCTGTGGCGACAACACGAGTAGTGAAATCGCGCCGTATGTAAAAAGCGCCAATGTTGCGACCATCAATGCACACCTTACTGAGGTGACGCTTTATGACGAGTTACAAGGTCGCGTACGCCCTTTGCGTACGGCCGAGATCCGCCCACAAGTCAGTGGTATTATTAGCGCTAGGCTATTTAAGCAAGGTGACAGCCTTGAGAAAGGTGAGGCGTTATTTCAGATTGAACAAGATGCTTTTAAGATAGATCTTGAAATTAAACAAGCTTCTTTAGCACAATCGCAAGCGAATTTAGGATTAATACAGAGCCAACTCGACAGAATGACCCAACTGGAACGTACTGATGCTGTCAGCCAACAAGATTTCGAAGAAGCGAGCTTTAACCAACAGATTGCCGTGGCAACAGTACAGCAAAATCGGGCTCAATTAGCCTTCAGTCAACTACAACTTGAATATGCCAAAGTGACTGCGCCGATAGCTGGATTTATTGGTGAAGCTATGGTGACAGAAGGGGCGTTAGTCAGTCGAACTGATGCCAAGCCATTAGCGATTATTCAACAGATTGATCAAGTCTATATCGATGTGCGTCAGCCCGCTTCAAAGTTGAGCCAATTGCGTGGCTTACTTGATAAACAACCCCAAGGTAGTGATAGCGCACTGGCCGTTATTGTGCAGTACTCCTCAAATAGAGATGAGGATATTGACGGTAAAATTTTGTTCTCTGGTATCAGTGTCGATGAAAATACCGGTGATCTGATTGTGCGTATTTTGGCGAACAACCCACAAAGAGCGCTTTTGCCGGGAATGTATGTGAGAACTCAAATTCCAAGAGGTCAATTACACGCGTTTAAAGTGCCAGAGCATGCAGTGCAACGTTCCAGTACCGGCGATCCGTTTGTATATGTAGTAAAGGGCGACACCTTTGAGAAAAAGCAGGTTGAGCTTGAAGGGATCCAACACCGACAATACATCATCTCTAAAGGGCTTAACCAAGGTGATCTCGTGGTTGTGACTGGCCAAGATAATTTGCAGTCGGGCGTTGCGTTAACCCTGTCAGATTGGCAACAAACTAAGTATTAAGCAACATTTGTAAGAGGGTTCTATCGTGTCGCATTTTTTTATTTCTCGCCCTATTTTTGCTTGGGTTATCGCCATTTTAATTTGTGTTGCTGGCATCGTAGCCATTCCAAAGTTAGCCGTTGAACGATTTCCAAGTGTGGCGCCACCGAGTATTGGCTTGTATTTGTCTTATCCTGGAGCAAGTCCACAAACCATCAATGACAGTGTCGTGGCACTGATTGAACGTGAAATATCTGGTATCAAAGGCCTGCTATATTTTAGTTCATCTTCTGATGCCAGTGGCAGTGCATCCATTACGGTCACGTTTGAAAATGGTACCGATCCTGAAATGGCTCAAGTTGAGATCCAAAATAAGATCAGAGCCATTGAACCTCGGCTGCCACTCGCAGTGCGTCAAATTGGTATCACTGTAGAAACCACGTCATCAAATAATCTGATGTACCTTGGCTTGGTCTCTCCTAATGGTCACTTTTCAGAGCAACAGCTCAGTGACTATATGGCCAGAAATATCATTGAGGAGATAAAGCGAGTTCCAGGTGTTGGTCGAGTACAGATGTATGGCTCTGAATTTGCTATGCGTATTTGGGTCGACCCGACTGTGCTCACTGGCTACAACCTCACCATGGAGGATGTGACACAGGCCATTGCAGAGCAGAATATTCAAATCTCTCCAGGCAAGGTGGGTGACTCTCCAACGGTTGAAGGGCAAATGGCGGTCTTTCCGCTGACCGCACAAGGCCAGTTATCAACGCCACAAGAGTTTCGAAATATTGTTTTACGCTCCACAACGCAAGGGGGCATGGTGTTATTGGGGGATGTTGCGAAAGTAGAACTTGGGGCGCAAAACTATCTGTTTAGTAACCGAGAAAATGGACAGCAGTCGACCTCTGCTGCAGTTCAATTGTCACCGGGGGCTAACGCTATTGAAACCTCCGATAAGATCCGCACCCTCATGGATCTATTGCGACAGACGATGCCAGCGAACATGGATTACTCCATCACATCGGACTCAGCAACGTTTGCTAAAATATCGATTCAAAAAGTGGTGGTGACACTGCTTGAAGCCATGGTATTGGTATTCTTGGTGATGTATCTGTTTTTACAAAACCTGCGTTACACCATTATTCCTGCAATTGTTGCACCTATTGCCTTGCTAGGTACGTTTGCGGTGATGTGGTTGATGGGATTTTCGATTAACGTATTTACCATGTTCGGCATGGTATTAGCGATTGGCATCATCGTTGATGACGCCATTGTGGTGGTTGAAAATGTCGAACGAGTGATGAGCGAAACCGGTTTACCCCCTAAAGCGGCCACCGAGCAAGCGATGCAAGGGATCTACAGCGCCGTGATTGGCGTGACAGCGGTATTATCGGCGGTGTTTATTCCGATGGCGTTTGCATCAGGTTCAGTGGGAACTATTTTTCAACAGTTTTCGTTAGCGATGGCAGTGTCTATTCTGTTTTCGGCATTTTTGGCGTTAACGCTTACCCCTGCATTATGTGCAACTTTGCTGAAGCCTCTATCTGAGCATGATCATCATCGCGGTGGTTTTTTTGGCTGGTTCAACCGTAATTTTAAACAATTTACTCAGGGCGTCACGTCGGGTGTGGCCTATTTAGTTAAGCGTACCGGTCGGATGATGTTGTTCTACGTGGTATTGGTTGTGGCTTGCCTCTACAGCTTTTCGTTAGTGCCAAGCACATTTTTACCGGAAGAAGATCAAGGTTACTTCTTTACGTCTATCCAGTTGCCGCCCGATGCGACGGTCGAACGAACCATGGATGTGGTCACTAAAATTGAGCATTTTACCCATGCAAGAGAGGCTGTGGATGCCAGTATGAGTATCCTTGGGTTTAGTTTTAGTGGTACTGGCTCGGGATCCGCTTTTGGTATTACCACACTTAAAGATTGGCAGGAGCGTAATGGCAGTTCGACACAGCTAGAGATACAAGCACTCGATGAACACTTAAGTGATTTAACCGAGGGACAAGTGTTTAGTGTGTTACCTGCTGCAATTGATGGGCTCGGTAGCTCGTCAAACCTCTCTTTTCAGTTACAAGATCGTGGCAATGCAGGTTATCAGCATTTTCAAGATACCCAAGCTCGCTTTCTGCAACAGGCTTATACCAGTGACAAACTCTCGTCAGTGTACTTTGAGGCTCTGCCGGAAACTAACGGCGTACATTTACAAATCGATCGTGCTAAAGCGCGGGTGCTTGGGGTGCCGTTTAATGCCATAAGCGAAACGATATCAACAGCGATGGGCTCAAGTTACGTCAACGACTTCCCTAATAATGGTCGTTTACAGCAGGTCATCGTGCAGGTGCAAGCCGAATCGAGAATGCAAATTGACGATATTTTAAAACTGGCGATCCGTAATAATCAAGGCGGTACGGTTTATCTCTCTGAGTTTGTGACCCCGGTTTGGGGGATGACGCCACAGCAGTTAACGCGTTTTAATGGGGTATTGGCAGTCGCTGTGTCAGCTTCACCAGCGCCGGGTTACTCTTCCGGTGAGGCGATGCAAGAAGTTGAGCGCATCGTTGCTTCGTTGCCTAACTCAGCGGGTCTTGAATGGACGGGGCTGTCATTACAAGAGCAACAAACAGAATCGCAAACGTTAACTATGTTGTTGTTTTCTATGCTGATTATCTTTCTCGTCTTAGCCGCATTATACGAAAGCTGGTCAATTCCATTGGCGGTGATCTTAGTTGTGCCCTTAGGCATTCTTGGGGCCGTTGGTTTTATGTTACTTGATGGCATGGCCAATGATGTATTCTTTAAGGTCGGTCTCGTCACGATTATTGGTTTATCAGCTAAGAATGCCATCTTAATCGTTGAGTTTGCTAAGCAGGCAAGAGTGGAGGGCGCCAGTCTTGTGGATTCGGTATTATTGGCGACTCAACAGCGTTTAAGGCCGATATTGATGACATCATTAGCCTTTACTTGCGGCATTATCCCACTGTACTTCGCCACAGGTCCAAGCTCTGAAATACAGAACTCCATTGGCGCCGGCGTATTAGGTGGGATGTTCAGCGGTACAGTCTTAGCCGTATTATTTGTACCTGTGTTTTTTGTGTTCATTTGCCAATGGATTGAAAGAGTGTCTAAAAAAGTGACTTAAGTCTCAGTGGCATATTTATTAATAAATGCGTGTAAAAATTCGATGCCTGGTTGGTTGTTCTTTTCAGCTTTCCAGCATTGAAATATTGCAGTCTCATGTTCGGCGATAAATTCTAAGGTGCTGTTGTCCTGCTCCTGTTCAAACCAAAGTCGGTATTTATGTTCATATGGTTTTATCCAATTTAACAGGGTATCGATCAATAGAGTAGGGGGGAGTTGTATCCATAAACTTGCATCTTCAACGCCTTTATTTTGCATAAAAACGTCATTGGCGAGGTAAGGTACCTCAAGCTTTATGAGCTTGTTCTCCAGTCGTGCAGCGGTTATATGCTCAATCTCAATGAGAGGGGCCCATAAAGACGCTAACGATTTATTCTGATAGTGATTGGCGAAATAAGTGAAAAATGCAATGCCGTAGATCTCGCCTCTATAGGCATTATGGATATCTTGTTCCATGGATGATCCTTAATTTAATCAATGCTGAATGTTGTTAATGGATACTATTGATTATGTGTTTTGACAAAGATAGCTAATTCAAAAAGTGCGATTTTAGCATAATTATAAGTGTAAAATGCAGCTTGATGTAAGCTGCATTTTTGTTATTTGCATACCACAAAGAGGTGTTAGAAAGTCATCTCAGGTACATAGTCAGGGACAATCAATGTACCGGCTGTCTTAGATACAATCTCCTCGACGGATACACCGGGTGCACGCTCTAGCAGATGAAACGCGCCATCTTTAATCTCCATAAAAGCCAAGTCGGTCAGTACGCGCTTGATACAACCAAAGCCCGTTAACGGTAGCTCGCACTTAGACAGCAACTTAGAGTTACCTTTTTTATCTGCATGCATCATGGTGACGATAATATTATCAGCACCAGCGACCAAATCCATTGCTCCGCCCATGCCTTTAATCAGTTTGCCGGGGATCATCCAAGACGCGATAGAGCCTTGTTCATCCACTTCAAAAGCACCAAGTACGGTTAGATCTACATGCCCACCACGGATCATGGCAAAACTCTCTGCTGATGAGAAAAATGATGCACCGGGTACTGCAGTGACGGTTTGCTTACCTGCGTTAATCAGATCCGCATCTATGGTCTCTTCAGTGGGAAACTCTCCCATGCCTAATAAACCATTTTCAGATTGCAGCATGACCTCAATCCCTTGGGGGATATAGTTTGCCACGAGCGTTGGGATGCCGATGCCAAGGTTGACGTAGTAGCCATCTTTAAGTTCTTGGGCGACACGTTGTGCGAGTTGTTCTCTTGATAATGCCATGGTGTTTGCCTCCCTTATGAAGATGCTTTGGCTGTGCGTTGTTCGATACGTTTTTCGAACGTTGCTTGGATCACGCGGTTGACGTAGATCCCAGGTGTGTGGATATGATCTGGGTCTAACTCACCGGGTTCTACAATATGCTCAGCTTCCACTACTGTAATCTTACCGGCGGTCGCCATCATAGGGTTAAAGTTAGCGGCGGTTTTACGGAAAACCAAGTTGCCCATGGTATCAGCTTTCCAAGCGCGGACTAAAGCAAAGTCTGCCGTTAAGGCTGACTCTAGTACATAGTGACGTCCGTCTATTTCACGGGTTTCTTTACCGTCAGCAACGGGAGTGCCGTAGCCCGTTGCGGTGTAAAATGCCGGAATACCAGCGCCACCAGCGCGAATTTTCTCAGCGAGTGTGCCTTGAGGCGTCAAGATGACATTTAACACGCCAGAGAGCATCTGCTGCTCGAACGTGGCATTCTCACCCACATAAGAGGCTATCATGGTATCTATTTGACGGGTTTTTAACAGTAGACCGAGACCAAAGTCATCGACGCCTGCGTTATTAGAGATAGCGGTCAGTCCTGTGACGCCGGTTTTGACCATCTGAGAGATAAGACCTTCAGGAATACCACAAAGGCCAAATCCGCCTACCATCACGGTCATATCATTGCTTAGGCCTGCGAGCGCCTCTTCATAACTTCCAACGACTTTATTGAGTCCTGCCATTATTCTTAACTCCTTATTATGTTCGTTGCTAGAACCTAGAACCTTCTTTTTATTCGTTTATCGCTCTAGCAACCTTTGAGCCTGTAGTTCTGCCTAAGGCTTGGCTTATTCTGTTACCTGCCTGAGCAAGTAGTGACAGATCTATGCCTGTCTCTATTCCCAACCCGTGCAGCATATAGACGAGATCTTCGGTCGCTAAATTCCCCGATGCGCCTTTGGCATAAGGACAACCACCGAGTCCCGCAACGGATGAATCGATCACGCTGACGCCAGTTTCTAAGCAAGCTAAGATATTGGCTAGAGCTTGTCCATAGGTGTCATGAAAGTGCAGAGCGAGTTTATCGACAGGGACTTTTTTGCTGACGGCTTCAACCATTCTACGGGCATTATCTGGGGTGCCAACACCTATGGTGTCGCCGAGGGATATTTCATAGCAACCCATTTTGTAAAGAATTTCAGACACGCGAGCCACTTCGCTAATCGCAATTTCGCCCTCATAAGGGCAACCCAGTACGCAGGACACATAGCCTCGGACGGGAATGTTGGCAGCTATAGCTCGCTGCATCACTGGGGCGAAGCGTTCAATGGACTCCTCTATTGAGCAGTTTATATTACGCTGACTAAAGCTCTGGGATGCGGCGCCAAAGATGGCAACCTCTTCCGCTCCTGCGTCAAGTGCGAGTTCCAGTCCCTTTAAATTTGGCGTTAGGGCACTGTAGGTGACATCGCTCTGACGGGTAATGTTACGCAGTACATCACCAGAGTCTGCCATCTGTGGCACCCATTTAGGCGACACAAAGCTAGCAGCCTCAATGCGTTTGATGCCTGCTTTGGCTAATGCTTCAATTAAGATAATCTTATCTTGGGTGGTGACGGGCTTTTCGTTTTGCAGCCCATCGCGGGCGCCAACCTCAAAAATACTCACCGATTTAGGCGTCATCTTCATGCCTTTTTCTCATCAGTAGGCTTAACATCGACGAGCTGAGCACCGTCAGATACTAACTCACCGACGTTGAAGAAAAATGCGCTGACAGTACCATCAAAAGGAGATTCTATTGCGTTTATTACATTAGTCATTTTCATCCCTCTTCCTCAACTTCTGAGGGGGCAACATCGACTAACAGTGCGCCGTCGTTGACCAGTTCACCTATGTCGAAGTAGAACGCGCTGACAGTACCATCAAAGGGAGATTCTATGGTGTATTCCATCTTCATGGCTTCCATCACCATCAAGCCTTGGCCTGCGATAACACTGTCGCCCACATTCACTAAGTGAGTCACCACAGTGCCATTCATCGGCGCTTTAAGTTTGTCGGCTAAACATTCTTCCTCCTCTGCCAATTCTGTTTGAATTGCACGGAAATGGTAGCTGGTGGAGCTGATAAACAATGTAAAGTCATCACCGACATGGCTTACTGGGATCTTAAATTTATGGGCTTGGCTCTTATGGGTAAGCGCCTTGTCATTCTTGTCTGCCTGGCTGAGTGATATCTCGGCATGCAACACTTCACCCATAAGCTCACCGCTGAGCGTGTAAAAGTTATCGTTAATCTGCAGTTGGAAAATAGATTTACCGCCAACGGATGTTTCAATCAGATCTAAGTGTTGTAGCTCATGGTTATCATCGAGCAACGCCACTTGATGTTGACTGGCACTGTTGAGCCTAAACCCACTGACAGACCCCCAAGGGGAATATGGGTCATTACTGTTAATAGCGCAGGCTTTTGCAGCCTCTTTACGGGCGCAGATTTGATACAGAGCAGCGAGAGCCAGTGCGGTTTGTTGCTCTTTGGCAACACTGCCACTCAGCCCTCGACCAATGAGGGCATCGCCATAGCGTTCGATAAAGTCGGTACTGAAGTTTGCCTCGCGAAACGCCTGATGTTCGGCAATATTAGCCAGAAATTCAATATTGTGTTTGAGTCCACTGATCTGATAAGACTCAAGTGAATGCACTAGACGTTGCAGGGCTCTTGGGCGTGACTCATCCCAGACAATCAGTTTAGAGATCATCGGATCGTAGAAGTTACTGATCACATCGTTTTCACGAATGCCAGAATCGATTCTTACATGGCTATTTTGCTCAGGCTCACGCAGGAAGTTAAGTTTACCACTGGCAGGCAGAAACTCATTTTGTGGATCTTCGGCGTAGATACGTACTTCAAAGGCGTGACCGTGTATCCGCACTTCACTTTGCGTCAGTGGTAGTTGGTGACCACTGGCGACCATTAACTGCCATTTGACTAAATCTTGTCCTGTGACCATTTCAGTCACCGGGTGCTCAACTTGAAGACGGGTGTTCATCTCCATAAAGTAGAAACTGTTGTCGGTGTCGAGCAAAAATTCGACAGTGCCAGCACCTTGATAGTCGATGGCTTTTGCCGCAGCCACTGCCGCTTCACCCATCTGCACTCTTAATTCATCACTTAATCCTGGCGCAGGGGCTTCTTCAACCACTTTTTGATGGCGTCGTTGAATAGAGCAATCTCTGTCAGAAAGGTAGATACAGTGGCCGTAATTATCGGCAAAAACTTGCACTTCTACGTGACGAGGTTGACGTAGGTAGCGCTCCATCAAGAGTTTGTCGTTACCAAAAGAGGAGGTAGCTTCACGACGAGCTGAGTGGATAGCGTCGAGCACTTCACCTTGATTTTCAACGATACGCATCCCTTTCCCACCACCGCCATAAGCAGCTTTGATAAGGAGTGGGAAACCCATCTTTTTGGCTTCGTTAACTAAGAGTTCATCGTCTTGCTCGTCGCCATGGTAACCAGGAACCAGTGGTACTTTTGCTGCGCCCATGATCTCTTTGGCGGCACTTTTACTGCCCATGGAATCGATGGCATCAGCAGTGGGCCCAACAAAAGCAATGCCAGCTTGTTCACACAGACGTGCAAAATCGGCGTTTTCTGACAAGAAACCGTAACCTGGGTGAATAGCTTGTGCACCCGCTTGTTTAGCAATATCGACAATTAACTCGCCCTTAAGGTAGGAGTCTGCCGGTGCACTGCCGCCAAGATAGAAGGATTCATCAGCCATGGCCACATGGCGGGCATCGATATCGGCGTCAGAGTACAAGGCGACGGTGCGTATTCCCATTGCTTTGGCTGTTTTTATGATACGACAAGCGATTTCACCTCGGTTGGCAATCAACAATTTCTTAATGAGGAAAGTGTTACTTAAGGCGTTACTTTTTGATGATGCGACCATGTTATTGAGCTCCTTGCGGCGAGTCTGTTTTCCAGTTGGGGCTACGTTTTTCAAAGAAGGCATTCAAACCCTCTTGGCCTTCGGCTGACACGCGAATGCGAGCGATACGCTCGCTGGTATAATCTAATGTGTTTTGATCTATGACCCCGTTCTCTAGGGTCGATAGTAAAGTCTTTACCCAAGCCATGCCTTGGGGGCTATTAGCAAGTAAAGCATCGATAATCGGTGCAGCTTGAGCGTCAAGATCATCATCTATCTCATGAATTACATTGAGTGACTGAGCTATCTCAACCTTAAAACGCTCGGCGGTGAGCATATAACGGCGAGCTGCTCGCTGGCCCATAGCTCGAGTGACATAGGGACTAATCACCGCCGGAATAAGGCCAAGTTTGACTTCACTTAAACAGAAGCTGGCACGAGTGTTAGCAATGGCGATATCGCAGCAGCAGATAAGGCCCAATGCACCACCAAAGGCAGCCCCTTGAACAAGTGCAATCGTCGGTTTAGGGAACTTGTCTAGGTTTGACATCAACTTAGCCAGTTCATTGGCATCGGCAAGATTCTGCTCGAAATCCATCTTAGCTTGATTACGCATCCAGTTAAGATCGGCGCCAGCACTGAAATTTTTGCCATTGGCCCTAAGGACTAATACTTGGCATTCATCATTGTCGGCAAAGTGGGCGAGGGATTGCAGCATTTCGCTTATCATCACTTCATCGAAAGCATTGTGTTTATCGGCTCGGTCGAGGATCAGCTCTCCGACTCCCTTATTAAGGGTGCAATTCACAAAATGTAGCGTGTTCGAAAATTCACTTGTCATGGCTAGGTTATCCATTATCTATTAGCCCAGAAAATATCTGTTAAGGTCTGGTGTGCAGGTAAAGGGCGAGCCCTTACATGCGGAATACACCGAACTTGGTCTCTTCTATCGGTGCATTAAGTGCAGCCGATAGGGCTAATCCAACCACATCGCGAGTTTGGGCGGGGTCAATAATACCGTCATCCCACAAGCGTGCACTGGCGTGATATGGGTGACCTTCTTTGTCGTATTGTTCGACAATAGGGGCACGGAACTTTTGCTCCTCATCATCGGACCATTTGACCCCTTTACGGGCGAGTCCATCACGGCGAACGGTGGCTAATACGCCTGCAGCTTGTTCACCCCCCATGACGGAAATACGCGCATTTGGCCACATCCACATCATGGTTGGCTCAAATGCGCGGCCACACATGCCATAGTTACCAGCGCCATAACTGCCACCGATGATGACAGTAAATTTAGGGACATTTGCGCAAGAAACAGCGGTAACCATCTTGGCGCCATGTTTCGCAATCCCTTCATGCTCATATTTCTTACCCACCATAAAGCCGGTGATATTTTGCAAGAAAAGCAGTGGGATTTTTCGTTGGCAACATAGCTCGATAAAATGAGCGCCTTTTTGGGCTGACTCAGAGAAAAGGATGCCATTATTAGCAACGATGCCTACCGGATAGCCATGAATACGGGCAAAGCCGCAGACTAAGGTTGGACCATAACCTGCCTTGAACTCATCAAAGTCTGAGTCATCGACCACTCGTGCAATGACCTCTTTAACATCGTATGGTTTTTTAAGATCGGTCCCTACAATGCCGTAAAGTTCGTTGATATCGAACTTAGGCACCTTAACTGGACTCAGTAGAGTGGTAATGTTTTTTTGATGATTGAGTCGAGTGACGGCTTTACGGGCAAGCTCGAGGGCATGATCATCGCTTTGGGCGAGATGATCGGCAACACCGGATATTTTAGTGTGAACCTCAGCGCCGCCAAGCTCTTCTGCTGTCACCTCTTCACCGGTAGCAGCTTTAACTAATGGCGGGCCTGCGAGGAAAATAGTGCCTTGTTCTTTGACGATAATCGACTCATCGGCCATGGCGGGAACGTATGCGCCCCCTGCGGTACAAAGCCCCATCACCACAGCGATTTGTGGAATGCCTTTGGCTGACATCTGCGCTTGGTTATAGAAGATACGCCCGAAATGGTCACGATCTGGAAACACTTCATCTTGGCGAGGTAGGTTAGCACCGCCTGAATCGACTAAGTAGATACAGGGAAGGTGACAGCGACTGGCGATATCTTGTGCCCGTAGGTGTTTTTTTACTGTAACAGGATAGTAAGTGCCGCCTTTAACCGTGGCATCATTGGCGATAATCATGCACTCAACGCCACTCACGCGACCGATACCAGCAATGATGCCAGCTGCGGGGACTAAGTCTTCATAGAGTTCATAGGCTGCAAATTGAGAGAGTTCTAAGAAAGGTGAGCCTGGATCAAGTAGCTTTTCAACGCGCTGGCGAGGCAAGAGTTTCCCACGGGAAAGATGACGTTCACGGGCAACGTCACCGCCGCCTTGCTCAATGATGTTAATTTTGCATTTTAGATCATGAACAAGGTTGACCATGTCGTCATGTTTAGCCTTGAATTCATCACTGCGAGTGTTAATACGGCTGCTAAGTTGAGTCACGATTTCAATCCTTTTGATGCTATTAAATACTGATTCATTATTCTAGATTAGGCAGTTGAGCGTGGAAAAGAGTGAATCAACTGTTTAATTTAGGATCACTTAGATTCGTTAAACAGCTCACGACCAATCAACATACGGCGGATCTCTGAGGTGCCAGCACCGATTTCATAGAGTTTGGCATCACGTAAAAGTCGACCTGTTGCGTACTCATTGACGTAACCGTTACCGCCTAATAACTGAATGGCATCGAGGGCCATTTTAGTGGCCAGCTCAGCGGAATAGAGAATGGCTCCGGCTGCATCTTTACGGGTGGCTTCGCCGCGATCGCAAGATTTAGCAACATTGTAAACGTAGGATTTTGCGGCATTCATGCCGGTATACATATCGGCAAGCTTGCCTTGAACCAGCTGAAACTGACCGATGGATTTACCAAACTGCTCACGCTCATGGATATAAGGAATGACGATGTCCATGCAGGCAGTCATGATCCCCAGTGGTCCACCTGAAAGAACAACACGTTCGTAATCTAGCCCACTCATTAAGACTTTCACACCGTTATTGAGGCCGCCAAGAATGTTCTCTTCTGGCACTTCACAATCTTCGAATACTAACTCACAAGTGTTGGAGCCACGCATGCCGAGTTTGTCGAGTTTTTGTGCGGTACTAAAACCTTTCGAGTCACGTTCGACGATGAAGGCCGTGATGCCATGGGCGCCTTTATCCAGATCGGTTTTGGCGTAGATGACGTATGTGTGTGCGTCGGGACCGTTGGTGATCCACATCTTATTGCCGTTAAGGATATAGCGATCGCCCTCTTTACGGGCGTGAAGCTTCATGGAAACCACATCGGAACCCGCATTTGGCTCGCTCATGGCCAAGGCACCAATGTGTTCACCACTGACCAGTTTTGGCAGGTATTTGGCTTTTTGTGCGGCATTGCCGTTACGGTTAATCTGGTTAACGCATAAGTTAGAGTGAGCGCCGTAACTTAAGCCGATTGAAGCTGATGCTCGTGAGATCTCTTCCATCGCCACAACATGGGCTAAATACCCCATGTCAGCACCGCCATACTCCTCAGCTACCGTGACGCCTAACAGACCCATGTCACCTAACACTGGCCAAAGTTCATTGGGGAAAGCATTGTCGAGATCGGTTTTTGCTGCTATTGGTGCAATTTCATTAGCAGCGAAATTTTGAACTGCATCGCGGAGCATATCGACATCTTCGCCCAGGCCAAAATTGAGTGATGAGTAGAGTTGAGTCATGGCTAGTGTCCTATCAATTTAATTCAAATACTTATTATTATAATTATGTTTTACGGTGTTTTTATTTTTAACTTAACAAGTGCTTTAGTCTGTATTGTTCTCAAGTGCAGCTCGGCACTGCTGTTCAGCCGAGTTAAGCTCCATTAATACCACTTTGATGTCATCCATTTGCTGTTGCAGTGAAACCTTCTTATCTTCGACGAGCTCAAGCATAGTGTGCAGTTGTGATACGCTGTTTTTGTCCGCATCATAAAGTTCAAATAAGCGACGGGTTTCAGCGAGTGAAAATCCGAGACGCTTACCGCGCAGGATCAGTTTTAGACGAACCCTATCTTTGAGGTTATAGATTCGAGTTTGCCCACGACGCTTAGGTTTCAGTAGGCCTTGATCTTCGTAAAAACGAATGCTTCGGGTGGTAATATCAAACTCTTTAGACAGATCGCTAATTGAGTAAGTTGTTTGTGTGATCTGTTTATCACTCATTAAAAACACCATAATATTTAACTTTTAATTACCTTACATGAAGTTTACGTTAACGTAAAGATGGTGGTTCGGTGTTCACTTATTTTTTTGATTTTTGATTGGTTGTTTATGGAAAGTAAATTTGCCAGTTTATTAGATATGTGAACCGCTCAATATCCAACCTAATCATAAGGTCTAATGGGAATGCTCAGTCTGTGAGCATAATGTGTCTAGCCTAGGCTTATAGTCTTTAGCTGTAAGCCGAATTATTCAATTTTATGTTCTGGGGAGAGGGTAATGAAGAGCGAGAATCATAAGCTACATCAACAGATGCATACAGCCTCTATAGCGCAATCTGAGCAATTTTGGGCTGATGCAGCTACGGCGTTAAGTTGGGATAAACCTTGGGATCGCGTCCTCGATGACAGCAATATGCCACTCTATACTTGGTTTGCTGGTGGTGAACTTAATACCTGTTATAACGCGGTGGACAGACATGTAGATAGTGGGCGGGGCGAGCAGATTGCTATTCAATATGTCAGTCCGGTGACCGACACTGAATACGGCATTACCTATACAGAACTGCAAGCCCAAGTCAGCCGACTGGCGGGTTACATGGATTCAGTTGGCGTGAAAAAGGGCGATCGCGTTATCATCTATATGCCGATGGTGCCAGAAACGGCCTATGCCATGCTGGCGTGTGCACGCATTGGCGCAATTCACTCTGTGGTTTTTGGCGGTTTTGCTGGTAATGAATTGGCGAGCCGGATTGACGACGCTAAACCTAAGCTTATTTTGTCGGCTTCTTGTGGCATTGAACCCTCAGGTGCTGTGGCTTATAAGCCTTTGTTGGACGATGCTATTGCCCAATCGAGTCATAAAGTTGAGCAGTGTATTATCCTCAATCGAAGCCAACATCAAGCAGAGCTAGTGCCGGGACGTGATGTCGACTGGCAGAGCGCAGTTGCCAGTGCCCCAGATATTGGCTGCTTGAGTATTGCCGCGACAGATCCCCTTTATATCCTTTATACCTCTGGGACCACGGGGCAACCTAAAGGCGTGGTACGTGATAATGGCGGCCATGGCGTGGCACTTGCCTGGTCGATGAAGCATATCTACAACATCGAAGCGGGGGATACTTTCTGGGCTGCATCGGATGTGGGCTGGGTGGTTGGACACTCCTATATTGTCTACGGACCTTTGTTGGTAGGGGCGACCACGCTTATGTTTGAAGGTAAGCCGGTTGGCACACCCGATCCGGGGATATTTTGGCGCACAATTGCTAAGTATCAGGTTAAGAGTTTCTTTACTGCCCCTACAGCGATACGGGCGATAAAGCGAGACGATCCCGATGGTGACTTTATTAAAGATGTCGATCTATCTTGTCTGCATACACTGTTTTTAGCCGGAGAACGCTGCGATCCCGACACCCTGCGTTGGGCGGAGGAGCGTTTAGCAAAGCCCGTCATCGATCATTGGTGGCAAACTGAAACTGGTTGGCCTGTCGCTGCTAATTTGATGGGTACAGCTCCTGTTGAAGTAAAGCCTGGATCGCCTGCGCTACCTGTGCCGGGTTATCAAGTTGAGGTTGTCGATGAGATGGGGAATAAGGTGGAGGCGAATACCTCAGGTAATGTGGTGATTAAGCTGCCTTTGCCGCCGGGAACCTTGACCACCCTGTGGCAAAATGAACAGAGATATTTAGACAGTTACTTATCTATGTATCCGGGCTACTACCTCTCGGGTGATGCTGGTTATATGGATGAGGAGGGTTACCTGTATATCATGAGTCGTATCGATGACATCATCAATGTTGCTGGGCATCGACTTTCTACTGGACGTTTTGAAGAGGTGTTGTGTCAACATGAAGCCGTGGCGGAAGTGGCCGTGATAGGGGTTGATGATAAGCTTAAAGGTCAAGTTCCATTAGGCTTAGTGGTGCTTAAAAAAGGGGTAAGCTTGAGTGATGAAACACTGTATAAAGAGTTGATAAGCTTAGTACGCAAGAATATTGGCCCCGTGGCTTCATTTCGATTGGTCAGTGTGGTGCAAAAGTTACCCAAGACTCGCTCAGGCAAAATTTTGCGCGGCACAATGCGAAAAATTGCTGATAATCAAGATTATAAAGTACCTGCCACCATCGAAGATCCGCAAACATTAGAGCTGGTGCGTAACGCGCTGACGCGTATGGGTTACGCCGATGCGTTGACGACCCGTCAACAATAATCCGTTAGCAGGAGTGATATGAAATAATCGGCTTATCCAGAGGACTTTATCATCACCCCTGGATAGGCTGTGTTGTTATCTTTTGAACTGAGATAGGCTTTTTTTTGTAAACAAATCTACGGATCCTAGTAATTTACTTACCATAGTATGTATAATCCTGAGCAAATAATACCTCTCGTCTATGCCCCAATGCAGGGCTCTCTAGTATAAAAGAGAAGGCTAACTCTGTGAGTTAACTTACCAATAATAGACTGGGTATATTATCTTCTGTTACCTGCGGAAAATATATCAATGGAAAATCACACCAATTTATATGATGTCGGCGTTATAGGCCTTGGCGTCATGGGAAAAAATCTTTCCTTAAATATTGCTGATAATCAGTATCGCGTTGTCGCTTTCGACTTAGATGCTAAGAAAGTTGAAGGCGTGGTTCAGCAAGAGAAAGCGGACCGAATCTCCAGCAAACAGCTCCATGTCCCACTGCGTGTTAGTGGCTGTAATAATCTTTCTGAAATGTTATCCAGTCTCGAGAAACCTCGAATTATTGTGCTGTCAGTTCCTGCTGGTGCTCCTGTCGATGGGGTATGCAATACCTTAATTGACGCAGGTATCGCGCAAGATGATATTGTCATCGATACGGGTAACAGTTTATGGACTGATACGGTCGAACGTGAAGCGCGCTACGCCGATAAATTTATCTTCTTTAGTTCAGCTGTTTCTGGCGGAGAAATGGGCGCGCGTTTTGGGCCTTCATTGATGCCAAGCGGCAATATCAAGGCTTGGAACAGGATTAAACCTATCTGGGAGGCAATAGCGGCTAAAGTTAACCCTGAAACGGGCTTGCCTATTGAGCGTCAAGAGCCGGGTAATCCAGTGACAGAAGGTGAGCCCTGTACTACGTATATTGGCCCTGCGGGCGCTGGACATTATGTCAAAATGGTACATAACGGCATCGAATATGCTGATATGCAACTTATCTGCGAAGCCTATCAGCTACTGAGCGACGGCTTCAATATGTCTGCCGATGAGATAGCCAATCTGTTTGAACGTTGGAATCGAGGTAGCTTAAACAGCTATTTGATGGAGATCAGCGCAGAGGTGCTAAAGCAAGCGGATCCTATTTCAGGTAAGCCTTTGGTCGAGATGATCTTGGACAAGGCGGGCCAAAAGGGCACTGGACTTTGGACTGCGGTGAGCAGTTTGCAGATAGGCTGTCCTGCACCAACCATTGCTGAGGCCGTTTATGCTCGCGCCGTGAGTACCCAAAAAGATCAAAGAGTAAAGTTGAGCCAACTTTTGACTGGCCCTGTTGCCGTCAAACCTAGCGATGAGGAGCGTGATGCTTTTATTACCCAGCTGGAAAGTGCCCTTTATTGTGCCAAAGTTGCCAGCTATGCCCAAGGTTTTCAATTGATGGCTATGAATGCTAAAGAGCGCAACTGGACACTGGATTTTGCCGAAATAGCAAAGATTTGGCGTGCGGGTTGTATCATCCGCGCCACTTTCCTACAGTCAATAACTCAAGCCTATCAAGCCGCAGCGACGACAGGTATCGAGCTGGAGAACTTACTGATGGCGGATGTATTCAGCCAAGCACTCTCCGCTAAGCAACTCGATTGGCGTCAAGCTGTATCAACGGCAGTTCTCAAAGGAATACCGGCACCCTGTATTAGCTCGGCTTTGGCCTACTACGACAGCTACCGCAGTGAGACCTTGCCGGCAAATTTACTCCAAGGTCAGCGTGACTACTTTGGCGCCCATACATTTGAGCGCACCGATAAGCCCGCAGGTGAGAAGTATCACCTGAACTGGAGCAGTGCTAAGCGAGAGTTAGATAGAGTTTAATGTAAGGCTTTTTGGGATTGAGAGTATTTAGCTGTGACTCTTTTGTTTTATGCCTTGGTTTCATAAGTAGGTAAAGCAAAAAATATTCTCACCACGGTGAATGTAGCGAAGCTATGTGCTAATGAACGAGAGCTAGGGTCGTTCTCGGACTCCTGTCCTTTACGACATTGAGACTTCCTGTCTGGCAGATACGAACTGGCACTTAAACATTGACGTTGTTACGCTTCGCTTACACAGAGTTCATGCAGAAGAGCTGAAGATTTAAACAATCTTTTAGCTATTGTCTTTCTCTGTGGCTAATAGATCTGTTTGACTGTTGAAATTAGGCAAAGAATTTAATCTTCTTACGGTTTTGCCTCATCTTGTTTACTTACTGTAATTGAATAAAATATGAGGTAATTTTAATTTAATAAAAATTAATATCTTACTTGAGTTTAAAGCACCCAGTATTTTGAAGTTAGTGGATAAAGTCTATTGTTTTTTAATTGTGGGTGATTCAATAAGTTTACTTATCCCCAAACAGGTGCTCTTCGCCACTGTCTAGCCAGAGGGAGTATTTGGCCATGGCTTTCGAGAAAAATGGGCTGTCTAGATGGGCCTTTAGCCAGTGTTGCAGCTTAGGGTAGGGAGCAGTTAGGTACTTGTGGCGATCGGCTCTGGCAAATTGACGCACAAAAGGAAGTAGTGCGTAGTCAGCCAGACTCAGGCTGTCGCCCATGATGAATGTATGTTGGTTTAGCTTTATTTCTAACTGAGCAATGAAGGACTCGCATTGGGTTCTGTCATGGATTTCTGAGTCTTTATGATAACGTGTTGCACTCTTGTACTGCTCTAATAAAGGCTTAAATACCTTGTCGTTGTACTCAATCAGTTTGAGCATTTGAGGCAACACTTCAGGTATTTGAGGATAGAGCAGACCTAGTGGATCATTTTTGTTAAGTGCCCACAGCATAATATCCAGACTTTCATCAATTATTTTAGTAGCGTCGCGATCTTCAATGATTAACACTGGAACAGTGCCTTTGGGTGAGATTTGCAACATGGCTTCGGGTTTGTTTTTCATCACTATCGCCCGCAACATCACGCTTTGCTCTGCCAATAATATTGCCATTCGAGCTCGCATGGCATAGGGGCAGTGTTGCAGTGAATAGAGTATTGGCAAAGGCATAGTGCTCTCCATAAGCAGGTGCTAATAGAAACAAAGCATCAAGATACTTTGTTTCTATTGAGTTAACGGCTTAACTTAAAGCCCTTGTTGATACTGGGCATTGGTTGATACCGCAACCATAGTATTAAGCTGTGAAATCGCATCAGCTTCGCCGTTAAGCAGGTTTTCAAAATGTGTAACCAGCTTAACTTTATCAAGCTTAGCTTTAGATCCTGAGCCGATATCGGTTAAGTCGATAAAGAACTCATCAAATAGGCTAGAGAAATCCTTAATTACATCCAGATTTAAGAATTGCTCATCGTTATAGATACTCGGGTAGCCACCTTTTTGCTTATCGACTGCAAAAGAGATCCCTTTGACGTTAGTGATCGTGGTGGCTTTTTCACACTTGAGCATGCAGCCATCTTCAATACTGGGTTTGTTACAGCCAACGGTCTGTTGAAAGAAGCACTGTCTACTGGTCATCATCAAGATGGGGTGGTAGATGCTGTAGAGCAACTTGAATCCGGCTGGACGTTTGATATTACGAATTTGCATCCGGTTAATCTCGTTGGAGATAAACGCGCCAGAACAGTTGAGCTCCTCCTGCATGGTGCGCAGAGCATAGGAGTTGGTGGTATTTAATAATGGCCCGGCTATCCAGTCGATACCCATCTCGAACGCCTTGTAAGCCACGCCGGTGTTATTGGTTACGATGCGTTTAGGCTTGACTTGTTCGAGTATTCTTACCGCTTCGAGATAGTCTTTGCCAATCAATACTGTTGGAAACCAAGGGATGAATCTAGGGTTGCGCTGCAATAGTTCGATAAACTTATTGCAGCCCTTCTTAAAACTCTCTGGCAGTTTAAAGTAAATGTCAGCTGCTGTGATATCGCACAGGTGGGCATCTTTTTCGTCACAGATAAGCAGAGACAGCTTAGGCTGTTCATCAATTTTGTCAGCCTGTATCAGTACCGGAAGTTCGACGGGCGCTATCACTTCCACTGAGTCATTGAGTAAGTAAGCTAGCCTGTTTTTAAGGGCGGTTAACTCCTTAAATGGAATACTGAGCCCTGCTGATAGCTGACTAAAATCATAATCTTGAATAATATAGTCTGCATCATTAAAGCTTCTGAAGCGTTTTTCAAGCACTGTGGGATCGAGGGCTGATTTATCTGAAAGCTGTAACGCAGAATCCGACGCTAGGGTAAACTCATGGAACTGTGAGTCCTGCTCTGGCTGATTTGACACCGCTTCGACCTTGGCTTTGATGGTGAACGGCAACCCCGCTTGTCCTGAGAAAGTAAGGGTAAGTGGCATTTTATCAATATTGAGGAACTGTATTTTTTGCTCTAGTGTTAAACCTAGCTCATTTTTATCAGCCCTAAGGTTCTGTCTTACCTCTTGGATCTGCACCACTGAGATGGCATTTTTTTGCTCAACGGCATGGTTAACACTGTTATCGCGTGGGTTATCGATAAACATGTTTTTGGTCAGATCCCCCTTGAGGAACGAGTTGGTAAAGTCTCGATTGAACACCTTATAGAGGTTTGAGTCATCATTGAGTAGTTTACCAGTGTCGACAAATTGGTTGATCTGTTTACGCCAGCTATCAACCACTGTGTAGACGTAATGCGCTCCTTTAATGCGTCCCTCTATCTTAAGGGAGTCTACCTTAGCTTCAACTAGCTCTGGGAGGTCGAAATAGGCTGAGTTATCTTTTAAGTTGAGTGGGTACTTGTTGCCTGCAGCTGTCTCCTCATATTCATCACGACACGCTTGGCTGCAGCGTCCTCGATTACCTGAGTTACCGACACTGACAGAGCTTGAATAGCACTGCCCCGAGAAAGCGATACACAAAGAGCCGTGCACGAATACCTCAGTTAGCATGCCGTGTTGGTGGGCAAGGGCGGTTAATGATGTTATCTCACCTAAGTTGAGTTCACGTGACAAGTTTATGCGTGAGGCACCAATCTTACTCAGAAAATGGATCTGACCTTCGTTGTGGGTCGTTAGCTGAGTTGAGGCGTGAATATCAAGTGTCGGGAAGTGTTTTTTTACCAGATTAAATAAGCCTAAATCTTGAACGATAATGCCATCTAAGCTGGTATTCACTAGCTGGTTCAGTAGTTTGAATAGGGCGGAAAGTTCCTGCTCCAAAATCACCACATTGATGGTCAGAAACACTTCACAATCATATTGGTGGGCGAGCCTGAGTATACCACAAAGATCATCAAAGGAGAGGTTAGCGGCGCGGTTACGGGCATTAAAATTATCCAGCCCACAATAGACGGCGTTCGCACCAGCAACAATCGCTGCTTTGATCGCTTCAACATCACCGCCCGGTGCTAACAACTCAATTTTTCTACTCATCTCTGGTTAACTCACTCTTTTGTTCATTCATATTTTTGAGGGGCGATTTTACCTGCATCTATAACTCATTGCCATTTTTTAGGTACAGATCAAATTAGCCCTGAACTCAGGAGAGTAAACTGCAGGTCGAATTTTGCGACTAGATGCTGTTTTTATTAGTTAAGAACCTAAGAACCTAAGAAATAGAGAGTTGTGATGAAAGCGAGTGTAAGAGGATTTACCTTAATTGAGTTAGTGGTCGTGATTATCATACTGGGTCTCTTGGCTGTAGTGGCACTGCCTAAGTTTATCAATCTGCAAGACGATGCCAGAAGGTCCACTATGGATGCTCAGTTTGCCGCGTTCAAAAGTGCGGTCAAACTCTACCACAGTGGCTGGTTAACTCAGGGAAATACTGATGCTATTGATAAACTTGCTGGTTTCGGAGAGGGAAATGTTGCATCAAGTCCTGCAGGTTATCCCTTCTCAACATCGGGTATTCTTGTTGATACGACGGTATTTCATGCCTGCGAACAGTTGTGGCATGGTATTACCAACACAGACTTTACCATCGCCCATGTGACAGATGGGGATTTAATGACCTCAGATGTGGATATAGCATACACCTACGCAGGAGATAGATGTGTTTATCGTGATCTGTACTTCATACAGCGTGGTGGGTCGACGCAGGTGATGGATTACTATTTTAACACTGGAGAGGTGGTGGTTACCTCTGCTTTTTATAATGCGGATGGTTCGGTTCAACCTTAGTGAGAAAGTTAGCTTTTCTTGACCTAACTAGCTTAGTAAATCTAGTCTTATAATTCCCTTGGTTTGATTAAGGCAAACGTTATGGCGACTGACAATCTAATATCACAGCATTATACTCATGGTAAGCTTCTTGAAGCTATTCAAGGAGCTTTGCTCCAGCAGGGTCACTCCATCGATAAGCTCACTTCAGATGATATCGCTCCCGTTGATGAGTTTCACATCGGGGGCAGATTAGCCACAGAACATCTCTTTGCTCAAATTAACTTTACAGCTGAGCAGCATATTCTAGATGTGGGTTGCGGCTTAGGTGGCACTGCAAGATACATAGCGAGTCAGTTTAATAATCGGGTCACTGGAATCGATCTTACCGCCGAGTATATTGAAACCGGTAGATGCCTATCTCAATGGGTAGGTTTAGATAAACAGGTAAGTCTTTGCTGTGGTAATGCGCTCTCTATGGCCTTTGACGATGAGGCCTTTGACGGGGCCAGTATGTTTCATGTTGGCATGAATATCCAAGATAAAGTCGGATTATTCCGTGAAGTTTATCGAGTTCTCAAGCCCATTAGCACCTTTGTCATTTATGATATCATGCGTATGGGCAGTGGAGAGTTACTTTATCCTGTTCCTTGGGCTACCGATGTTGATTGCAGTCATGTCAGCACACTTGAACATTATCAGTTAGCCCTGACACAGGCTGGATTTGAGGTTCATCATGTGGATAATCGAGGTGTATTTGCGCTTGAGTTTTTTAGCCAAATGAAAGCGCGTAACCAAACTAATGGTGGGCTACCTCCACTGGGTTTACATACGTTGATGGGCCGTAACACGGTGGACAAGATTGGCAATATGCTGAACAACATTCGCGCTGGTTATATTGCGCCTGTTGAGTTAATTGCCTATAAAAAATAGATTTCGAAATGAGAGTCGTGAGTAAGGCATCAATAATAAGAAAATATTAAGGGAATGGAATGAAAGAGATAGTTCGGATTAATCATGTCGGTTTGAGAGTTAAAAGTTTAGCGGTCTCCCGTGCTTTTTATGAACAGTTGGGTTTTGAGTTTATTGTCGGCCCTATTGGGCCTGAGCCGGTTGCGGTGATGGAGCATCCGTGTGGGATAAACATTAACTTTATCCTTAATGGTTCAGACACAGAAGTGCAAAATGTGTTGATGGACTTGCCTGAGAAACACACAGGGTTTACGCATATTGCGCTTGAGATAACCGATATTGATGCGGTCCAGCAACGCTTAGCCGAATTAGGTTTTGCGATTACTGAAGGTCCGATCACTGTACCGAGCGGCGCTATGTTTATCTTTATCAGAGATCCTGACAGTAACGTGGTTGAGTTTCATCAGCCAGCCAAAAATGGATAATAAATAATAATGGGCAGAGCGATTATTTGTTCTGCTTGTTGAGTCGAACAATAAGCGTGCGATAACCCAATACGATTAAATGCAAGGCGAGAAGACCGGTAAAAGCAGTACAAAAAAACAGTAACGCGATTGAATTTATCTGTTTAGGGCTGTCGGCATAGAGCTGCCACCACAGAGGCCAGCCGATAAGTGACAGCACAGTTAGCTGCCACATACAGGCTTTACAACGGCCAATCTTTTGTCGGAAAATCGAGCTGTCACAGCCTTTGCAGGTCATATACCCTTCGCCTATTAAGATACATCATCATGATTTTGGCCTTATGATGATTCAATCCTGAACTCACATCTCTTGGTCTTAAACAAATGCCAAGCCGATACTAAATAAACCACTGAATATCATTGTTAGTTTAGCCGTTCGTCCCAACAAAGGATTCAGATCTGCACCAGAGGTATTGCTGAAATCACTGTTGAGCTTACGCGCTAATATTAATGATAAACCCGCCAGTAAAACGGGTAGGCCAGGTAAGAATCCAAGCAAAAAACCTCCTATGATCACAGCGAAAGGCAGGAAGACAAAAGCTTGATATAGCAATCTCGCTTGGCCGAGTCCAATGCGGATCGCCAGTGTCTGTTTACCTGCTTTAATGTCCGTTACCATGTCCCGAGTATTATTCACCAACATAATCGCAGCATTGAGGAAACCGATAGCACAGCCTAATAACCAGGCTGAGATATTGGTACTTCCCGCTTGAAGATAGTAACTGCCAACCACAGCAACTAAGCCAAAGAAAACAAAAGCTGCGACTTCGCCAAGCCCATGAGAGGCGAGGGGATAAGGTCCACCACTGTAACCTAGCGCGCCGAGTATGACTGCTGCTGCGAGTATTGCGATAGGCCAGCCACCGTGCCAAATTAAATATGAACCCACCAGAAATGCGAGGAATAGACTGAAAATCATGGCGTTACGAACTTTTGTTGGTGATAAGAGTCCGCTTTGAGTAACACGAAGTGGGCCTAGCCGTTCTTCGGTATCGACGCCACTTTTAAAGTCAAAATAGTCATTCGCTAAGTTAACCGCAATTTGCAATAGAAGCGCACATAGCATAGAGATGCAGGCGATAACTAAGCTAAATTGCTCTAACTGAAGTGCCAATATGTTGCCAACCAAAAGTGGCCCGATAGCCGCAGGTAAAGTGCGAGGCCTTATGGCCAGTATCCAAGGATTCATTTAAATAATCGATTTATTAATAGGGTGAGCAGGGGCTTAATGCCGTTTACACAATTTTAGACTGGGTATTATACCTATTCATTAGGGTTAAGTCATGTGGTGCTATATGAAGAGGTGTTAAGTCGCTTCTTGTTGAAATTGTATGTGATTTTGTTACCTCGCTCAAAGTAAATATTTTCCGGATATGGTTTTATAATCGCACTAGCAATAATACCAGCACATGATTTTGGGTGGGAATACCTTGTATTCAAAGACCGTTAAAATCCGTGAGTATGGATTAGGTAAATATTGTCATTTGAACTATTCAATGAGGAAAAGTATCAATGCGTTTTGATAATCAGGTTGCAGTTATTACCGGCGCGGGCACAGGATTAGGAAGAGCCTATTCGTTAGCTTTAGCCGAGCGGGGAGCCAACGTTGCCCTCATTGATACCTGCTCATCAGCTGGATGTGATGCACATAATGGCAAAGAAAATGCTGAAAATCTTTTGTCATGCTATCAAGCTGTTGAAGAGTTGGGTGTTAGCGCTGCAATGTTTCAGCTTGATGTAAGGGATAGTGCTGGGGTGACTCGTGTGGTCAATGAGATAGCTGATTTATGGGGTCATATCGATATCTTAGTTAACAATGCGGGAGTGCATCGTTCCTGTACTTTTGAGCATTTAACAATAGATATGTGGCAGGAACAGCTTGATGTGGATCTCAACGGCAGCTTCTACATGACAAAAGCAGTTTGGAGCCTGATGAAGCATCGTGGTTATGGCAGAATTATGATGAGTTGCAGTGTCAGTGCATTATATGGAGATATGTATGAGACCTCCTATAGTGCGAGCAAGATGGCCTTGATTGGCTTAGTTAACAGCTTGCATATGGAGGGTGATGAACATAATATTAAAGTTAACAGCTTAACCCCTCACGCACTAACCTCTATGACGAGAGATAAGCTGGCTTCGTCAGTTAAACCATTATTTTCAGTCTCATCTATTACAGCGGCTATGCTGTTTCTTTGTAGCTCTGAAGCGCCTTCAGGTCAACACCTTCTTACCGCTGCAGGCAGTGTTAGTCATGGGCAATTTGCCGAGTTTAAACCTATGTATTTCCAGTCTGAATCCTGTAAACCTGAAGCTTTACTCTCTGGTTGGCAGAAACTTCATCATGCCACACCGATAACGCTGCACAATAGTGGTGAAGATCAAGTGCTCGCTTGGGCGCGTCGTGGTGCTTCTGAACACCATATAAGAATTGAGTAGCTATTTACTTTGACTTTTTTGGACCAGCAAGTCATGGGGATCCTAAAGCCCTAGCCTATAACCCGTTATCTGAGTTAAGCTATTAGATCGATTATTTGGGAATTTAGAGGTCGAATGAGTCAGGTATTGGATGATCTATTATCTTTGCTTTCACTTGAGCAGATAGAGGTTGGTTTATTTCGAGGACAAAGCCAGGACATAGGCTTAGGTCATGTGTTTGGCGGTCAGGTTATGGGTCAAGCACTCAGTGCAGCTAAACAGACGGTTGCACCAACACGGAAAGTACATTCTTTTCATTCCTATTTTTTACGAGCTGGTGATGATAAGTTGCCCATAGTCTATGATGTCGAGATCATGCGCGATGGTGGCAGTTTCAGTGCAAGGCGAGTAAAGGCTATTCAGAAAGGCTGTCCTATCTTCTATATGACCTGTTCATTTCAAGAGCATGAAGAGGGGTTTGAACATCAAGCCATGATACCTGATGTACCAGGGCCTGATGGTTTGTTGAACCAACAAGATCTCGCGATGACCTTAAGAGATAAGGTTCCGTCTCAGATGCTTGAAAAATTTATGGCTGATTCGCCTATCGAGATGCGGTTAGTCGACCCTCAAAGTCTCTTGAATCCTAAGCCTAGAGAAGCTAAGCAGCATATTTGGATCCGTGCCAATGGTAGTGTGCCAAAAGAGCATTCAGTTAATGAATACCTGTTAGCTTATGCATCGGATTTCAACTTTCTAGTGACGGCTGTTCAGCCACACGGGGTTTCATTTTTAACGCCTGGAATGCGTCTGGCTACCATTGATCATGCAATGTGGTTTCATCGCCCAATCGATCTGAATAACTGGATACTGTATAGCAATGATAGTCCTAATGCCTGTGGCGGCAGAGGTTTTGTTAAGGGGCAGTTCTTTAATCAGCAAGGTAAACTGCTTGCTTCGGCAACTCAGGAAGGCTTGATCAGAATGAAGCATGACAAGCAGAGCGTAAAGTGAAATGAGTAAAAGGGATTATAACATGATTAAATTAGTAAAAAATTCAGTATTGCTTCTTTGCCTACTTCTGACGGCATGTGTCACTGTACAAGAGACACAACCTGTGATCGTCAATGGTGCCGCTGGGTATCTAGAAAAGATCACTCTTCCTCAGGGATGCTCTATTACCATTGCAATCATCGATCTTGATACTCCTGGTGTGATTATGGCGCAGAAGAGTTTTGATATCGCCCGTGCTCCGGTGCCGTTTAAATTTATTCTTCCGGCAGATACAGTTAAAGATGATGTCAACTATGGCGTTGTGGCTATGATCTTGTATCAGGGGCAAGTCATTTTTCAGACTTATGACCGCTACCCTGTGATTGGTAATGATAAATTTACCACCGAAGTCATAATGAAAGCAGTTCCGGGTAAGTAAGATTAGGTTAGTTATAAAGGAGCTTCGGCTCCTTTTTTGTTTAAAGAGGAGCCTAGGTTTTGAATCAAGATGAAAGCGACAGCAAAAGCTTAATTTCTCATGAGGTACAACTGACAGCTTGGATACGTCAGGACCCGCTAAGAATGCGAGCGCTACAGTTAGTTCAAGTACTCCATCTTCCCCAAGGTTTTATTGCGGCTGGCTTTGTCAGAAATCTCGTGTGGGACAGATTGCATGGGGTTGAATGTAACAGGCTACTTGCTGATATTGATGTTATCTATTTTAACCCTAGTGATATTTCAGCCGCTGCAGACAAAGCCTATGAACTTGAGTTAAGAGAGCTTGCTCCAGAGTTACCTTGGTCGGTTAAAAATCAAGCCAGAATGCATATTCGCAATGATGATGCTCCTTATCTGTCATCTCTGGATGCCATGAGTTATTGGCCTGAGCAGGAGACGGCTGTCGGAGTGATGCTGCATACAGGAGCCATCGCAGAGAAGGGTAAGTGTGATGATGGAATTAAACTGGTGTCTGCATTTGGTTTTGAGTCCTTGTTTAATCTAAAACTGACCCCCAATAACAAACGATCCCTCGCTCTGTTTGAAGCTCGACTAGCGGACAAAAAATGGGCAGTTTATTATCCTAAATTGATCATTAATTGATTACGAGTTCAACCCTTTTTAATCGAAGGTTTGTTGCAATATTGTGGTTAGCGTTTTATCCCCCTCATTTTATTCTTCGCGTTAAGTTTTTATATTCATGAGCTAGCTCACTAAAGTTGAAGTGGCATTTATCATGTTCCTTTTGGAAGTGTGAGTTAGATCCATACTGTTGGTTTGCAAATGGATGTCAGTCACTTTAATTGATGTGGATCAACAAACTACCGCTCAATTTCTGGCAGGATGCGTGCAAATGTAAGGAACTTGATAATAATAACGGCATTTCGTGTTGTATTGATGGAGTAGTATGATGAAAAAAAATATCGTGTCTGGTTTAGTTGCTACCGCCCTACTTTCTGCTGGTTTTACCGCCTCTATATCTGCTCACCAAGCGGGTGATATTATTGTTCGTGCTGGTGCGATTGTGGTTGCATCAAACGAATCTAGCCCTGTTGTTGCCAATATCGCTGAGTTTGAAGTGGGCAATAATACTCAACTTGGTTTGAACTTTGGTTATATGCTGACTGACAACATAGGGATTGAGTTATTAGCTGCGACGCCTTTCAGTCACGACATCTCATTAGGTGTGCTTGGAAAGATAGCTGAAACTAAACAGCTGCCACCCACTTTAGTGGCTCAGTACTATTTTGGTTCATCTGATTCTAAGCTTCGTCCTTATATTGGTGCGGGTGTTAATTTTACTAATTTTTTCGATAATGAATTCAATCAAGATGCTAAAGATGCAGGTCTGTCAGATTTGAGTCTTTCAAACTCTTGGGGTGTTGCGGCTCAGGTCGGAATCGATTACCAAGTGAATCAAAACTGGTTAGTTAATGCGTCAATTTGGTATGCACAGATAAGCACTGACGTTAAGTTTAATCTAGGTGATGATGCACTAAAAGTTGAAACAGATATTGATCCATGGGTATATATGGTGAGTATTGGTTACACTTTTTAAATGTGAGTTAAAGAGGAGCCTTAGGCTCCTCTTGTGTTTTAATTTTTACGAAACTCGAAACTCGAAACTCGAAACTCGAAACTCGAAACTCGAAACTCGAAACTATTTCTTCCCTTCAGCCTTGGCAGCCAAACGTTCGGCCTTAGTTCGCCAATGACGGGTGTTATAGACGAATTCTGGCAGCAACTTAGTTAACCAAGCCACTAAACGCCAACGCTTAGTCACATAGACCTGACGTTTTCCAGCCTTCATCGCTTTAATAATTTGGCGGGCAACTTCACTTGGTGGAGATAGCCAAATTCTGCTTTTTTGCATGGCAGCTTTATCGAGTAAACCTAACTGAAGATCCGTGATAGTGATAGGCAGTTTCAACCGCTGAGCATGCATGCTCAACCCTTCGAGGTAGTTGGTGGCAAAGGCTTTAGAAGCGTGATAGGCCACACTTGGACCACCACGTAGACCTGCAATAGAGTTGATGGCGGCAAGTTGGCCATAACCTTGTTCTTTGAACAAGCGGAAACTGGTATTGCAGATAGCAGCGAAGCCTTGGACATTGACCGTGATGATATCTTGTTCAGGGATCCAAGGAAGTTCTGAATTATAGCTGTTTAGCCCTGTATTGACTAAGACTAGGTGAGCACCGCCGATAGACTGCCAAACACTTTCAAGGGTTGAGATGATTGCTGAAGGCGCTGAAATATTCAGCGGGAATAGGTGCACAGGGCTTGGCAAATTTTCACAGAAGTCCTTTAGCGAGTCAGGATCTTGTGCAAGTAGTGCAAGTTCAACACCTTGTTCTGAGAGTTGTTTTGCTATCTCACGACTCAGGAGTGAGTTTGCACCCACGATAATGGCTGTAGCTTGTGTCATTAGGCTATTCGACTTGGAAAAGGTAGCTTATGATAGGGAGATATCTTAGTAAGGACAAGGTGCAAGCGCCTTAAGTGCGGAGTAAACTAGCTGATATAAAAATATCAGCTCTAACATTTATATTGAATTTTAAACGTAGACATATGGACATCCAGAAGTCTTAATGTATGATTGGGAGCAATAGTGTATGAAAAAGTGGTTAAAGTCAGCTTCACCTCTAGTGATGACAGTCGGTCTTATTTCGGGCAGTTTGCTTTTTGGATGTGCAACGCCCAATGCTGGGGTAGAGATCCACGGAGATATTTGGTTTAAGGAGCGAATGGCGCTGCCACCTGAAGCGATGTTGACTGTGCAGGTGAAAGACGTGTCTTTAATGGATGCTCCTGCGGTTGTTATAGCTGAGATAGAGAGGGGAGATGTGACTACGCCTGCACCGTTTCAATTTATCATCAATCGTGATCAATTTGAAAAAGGGCACACTTATTCTGTCGGTGCTAGCATCAGCCTAAATGGCAAACTGATGTTTATCAACACTCAAGCTTACAAGATAGATTTAGAGTCGAGTGAGCCTATGTCGGTTTTGGTACAGAAGGTCGGTCGTTAATTAACGCATCAATGTTAAGACGCGCCGGGCTCCTTAAATTAATTCGTTAAGCGTTAATCAATTTAAAAGGAAGAGGCGCGGTATGCCGGTAAAAATTCCCGATGATCTGCCAGCTGCAGAGATTTTAGAATCTGAAAATATTTTTGTGATGTCCGAAACTCGGGCAGCCAATCAAGATATTCGTCCGATGAAAGTGCTTATCTTGAATTTGATGCCGAATAAAATTGAAACGGAAACCCAGTTACTCAGACTACTGGGAAATACACCACTGCAGGTGGATGTGGATCTACTTCGGATCCATGATAAGGAGTCAAAACATACTTCCATCGATCATATGAATAATTTCTATCGTGATTTTGAGGCGATACGGCAAAAAAATTATGATGGTCTGATTATAACTGGCGCTCCGCTTGGGCAAGTTGAATTTGAAGACGTAAGCTACTGGGATGATATTCGGGACATTATTGACTGGTCTCAACAACATGTCACCTCAGTATTATTTTTATGTTGGGCTGCTCACGCTGCACTTTTTCATCTCTATGGTTTGAACCGAAAACTACTAAAGCAGAAACGTACAGGTGTTTTTGTTCACAGCCGTACCAGCCAACATTTCCCTCTGCTAAGAGGTTTTGATGATGAGTTTCTTGCCCCTCACTCACGCTTTGCTGAAATGGACGTTGATCAACTGAAGGCTCATCCGGCTTTACAAGTGCTCACTGAATCTGATTCGGCCGGTGCCTATATGGTATTGAGTACTAATAATCGTAACTTGTTCGTGATGGGGCATCCAGAGTATCAAAAGTCGACGCTTAAAGATGAATATTTCCGAGATCTGGCACAAGGTCTTGAGCCAGAGGTGCCACAGAATTACTTCAGAGATGATAACCCAGAAGGTGAGGCGGTAGCGCGTTGGCATGGACATGGTAGTTTGCTGGTCAGCAATTGGTTGAATTACTATGTTTATCAGCTAACACCTTATAATCTAGATGATATGATCGGAATTGCTTCTTGTGACAGTGAAAGTTAACTAACCATGCTCATATTTATATATTAAGTCATTGAAAAATTACTAATGTTAAGCAAAAATTTTTGCTATAACAAATAGGGATAAATTCGTTGACTTGGTATTAATCATATCTAATTGATAGAAAATAAAAAACCGCGACTTATGGCGGTTTTTGTTTATTGCTGAATGTTAGCAAGTACCAGAGGGAAACAGTAATAAAAAATTGGTGTTAAGTATCAAGGTTACCAATTTTTACACCCTTGGGTTTGGTGCTGACTAAACTCTTCGGCGCTGAGTAAACCGTCTTGGTTCTGATCAATAATATCGAACATACCTCCTTGTTTATTATGTCTCATCATATGCCCATGAGCCTTGCGTTCATCCATTCTTTGTTGATGAAATTGCTCAAATTCTGCTGAGTCAATCGTTCCATCTACGTTAAAATCGATTTGGGTGAATTGAGGTCTCTCGTTGTGCCACCGCGCCTCGGCTACACTTATTGTTGATAACAGGCCTAGAGCAACAATTGTCATTATGTTTAGTTTATTGGTCTTCATCATGTCACCTCTCCGTTATTGTTCACTTGACTATACTCCTTTAGTTGTAGTCCAGTGTCAGTAATTAGTAAGTTTGTGTAAATTTCACGCTATTTACATACAAGGAGTATTTGACCTAAATAGTCATATTCAAAAGAGAATTTACCTTGGCTTATGGTGTCTATCTTTGTTAATCGCTTTTTTATGTCATCTCTCCGTTAACCTTTCCCGACCCATTTCTAACTGTAATGTGCAGATGCCCATTTTGTAGCCACAGCTCTGATGGTCGGCCTAATCCCTATCTTTGTGGATATCTCAATAGTGACTTTTCTGCTGTTTATTGAAATCTACATCACTAATCACTCTGCTTTAGACTTAAGGCTTACGCCTTTGGTCTGAAATTAGGCTGGTTTGTAGTTTGGTATTTTGGGGTCAGTTAAGCTGATCCTCTTGCCTAGCAAAATAGCCGTATTGCTAGACACGTAATAATTCTTATAAATGATTGAAATAACTCTTATAACAATTGAAATTGATAGGGGATTCACGTGTTTAATAAAAAAGTTATACCTTTGGCCTTTGTGCTGGCAGGATTGCCGATCACCGCGATTTCTGCTGAGCCTGTTGCTAATGTCGATGCTGGTGCATTTGATATGGTGATTGCCGATGAGCAGAAACTAATACAGATGTTAAAAGCATCGGGCAAAATCTCTCAGGGAGCTTCGATTAAAGAGGCGGAAGTGGCGTTGCGAGGTTACTTAAGAAACCGTCAAAAACAGGAATCACTAAGGGCGACTGAGGCCGACGAGCAAATCAGTAGTGAATTCGCTATGAGCAGCGAATTAAAGGCCAACAGTAAGAAGATCAAGAGAGTAAAAGGTGAGAAAAATAAAACCTTAGGCCGTGGTCGAGGTCATCGTCCGGCTAACATAGAGTTAGAGCAATATGATGGTACGTCACGCGAAGGCCGTGTATTAGCCATCTTGATGGAGTTTCCCGATTTCCCTCATAATTCAATACTGCCAGAAGATACTGGTATGTATTACGAAGATTATAACCAAGATCACTATCGCCAAATTTTATTTGGTGATGATGGCTGGTTAGCCCCAAATGGCCACCATGCTGATTCATTTAAGCAAAATTATGAAGCTCAATCCGGTGGCAGTTATTCTGTTATCGGTGATGTTGCTGGCTGGTATATGGCGAGTCAACCTGCAGCATTTTATGGTAATAATGTGGATGGTGATGCGAGGAGTTTAGTGCGTGAGGCTCTAACCGCAGCGTCGGCCGATGCTGATGTGGATCTCTCGCAGTTCGACATCGAAGACAGATATGATCTTGATGGCGATGGTGATTATTGGGAGGCTGATGGTTTAGTTGATCATGTGATGATTTTCCATTCAAGCGTTGGCGAAGAGGCTGGTGGTGGCCAACTTGGTGAAGATGCTATTTGGGCTCATCGTTGGAACTTAGGCAGTATTTTTGCCATTCCAGGGGCTGTTTCAGATGTGCCCTATTGGGGGGGCGCTATGGTGGCGTATGACTACACTATTGCGCCAATTGACAGTGCGGTTGGTGTGATAAGCCATGAATATGGCCATGATCTTGGCTTACCGGATGAATACGATACTCGCTATACGGGACGAGGCGAGCCAGTGTCTATGTGGTCACTTATGTCATCAGGGAGCTGGGCTGGAAGATTAGGCGGTACAGAGCCTACTGGTTTCAGTGCTTGGGCGAAAGAGCAGCTACAAGCGTCCATGGGAGGTAATTGGTTACATGGTGCGACCGTTGAGTTTGATGAGATCACTCGCGCAGGTGTGCTAGGTCTGCTGGATCAGGCATCAAGTAAGGGCACCAATCATGATGCCATTCGCGTTAATCTGCCACAAAAAGAGAAAAGGGTCACAACCCCTGTCAGTGGTGAATATGCCTATTTCAGTGGCTCCGTTGATAATTTGACTAATCAGATGGTGACTCCGGTAGATTTGACTGGAGCGAACTCTGCTATTGCTAAGTTTAAAACCTGGTATGATATAGAGTCTGATTATGACTATGCCTATTTGATCGTGGCTACCGATGATAGCAATGTTTTTGTTGAAGGTAATATTACCACCAATGATGATCCTGAAGGGATCAATAGAGGCAATGGTATTACAGGGAGTTCAGATGGTTGGGTCGATGCTGAGTTTGATTTGAGCGCATTTGCAGGTCAAGCGGTTAACCTTGTGCTTATGTATGAAACCGATGGTGGTGTGGCTAATCCAGGCATCTATATTGATAATTTTAGTGTTGAGGCTGATGGCGCTGAAATTCTGGCAGCTAACGCCGATGAACCCAACAATGAACCCTTTAGCTTTACAGGTTTTACGGCTAATTCAGGGGTTAACTATACCGATCATTACTACCTACTTGAGTGGCGTACACACCATGGTATTGATAGTGGCTTAGCGCACATCAATGCGGGTGGAGAAACCATGGTCTATGAAGAAGGTATGCTTATTTGGTATGTCGATGATCAGTATTCAGACAACTGGGTGGGAATACACCCAGGAGATGGATTCTTAGGCGTGGTTGATGCGGATCAGCGAGTACTTAAATGGAGCGATGGTGCAGCGGCTTCTACCCGATATCAGATCCATGACGCCGCCTTTAGCATCGACAGGCACGAGAGGATGTTCTTAGATCTCGAAGAGCAATATGGTGTCTCTTTACGAGATAACCATATCAAAGGGCAACGTATGTTCTACGACCGCAAACGTTATATTGACAGTGACATCCCCGATGCTGGTCGAAACGTAACAAATTATGGCTTGAAGATACGTGTTATTAACCAGAGTAGAGACAGAAGCGTGGGAGCGATTAAAATTTATCGCTAGCGGCATTTGGCTGCAGCATGATCATAGCCGTTAACGCGACATAAGTTATACCTCAAAGCGCCTATCTTGGCGCTTTTTTTATCTATTTCACCCTGTGCTTATCCTAAAACTGTAAATGTTGAGTGACATCTCCAAGCTAATACTTTGGTAGATGTTTAAGTGACTGTACTTGCTTTACGTTCGCGTAAACGTCACAGTGATATTATTAAACGAAACAATAATATTCTGGCTTAAATAACTTAAGCAGAGTTTAAGCTTATCTGGTTGGGATAGGATAACAAAGACGGAGTGGACAATGAGTACAGAGCAATTAAGTCAAGAGATCGTGATTGTAGCCGCTAAGCGAACGCCTATGGGAGGCTTTCAGGGTGTCTTATCGACTGTTCCATCTCCTAAATTAGCTGCAACTGCCATTAAAGGTTTGATGGTACAAACCGGCGTGTCAGCAGATGCTGTCGATGAAGTCTTAATGGGGTGTGTGCTACCAGCAGGTCTTGGTCAGGCCCCGGCTCGTCAAGCGACACTAGGCGCTGGTTTACCTTTATCTGTTGGTGCCACCACCGTGAATAAGGTCTGTGGTTCAGGCATGAAAACCGTTATGTTAGCCCATGATCTGATTAAAGCGGGTAGCGCCGACATTGTTATTGCTGGTGGAATGGAGAGCATGAGTCAGGCGCCCTATCTATTAGATAAAGCCCGCGGCGGAATGCGTATGGGTCACGGCAAAGTGATGGACCATATGTTCCTCGATGGCCTAGAAGATGCCTACACTGGTGGTGCTATGGGAACGTTCGCTCAAAAGACCGCCGATGACTTTAAATTGACCCGTGAGCAGATGGACGCTTTCTCTTTGAGTTCGCTTGAAAAAGCCAATAAAGCGATTGAAACTGGTGCATTTAAAGATGAGATATCACCAGTGACGGTAGAAAGTCGTCGTGGTGACACCTTTGTTGATACTGATGAGCAACCTGGTAATGCCCGCCCAGATAAAATTCCTACACTGCGACCTGCCTTCACTAAAGATGGCACTATCACAGCGGCAAACTCAAGTTCTATCTCTGATGGTGCAGCGGCCTTAATGTTGATGACAGCTCAGCAAGCAAATGTGCTTGGTCTGCCTATCTTGGCCACAATTAAAGGCCATACGACACATGCACAGGAACCCGCTATGTTTACCACGGCCCCTGTCGGAGCGATGAATAAGCTGCTCGATAAAGTGAATTGGAGTGTCGATGATGTGGATCTGTTTGAGATCAATGAAGCCTTTGCAATGGTGACTATGCTGGCGATTTCTGAGCTCTCTATTGATGCTGAAAAAGTGAATGTTAACGGTGGTGCTTGTGCCCTAGGTCATCCTATTGGTTGTTCTGGGGCGCGAGTTTTAGTGACCTTGATCCATGCACTCCATGCCCGTGGTTTAAAGCGAGGCGTCGCATCATTGTGTATCGGTGGCGGTGAAGCCACTGCGATGGCGATAGAGATTTAAGTCAGCTACAAACGAGTACAGGTAAAGTAATCAACAAGATAACTGAGATAAGTAAACAATATCATAATAATTAAATTGTACCTTACTCAGTACCAATAAGTTTTAATGGGAAGCAATATGACAACTCAGGTGAAGCACTATATTGATGGTCAGTTTATTGAAGGCCAAGGACAACAGAAAATTTCGGTGACCAATCCGGCCAATAACCAAGCCATTGCAGTGATAAATGCCGCAACAGTTTCAGAGGTTGAAACTGCCGTTGCCAGTGCTAAGCAGGCGTTTAAAAGTTGGAAAGAGGTGCCAGTATCTGAACGTGCCCGTGTGATGTTTAACTATCAACATCTGCTTAAGGCGCATCACGATGAGCTTGCAACGATTCTGGCGCAAGAGACAGGCAAGACGTTCGATGATGCAAAAGGCGATGTCTGGCGCGGTATCGAAGTGGCTGAGCATGCTTGTAATATTGCGACCTTGATGATGGGTGAAACCGTTGAAAACGTGGCACGCAGTATCGATACCTACAGTTACACTCAGCCTCTTGGCGTGTGTGCGGGCATCACTCCGTTTAATTTTCCTGCCATGATCCCATTGTGGATGTTCCCGCTCTCTATTGCTTGTGGTAACACCTTTGTGCTTAAACCTTCAGAGCAAGATCCTATGACGCCACAACGTCTGGTGGAGTTGTTTGAAGAAGCTGGCGCACCTAAGGGGGTTCTACAGCTTGTCCATGGTGACAAAGTGGCAGTGGATGTGCTGCTTAACCATAAAGATATCAAGGCAATCTCTTTTGTTGGCTCTGTGGGTGTGGGTCAATATATCTATAAAACAGGTACCGATAATTTAAAGCGAGTGCAGGCGTTTGCCGGTGCTAAAAATCACTGTGTCATTATGCCTGATTCAAATAAACAGCAAGTTATTAATAATCTGGTTGGTGCTTCAGTTGGCGCTGCGGGTCAGCGCTGTATGGCGCTGTCGGTGGCAATTTTTGTTGGTGCGGCTAAAGAGTGGATCCCTGAGCTTAGAGATGTGATTGCTAAGGTTAAGCCAGGCCTTTGGGATGATAGAGAGGCAGGCTATGGCCCGGTGATAAGCCCTGCGGCTAAAGCGCGAGTCCTGTCACTCATTGAGCAAGGTAAAGCGGAAGGCGCTGAGTGTGTACTCGATGGATCAGGTTTTACCGTACCAGGCTATGAGTCAGGGAACTGGGTTGGACCGACCATGTTTACGAAGGTTACAACTGAGATGAGCATCTATAAAGAGGAGATTTTTGGTCCCGTACTTTGCTGCATGGAAGCCGACACCTTGGAAGAGGCAATTGAAGTGGTCAATAACAGTCCTTACGGAAATGGTACCTCGATTTTTACTGCCAGTGGCGCCGTTGCTCGTAAATATCAACATGAAATTGAAGTGGGTCAGGTGGGGATCAATGTGCCTATTCCTGTGCCCTTGCCATTTTTCTCCTTCACTGGTTGGAAAGGGAGTTTCTATGGCGATCAACACGCCTACGGTAAGCAAGCGGTGCGTTTTTATACGGAAACGAAGACCATCACAGCTCGTTGGTTTGAATCTCAAATATCCGATGTTGAGCACGCTGCACCTAATATGACTATAGATTTAAAATAGGAGATATCAGATGGATTTTAATCTGAATGACGACCAACGTCAGTTTGCTGACTTAGCTCAGCAGTTTTCTCGTGAAGAGTTAGCCCCATTCGCGGCGAAATGGGATGAGGAACATCACTTCCCTAAAGATGTTATTCAGCGCGCTGGTGAGTTAGGCTTTTGCTCCCTCTATTCGCCAGAAAGCGAAGGTGGCATGGGACTGAGTCGTCTCGATTCATCGATTATCTTTGAGCAGCTTTCCATGGGGTGTACAGCCACAACAGCGATGTTGACGATCCATAATATGGCCACTTGGATGGTCACCAGCTTTGGCTCAGAAGCCGTCAGAAGTGAATGGTCTGAGCCGCTAACGACAGGTCAGAAGCTGGCTTCTTACTGTTTAACCGAAGCGGGCGCGGGCAGTGATGCGGCGTCACTGAAGACTAAAGCGGTCAGAGAGGGGGATGAATATGTTATCTCTGGCGCCAAGATGTTTATCTCTGGTGCGGGTGCCACTGAGTTATTGGTGGTTATGTGCCGTACAGGCGAAGAGGGGCCTAAAGGGATCTCTGCTATCGTCGTCCCAGCTGATGCCGATGGCGTTACCTATGGCAAGGCGGAAGATAAGATGGGCTGGAATGCCCAGCCAACACGTGAAATAACCTTTACTCAAGTGCGTGTGCCAGTGGCTAATCTGTTAGGTGAAGAGGGCCAAGGTTTTACATTCGCCATGAAGGGACTCGATGGTGGTCGCGTTAACATCGCCACTTGCTCTATCGGTACAGCCCAAGCTGCTCTTGAACGAGCCACTCAATATATGACAGAACGTAAGCAGTTTGGTAAACCAATTGCCGCGTTTCAAGCGCTGCAGTTTAAGTTGGCCGATATGGCTACAGAACTCGTGGCTGCAAGGCAGATGGTGCGCTTGGCGGCCTTTAAACTTGACGAGCAAGATCCGGAGGCGACGGCCTATTGTGCCATGGCAAAACGCTTCGCTACCGATGTTGGTTTTCAGGTATGTGATGCAGCATTACAGCTTCATGGTGGTTATGGCTATATTCGTGAGTACCCGCTAGAGCGCCATGTGCGAGATGTGCGAGTGCACCAGATTTTAGAGGGCACCAATGAGATTATGCGCTTGATCATTGCCCGCCGTTTATTGAATGAAGATGCGGGTGCAATCCTTTAATCGATCTGCTGCGCATTTCTATTTATACCATTAGGTGGACTTTTCAAAAATCAGACTAATTGATTTTGTGAAAGTAGAGAAGGTTAATCGTTACAACATAAGAAATGTACTCGTTGAAGGAGTGAATTGATGACTGGAATAATTGAACTTATTGAGGGTAACACCGCAATATTGACCATGAGTAATCCGCCAGCGAATACCTGGACAGATGAAAGCTTAAGAGCACTGAAACTTAAAGTGCTTGAGCTTAATGATAATAAAGATATCTACGCTTTGGTGATCACCGGCGAAGGTGATAAGTTTTTCTCAGCTGGCGCCGATCTTAAGCTCTTTGCTGATGGTGATAAAGGGGTGGCGGCCTCAATGGCGAAGTGTTTCGGCGAAGCGTTCGAGGCATTGAGTCAATTTCGCGGCGTTTCGATAGCGGCAATTAATGGTTATGCCATGGGAGGCGGTTTAGAGGTCGCATTGGCGTGTGATATTCGCATTGCAGAAACGCAAGCTGTGATGGCACTGCCTGAAGCTTCGGTCGGTTTGCTACCTTGCGCTGGCGGCACACAAAACCTGACGGCATTGGTGGGAGAAGGCTGGGCAAAACGGATGATCTTATGTGGTGAGCGCCTCAAAGCTGAAAAGGCTGAATCATTGGGATTAGTGGAAGAGGTCGTTGAGACGGGCCAGTCACTGACTGCCGCTATTGCGTTGGCTGCAAAAGTGGCCAAGCAAAGTCCAAGCAGTGTCGCTGTGTGTAAGCAGCTTATTCAGGCCGGACGAATCATGCCAAGAGCGAAGGCTTTACCTCTAGAGCGTGAGATGTTTGTCGATCTGTTTGATACCGAAGATCAAACTGAAGGGGTTAATGCTTTTCTGGATAAGCGCAGTGCCAATTGGAAAAATGCATAAGCAGCTGATTGTTAACAGGATGGATATTCAATGACGATTCAAACAGATAAGCAAGTTGTGAATAGCAATAGTGTCGTATTTCAAACGTTAGGGACGGCCTCAGGCAAGCAGATTGGTGTGATTACACTCAATGTTGAGAAGGCACTTAATTCGCTTAATCTTGAGATGGTGCACGCCATGACTGCGCAGCTAACTGCGTGGCAGAAAGATGATGATATTGCGCTGGTGATGCTCGATGGCGCCGGTGAAAAAAGCTTCTGTGCGGGTGGTGATGTGCGCGCGATATATCACGCCTCGGTTAATACTCCTGGTGAGTTAACCCAAGGATCCGTTGAGTTTTTTGCAAATGAGTATCAGCTGGATTATCTGCTGCACAGTTTCGGTAAACCAATAATGGTATGGGGTGACGGCATTGTGATGGGCGGTGGTCTTGGCTTGATGGCTGGCGCGAGCCATAGGATATTAACAGAGTATTCTCGTATTGCGATGCCTGAGGTCACTATTGGGCTTTATCCTGATGTTGGCGGTAGCTATTTTTTAAATCGTATGCCTGGTGGTACTGGCTTGTTTCTTGGCTTAACGGCCTACAACATGAACGCGGGTGATGCGAGATTTGTTGGGATTGGTAATCATTATCTTAATAGTGATGATAAGGAGCCTATGTTAGATCATTTGGCGACCTTGCCATGGAGCGATGATGCGAATACTAATCATGGACTGCTCTCACATGAACTTGATCAGCTAGAGCTAAAAGTGATGATTGATATGCCTGACTCTCAATTAGCACTGCAGCAGGCGGAGATCTCAGCACTAATGGTTGGTAGCTTAAATGAGATCGTTGAACGAGTGCAACAGAGTGATTTCAGTGAGAGCTGGTTAGCTCGTCCTATGAAGACTTTTTTATCTGGAAGTCCTATTAGCTGGCATCTTATCTATCGACAAGCTCAGATGGGAACAGAGTTAAGTCTGGCCGATGTGTTTAAATTTGAGCTAGGTTTGAGCGTGAATTGTTGTGCCATCGGTGATTTTTCTGAAGGCGTTCGGGCGCTGCTAATTGATAAGGATAGAACGCCGCATTGGCGTTATGAAAGCGTTGAACAAGTGCCAGAAAACTTGATTGAGCAGATACTCAAATCGCCTTGGGAGCAAGAACAGCATCCTCTAAAAAATATGTAAATAAAGGGTTGGTTGAGTAACAGATGTAGTTAACAGTACAGAATGAGGAGTATGAGATGACAAGTGTCGCATTTATCGGGTTAGGACATATGGGAGCCCCCATGGCTGCCAATTTGGTTAAAGCTGGATTAACGGTACGCGTTTTCGATCTCGTACCCCAAGCAATGAAGTCACTGACAGACTTAGGTGCGTTCTCATCAAGCAGTGCTTGCGGCGCTGCAGCTGGGGCTGATGTGGTGATCACTATGCTGCCGGCAGGCAAGCATGTTCGTTCGCTCTATCTTGGCGATGATGACAATAAAGGTCTGATTGATGTGGTTGCTGCAGGTACTTTATTGATAGATTGCTCAACCATTGATGCTATGAGTGCGCAAGCAGTGGCTAAATCAGCGGTTGAGAAAGGGCTAGGTTTTGTTGATGCGCCGGTATCTGGCGGTACTGCCGGTGCGGCAGCGGGGACTTTGACCTTTATTTGCGGCGGCGAAGACAGCGCCTTTGAGTTGGCAAAACCGGTTTTGGGTCACATGGGGGCGAATATTTTGCATGCTGGCGCAGCGGGTGCAGGTCAAGTGGCTAAAATATGTAATAATATGTTGCTGTCGGTCCTGATGGTTGCAACCAGTGAGTCATTGCAGATGGGGATCGACCACGGGTTAGATCCTAACGTGTTATCTGAAATCATGAAGGTGAGCAGTGGCAGCAACTGGACATTAGATAAATACAATCCCTGTCCGGATGTGATGCCAAATGTGCCCTCGTCCAATGACTATCAAGGCGGGTTTATGGTGGATTTGATGGTGAAAGATCTCGGTCTCTCTCAAGAGGCGGCATTAGTGTCAAATTCAAGTACTCCAATGGGGGCGTTAGCGCGCAGTTTATATGTGAACCATGCCAAGCAAGGTAATGGTGCACGAGATTTTTCCAGTATTTTTGAACAGTTTACTAATTCTCAACAGATTAAAAACAAAGGGTAATTCGATGGATTTAAAAGATAAGGTTGTTGTCATCACTGGTGGTGCGGGCGGACTGGGTTTAGCTATGGCGCTGGACTTGGCCGAAGCGGGGGCTAAGTTGGCACTTATCGATGTGGATCAAGAGAAGCTTGAGCGCGCTTGTGCCGATATTGGTGATAGAACTGAAGTTCAAGGTTACGCTTTCGACATTACCGACGAAGAAGACGTGATGGCTGGTTTTGGTTTCATAATGGAAGACTTTGGTAAGATCAATGTCTTGATTAACAACGCTGGGATCTTGTTTGATGGCATGCTAGTTAAAGCCAAAGAGGGCAAAGTGACAGGGCGTATGTCATATGAACAGTTTCAGGCTGTGATTAATGTGAACTTAACCGGCACATTCCTTTGTGGTCGTGAAGCGGCGGCTGCCATGATTGAATCAGGCCAAGAAGGGGTGATCATTAACATCTCTAGCTTAGCCAAAGCTGGCAATATTGGTCAGACAAACTATTCAGCCTCAAAAGCGGGTGTGGCAGCCATGTCTGTTGGCTGGGCAAAAGAGTTGGCTCGTTACAATATCCGCAGTGCAGCTGTGGCGCCAGGGATTATTGAAACTGAGATGACAGCTGCCATGAAGCCTGAAGCGCTTGAGCGTATGGAAAAAATGGTACCTGTTGGCAGGCTGGGTCAGCCTAGTGAGATCTCATCTACGGTGAAGTTCATCATTGAAAACGACTATGTAAATGGTCGTGTGTTTGAGATTGATGGCGGCATTCGTATTTAAAGAAAGTTACGCTTCTGAGTACATAATTAGAAAACGGGCCTAGGCTCGTTTTTTAATATCTGCTCAAAACGATTTTGTGGGAAAATAGGTATTAGCCCTAAGCTAGGTGATAATGATCACATATTTGCATAGATATAAGGATCCAAGAATTCGATGCTTTGGTTAGAAAGAGTGATTAAGTACGTGTTGTTATCTGTTGGAATATTGGGCGTTGTCGTGATTTATGGTGGCTTCTTTTATCTTTTACTGAGTGGCCGTAGTACACTAGCTATCCCCTGGTATGGCATACTCTCACCTTGGATATGCATTTTTTTTGGTCTACCTACGTATAAACAAAAGTCCGTAGTTGTTTGGTTTAAATCTAAATTCTATAGAAAAAAGTAACGAATTCGCTAGTGTCATCATGTTTACGTTAAGTGTGTGAGGCGTGTTATGAAAATTCCTTTGTTTATGAATTACCTCATTTGCGGGGTTATATCATTGCTTTTGACCGGGTGCGAACAATCAGTACCTAAACAGGAAGTAGACAAGAAAAGTGGCCGCCAGATAGCGGTTTATGGTAGTTGGGAATCGCCTATAACAGCCGCAGACGTATCCGCCCTTGCTAACGACTTTGGTGAATTGCAAAGTGTTAACGGTGGGATCTATTTTATTCAATCTCAGGCTGAGCTTGGTGGTAAGGTCGGCATTAAACGTCTTGATGGTGATCGTAAGGTCACTGATGTAGTTAAGGCCGAGTTTGATGTGAGATCTAAAGTTAATGAATACGGCGGTTCTCCTTTTCTCGGCATTGGCCAGAGTTTGTTTGTCTCTAAGGGGGATGATCAACTTCTCTATCGATTTGCGCCAAATCAGGATCCGGTGCCGCTCACCTCTCCAAATACTCGTCATGCAGATTGTGTCGCTTACCCCAAAGGATCCCGAATTATCTGCATTAGAGAAGACCATCGTGGTGATGGGGAAGCCGTCTCCAGTTTAGTTGCTTTGAATATGAACATTGCAGGAGAAGGAGAGGTCTTAATTTCTGGTGATGATTTCTACTCCTCACCTCGTGTGTCTGCGGATCATTCGCAATTGGCTTGGATTAGCTGGCAACATCCGAATATGCCTTGGGACAATACTGAACTTTGGATCGGGTCACTGGATCCTAAAGGCGGTCTTCACAATCCTAAACGAATTGTTACTGAGCTTGAAGGCGCAATTACCCAGCCATTGTTCAGTCCCAGTGGACAGCTCTATTTTGTGGCCGATTTTACTAATTGGTGGAACCTATATCGAATTGGTGAAAATGGCAAGATTGAGCATGTATTAGATATAGATGCAGAGTTTGCAGTGCCGGACTGGACTCTCGGTAATCATAATTATGCTTTCGAGTCAGACAATACAATCATCGCCAGTTATCTGCGTAACGGTGATGTGTCTTTGATCCGAATTTACCTCGATACCGGAATGACAGAGCCCATTGCAGTTGATTTTGGTGAGATATCTCAGTTAGTCGCAGGTGAGGGGGGGATCTATTTTGTCGGTGATAAGATGACGCCTGAGAAGGGCATATATCATGTTAAAGGTCGGGGTACAGAGCTTATCTATTCACCTAAATTACCGGCATTTAATCCTCATTATATCTCGAGGGCGGAGAGCATTAGTTTAGATTCAGGTGATGGTGAATTGGTCTATGGATATTTCTATGGTCCTAAAAACCCAGCATTTATCGCCCCTAATGATACTCGGCCTCCCTTGTTGGTCATGTTACACAGCGGACCAACCTCTAAGGCCAGTTTAGCCTTTAGACGGGACATTCAGTATTGGACTAGTCGAGGTTTTGCTGTGATCGATCTTAATTATCGTGGCAGTTCAGGATTCGGCCGTGAATACCGCCGCAGTATTTATGGTCACTGGGGGCAATCAGATGTTGAAGATGCCGTAAGAACAGCAGGTTTTTTGGCTAACAGAGGCTGGGTCAATGGTACTCAGTTGGCGATTAGAGGTTACAGTGCTGGAGGGTTTACAGTATTGTCAGCATTGGCTTTTTACAACACCTTTAAAGCCGGCGTGAGTTATTCCGCCATTAGCGATATTGAGATGCTCAATAAGGAACTTCACAAATTTGAGTCTCATTATGTAGAGTTGCTTATCGGAGAGAATGATGAAGATGAACTAAGAGAACGTTCGCCGATCCATAACTTGTCCGGGCTCACAGAGCCTCTACTATTGATCCTTGGAAGCGATGACCCCGTTATATCAGATAAGCAATCTAAAGGTATTTTTACTGCGCTTAAAGATAGGGGGGTACCTACCGCTTATCTGTCTTTTGATGGTGAGGATTATAAACTTAGGGATTCGAAAAATTTGGCTCGAGCACTGGAAGCTGAACTTTCATTTTATGGCTCGGTGTTCGGTTTCACTCCTGCTGGGGATATCCCTAAGCTTAAACTGGAGAATGCTGAACACCTGAAAATGGCTAAAGAGTGATGCCAATGGGTCTCAAGGGTTAACTTAGGCCGGTTAAGATCGCGCAGTCAGGTTGAGCGCCTCCACGGCAGTCTTTGACAAGTTGAGATAATTGAGTTTCTAAGGCTTGTAGTTTGATTATTCGCTGACTTATTTGTTGTAGATGTTCTCTTGCTAAGGCTTTGACCTCTTCAGCATCTCTTAATTTGTCTAGCTTTAGGTCTAGCAGGGAACGGCAATCGTCAAGTGGGAAACCCAGTTCCCGACAGTGGTGGATAAATTTAAGTGAGTCCACCTGAGGCAAATCATATTCTCGGTAGCCGTTTTCACCACGAATGGCCGGCACAAGGTTAATGTCATGATAGTAACGAATACTCTTGACTGATAAGCCTGTTAGTTTTGCAACTTCACCGATTTTCATCGCCTATTTTCCTTTTTAGCATGGGTGTCGCACAAACACCATTGACTCTCCCATAAGGGGAGACATTATTATCGCTTTAACAGAGTATACCAATGTAACAACTTTCTGAAGATGTGGAGTCAAATTTATGAACAGCCTAACTTTATATGTTCCCCAGATGAATTGTGCAAGTTGTGTCGCAAAAATAGAAGGTGCGTTTGCTGCGCTAAATCAGGGACAAACGTCGATTTCTGCCAGAGTGAATCTAGCCGATAAACAAGTGCTGATTCAGGGAGAGATCTCAATCGATTTAGCCATAAAAACCGTTGCCAGTGTTGGCTATGCTAGCTCGCAAATTCATGACGTTAAGCGCGCAGCACAAACAAAAGCTGAAGAAGAGGCAAAAGAGTATCGCACTCGCATTATCCAATCACTATTTGGCTTAGGTCTGGGTATCCCCATGATGATCTGGGGGCTATTAGGTGGAGATATGATGGTGAATAATTCCGCCCAACAGTTAGCTTGGGGGGGAATGGGCGTGATCACCCTGTTATTGCTTGCTACGACAGGCGGGCACTTTTATAAAGGAATGTGGCGTGCCCTTAAGGTCGGCAGCGCCAATATGGATACCTTAATCGTGCTGGGAACGACCTCAGCTTGGCTTTATTCTATGGTGGTGGTATTGATGCCACAAGCTTTCCCACCCGAGGCTCGTCATGTCTATTTTGAGGCTAGCGTGATGATCTTAGGTTTAATCAATTTGGGCCATGCTTTAGAGCTTAGAGCGAAAGGAAAAACCAGTGAAGCTGTGCAAAGGTTGGTTGGCTTACAGTCAATGACGGCCACTAAGATCACAGATTCTGGCGATCAAGAGGTCGAGATAGCTGAGATTAAGTTAGGCGACAAACTCAGATTAAAGCCTGGAGGACGTGTAGCCCTTGATGGTGAGGTGATAGAGGGCAGTTCCAGTATCAATGAGTCTATGTTGACCGGTGAACCTCTTCCTGTCATTAAAGCAGCGGGTGACCGACTCAGCGCCGGAACAGTTAACGGTAATGGCAGTATTATTTATAAAGTAACTGCGGGATTAAGTGATACTCGACTCGCTAAAATTATTGATTTAGTTCAACAAGCACAAACCTCTAAGCTTCCTATCGGACGTTTGACCGATAAGATATCAGCGTATTTTGTGCCGGTAGTGGTGCTTATCGCGATCACGGCTTCGGTCATCTGGTACTTGTCAGGTCCAGCTCCGCAATTGTCACATGCGTTGATTGTGCTGACCAGTGTGCTCATTATTGCTTGTCCCTGTGCGTTAGGCTTGGCCACACCTATGTCGATTATGGTGTCAGTGGGGCGAGCGGCGCAGATGGGGGTGTTGATTAAAAATGGTGAAGCGTTGCAAATGGCCAGTAAAATCACCTGTGTGGTACTCGATAAAACGGGAACCATCACATTAGGTCGGCCTTCGGTGACCGATATATTACTGATTTCACCAACAGATATTGAGGGGAATAATACAGACCAAGCCCTTGAGCAACTGCTTACTCGAGTCGCCAGTTTAGAGCTTCACTCTGAACATCCACTGGCGAGTGCCGTATTGGAAGAGGCTAAGATCAGATTGCTTACCCTCTTTGAACCAGATTCTTTTACCAATGTTCAAGGAAGAGGAATATTTGGCATCGTCGATGGTGCTTCATTGGCGGTAGGGAATCGAGAGTTAATGAAGAGTCAGGGGATCTCCGGCTTAGATAAACGCGAAACCGAAGTTGGTGAGTTTGCAGAGCAAGGCAAAACGCCTGTCTATGTTGCCCAAGATGGTCAGTTAAGCATGATTATTGCGATAACCGATCCTATTAAAGCCGATGCAAAGACGGCGATGTCAGCGTTAATTAAATCGGGCAAACGCGTTGTACTGCTCAGTGGTGATAATATCCATACTGCAAGCGCAGTAGCAAATCAGGTTGGCATAAAAGAGGTGATTGCTGGGGTGTTACCAGAGCAGAAGCAGCAACATATTTTTGCGTTGCAAGCAGAAGGTGAAATAGTGGCCATGGTGGGTGATGGGATCAATGATGCACCCGCTTTAGTGAGTGCCGATGTTGGCATTGCCATGGGCGATGGCACAGAAGTGGCGATAGAGAGCGCCGATCTTACTTTTTTATCGGGCCGTTTGTCTGTGTTAGCCGACACTTTTACTCTGGCAAATGCCAGTATGCGCAATATTAAACAGAATCTTTTTGGTGCCTTTATCTATAACAGTTTAGGCATTCCGATTGCCGCGGGTGTGTTGTTTCCATTTACGGGCTTGTTATTAAGTCCAGTGATTGCAGGTGCAGCAATGGCGCTGTCTTCACTCACTGTGGTAACCAACGCCAATCGGTTAAGGTATGTGAAGTTGAGTTCCGAACAGGTTTAGGATGATGAGTTCGTATTACTATTTGCCAACTTCATGAAACATTTAGTGTGAATAGTGAAAATAAACCTTGCCGGATAACAGGACTAGATTAGTTGATAATTTAGTCCTGTTCCTCTATAATTTCGCGCTTGATTTTGCCTAATCTAACGTGGGCTATTCATACTCGTATCGTGGGCTTGTTTTTATACAAGTCTGATTTAGGATCGGCCTTTGAAGTCGCCGCGTATCACATAACTAAATTCGGAATTTTATACTTGATTACTACAGCTAACATCACCATGCAGTTTGGCGCTAAGCCACTGTTTGAAAACATCTCAGTTAAATTTGGCGGCGGTAACCGTTACGGTCTTATCGGCGCAAACGGCTGTGGTAAGTCAACCTTTATGAAGATACTTGCCGGCGATCTTGAGCCTAGTGGTGGTAATGTTTCTTTAGACGTCAATGAGCGTCTTGGTAAACTGAGTCAAAACCAGTTTGGTTACGAAGAGTTCAACGTTGTAGATACTGTTATCATGGGCCACGCTGAACTTTGGAAAGTTAAGCAGGAACGTGACCGTATCTATTCTCTGCCTGAGATGACAGAAGAAGACGGCATTAAAGTTGCCGACTTAGAGATGGAATTTGCTGAGATGGACGGTTATACCGCCGAGTCTCGTGCAGGTGAGCTGCTCATGGGGGTAGGGATTGGTGTTGAACAACATTTTGGCTTAATGGGTGAAATCGCACCAGGTTTCAAGCTGCGTGTTCTGTTGGCACAGGCACTATTTTCTGATCCTGATGTACTGCTTCTCGATGAGCCTACCAACAACTTGGACATCGACACGATTCGTTGGTTGCAAGAGATGCTGAACCAACGTAACAGCACCATGATCATTATCTCGCACGATAGATATTTCTTAAACTCAGTGTGTACTCATATGGCTGACTTGGATTACGGTGAGTTACGTGTATTCCCTGGTAACTATGACGAATACATGATGGCTGCTCAGCAATCTCGTGAACGCTTGATGTCAGATAATGTGAAGAAAAAGGCGCAGATCGCTGAGCTTCAGGGCTTCGTGGCACGTTTCTCTGCTAACGCATCTAAAGCTAAGCAAGCGACTTCGCGTGCTAAGCTTATCGACAAGATTAAGCTTGATGATATCAAAGCTTCTAGCCGTGTGAACCCGTTCATTCGATTCGAGCAAGAGAAGAAACTGTTCCGTAATGCTTTAATTGTTGAAAACTTAACCAAAGGTTTCGATGGTACTCCGTTATTCAAAGACATCAACCTCATGGCTGAAGTCGGTGAGCGTATTGCCATTCTTGGTCAAAACGGCGTGGGTAAAACGACTTTACTGCGTACCTTAGTGCATGACATCCCACAAGACAGCGGTACTATTCAATGGTCTGAAAACTCTGCTATTGGTTATTATGCGCAGGATCATGAGTCAGATTTCGAGAATGATATGACTTTGTTTGAGTGGATGAGTCAATGGCGTAAACCTGAAGATGATGACCAGTCAGTTCGTGGTTATTTAGGCCGCATGCTGTTTGGTTCTGATGATATTAAGAAGTCAGTGAAAGTGCTTTCTGGTGGTGAGAAGGGTCGTATGCTTTTCGGTAAGTTAATCATGCAAAAGCCAAACATCTTGCTACTCGATGAGCCAACCAACCACATGGATATGGAATCAATTGAGTCATTGAATAACGCGCTTGAAAAATATGAAGGTACCTTGATGTTCGTCAGTCATGACCGTGCATTCGTATCCTCTATCGCGACTCGTATCTTAGAGATCACGCCTGATGGGATTAATGATTTCAAAGGTACTTACGATGAGTACCTAAGAAGCAAAGGCGTTGATGCTTAACCTCTTTTTATAGATTTTTCTCTGAGACAAATCTCAGATAGAGTCATAAAAAAGCGAGCTATTTAGCTCGCTTTTTTGTACCTGGCTTTGAGGTTACTTTTCGAAACGCGTCTGCAGGTAGTCAAATACCGCGCGAATACCAAAGGCTTCACCGCCTATAGGACGACCTGGCAGCTTGCGGGTGTTCCAGGCCATAACATCGAAGTGACTCCAGCTGATATCTTTATCGACAAAAGCTTCAAGGTAGAGTGCCGCTGTAATTGCGCCGCCTTGAGGAACACGGCCACAGTTTGCTAAATCAGCAATATCACTGGTGGTTAGATCAAAGTAGGGTTTATGCAATGGCATGCGCCAAATTGGGTCTTGAACATTAAGGCCTGATTGAGTCATATCTGCAGCAACTTGATCATCATTACTGAAGAAACCCGGAAGCTCTGTGCCTAAAGCAATACGCATCGCGCCAGTCAAGGTGGCGAAATCTATCATCAAGTCAGGCTTATCATTGTTAGCTTCAGCAAGAGCGTCACACAATACTAAACGGCCTTCAGCATCGGTATTATCTATCTCAACGGTGATCCCTTTACGGGTTTTAATCACATCTCCTGGACGGAATGCATTGGCTGAAACGGCATTTTCTACCGCTGGCACCAATACACGTAAACGAATAGGTAGGTTACTGGCCATTATCTGGTGAGCAAGACCGATAACATGAGCAGCGCCGCCCATGTCTTTCTTCATAAAACGCATTCCAGCGCCAGGTTTAAGATCGAGTCCGCCAGAGTCGAAACAAACCCCTTTACCGACTAACGTCACTTTAGGTGCTGATTCATCACCCCAAGTCAGGTCGATAAGGCGAGGTAGATTTTCACTGGCACGTCCTACCATATGGATAGTTGGGTAGTTTTGTTCAAGTAGCTCGTCACCGATAATCTGGGTGATCTTTGCACCAAACTCATCAGCGAGGGCTTCCATGGTGTCACCTAAGTGCTGTGGCATCATATCGGCTGCGGGTGTATTGACCAAATCGCGCACCATAGAGATTGAGCGAATCAGTTTTTTTGCTTGTTCAACAATCTTTGGGTTATCGATAACAAGCGTCGGGTATTGTTTGTCATTTTTTTTATAGCGGTCAAATTTATACGTACCGAGCCCCCAACTGAAGGCGGCAACTTTGATCTGCTCTTCTGTCGCTTTTATCTGATATTGACCTGCAGGGAGCAGATTGACGAGATCGCCACATACCCAATAGGACTCAGGCTCGCTGGTCACAAAAATGGCCTGAGATAGCTCACCGTTTGCACTTGGGATAAGGCTCATTCCCTTGCCGCTAAATTGTGTGGAGGTAAGCCAGTTTTTGGTTTGTGGCGCTTGCTCTGCTAACCAGGCATCGAAAGCATCGGCGTGGAGAATAGAGAGTGGGGTACCTGAAACACCTGAAATCAATAAGTCAGTCATATGGGGCTAAATCTCGCTGCTAGTTATCATTATTAGAGAGGTAAAACACTAGGGTAACAAGGATTTTACCTAGGTGAAAGTGGTTAGAACATTTGCTTGAGAAGAGTTGTGTTTGGTCAGTACTATTTTTCGTTATCCGGGTAGCGAGCCGCTTGACGCTGTCGTTTCTCGCCCATATTATTAAATGAACTGGGGAGGACGTCGACACCGACAACTTTACCGAGTTTAACGATCAGTGGAATGGTCAGAGGGGCAAAAGGCAGCACGGCAAACATTCCCAGCCCTAATCCTTTTAGCAGATCAGCAAACTGTTTATTGGCCTCTTTTAGTTCTTCACGATTCGCCTGTTTCTTGGTGTAACGCTTATAGGTGACCAACATCTCTTTGGTCTCTAGTTTCTCTTGGGCTAAAGCTTCTTTCAATAGCAGAAGATCACGTTTTAAACGTAACCAAAAACGTCGCTTACTGATGCGGAAGACTCGAATTGGAGCTTTATGGACATGGGCGAATACTTTCATGACACGAATTGTCTCATAGCGAGTGGCTTTAGCACAGTTAAGCTTTAACTTAATTAGCTTTCTTTGCAGCTGTTGTTCTGGGAGTTGAGTTTCAGTTCTTCAAATTTTAGTAGAAAAGAGAGAAAAAGTGCGGTGAGATATTATTTATAAGGCACTAAATCTTTATTAGCGCCTTAGATTAGCGCATTATTAACCTGCTCTTAGGCTTAATATTGATGCTAAGTCGATCGGCTCTGGGTAACGGCAAAATGCCGTGTCTTTCTTATCGATAGCATAGATAGACATTCTGTCGGCAAGTTCATTTCCCTCGATGCCAATGTGTGCCGCTACATGGGAGATGCTGAGTTCATCTTTAAGATCTTCATACAGAGCATGTGAGGCTTGAATGACTTCTAGGTTTTTAATATCCCCAGCAACTTTACGCTTCCAGCCTTTTTGCTTCCAACTATAAGCCCAGTTAGTGATGCAGTTGATGGAGTATTGGGAATCACTGCGAATATGTGCACTTTGTTTATCCGCTAAGGCCTGTTTGGCAATTAACAGGGCTTGATGCAGTGCATTTAATTCAGCCGAGTTATTGGTACCATAACTGTTGTAAAGGCCATACCAAAGCTCTGTTAGTATCCCTTTTTTATACACGGCGACACCGGATCCCGCTTTACCTGGATTGGGCTCACAGCCACCATCTGTGTAAATTTCGACGTCATACTGACTATCAGATACCAGTTCTGTATGAGTCGTAACAGACTTGGATTTAGAGATACTAGCAGGGCTTTTACTGTATGGGGCTGTACTGATTCTTTTGGAAAATGCGGTTTCAGCTTCGGCCCTAGTCTTAAATGATTTGTATTTTGCTTTAGGGTATTTATCTACCTGTTGCTTCGCTTCATCCCAAGAGGTATAGATCCCGGGCTTGCGTCCCACCCAAATCACATAATATTTACTCGCCATTTTTATCTGTTATCCACTTGCCCTTACACTAATCATCCATCATCACTTAATGAGGGGCATTACACAAATGGTTTGTCATCAGGCCGGGTTAAATGGTGGTTCTGTGGGCTAATACCAGAGTTTTATGAGCTATTTGGCTTTGTTTTTTTGAGGAATGCTTTGATTTTGTGAGTGGTAGATCTCTTCATTGACAACCAGGTTACGGCCATTATTCTTTGCATAATAAAGGTAGTTGTCAGCTTGGTTGATGAGTTTTTCAAGTTTGTTGTTATCACTTGTCGTTACTATGCCAATGCTCGCAGTGATTTTTATGATCTGGCCTAGGGTATTGAGTTGCATGTTCTCAATATGAAGGCGGATCCTGTTGGCGACTTCTTTAGCCTTATCGTTATTGGCATTTGGCAACGCGATAACAAACTCTTCCCCGCCATATCGACCGAGAATATCGGCTTCCCGGATACAAGAATTTATGGCTTTTACTGTGGCGATCAAGACCTCATCTCCAGCCGTGTGCCCATAATTATCATTGATACGCTTAAAGAAATCTAAATCGAGCAGTAAAATGGAGAAGGCTTGTTGTTGACGGAAGCAGGTCGAGATAGCTTTATGACTCATCTCATTAAAACTGCGTCTGTTATAAGCTCCAGTCAATGGATCGGTAGAAGCCAGCACCCTTAATTGAGCTTCCAATCGCTTTCGTTCACTGATATCTGTGATAGCGGTGATGACTAGTTTCTTATCTTCAAACAGCAAAGTGCTAAAGGCCATTTCGACATTCATGGCCTCATTGTGAGGTAACTCCATAGTCAGGTCCAGTCGAGAGTTTAAAATAGAGTTATCATCATTAATATGTTTCTGTATTTCGGACAGATACTCTAGACGGTATTTTTTTGCGATAAAACTTAATGGGTTTCTGCCTAATAATTCATCGGAAGACAGAGACAGTTTCTGGCAGATATAATCATTGACCATGACCAGTTTTTTACTTTCATCTGTGATTAAAATCCCCGTTGGTGCTGCATTGATTAGCCCCTGAAGTTGCTTCTGAGTTCGCTTTATCTGCTCTAACCTTTGGGCCTGCATCTCAATCAATTTTCGTCTGAGAGAAATATCCCTAATGACCAGTAACCAGCGTTGTTTGCTGACCGAAGTTAATCTTGCTTCTACGTAATAGGTGAAAGTATCACAATTTAGCTCGAGTTCACCCCGCTTGCTACCAATCTTCTTATATCCAGTTAAAAAGTGTTGTAAAGGGATTGAGTTATTATAAAATTTTAATGACGTTATTGAGGCGTATTCATCCTCTTTAGAAACGAGAGGTGGATTAAAGCAGCCAACCCTAATGTCACGGATCACGCCATTTTGGTCTATCCACATACTCATATCGGGTAAGGCATCGAGTATTTTACTTAAGGTATCATGGCGCTGTTGTAACTCTTCACAACTTAAATCCAGTGATCGCTCCGAGATACTCAACTCTTCACTCATAGAGGTGTAAGCTTGCTCTATTAACTCGATAAAATGACTAAACTCAACGCTGTCAGGCAATCCATTAGGATAAGCCTTTTTCAGTTGCCGTTTTAGCATTCTATGCATAGGTTAGATTTCCGCAAAGACAGTGATGGTCATGGTCTGATTATGCAGTTCTGCTAGGCTGTGTCTGTCATAGGGAGCTATTTCACCATAGGAGTAAAACCCGCAGAGTAAGGTTTGTTCACCAAACTCTTCATTAATCACCTCAATTTCATCTTCAACAAGCTGTTTTAGCACTAGCTTTCTGCCTACGCAGCTAACCAATATTGCGACTTGAGGATTGTGGGAGATATTATGGCGGCAGATTTTACCTGCTTCCAAGGAACCGTCGATAAGTGATTCTACATTTGATCGCATCAATTGGGCGGTTGCGCCATTAGGGATATTTCCGGCAAATGTGATACCCCCAGTATCTTCATCTATGGCGAGTAAGGTGCGGACTACTTTAGTGACTTTATTAGGCTCGCTGATCTCTAACGGAAACCTAAGTCCGCTGGCGGGGAGCTGTTCAGCAAGCTCTCCTAGATAGCTCTTGTAGATATCTAATGCATTTTCATTGTCAAGTTCAAGTAAGGTGTTATTGTCCGCTTTAGTGACTCTTCGCTCGATGCCGAATGAACACCACCCGCCTCGTGTTCCACTGCTTACCTCAAGTTGGTTACCATAGAAACCGATGGCGACTACTTCTGATGAACAGACTTCATTTTCGAATAAAACATGAGTTTTGATAAAGTTCTGGCTATCACCCGCGAGCCCTCCAGTCACTTGAATGTCCAGTCCCAGCTCACTTGTCATTCCTTCTACTAGATGGCAGGTATTGAACTCTAATCCATCACTGAGAATGAATACATGGCAAAGTTCTGCGGTTTCATTGAGTTGTTTAGCTAAGGATAAACCTAGTTCTCGAAAATCTGTATCAGCTTCTCCTACTCCGCGTATTAGTTTAATTTGTGTTTTTTCGAACGCGATAATAGTGGCAATCAAGCCGTTTTCATGTACCTGCTGACCTTGGATCTCTCCTGCAGTTGAGCAACCTGTGATATTGGCATTAGGCGCTAAACTACGCATGTTTTCAATGGCTTCAGGGAATTTATCTATTTCGCCGAACAGTAAGATAAGTGTCTGCTCGCCGTCTAGCTCAGGAATGGTCTCACTTTGAGTCCAATCATCATTATGCCATTGAGTTTGAAAAGTTTTCATGGTTAGCCCATTAAGTAATGACTCTCCATTAAAATTAGTGTGAAAAACATGTTTATTCAAGAAAGCAAAGATAAAAAGTAGAGTTAGAATAATATAGAGGTAAATGGTAATGCATTGATTTTAATTTATTTTTTGTTTTCTTTGTGTGGTAGGAAAATAAACAAATAAAACCTAGCTGTATTAAGTTAACTCAAACAGTCTCATATGTGGCTTCAATGAGTGGATTAAACCCAATGTTTGAATACAAATGGTCACTTATGAGGTCTATTATTCTTTAGTAACCTAAAATTGTGATTTTAAGGAGGAGCGGAACATTGCTAAAATCTTGCTTGCTAACGAGAAAAGCTGAACAGATTAGTGCCATTTTTTGGCTCTTTTTGTGTTTGATCGCTTTGTTTGGATTTAGCAAGTTGAGATTAGATGCTGACTATAGTGCATATTTTTCTAAAGGTGACCCCCTTTATAATGCGTTTAAACAATATCAAAGTGAATTTTTTAAGCAAGATGAGCTTATCTTGTTATTGGAGGCTGCTCCTGGGATAACTTTTCCTTTGGGGGATAACACGTTTTCTCAGTTGAAGTCGGGTTTACTTAAACTATCGGCGATAGAGGAGGTTAATGGCTATAGCCCAGATGCTTCCTCATCAAGATTACCGCTTTCCTATAAAACTAAACCTAGCCATATGGGTTTTCTCTCATCCGATGCTCAAGCTGTGCTTGTAGCTGTGTCATTTAAGCCCAATGCAATAAAAGGGACCAAGGCACTATTAGCCAGTGTTTTGTCTGTTAAAGATTATATCGATGAACTAGATATCAATAGGACTCAACCCTTTCATGTTTATTACTCAGGTCCTCTAGCGCTCAATTGGCAATATGCTGCAGTGCTAAAACATGATCTGTCTTGGTTCATTCCTAGTTTAGCATTGACGTTCAGCTTAATGCTTTTGCTCGTGATTAGGGAGCGAATGTGGCTCTTTGGGATAGGTGTTTCATCCTTGATTACTTTAGTTTTGACTGTCGGTCTTGCTGGCTGGGGCGGGTTCACTTTAGCCGCGATTAGTGGTTTTATCCCTGTTGTCGTGGTTAGTTTGAGTGTTGCTTATGCTGTGCATCTTTATTTCGGTTGGCGTAACGCCATAGACCAAGGGGAGAGTGAACCAGAGGCATTAGCGTATTCATTAAGAGTTAATATACAACCATTGTTTTGGGGGGCACTGACAACCGCAATGGGGTTTTCTCTATTGGCATTGAGTCCCTCTCCACCGATCCAAGACTTTGGTAAGTTGGTGGCATTTGCCGTCATGGTTAATTTTTTGGTCAACTTAACGGTGTTGCTCCCCTTTGCTAAACGAGCGAGTGTCGTGACTGTAAGTCTTAAGGTACAGACGCGGTTTTTCGCTGCAATTGATCAGATATGTTGGCGTTATAAACGCAGTGTGTTAGGGGGCGGTTTACTGATCTCTTTACTGGCTATTTATAGTGTTTCTGGGCTTAAGTTTGATGATGATGCTTTGAATTATTTTCCTGAGTTTAATCTGTTTAATCAATCTAAGTTGAAGATGGAGCAACATTTTAATGGTGTAAATCAGCTCTATTATGTCGTTGACAGTGCCGCGAATTCACTGGGTGAACAGGGAGTGGCGCAGCGAGATTATGTCAGTAAAATCAATTTGTTTAGTCGTTTTTTAAGGCTGCAGGATGAGGTATTAAAGGTGAGCTCTATTGTCGACTGGATTAGACTTTACGGTATAGGTCCTAGTCGTTTAAATCTGCTACTTAATGATGCTAGTGTGATGGACTCAAAGGTAAAGCATCTGATAAATCAAGATGGTAACGCTTCAGTCGTCACTGTGGACCTCATTCCTATGACGGCAGCTGAACTTATTGCATTTGAGGCAAAAGTTGCCGATTGGAACCGTCAGAATGTCAGTGAGGTATCAATAGAGCAAGGTTTGAGCCAGGGCCTTATTTTTGCCCATTTAAGTTTGTCTAATGCCCGGACCATGCTCGCCTCATTTGCCGCGGCTTTGTTGTTTTTATTGCTAATAGTCAGTCTACTTAAAACATCATTTAAGTTAGGTTTACTGGCACTTGCCATGAACCTATTGCCACTTATTTGGGTCTTTGGTTTATGGCAATGGTTAGGGGGAAGTCTTAGTTTAGGCAGTGCAGTGGTGATGGGCATGATGCTTGGGATTATTATTGATGATTCACTTCATCTGCTGTTAAAGGTGAATGATAAAGCCTCTGATAAACTTAATGTTATCTCGAGAACGTTAACTTCTGTCATGCCAGCGGTTGCTTTTACTAGTTTGTTACTGTTTTTTGGCTTTGCCTTAGGCCTGAGTTCAGATTTTTTCCCCATCGTTGAATTAAGCTTCCTCTCTATGTTGATAGTGGCTTTGGCATTTATGTTCGATCTTCTGTGGCTTCCTATTCTCTATAAATTGATCATTGGTGGCTGGTATGAATGAGCATATTTTAAACCGTTGCTTCCCCAGCCCACTTAAGCCGAGTGTGAATACTCTCATTGATTGTTCAGGCGTCAATAGCGTAAGGATCAGAAAATGGATGGCTAACAGGTATAACAGTCCCATCTATTATAGTGAGGAAGAGAGAGTTAGTTTGGCCCATTTGATCCCGCTTCTACTTTGCGGCGAACAGTCGGCACAATTGGTGTTTAACACTGAAATTCATCGACTGTCAGCATCCAATGAGGTGGCGGTCTCCTCATTGATACTCAGTTTAAAAGAGGTGGAGGCTGAAGAACTTGTACATGATGTTGCTCTGCAGCAAGTGCAGTCAGAGCTACCTACAGTGGAGCAACTTGTTGATATACAACGGCAAGCAAAACGTTTCTACCTCCATCTTGGCAGAGTAAATTCTTACTGTGAGCATTTTGTTCGAATTGCAATATTAGATACTTGTGTCACTCAGATCATGCACGAATTTGAACATTCGGGGCTTGGACGAGGTCATCCTTTTGCTCGCTTATGTGGGTTGATTAAGAAAGATGAAGCAAAACATGTGTATGTAGCTAAGCACCATGCCCAATATTTAGGAGCAACTAAGGCTATGTTTGTCACCGAACATGAAATGGTTTTACCAAGGCTTTACACTCTCCTTTCTTCTCAGTCTGAGCACTTTGAAACATTGGGGGTAGAGTTGACAAAGATCTTTACCAAACTGGAGGATAAATGGGTGTAAAGTTTGCAAAAAATGAGTTGACTCTGTTGTCATCAGCCTTTGTATTGCCTAATAAACGGGTTTCAAATGAGACGCTATTAACGGCTTTAGGTGAACATTGTGGCGCCTTGGCTAAACGTAAGGCCAGAACTATTGCTAAGCGTTTAGGGGTTGAAAGTCGTTATTTGGTTCGAGATTTAGCAGAGGCAAAGAGCCAACCCTCTCCCAGTAGTATCGATCTGGGAGTTGAAGTACTTACTCAAGTATTAGGTAAGGCTAACCTTGATATAAATGAGTTAGAGTATCTACTTAGTCATACTTGTACTCCTCATACTCAGGTTCCTCCCAATGCGGCTTGGTTGGCTGACAGGCTTAGTTTCCAAGGACCTTACTTAGAGCTCCGACAAGCCTGTACTGGCTTTGCCAATGCGCTGCAGATCGCATCGGCGTTTTGCTCCATCGATGAGGCACCAGTAGCTATAGTAGGTATTGAAACTGGTTCAGTATATTTTGAGATTGCTAAGTCATTTTTAACCACTGAACAGTTGGTGAATTATGTGCAGATGGGAGACGGTGCAGGGGCTGTGATATTAGGTCCAGCTAAAGGGGAAGAGGGACGGTTAACCGATATTTATTTGGGGCAAATTGGTGAGGGTAAGGAACCGGGGTTTTATCTGGACTCTGGTTCAATGGATGTAGGTAACGGGGAGATGACTCGTTTTCATCATAACACCGAAGCTGTGCGTGCCAATGGCAGTCAGTTATTTGAATTAGGCCTGCAAGCTGTATTGTCCAGAGGTTATCAATTAGACGACTTTACCTATATTTTACCTCATCAGGCAAATGGACATATTGATATTATGCTAGCAGAAGCGCTAGGTATTGAGCCTGAACGTATTATAAATGATGCCAAGCACTTTGGAAATCAGGGTTCAGCGGCAATATGGGTAAGTTTTGCCAAACTAGTCAACAGTGGTCGACTCTTAAAGGGAGATAAGGTATTAGTGTTGGGAGCGGAGGCAACAAAATACCTTTATGGTGGCTTTGTCTACTGTCATTAAGTGGTTTGCAGCCCTATTTGAGAGGCTGCAGCCTTAAGATGGTGGTAACATTAGTGTGATGTTTTGCCCATGCAGCCAGCTAATACTCTTGCAAAAAAATCACTGCCTTTTTTCTGTGCAAAAGCGATATTACGCTCAGGAATAGATTCAGGGTCATTATAATTTTCTAAGGCTAATTCCATACTGACTTCGCGAATGATGTGAAGTGTTGGGTAGGGTGAGCGGTTAGTGTAGTTAGATGGATCGTCCATAGGTTCGCCATCGAAACAGTAATCAGGGTGGAAACTGGCAAGTTGATAGGCACCTTCATAACCCTGCTCCACAAGTAGATCGTTTGCTATGTCCACAAGATCCAAATATGGATAAAACCCTTCAAATCCTCGCGGAACAATAAAGAGTGTGGTTTCAATCTCAGGATTTGCATCTAAATACTGGCACTCTTTAATTAATGCTTCGAGAACATTGTGCATTTTAGATTCATCAATGACGGCATAGCGAATACTGCGACGCTCGACTTCACGTCGTGCAAAGGGACAGATGTTGTACTTCATTATCATACGCTCGACCCAGTTTTGCGTATGATCGGTGAATAATTGAAGTTCAGTGTCGTGTTCTTGCTGTGTCATGCTTGCCTCTTTCAATTTTACTTTTACCGATAAGGCTGAGTATCCCTTATTTAGAGGGTGATCATAGGGATGATAGATACAACAAGCAAGAGTGCTTTATGGATTTACAGGATGAATGACTAATGGGTCAGCTTAGGTTAATCTTGTTTTAATTAATATCAATAACATGGAAGTTAAATGGTAATCATATGATAAAACAAATTTGCGCTTTATTGCTTATCTCTACGTTAAGTGCCTGTACTGTCTCTGAAGTCATGGTGCCTACTTCACATCGTACGACAATGGTTGCCACTGGTGACCTTGGTTTTTTATCCCCCCAGACTCGAGATTTTGCTTGGCATCCGACACTTGCTAAAGTGATTGCTGATGATAGGGTCGATAATGATACAGTGATCAAAAATATGCAGTTTTCTTTAAAGAAAGTGATGGAGGCGAAAGGTTATCGACTTGTGTCAAATCAATATTCTCCGGCATTACTGGTAGGCTTTGGTGTAGCATTAAGCTCTGATATGAGTGATAGCGAGATCCTAAACAAAGCGGGGTTGGTACCTGGGTTATCTACCTTCGGTGTGGATATGGAAAAATATGAGAAAGGATCAGTGCTAGTCGCACTGTTTAATCCTAAATTCCCTGAACCTGTTTGGCGTGCATTGGGTCAGGGGTTTACTGATTTTGAAAAAGATGGGGCTGAGCGTCAACAAGGGGTCAATGATTTTGTCTCAATCATGCTGATATCAGTCCCGGCTATTTAGTCTCGTAAAGTCACTTCTAAGAGAGAATATATGTTGATTGTTTATGCAGAACTTATTCGGCTAATGGGTATTTAATAACTCGGGGTTGTCGATATACACTTGAAGCCGTTTAAGTTCGTTGGCACTAAAGTTTCTATTTTGATAATTATCTATAGTTTCTTGCGCGAGAGTGTCATCAGTTTGTTCATTTCTACTTTGAACTTGAAAAGCCAGAAAATCGGTAATTTTTGTTTTCCAAACTTGCTCATCCTTTTTTAGTTGTTCAATGCGTTCGATCACCTCAGGTGTGAATTCGTTGAGTTGGCTGCTTTTGCCTTCAAGATTATCGACAATATTAAAAACCTGTAGACTAGGTTCATAAACCTCTCTCTCTTCGGCATCCATCTGGCTTATTTGATGGGCAATTAACATCTGTTTCTGTTCACTGGAAAGCGAACTATCTTGTAGGATAGCCATTCTCTCAATAGCCTGAATATCATAGGCATTCTCATCACTAAAAAACGCATCTATCTCTATTTGAGTAAAGTAATCAAATTGACTTTGATGAGCTCGTTCTATAAAATCGAGTGTATCTTCAATATCGAGTTCATTAAGCATGTTTGGCCCCATCTTCTTTACCTCAACCAAGGCTATTTTGTAGTCTCGATATCGATTAAATAGATCCATTAAATAATGATGGGCGTCAGGGGTTAAATTACGTTGCTTCGAAAGTGCGAATAACAGGGAAGTTATCGTTTGACCGGTTTCTTGGTGCGTCAGAATGAGATCATCAAAATCCCATCTCAGCTGTTGATTCAGAATGAGCTGTGATAATCCTGTAGAGATGGGAGTTGTTATACCTTCTGCAACCAACTCCGGTTGAGTTTGAGGTATCTCATTTCCGCTGTGTAGAGTATGGCCTTCGAAGACGTCGTGTGGACCATTGAAGTAGATAAGCCCCCCCCCCATTAAGATCAATATTAAGCTTAAAAGCAAAATACGTGCTGTAGGGAGAGGGCTGTTATTGCTGCTTTTATTTTGCATTAAAATCCACTATTTGCAAGACGGTTAATATGTGCTTTGTATAAGGTTTTTGGATTAGTTTCACGCCAGCTTACTAAACCAAATAACTGATTTATTTCATCTAAGTGGTTCATATTATAGTTGTCGCGGATCACTTTTCCTAAGTGAGAACTACATCGTGATACTAGACCATCATTAGGTTCGTTAAATACCCAACTTGTCACGTTTAATGCCGCATCACTGGCATCCCAAAAGTTGGTTCTATGACTTGTTCCTGACCAAGAGTAGTAATTTACCCCATTATTAGCTCTTGCAGATCCATAACCACAATACTGGTTTGGTATGCCTTCGGGATATTTCTGGTTAAACTTGATAGAACCGCGGGTGGTGAGAGACTCTGTAGAGGCTAATGTATCAGCAGGGTAGTTTCCACCACCAGATACACCTGTAACGAGTCGAGATAACGTATTAAATGCAATGTTGACTGACCACTCTACCCAAGAGTTGACAGGAATAGCTCCCCTAAGAAAATCAGCGAAGCTACTGCCCCAATTCACTCCACCAACAGAGGTTACCGTTGCGACCATTTGGGGACTTACACTGGCCACATAGCGTGCAGTTGGTCCGCCATGACTGTGGCCTATTAAGTTCACCTTTTGAGCGCCAGTATAAGCAAGTACCGATTGTACGTAACGTCTGAGTTGCTCACCTCTGACTTCAGATGAGTTAACCGGTGATACTCTTGCAACAAAAACCTGTACGCCTTGGTTTCTCAAAGCACGAGGAATACCATAAAAATAATCTATTCCTAATGCATCATCAAAGCCCATGAAGCCATGAACCAGTACAACAGGGTATTTAGTCGCGGCAGCGTCGGATTGAGCAGGGTAAAATAAGCTGATTAAAAGGAGTGAAATAACAGTGAGCCATGTTTTCATAAAGTTCCCCAGTTTTGTCTTGTTAAAATGATCATCAATCATCTTGTTAGTGGTTATCTCTCTTGTTGATTTAAGTCAATCTTGTATGAAAAGTAACCATGTTTCATTATTGTTAACTGATTAGACCAGAGGAGGCAATAGTTATTTTTTTCACAAAGCCAGTAATCAAGCGACTTTCAAGCTTGTTTTAAATTAGTGTTTATAAAAAAACTCAGTAATATCGGTTACTTTAACTGTTGTTTAAGACATGAATAGGAAATTATTAGGTTAATATTGTGTTAATAAAATAATTTATTCCACTCTGGTTTTTTAGTCATTATGTTTGCCATCCCCCTTAATATCGAGTTTATAAGTGTTTTGAACTGATCAAGCTTTTGGCAGAATTGATAGGAAGGATGGGCTGCAAGCTAATATTAACTTGCTATATGAAGATAGGCGGTGGCCAGAAAAATGATAGGACACCGACGTTATATTTATTTTAGTGTGCGCGATAGGGCCATAACCTAGAGCGGTTAAAACATAAAGCTGATACGCGCAAAGCCGTTGTCGATATGATTCTTATCAATAATGAAGCGTTGCCATCCTAGATCTATCTGCCATTGGGGAGCAATTCTCCAGTAAACTGATATATCACTAAACCAGTCACTGCCATTTTCATCAATACTTACCCGTGTCTGGTTTATTAGGCTAGTAAAATCACTCTCCCAGAACCAGAAACCACCACCTAGCATTAAACCGATAGAATCACTCACCTCCCAGCGATAACTGAGTCCGAGGTCGATTCCCGTTGCTGAACGTGGACCCAAAGTGGAGGCCAACCCAATAATGGGAGCTAGGCTCAATGCCTCTCCTTGAACGCTAAATTCATAGTTACCCAGATTTTGATAGCCTAAGTTTACTTGCCAGTTTGGAACTACCTCATAGTCTATGCCTAGGCTCCAACTCCAATCTCTATTATTATTTGAGAACTGATCAACCAGTAAGCCGAGGCTTTCAAGTTGTGATATGTCAACGTCACTTGATGTCCGGCTATAGCCGCTTTGGGCATTAACACTCCATTGTGCATGGGCTGCGCCACAAAATATCAGACTAACACTTAGTAAGCTTATAAGGCCCTTACTTCGCCTCAAGGCTCCCAATAATAGCAGCAGAGCGGCACTAAATAAGCCCATTGAGCCGCCACTACTCTCATTTTTCACTTCAATTATCTGGTATGCATCTACTGTCACAATGAGTATTCCTTCCATTTGTGCACCTAGTGGATCTTGAATGCGATAAAGTACCTGATCTTCTCCTTCATAACCTAATTGTGGTGTGTATTGAAGCTGGTCATTGGCCGTGATACCCACTTTTCCTATTTCGGCATCGACATAGATAAGCTGCAACACCTGCTCATCGATGTCATTGGAGATCACATCTACCACTATGCTGGTTCTATCATCGGTTGTTGCGTGATCGTTTACTGTTACTGGCATTTTATTTGCTTTAACTGTGATGAGTACGCGGGCGGTGGCACTATTGCCTTCTCTATCGATAATGGTGTAGTGCACTTCATCCTCTCCTAGGTAACCTGCAGGTGCCTGATATTGCAAAAGGCCTGCTTGGTTAATGCTAGCAGCACCTAATCTGCCTTGAGCATTGAGTAACTGAATATTACCGCCTTCAGGATCGCTATCATTCAGTGTTGGATCTAACAGCAACAAGCTGGACTCAATAAGCACCACAATGTCATCCTCAGCATGGGGCGCTAAGTTGCTGGTATTTATGGTGGCAACTCCGCCAGGATCTGTGATGTGAAAATTGGCTTCACCATCGTCATCATTAGGGCCACCGTCAACGATTGTTAACTGTATACACCAGCTTCCCTCTATTAAGCCTGTTTGCCAACTGAGATCCCCTGGAGATGGACAGTATCCGGGTTCACCCAGGCTACTGTGGAGTTGATTAAATTCGTCTTGAACGAAGTCGTACCAACCTTGAGTCTCACTATATTTACGGTATATAGCATCGGTGGGGATCGCCTTAGTTAAGGGTAGAACAATACGGTATTGATTACCTTGAACTGGAAGGCCGCTAGCCACAAAATCAAATACTCCACCGCTAAAGCGAAATTCACTGTCTTCTGGTAATGCATCATCTTCATCAAGCAATAGAGTGTTTCGTTGCCCGCCAGTGGCAATACTGCCTACGTTAATGCATACGCCAGCTTCCCCTTCAGTGAGGTATTGAACCTGTTCATCCACATTCTCAGGCTGAACGTTACAACTCGGTAGTGCATCTTGGAAATTTGGGACTCCGTCTAGATCATCATCACCAAAACCTTCAAAATTATCCGGGATCATATCACCATCAGTATCAGTATTGTCGAGTGTGGGCAAGCTGGCGACTAAGTGAAGGTTGGCCTGAACTTGGGTGCCCAATACCCCATCAGATACCTCTGCTCTGATTGGATAGTAGCCAGGTTCTAACTCTATAGGGTCGAAACGTATTACATCGGTTGATGGATCTAAATCTTGGACCTGCATTGTGTTCAAATTCCAACTGAGCGTAAGTTGATCACTGCTGTTAATATCTGAGTATTTGGCGGTAATAATGATCTCTCCGCCATCAATGCCAAGCATCTGTCTTTGATCTGATGCTTGGCTTATCTCAAACGCTATTTCTGGTGCGACATTGTGGTTAACGATATATAGAGTATGGTTTGGTTTATAGCCACGATTAACCGACTCATCGATAACCAGTTCTAACTGCTCCTTAGGCTCATCGATATTGTCAGCAAGGATCTCTATCATCAGTGTCACATCCCGTCCCGATGTGATAACAGCTTGCTGGCTGGACAGACGATAGTCTTCATCTACCCGTGCATCGCCTTCAAGGGTAAAGTCGATAACGACGGGATATTGCGGTGAATCGCCATTGAGGGAGAGAGTAACTGATGCTGAAGTTCCCTCTACAACAAATTGATCTTTATGGAAGTTGACTAAGGGGTAGACATCGACCTGTTGACTGGCAACTTTAGTATTGCCGTTACTGTCAGTGGTTTCCCAATAGACCAAATGACGACCTGGTTGGAATAGAGGCTGTCCGTATCGAAGGCTAACTGGCAGCGCTTCACCTTTACTGTCGAATGCGATTGCTACGCCTAGATCAACTCGGGTAAATAAACCTTGGGCTTGGACACTAACGGCTTCGGGAACCGTTAATATGGGCAGTGCTTCATCGTTCGGTTTTATCTGCAGACTAACTTCTGCTTGGCTGCTCTCACCATCTGGATCAACGATGAGGTAGCTTAAGTTAATATCGCCAGTGACACCTGAATTTAAAGTAAGCAGTAGTGCTTCATTCTCTATTATCACTTCGCCTAAACTCGACTGAGCACTGACTAAGGTAAGTGTGTCTTCGTCGACATCTTGATCGTTAGCCAAAACCGGTAAACTGTAATTCCTGTTGGGCGTATAGTCGAGTTCGAAACTGTCATTGTGCGCCTGAGGAGCATCATTGACGGGAAGTACATTGATACTCACCTCAATAGGTTCTGAGCTGGTTTCCTCATCGTTAATGAGAATGGTGAAATTGTCATCGCCATGGTAATTGGTATCAGCTTGATAGCGCCACAGTGAACCGCTGGTGTTAAGAGAGCCGTGTTGAGGCTGAGTGACTAAAGTAAGGGTCAATTCATCATTGTCATCATCACTGATATTTAAGCTAAACAATAGCTCAGAATCTTCTTTGGCTTCAAGCTCGGAAGTATGGAGAACAGGAACGTCATTCGTATTATTAACTTCAATGCTAAAGACGGACAGGCTTGCTGTTGCGTTGGCACTGTCGGTGACGCTGATAATGATATTACTGCTTGTGCCTATATTTTCATTGACTGGAGTGCCAGACAGAGTTCCGTTGCTGTTGTTAAAGTTTGCCCAGTCAGGTTTATTGCTGATTGAAAACTGGTGAGTGTCATCACTGTCGGCATCAAGCATGGTTGGCGTGAAACTGTAAAGACTGTCTTCATCAACAGAGCTGGCAGGTGAGCCACTGATAACAGGCGCATCATTAACATTGGTCACTGTGATGCTAAAACTTGGCAGGCTCTTTATAGCACCTAAATTGTCTTTTACAGTGATAATGATATGCTCATGAGTTCCCACGTTTGCGTTAGTCGGAGTACCACTTAACACTCCTGTTACGGTATTAAAACTTGCCCATGTTGGCAATCCGCTAATACTGCAACTAAGAAGGGTGCTGTCTATATCACTAACCACAGGTGCAAAATTAAAGGGGATATCTTCACTAATTGAAGTGATTGGATTACCTGAGATCCTTGGAGCATCGTTAACCGCTGTGATTACAATGTTGATCGTGATCTGTGAGGTTAAGCTTCCATCACTGACTTGCACTGTTAAGCTGTCATTGCCATTGAAGTTCGCTGTTGGAAGGTAGCTGACTGTGGTGTTATAGCCAGAGACCTGAAGTAAAGCTGCTCCTTTATTCGTCCCCGAGGTTATTTGCCAGTTGAGCGAATCACCATCTTGATCTGAAGCGGTTAAATTGAGACTAAAGGGGGTTGGTGTTGCATCTTCACTCATGGTGACAGTTATCGTGTTTCCTTGGGTGATCACTGGCGCAAGGTTATAGAACTTGTTTAGACTGTCAGTGACATTCAGACCTTGATTTCCAGCGATATCAGTCAATGAAAGTGTTAAAGTAAGTGTGCCTTCATTTAAACTGCTGACATCAATATTGCTGATGGTTTGCGAATTACTGTTATTGCTAATATTAATGGTGCCGCTACCAGTGACAGAGCTACTGCCGTCACTTATCTGATAGATAAAACTTTCACCAATATTTCCACCTGTAATGATAAAGCTAAGTGCCGACTCATTGTTGGTATCGATCCTATCTTGTTCTATTTCTATGCTGTACCCGTTGGGACTAATCGTATCGATTCTGATCGCATCTGAAATAGTGAGGATTTGTGTATTGCCAGCTAGATCTATGGGTGAGAGGTGAGCGTCATAGCTGTCGTCAATTAACGTACTTGCCAGTTCACTGTCGAGCCATTCACCGCTATTTATATCGCTAAAGCTGTCGGCATCGAAAGGTCCAAAAATTGTGTTGTCGCTGGCTTCCAAAGTAAAAGATAGGTTAGCTATTCCCCCTGCATCGGTCACTGACCCCCTAAGAGTCGGAGTGTTATCTAAACTTGTTACTATAGTTATGTCAGCGATAGGGTTGATATTGTCATGGGTGAGGGTAACGAGATCCACAGCTTGGGCACTGTTTCCTGCATCATCTTGAGCTATAACCACATAGTTAGCATTTGTATTATCGGACAAGGTTAGCGCTATGTTCCAGCTGTTTGCCACAACTACGCTTGATGCCACAGCTGTATTACTGTCGGCGACACCATTGTTATCAGCATCTGAATAGAGACTTACCGATACCCCATTCTCACTCTGGCTGCCTTGAATTGTAATTGTGTTAGTAGATTGATACACGTGGGCAATAGGACTCAAGATGATAGCATCGTCTGGAGCTATCGAATCTTCAAGATAGTTGCCTATTGCTGTATCTGTCATGTTTCCAGCTTGATCTGTAGTGCGCAAGATAAAGTAGTTATCCGCATTTTGAGACAGATTAAGGGTTAGAGACCATGAGCCTGAGTTTGATGTGATACTGGCTAATGGCGTATTATTGTCAGCGATACCATTGCCATCTGAATCGGAGAGTGCAATCACAGTGATCCCATCTTCTGGGTAATTGTTTTGAGATAAGGTTAGCGTATCTGCATTGACTGTTTGCGATGCCTGAAGTGGTGTTGCCACTACCGGAGTTTGTGTATCAACGAGTAAATTTGCTTCAGTAAAAGCTGTAAAGCTAAAGTCGACATCGTTGCCATTGGCATCTTTCGCTGTATCAGAATTCCCTTGAACAGATGTTAGCGTGACACCATCACTGTCGTTATCACCACTAATAACAGTATAACTAAAGTCTAAGCTGGATGTGTTGTGCCCACTGGTATAAACCGCGGTTCGGCTGATGCCGCCAATTGAAAGCGTGGCTGTAGAGTTAGACCCTGAAAGTATTACGATATCATCAAACTGCACAGAGACTAAGATGGTCTCATCAGCCTTAATGTTGCCAGTGTTTAATCCTACAGATTGAATCACAGGGCCTAAGGCATCTTTGTTTACGGTATCGATTACTGCCGTTGCTGCATTACCGTTAATGTCAGTTACAACCACTGATAGAGTTAAGACTCCATCGCTAAGAGACGTCATATCGATATTGGAGATGGTGTCATTTACTGTGGTTAAAGACCCCGTTCCGTTAATACTTCCTCCACCACTGGAGTTGATTGTATAGACGAAGTTAGCACCGGATTCAGCTCCTGAAAATGTGAAACTCAGTGCATTATCGTTGGAGGTTAAAATAAGTGCTTGATCTATGCTGACATCGTGCCCGTTTGGCGCACTGCTGTCTTTAACGCTGGTATCGTTTACTGCCGCAGCACTGTTACCTGCAGCATCAGTTAAAATCGTGCTAAGGGTCAATGTCCCATCAGTTAAGCTACTGACATCAATATTGGTTATGGTATCGATTGCTGTTGATAGCGTGCCAGTACCTGTCAAAGGTGTTCCGCCACCAGAGCTGGTTAATGTGTATGAGTAATTGCTGCTTACCTCGCCTGCAGTAAAGGTAAAACTGACCGAATCTTGATTACCGTTATTTATCGGGTCTTGATCAATAACTGCACCATGTCCGCTAGGAGCAACGGTATCTATCTCTATGGTGAGAGTAGCACTCACTGGTGACGCGTTACCGGCAGGATCGGTTTGAAATGCTTTTAAAGAGTGGCTTGTACTGGCTATAGTCGGCATTGACACTGACCAAGTCCCCGTGCTGACACTTGTTGTTACTGAGGCTTCACTACCATTGAGAGTGCCGCTGTGATCAATATCACTAAATAGCGTAATGCTTGCTCCTGTTTCACCATTGCCTGAAATCTCAGGTGTTGTATCAGAAGTGAGATTATCGCTATCACTGTTGCCTGAATCTGAGCTGATGACAAGGTCTAAACCACTTGGGCTTGCTGGTGCACTAATATCGTATTCTATTGTGTTGTCAGTGCTGGTACTGGGTTGGTTCGTGGCCCCAGAGGCATCGGTCACTCCGCCCGCAATGATTTGAGCGATAATATCGCCCTCATTGGCATTGATATTGGTTGTGACGGTAAAACCTGTGCCAGAAGAAGCGGAAACCGAGGTCACATTGGCAGTCACATCGCCACTTAAGTCGATATCTGTTATATCAAAGCCTGAGATAGATTCATTAAACACCACGTCGAACGTCACGGTGGCATTATTGGTGGGATCGCTCTGTCCCGAAGCTTGATTAATGGTCACTGTAGGCTGGGCATTAACCGTTAATGTGATGGTGTAATTGCTTGCGGAGTCAGCACTGCCATCATTGACGGTAAAGGTGAAATTAGTACTTGTTGACCCACTGGGGCTGTATTTTAATAAGCTCGCATCTAAGTTTGCTTTAGTGACAGTATCGCTGGAAGTGAGCGCCGATTCAGCATTATTTATGCTGTTACTCGCATCTAGATCAACCCAGAGTGAACCGCTGGCAGGTGCATTGATGATAGTGATACGGTTTAATGTGTCACCTTCAGGATCGCTGTAACTAAAATCGCTGGTGGTAAGGGGGAGAATGCTCGCTTGGTTGGGGGTTAACGTCTTATTGCTCCCTAGGGGAGCACCGTTAACTTGGCTGACGATAACACTCGTATCATTATTTGAACTGGTTCCACCATCACCATCAGACACGGTAAATCTTACCGTTCGTGTACTTTGCGTCGGGATCAGGTTATCACTATTGGTGTAAGTCACGCTGCGGATAAGGGCTTGAATTAACGCTGGGTTGGCATTGTTCGTAAAGTTAACAACTAAGTCATTACCAGCAGAGATGGAGTTTGCTAGCGTACCTACGTTTGTTGCACTAATGGTGACAGTATCTCCTGCACCGCCGCTTGTTGTCACGCTATTATCAAAACCTAAAATATCTTCAGCAGCATCTTTATTGGTAATAATAGAAACGCTTAGGTTACCTGTATTAAAATCAGATGAGTCTACGTCGTTTAGACTGGCATTAGCGGCTTGGTCGATCAGTTTAGCACCATCACCCTCATTATAATTTAAGCTATCTCCACTCAAATTGGTGAGAACTGGAGCATCATTGCTGCCAGCTACCGTCACAGTGATATCGGCATTAGCTGATGTGCCGCCATCACCATCATTGACTGTTAAACGTATATTTCGAGCCCCTGTAGTGGGATTATCAATATCGCTGTTTTGGTAGGTGAGGGCGCGTACTAATGTTTGCAGATGTGCAGGGGTTGCTGTGGCGTTTAAGTTGATGACAAAGTCATTCCCTGCAGCGATATTATTGCCCAAGGTGCCAACGACGCCAGGGCCTGTTATTGATACATTGTTGCCTGCAGTGATTCCCGCTAATGTGACTGAACCGCTAGTATCGATTGATAATAAGTCTTCTGTTGCATCTTTGCCTGAGGTGATGGTGAGTGTCAGATTACCATCATTGAGGTTGGCGCTGTCAGCATCGGTCAGTGTTGCGCTGGTCCCCTGATCGAGTGTTTGTGTTCCATCGCCTTCGGTGTAGCTGAAGCTGTCACCATTGAAGTTGGCTGTGATTGGGGCTGAGTTAGGTGGAACGGCAACATCAACGTCGATATTGTCGAGGTTAACAACAATAAATCCGATTGAATTGTCATTATTACTTATCCGTATCTCATCAGTGTCGTTAAAAAGTGTACTCGTGGGGGTAAAGGTAAAGTAAGAACCATATTGGCCAGTTAAATTCCAACTTTCGCCAATGAGTATTGTACCATCCTTATAAGCGGAAACGAGGTAAATATCATCGCCTGCTGCCGATTCCAGTTGGAAAGAAACAAGGCTAAACTCACTACCGTCTGTTGTTTTAAAGGTCACTATGTTGGAGTTTAAGCCCCCATCCACGTTTCCTATTGCTCCCCCACCAATTATCCCAATAAATTCAGCTCCACCTCCACTAACATCTTGATCAAAAGTAAAATCACCATGGATATAGGGTTGACCTAGGTTGGCATTGGCTACTACACCGATAAAGTCCACATCGGCAGCACTGTGTACCCAAGGGGAAAAAATAGTCACTGCAATAAGTGTCATTGTGTGGAGTGAGAGCCTATTCATGGTGGTCATCCTGGTTATTTTTTAAAATAGAGCAGCAGAGCTGCTCTTGTAAGATTTTCAAAAATAATAATTAGCTTCTCGGAGGGAAGATTCCCAGCAGAGCGATAATAAAATTAACGACTTGCACTGGCTGCAGATTGTTAATTTCAGTATTATTATCGGTATTTTGAGTGTTACCGTTAAGCTGTGCGGTGGTATTAAACCCCGCTTTAAAGGCTTTCATATCCCCGTTTGACTCGGCGGCGTAAGAGGGCACTGCTCGCCCTGCTGAAATGGCTGTTGCCATCACACCATCGATAGGTGAGTCTTGAGTGGCATTTTCACTTGAAGCGGGAATGCTAATATTCAATTCAGCATTAATAGGCGCTTCAATGTCGGCAAGTGAGTGCGAGTGAGTAGGGAGCTGTGATATATCTAATCTGTTGGTTTGGCTACCAAAACTTTGTCCCATCGCGCGAGAAGTAAGACCTGGCCCATTTCCTTGATGCATAGGCGTTCGTCCTCGTAGATCGGGTAGTTTAAAGTTTGTTCGACCATCTCCACCATACTGCGTACCTAACAGTGCATACATGGCATCATTTTGTGAAATAGGAAGAAGGGCTCCATCGCATTTAGCGTAGCTACGAGGGGCATAATTAAAGGACACCATTTTGATTTCACCTATAAAAGGTTCTGACATTGTTACTCTCCTAAGCTTGTTATTTTCATTCCTTTGCGTATGTTGGGTACTCATCATTTACTGCATAAAAATGTCCAAACATGAGCGATTTACAACTCTCTTCACTGGTTTTAAAACCTCATAGTGAAGTCGATTTGCCCTTTCTATTACGCCTCTATACCAGTGTTCGCCGAGATGAATTTGCTGCTGCTAACTGGCCTGAATCGCAATTAAATTCCTTTTTATCTGAGCAGTTCAATGCCCAGTACCGTTACTATTGTCAGCATTACTCAGCTGACAGGTTTAATATTATCTATTTACAGAATCAGTCTGTAGGTCGCTTGTTTGTTGATTACTGGCTCGATGAACGTCAAGAGATCCGTATCGTTGATATCTCTTTGTTACCTGAGTTTCGTGGTTTAGGCATTTCAACTAAGTTGTTTGAAAACTTGTTTGCTGAAGCTAGAGATTTAGGTTTAGCTGTGACCATACACGTTGAGCGAAATAATCCAGCCAGAGGTTTATATGAACGTTTGGGTTTTAAGTTAAAGACGGTGACCGACGAGGTGTATCTGTTAATGGAGTGGCGAGCCGAGAACCGAGCGAGTAATAACGTCATAGCTTAGTCTCTGCTTCCCTATTAATGACAATTTCATATTGAGTGGCTGAGATTGCTGAGCAAAATAGCCATTGCTTGCCAATCATTGGGTGGCTGAAGGTATAGCAACCTTGTGGAACGCGGTTGGGTAAGGTGTCTTTTAGACGTGTGGTAAAGCTTTCATAATTTTGGCTATGGGCAGATCCGGGAACGACTTCATCTAAAATGAGCTCGAGAGAGTTGCCTTGGGTATCTTCAACATTTACTGCTCTACCAATAAGTTGTTTGAAGGTTTGATAGGGGGGAATAACTGGTGTTAAATCTGTCACGATACACTCCCTTGTGTTTTTCTATTAGTAGTTAAATTATTATACTAATGAGTCGACTAACTTCCATGTTATTTAAATGTTAAATTAATGTGAGTGTTTTGTCCATGTGTAATCTAAGGGAATTAATTACAGTGATATTTGGGGTGACTGTTCAGTGGTTTTATTGGAAGTCTAAAAGGGCCAGTTTCTAGCCCTATAAATACAATGTGTTAGCTAACACTGATCTCATAAGAGGTAAACTTTCTAAGATTAATTACCCCTGTATCGAAGATTAAATATTGCCCCTTAATGCCGAGTAATATCCCGCTAACGACGGGGTCTTTATCGAAATTATGTGAGCTGATTTTGGTGGGGAATTCAGTCACAGGAAAGTGAATGCCCTGTATCTCTTCATCTAACTTCTCAATGGCGTACTCTCCATTAGTCATGCAGATCTCATATATTTTATGTTCAACTTCAGGCAGTAGTTCTGCGGCCTTAGCTTTGAGATCTATATCTTCTGCATTGCCCTTGAGCATAGTGCGCCAGTTAGTTTTATCGGCAATCATTTTAGCCAGTTCAACTTCCACAAGACCTGAAATTTGTCTGCTTGATACTTTCAAAATAGGCAGGCCTTGAGTCGCGCCCTGATCTATCCAGCGGGTAGGTAACTGAGTGTGACGGGTAATGCCCACTTTAAGTCCTGAAGTATTTGAAAGATAAACATAGTGCGGCACGAAACAGTTCGCTTCTCCCCACTGGGGCTCACGACAGGTTCCTTGTGCAAAATGGCAAGTCTCAGGTTTCATGATGCACATATCACAACTGGCCAGTTTCTTCATACAGACAAAGCAATGGCCTTGAGAGTAACTCTTCTTGGTTTTCTTACCGCAATTACTGCAACAAATTTTACCCGTATGGGTCAAGGTCACTGTCGTGCCTATCAGTGGGTTCATGTCGAGTAACTGATCACCGATTGGCAGTTGGTATTGCACCTGTTGGTTATCATCCAGCGTGGCGCGCATTTTTCTTATAAGTCCTAACATGAGGTATTCCTAGCCTGAATTGTTGGCAAGTGCGTTTTTGCTCTGCAGGGAGAGTTAATCCTGTCCCCATTGACTCTTGTATTTAATAGTGTTTATTTTCGAGTAGTCTATCAGATTGTTGACATGATTCTTGATTGATTTTTTCGATTGTTTGGATGGAAGTATAGGATCTGCAGTGGAGTGCTTTAAGGTGATCTTGATTGATATTTATAAGGGAGATGCTCCTCCCTTATAAATACAGATGTTTAGCTAGATTTCGTCTAACACGACATCATCACCTATGGCGTAAAGGGCTTGGCTTAGTCGTTCCTCTTGTTCGTCACTGTTCATGCCTACATCAAAGTTTGCTCTAAAGAGGGCGACTCCGGTATGACCAGCACTTTCATAACGGGTACTAAAATGTTCAATGTTTATTCCAAGAGCACTGATTTTATTTGATATATCATGCACTAAACCGGGCCTGTCATAGGCGACTAAAGAGTAGCTTTTATGGGTAGATAGTAGAGGTTCTTTGCTGGTTTTTGCAAAGGTTAAACTTAAGCCTTCAATACATTCTAGATTTTCGACTAAGGTCTCCCAATTTGATGCAGGAACCTCTAATAATAGGATGGCGGCAAAAATACCATCAATGTGACGCAGTTCTGAATCTAACCAGTTTCCTCCATGTCGACTTACAGCATGAGAAATCTGTTCAACCAATCCATTTTTATCCGGTACCTGAAGAGTAACTAAGTAGCGTAACATGTTGATATTTCTCCTATGATTAATTATTCTCTCTAGCCTAATCCGCTGTAACACTAGTGTCATCTTTGCGTCATATAATGCTAGTTATCTGAATTAAGAGCTTGACTCTTTTTAGCATAGCAATCGAAATAATCCCAGTGAAAAGTCAACCGATGACTTAATTAACGAGGTTTTAATGGATACTCAAGCGATAAAATCTGAACCTAAGGTTAAAAACCTACTTATGGGTAAAGGTTCACGTCGCAGAGCTATAACAGACAAGTTGACTCAGGTGGGAGTGACCATAGGTGGAACCATGGTTTTTGTGGCGCTGTTATTGATCTTTTTTTATCTCCTATACATAGTTAAACCTATCTTTGACGGCGCTGAAGTAAAGCCTGTGATCAATGTCGATCTGTTCAGTGATGTAACGCCCGCGTTGATGGTCGGTAGCGATGAGCAAAATGAGATCATTTACCGTGTATCGGACACCGGTCAGGTAGATTTTTACACCGCTACAGCAGGGAAACTTATCGAGCGGGAACACTTGGTTTTACCTGATGGTGTACACGTTTCCAGTGGTGCGGTCTCTGCACCGAGTGAACAGCGATTTGCACTCGGCTTAGATAATGGTCAGCTCCTGTTAGCTGAAGTGAATTTTGGGGTGACCTACCCGAATAATCATCGCCTTATTACACCTGAGATTCGGTTTCCTGCGGGTCAGGATGCGTTAACCATTGATGAAAATGGTTCAGCACTTCATAACCTAGCCTTTGGTTATAACAGTGAGATGATGAGTTTTATCTATCAAGATGATGCTAAGGTCTGGCGTTTGGCGCGTCAGGAGGGCGAAGAGAACATGATGACTGAAGAGGTCGAATGGGTCTCGTCGAAGGGAATTATTCAAGAAACACCTTTTTCTGTTCAGCAGCAATTGATGACACCAGATCAGCGCCAACTCATTTTAAGAAGCGCTGATAAGTTATTTGTTTACGATATTCGCGATGTTGAAGATTTGCAATTAATGCAAGTGATCGAGCTTGAATTAGCCAATGCCAAAGTAAAAAAGGTGAGTTTACTTGCAGGCGCCAGTTCACTGCTTGTGAGTTATGATTCAGGTTTAGTGGCTCAGTATTTTCAAGTTAATGGTGAAAAGGGTCGTCAATATCAAGAGATAAGAAGTTTCGATAAACTTGGGCCTATTGCCAGTATTGCCAGTGAATTCTATCGAAAAAGCTTTATCACAATCAGTGAGCAAGGCGAGCTTTCACTGCTCTATACCACCAGTCAACGTAAGCTGTTTTCTGAGACATTTGATCTCAATGACCCTAAGATAATGGGCTTTAGCCCGCGATCTAATGCACTTGTTGTCGAAGCGGGTGATCAATTACACCTATTTAGCGTGAAAAATGAACACCCTGAAGTGTCATGGAACGCCATGTGGAACAAGGTCTGGTATGAGGGGTACCCAGAGCCTAAATATGTATGGCAATCAACTTCAGGTTCTGATGATTTTGAAGCTAAGTTAAGCTTAATGCCGCTGGCGTTCGGTACCATGAAAGCCGCATTCTATGCCATGCTATTCGCTACGCCTTTAGCACTGGCTGGTGCTGTGTACACCGCATATTTCATGTCTCCTAAAGTCCGCGCTGTCGTCAAACCCACCATTGAAATTATGGAAGCCTTACCCACTGTCATCTTGGGATTTTTGGCTGGGCTTTGGCTTGCTCCTTTAATCGAGGATAATCTGCCGGGGATCTTAGTCTTGTTGATCTTACTGCCGGTTTCAATCCTGTCTAGTGCTTTTGGCTGGTATCACTTGCCCGGCAGGTGGAAGCAAAGATTACCTGAAACATATCAGGAGCTGATGTTAATTCCCGTGATCCTCTTTATCGGTTGGTTCTCTTTTGCCATTAGTCCTGCGATTGAGGTCGCATTATTTAACGGTGATTCTCGTATGTTTATCACTAATGAACTTGGTATTACCTTCGATCAACGCAATGCATTGGTTGTTGGCATCGCCATGGGGTTTGCTGTGATACCCACGATATTCTCCATTGCTGAAGATGCGATTTTCTCCGTGCCTCGTCACTTATCTAATGGCAGTTTGGCATTGGGTGCGACAAACTGGCAAACCTTGACTCGAGTGGTGTTACTCACTGCCAGTCCTGGGATTTTCTCTGCTGTGATGATGGGACTGGGCCGCGCTGTGGGTGAAACCATGATTGTGTTAATGGCGACGGGGAACACGGCCATCATGGAGTGGAGCGTGTTTGAAGGCATGAGAACATTGGCGGCTAATATTGCCGTTGAAATGCCTGAGTCAGCCATTGGCAGTTCTCATTATCGAGTGCTCTTCTTAGCTGCATTCGTATTGTTTATTTTTACTTTTTTCTTTAACACGATTGCAGAAGTGGTCAGGCAGCGTCTTCGTGAACGTTATAGCTCACTTTAAATTATACCCAAGTGGCTTGGGTATAAAGACATGATGATTAGGCATATGAACTTGAATATGGGTAAGTGGTTTAAGTCTGGCTCTCCTTGGATGTTTGACATGACTGCTAGGCATTTGAAGCTTAGAGAGTTGAATCATGGGTAAATGGTTTAGGTTAGGCTCTCCTTGGACATTTGGTATGACTGCTGGGCATTTGAATCTTGTGGGGTTGGATCATGGGCATGGGTAAGTGGTTTAAATCAGGCTCTCCTTGGATCTGGATGACCGGCGGTGCCGTCAGCATCAGTTTAATTGCCGTTCTAGGTTTGCTGTTGATGATTGCTTGGCGAGGCCTAAGTTATTTTTGGCCTGCTGAAATATACCAATGGGAACTGAATGATTCAAATGGTCAGATATACACCTTAATTGGTGAAATATATGACAGTGAAGAGGTGCCGACTGAGCGTTTGCTCGAGGCGGGACATCAATTCGAACCAATGCCTGGCGATACCGTAAAACGTTATCTGGTAAAGACAGGTAACCGTGAGTTTGTCGGTTTAGATTTTCGCTGGATCTTAGCGACGGATATTATTTCACGCAGTAAACCTGAAAATATTGCCGTAATAGAACGCAGTAAAAACGGTGACTTTTATGGTTATCCAATCGCCGTCGTCGAAAATGGTCAACGTTTAGTACTTGATGATGTAGAAAGTTCGTTTGAATCTCATATTGAGCGTGCAGTTGAGTTAAATAATGAGGCGGTCAAACTTCAAAAGAGCGAGATAGGCTCAATTAATTACGCTCTTGAAAAGTTAAGGTTAAAAGAGCGTGGATATGAATTGGATGACAAGCTAACTGAACTGCGAAAAAGTGAGCTTGCAGCTCAAAGAGCTGAGTTAGAGGCAGACTATCAGGTGTTGGAGACACAGTTTTTCTCTCTGAGGGAAGAGGCGGGACGTGACTCTGTCATTATTAAAGATATGCGCGGTATAGAGGTGACGTTAAAGTTAAACTCAATTCTTGATGTCACCTATGCCAATCGTATGGGCTTGATGAGTAAGGTCGGGCATTGGTTTGTTGGTATAGGCCGCTTTATCAGTGATGACCCACGTGAAGCCAATACCGAAGGAGGAGTGTTTCCTGCGATTTTTGGTACCGTCTTTATGGTGATGTTGATGGCGGTTATTGTGACACCATTTGGTGTCGTTGCGGCTATCTATCTGCATGAGTATGCAAAAAAGGGGCCGGTAACTAAGATGATCCGCATTGCGGTGATCAACTTAGCGGGTGTGCCCTCAATTGTTTACGGTGTATTTGGCTTAGGATTTTTTGTTTATATGTTTGGTGGTACGCTGGATCAGCTTTTTTATCCAGAAGCTCTGCCAACACCCACATTTGGCTCTCCAGGTGTTATCTGGTCGGCGTTGACGTTAGCAATATTAACCTTGCCAGTGGTTATCGTGTCAACTGAAGAGGGGCTGAGTCGTATTCCAAGTGCCGTTCGCCAAGGCAGCTTAGCATTAGGGGCTACCAAGGCGGAGACCTTATGGCGCATCGTGATCCCTATGGCAAGTCCAGCTATTATGACGGGGCTTATTCTTGCGGTAGCGCGAGCTGCTGGAGAAGTGGCTCCCTTAATGCTGGTGGGTGTGGTAAAACTTGCGCCTAACTTGCCGATAGACATGAATTTTCCCTTTGTGCATCTGGAACGAAAATTTATGCACCTAGGTTTCCATATATATGATGTGGGCTTTCAGAGTCCCAATGTTGAGGCAGCAAGGCCTCTTGTCTATGCAACGTCTTTCTTATTGGTTTCCGTTATCGTGTCATTAAACCTGACCGCGATTGCTGTTCGAAACCATCTACGAGAGAAGTACCGGTCGTTAGAGCATTAAAGGCATAGATTAATTTTCTCAAGCTCCCCATAGTGTGGAAGTTCTGGGAGTGTTGTTGACAAAAACATCGCCACGACAGTGGTATCAATAGAGATGCGAAGCAGATCTATTAAGTGATAGGAAATAGAATGATTTCGATAGATAAGTCTGCCATGAGCACAAATCAGATAGACCTCAATAACTTGAGTCAAGAAGACACGGCTTTGGAGATCCGTAACTTAGATCTTAAGTATGGAGATAAACAGGCCCTATTTGATGTGTCGATGAAGATACCCGAAAAGCAAGTTACTGCTTTTATTGGTCCCAGTGGTTGTGGTAAGTCGACCTTGCTTCGCTGCATTAACCGTATGAATGACTTAGTGGATAACTGTCATATTAGCGGCGAAATTTTACTGAACGGGCAAAACATCTATGATAAGAAGGTCGATGTTGCTGCACTGAGACGTAATGTGGGTATGGTGTTTCAGCGTCCTAATCCATTTCCTAAGTCTATTTATGAGAATGTGGTGTATGGTTTGCGCCTCCAAGGGGTAAATAATCGACGTGATCTTGATGAAGCGGCAGAGCTATCACTGCGGGGGGCGGCTATCTGGGATGAAGTGAAAGACAGGTTACATGATAATGCGTTCGGTCTTTCCGGTGGTCAACAACAACGTCTGGTTATTGCGCGAGCGATTGCGATTGAACCTGAAGTCCTGTTGCTCGATGAGCCGACTTCTGCGCTCGATCCAATTTCGACTTTAACGATTGAAGAGTTAATCACAGAGTTAAAGTCTAAGTACACAGTCGTGATAGTGACACATAATATGCAGCAGGCTGCACGAGTGTCAGATCAAACTGCCTTTATGTACATGGGCGAGTTGGTTGAGTATGCCGATACCAATACTATATTTACGACGCCTAGTAAACGCAAAACAGAAGACTACATTACCGGACGTTACGGCTAAATAAGTTTGTTGTGGCTTTCAATGCCCGCTTTGTAAAGAATTTAAAGGTTTAAATCGCAATGGAAAATATGAACTTAAGTAAACATATTTCGGGCCAGTTTAATGCCGAGCTCGATGATATTCGCAATCGAGTTCTCGCTATGGGTGGGCTTGTTGAACGCCAACTTGAACAATCGCTTGATGCCTTAAGTGCCTTAGATGCAGATTTGGCACAGAAGGTTATTGAAGGCGATCATCTGGTTAATGGCATGGAAGTGTCCATCGACGAGGAGTGTACCCGCATTATCGCTAAACGCCAGCCAGCGGCCAGTGATCTGCGTTTAGTATTGGCTATTTCAAAAACAATTACAGATCTGGAGCGTATCGGTGATGCTTGCGTGAAAATCGCGAAAGCAGCGATGGATAAGCGTTCAAAAAACCAACAGCCACTCTTGGTCAGTATCGAGAATATGGGTCGTCATGCGACACGTTTATTGCATGATACCTTAGATGCATTAGCGCGTATGGATGCGGAAAAGGCATTAGAGCTGCATAAAGAAGATGTTAAAATAGATAAAGAATATGAAGGGATCATTCGTCAGTTGATGACCTATATGATGGCCGATCCTAGATCTATCCCTGAAGTGTTGGATGTACTTTGGGCTGCACGTGCGGTTGAGCGTGTGGGGGATCGTTGTCAGAACATCTGTGAATATATCATCTATTACGTAAAAGGTAAGGATGTGCGTCATGTATCCTACGAAGAGATGGTGAAAGACCTTAAATTTTAAATGAGTGATTTATGTCACGGTGGCCTTACTTAATAAGTGGTATGTAGCTGTTTTTGCCATATATTGAGATATAAAGCGGTCGTTAGGTCAGAATTGACGATGAAGATCCTGTATAGTAATCAGATCTTGTGTGTAAGCAGATTGTATTCAATAGCGTGATATCTATCACTTTTAGACTTAGATACATGTTATAAATTGAATGTAGCCTGTTGTTTCTTGATGTTAAGTTATTAATTTAAAAATAAAAATATAACTTAACGTCTAGTGTAAAGCCTCAGACTAGAATTGAGTATATAGCCTCATTGGCGTTCACAAATCATGATTTCCGGCACAGATGCAGGCTAATAAGCAAGGTCCCTGTATGATGTCTCACCGTCTAATGTTGACCGGGTCTATTGTAGTTGTGTGAGCCTTATTTAAACCAACTTCAGATGCTCCATTGTGCATCTAACAAAAGGTTTAGGTATATCAACTATTTGTTAATTTGCGAGAGTGATATTTTGATCAAATCAAGTATAAATCCTCCTGTTTTTTTCTCCTCGGTTTTCTTAATAGCGTTAATGGTGTTTGTTGGGGCTATATGGCCGACAGAAGTACAACTCATATTTAAGTCTGTTCAATCCTGGTTCGAACTCAAAGCAGGATGGCTGTACATCTTAGGTGTTGCCGTTTTTTTGATATTTATTATATTTGTTATGATGAGCCGCTTTGGTGATATCAAGTTAGGCCCAGATCATGCAGAACCCGATTACAGCTATAAAAGCTGGATAGCCATGCTCTTTTCCGCCGGAATGGGAATTGGTTTAATGTTTTTCGGGGTTGCAGAGCCAGTTATGCATTATTTAGCGCCGCCTGATGCGACTCCTGAGTCGATTCAAGCCGCTAAAGATGCCATGAAGATCACCTTCTTCCATTGGGGGATCCATGCGTGGGCTATCTATGCAGTAGTTGCGCTAAGTTTAGCTTATTTCTCCTACCGTCATAAGTTACCGTTACTGCCTCGAAGTGCGCTTTACCCTTTAATTGGTGAGCGCATATATGGGCCTATCGGCCATGCTGTCGATACTTTTGCGGTACTCGGAACCATGTTTGGTGTCGCGACATCCCTAGGTTTTGGGGTATTACAGGTCAACTCCGGTCTGAATTACCTATTGGATGTGCCGGTCAATGCGTATGTGCAAGTTGGCTTAATTATTGGTATCTCTTTAATTGCTACCTTGTCAGTTTTCTCCGGTCTAGATAATGGAGTGAAGCGTCTCAGTGAGTTGAACCTTGGTTTAGCAGCGTTACTGATGGTTTTTGTGTTACTTTTTGGTCCTACGGTTGAACTATTGCAAGCATTTGTGCAAAACACCGGAAGCTATCTTAGTGATATTGTAGGCAAAACATTTAACTTATATGCCTATGAACAAAAAAATGACTGGTTAGGTGGTTGGACATTACTTTATTGGGGTTGGTGGATCTCATGGTCTCCTTTTGTCGGTACCTTTATTGCCCGCGTATCGCGTGGCCGAACCATTAGAGAGTTTCTTATAGGTGTGCTATTCGTGCCGACCGCATTTACGTTTTTGTGGATGACAGTATTTGGCAACACGGCCATTGATGCGATTATGAATCATGGGGCAACGTATCTATCGGATGCAGTATCATCAGATGTGTCTGTCGCCTTGTTTGTATTCTTTGAGCATATGCCATTTTCCACCTTGTTATCGACTATAGCTTTGTGTTTGGTGATTACTTTTTTTGTGACATCGTCAGATTCTGGTTCGCTGGTTATCGATAACCTGACTTCAGGCGGCGATCAAAATGCGCCTGTTTGGCAGCGTGTCTTCTGGGCACTGCTACAAGGTGTTGTAGCATCAGTACTCTTGCTTGCTGGTGGTCTGCAGGCACTGCAAACAGTTGCCATTGCCAGTGCACTACCGTTTTTGTTAATTATGTTCTTAATGTGCATTGGTTTATATAAGGCATTAAAAGATGATTGGCTTAAGATCAACAGTGTGCAGCTGCATAATACCAGCGTACAATTCACCAAAACCAATGTGAATTGGGAAGATCATATTGATGTGCTTGTCTCTCACCCCAGTCAACAAAATGCACAGGATTTTCTCGATAATGTGGCGACTCCTGCACTGACTAGAGTATGTGAGAGCTTTAATAGCAAAGAGATCCCAGGTGAGTTACTGCATTTTGATAATCGTATTCGTTTCGTGATTGCTAACGAAGAGTATGACGATTTTGCCTATGGTTTACGTATTCGTGCCTTTACCATCATTAATCCTATCGAAAGTGAGATAGATGGTGGAGATACAGAGTACTACCGTGTTGAGGTTTTCCTTGAACACGGTGGTCAGCACTACGATGTGATGGGTTTTACTCAAGATCAGATCTTGGCGGATGTCGTGACGCAGTATGAAAAATATCTGCATTATTTACATTTAACTAACTCAGAATATGTAGGTACTGAGAGCTAGTTTAATTATCTTGGCTTAATTAAATGATATTCAAACAGCCCATTAAGGGCTGTTTCTTTATCAATTAACCTAGTTATGCTGTAAAATTCCTATACTATTCGTTTTAATATGACTTTATATAAAAAGTAGAGATGAACTTTATGTCAGCAAGCCAAGGGCAAAGTAAATTAGATAAAGTGTTGGCTGAAGCCAGAGAATATAAAGCCAAACGTGAGACGGGTTACCGTGAACAGGCGTTAAAATTATACCCATGGATCTGTGGGCGCTGTACTCGAGAGTTCGTAAATTCCAACTTACGTGAACTGACAGTACATCATGTGGATCATAATCATGATAACAATCCATCAGATGGCTCTAACTGGGAGCTCTTGTGTTTATATTGCCATGATAATGAGCATTCTAAATTTGAAGAGTTGATCCAATATGGTGCGACTAAGGAAGTCGCCGTTGAGGCGGCAACTTACAATCCGTTTGCCAACCTCAAAGGTATGATGAAGAAATAACATTTTGATTTAAGATAAGAGGTATGCGGTGCGTATCTCTCTTTTTTATTCTCTAGTTAAACGACTTGGAAATGCAGGGTTCAGTGATATTCTCCTGTAGACGAACCTCTACTTCTTGCCATTTTTCTCTGGTGAGTTTTAAGCAATTCTCGCCTTTACCCAAGGCTATTTTTCTTGCTGGTATTAATTCCAAAACCTTAGTTTTAAAGGCATCATCAGCGTTGCCCCAACCGACGATTTCATCGATGGTTCGGTAACAGCCCATGCAGATATCTTCATCATTTAATCCACATTTTGCCACACAGGGGGAATGGATCATTCTATGCCCTCTTTTTAATGCTTAGATCATCATTTTATGGAGAGGATTTTAATGATCTTTTCCACGTAATTCAAGTGTGGCCAGTGTTAGGTCACGGTATTAACCTTATGTGAGTCGATGGGATACACGTCATTGCATTAGTGTCGTGAGTTCATTCAACTGTAGGTAAAAAACCATAAATTTGGTAAACTTCGACGGAATTTTTCCTTTTTTTAACCACTTTTTAGTTAATGATGAAGAGTGATTGGGGGCGTTATGAAAGCGTTGTTACGCTTAAGTTTTCTGACATTGTTGGGGTTGTTAACTTCGGCGTGCTCTTTGTTGGAGATAAAGTTAGAAAGTGGTATCGAACCTTTACCGCAAGAGCAATTAAATATGCGTGTATTTAGCCGTGACTTTAGTAGCTCTTTTTACAGTAAAGTGGAGCAAACTGCCGATCAAATTGCTTTTCTCAGTCAAGACGAGGCTGATTCGGTTTCTATTAAATCCAATACATTAATGTGGAAGATTTTTTCTGAGCAAGCACTGCAACGCACTATTTTTCAAGCCTCACCTGTAGCTGCGATGCTTGATACTTGGGCATTGACGGCGCAGATGACAGCGTTTTATGACACCGGAGCAGGCAAAGCCTTATTTGGCTCGCAGCAAGCTTTAGCGGTTAAGACAAGCAAAGCGCTGCAATTTCAATTTGAAAATACCATTAAAGGTTTCGTTAAACCGGCAGATTTTATTAAGAACCAAGCGTTTATCGAGCAGTATGTAGAGATGAACCCATTGACAGAGATGACATTTAGCCGTCATTCAGCCTTTAATGACTGGTTAGCTTTCAGAGGACTCAATGAATTTGAAGCGGTAACGACGTTTGGTTCAGTGCCTGAAGTGATGAGTGATATTTCAGATCGCATGGCGATGATCGCCGAACAGATGCCAAAAGTGATCGCTTGGAAAGCGGAGTTATATGCGCTTCATTCTAATCTCAATGTCGCTGAGATCCAGAGTACGTTAACCAATATTAGCGACACCTCGGCTAGGTTTCGTGAATTGATGGCTCAAAGCCCTGAGATGATGGAAGCGTTGGCGGTGGACATGCGTCGAGAGTTAAGCCCGCTTCTGCAACAGCTGAGTGAATCAACCGATGATAAGTTAGCTCAGTTGTCTGTTGAGCGTCAGGCATTAGAGTTGATGGTAAAGAATGAACGTCTTGCCTTAGAAAGTATGATCACTCGAGAACGAATTGCCGCCGCAGCTAACTTAGATGAGATCTCTAAACATACTGTTGAAGTGGTGTTTCAAGAGCTGACCAAGACACTTAAAAGTTTGATCCTCTACTTTGTCCTTTTTCTGGTAGTGGTCTTCTTTGCACCATTAGGCTTAGGGGTTTGGCTGGGTAAACGCATGGAGAGTAAGCGTTCTAACAAGCTGGCTAAAAGCGCATAAATGCTGTCTCACAGCGCGTTATTAGCCCAGCTGGATACCCTGTTAGTTCAAAGCCGTGCACTGTGGCAAGTTAAGGCATTTGATTGTGATGATCTGCCTTGGAGTCATACGTTTCCTCATCTTGCATTGTGTGTTAGGTCGTTGGCTGACAGTGAGCTTGATATTATTGATAGGGTACAGGCGGATTTGCTTGGCTGTTTATTGCCAGCTCTTAGGGCTGATTTAGTTGCTTTGAGTTGGGAATGGCAGTTAGAGCTCCTTGATATCAAACTGCCTAAAACGTCAGAGGCTCAATCTGAACTCGTGGATCAACAGGAAGTTGGCCATTTCAGCGCAGGGATTAAGGGGCGAAAATGGGCCCAGATAACGGCATTTACTCAGCAGATAGACAGTGGGCATAGTGAAGTGCTTGAATGGTGCGCTGGTAAAGGACACCTTGGGCGATTAATCGCCAAGGCACACGATAGACAGGTTGTTAGCCTAGAGTGGCAACAAGGGCTGTGTGAAGCCGGTGAACGGTTTGCTAAGCAGTGGCAATTGCCGCAACGGTTTATCTGTGCTGATGCGTTTGATGCACATCAAAGTGAGCTGAAAGTTGAGCAACAAGCCGTTGCACTGCATGCCTGTGGTGATCTTCATGTGCGTTTATTGCGCTTAGCTGCCAAGGCGGGGACACGAAATATCGCCATATCGCCCTGTTGTTACCATCTGATCCAGTCTCATGAATATCAAGCCATGTCGCAGATAGGGATTAAAAGTCAGCTAAGGTTAACGCGTCATGATCTCCAACTGCCTTTACAGCAAAGCACGATAGCGAATGAGAAGCAGTTGGGCTTAAGGCATAAAGAGATTGCCTGGCGTTTAGGTTTCGATTGTCTGCAGCGTGAAGTAAGGGATGCAAGTCATTACTTACCGATCCCTTCGATAAAGCAAAGTCAGTTAAGCGGTGGTTTTGCCACTTTCTGTGTTTGGGCGGCTGAGCAAAAGTCTGTGAGTCTCCCCGAAGGGCTCGATTTCGATCATTTTCTTCATTTAGGGATTGAGCGGCAAAAACTGACTCGTAGGATAGATCTTGTAGCTCACCTGTTCCGTGCCGTATTTGAGCATTGGTTACTGCTTGATAGGGTCTGTTTTTTAGAGGAGCAAGGATATCAAGTCAGTTTAGAAGCGTTTTGTGATAACGAGATAACACCAAGAAATTCACTGATTAAGGCTAAAAGGTAGACATGTTTGCTTTTATAGTATTAATTAGTACATAAGTAGCTATTTACAATAATAATTTGTATCTTACTGTGTTTAATTATGAACTCAAATTCTCGACGGTTTTGTTTAGATTAAGCTTAAATGAACAAATAAAGTGAACCTATGACGGTTTTCTATTGAATCATTAGTCTTTTCTTGTTCAAATGTCGAGTTAACACTAAAAACAATATTTATTGGTTGTTTTTTCACCAATATAGTGAGCGAAATATTACTGTTGCATGAAATATTCCCGAGTATTTATTAATAGCCTGACATATGAACTGGCACCTGAAGTCGTGTCCACTTCCGATTTAGAATCTAGATTGGCACCACTATACAAGAAATTTCGCATTCCAATGGGGCAACTTGCTGCATTGACTGGTATCCAGGAGCGCCGTTGGTGGCCAAAAGGCCATCGGTTATCCGATGGTGCTTTGGCGGCTGCACATAAGGCGATTGATGAGACAGGCATTAAAGTCAGCGATCTTGGTGCTGTGGTGTACACAGGAGTCTGTCGAGATCAACATGAACCCGCCACCGCATGTCGTATTGCCGCTGAGCTAGGTGTATCTAAAGATACCGCTATCTATGATATCAGCAATGCCTGCTTAGGCGTCTTATCTGGTATTTTGGACATCGCTAACCGAATCGAGTTAGGTCAAATTAAAGCTGGCCTAGTCGTTTCATGTGAATCAGCGCGTCATATTGTCGATATAACAATCGATAATATGTTGGCTGATCAAACGATGCAGAATTATGCTCAGTCACTGGCGACCTTAACCGGTGGTTCTGGTGCGGTAGCGGTATTACTAACTGATGGCAGTTTACCGTTAAGAAGCGATCGTCAACATCAGCTCTTAGGAGCCAGTCACCTTTCAGCGCCTGAACATCACAATCTTTGTCAGTGGGGTTTACAAGAAGCGGGCTTACATCTTTATCGTGAGTTTATGCGCACCGATGGTGTTGCCTTACTTAAAGAAGGTGTAGAGCTTGCTCGTCATACTTGGAGTCATTTCCTTGAGCAACGTGACTGGGTGGTTGAACAGGTCGATAAGGTTATCTGCCATCAGGTGGGTTCTTCTAATCGCCGTTTAGTGCTTAATGCCTTGAACATCCCTCAAGAGAAAGAGTTCCCCACATACCAGTTGCTGGGCAATATGGGCACGGTATCTTTGCCGGTAACGGCGGCTATGGCACATGACCAAGGTTTCCTTAAAAAGGGCGATCAGGTGAGCTTTCTCGGCATTGGCAGTGGGTTAAACTGCATGATGTTAGGGATTAAGTGGTAGAACCTAAATTAAGCCGTTGACTCACCGACAGTAGCGCATCCTCTAGATTCGGCATGCTATATGAAAAAAGACTTATCACCAATAAGGTGACTACGCATTTTTTCATTACGCCTATCAAATCAGATTGATGCACTCTTGTTCGGTGCCAAACGGCTTAATCTAGGTTATGAAGGAGGGCTTTGTTTAGCTTACCTCCTATTAAGTCGATAAAAACATTGTCTCTTTGTGGAGGCACTATGGATAAGAATATTAGGAAGCGTCATGTTAGACACTCTGTTTCCCTTCAAGCGTAATTATCTCGATAGAAATGGCCATAAGCTGCAGTACGTCAACGAAGGGCAAGGTGAACCAGTGGTTATGGTTCATGGTAACCCGAGCTGGTCATTCTATTATCGCAATGTGGTGACAGCGCTTAGCGGTGATCACCAGTGTATCGTGCCGGATCATATCGGTTGTGGTTTGTCTGATAAGCCAGACGATAGCGGTTATGATTACACGCTCAAAAATCGTATTGATGATCTTGAAGCACTGCTCGATCACCTTGATGTGAAAGAAAATATCACCTTAGTGGTTCATGATTGGGGTGGGATGATTGGCATGGGCTACGCAGCCCGTTATCCAGAACGTATTAAACGCCTTGTGATATTGAATACTGGTGCGTTTCATCTTCCAGAGTCTAAGCCTTTTCCTTGGCCACTGTGGATCTGCCGTAATACCTTGTTGGGTACAGCTTTAGTTCGCGGCTTTAACGCTTTTTCATCCATTGCTTCTTATGTTGGTGTTAAGCGCAAACCTATGTCTGTTGAGATCAGAAATGCCTATGTCGCGCCATTTAACTCGTGGGCGAACCGCATCTCTACCTTACGATTTGTGCAAGATATCCCACTTAAGCCTAGCGATAGGAATTATGGACTAGTGTCTGAGATAGCGGCTAGTTTGCCTAAGTTTGCCAATGTGCCAACACTCATTTGTTGGGGCCTTAAAGATTTCGTTTTCGACAAACATTTCTTAGCGCAATGGAAAGTCGAGATGCCACACGCAAGCGTGCATGAATTTGCCGACTGCGGTCATTATATCCTTGAAGATGCAAGTGAAGAAGTTGTGGGACATATTAGTGATTTTATGTCAGATAAGTCACTTGTCGCGAGCTAGCTTGAACGTTTGAACAGGTATTAGCGGATCAATATGATCCGCTTTCTCATTGAAAGAAACGAGTAAGGTCACACAATATGACTCTCTATTCACAAAACTCTTCAGCTGACTTTTCACAAGACTATTCACTAGAGAGTAGTGCGAGAGGCGCTAATCTTTGCCGCCATTTAACCACAGCATCACAAGCCTTCCCAGAACAACTCGCTGTTGCAGTACAAAGCGCCTCAGGTTCATTTTTCTCGGAAAAAACACTTTCATATCAAGAACTCAACTTTGCAGAATTAAATCGTCAAAGTGATAAATTGGCCCATGGCTTGAATGCTTACGGGCTCACTCGTGGCATGAAAGCGGTATTGATGGTGACCCCGAGTTTAGATTTTTTTACCCTGACGTTTGCTCTGTTTAAAGCGGGTGTTGTGCCTATTTTGGTCGATCCGGGTATGGGAGTGAAAAACTTAAAGCAGTGCTTTATTGAGTCGCAGCCCGATGCGTTTATTGGTATCCCTAAAGCGCATTTGGCTCGAAAACTGTTTGGTTGGGGCAAGGAGAGTGTTAAGTCTCTCATAACAGTGGGTGGAGCGAGCATTAACGGTAAAAGTTGCTGGGGTGGGGTGACATTAGCTGAACTGCAACAGCATACTTCTAATGAACCCTATGAAATGGTTTGGCTTGATCAAGATGAAATGGCGGCGATTCTCTTTACCAGCGGCAGTACCGGAACACCAAAAGGTGTGGTGTATTCCCATAAGATGTTTGAAGCGCAGATCACTGCACTTAAACATGATTATGGTATCGAACCCGGTGAACGTGATTTAGCCACTTTTCCCTTGTTCTCTCTTTTTGGGCCAGCGTTAGGCATGGCTTCTATCATCCCTGAGATGGATGCCAGCAAGCCTATTACAGCCACCCCTGATTATCTTTTTGCTGCCATTGATAAGTATCAATGCAGCAATATGTTCGTCAATCCTGCCTTAATTGAGCGACTAGGACAGGCAGGTGTGTCGGCGAGTCATTGTCATAAATTACCGAGTATTAAACGGGTTATCTCTGCGGGTGCGCCAGCGACGATTGCCTCAATTAAACATTTTAGCCATATGCTGAGTGAAGGAGTTGAGGTGCTTAACTCCTACGGCGCAACTGAGTCGCTACCTCTGAGTAAGATGGCCAGTCAGGCATTGTTCGACACCACGAGTGTCACTGATAATGGCGGTGGGATCTGTGTTGGACACGCGATAGATGGCGTTGATATTGCCATCATTAAGATAAGTGAAGCACCGATTATTAACTGGGATGAATCTCTATGCTTACCTGTCGGAGAAATAGGTGAAATAGTGGTTAAAGGTGCGATGGTCAGCCGTGGTTATTATCGACGTGACAGTGCCACTGAGCAGGCAAAAATTGCCGATGGTGACGAAGTGCGCCATCGTATGGGGGATTTAGGCTATCTTGATAGTGATGGACTGTTATGGATGTGTGGCCGTAAAGCACATCGAGTTGATGCCAGCACTCAATTACCCCATCACCCCCTACGTTATTTCTCCATCCCATGTGAACGAATTTTTAATACCCACTCACAAGTGAAACGTTCAGCCTTAGTTGGTATTAAAGTCAGAGGTGAGACGGTACCGCTTTTGTGTATTGAACTTGATTCCTCTTTGGCATGCTCTAGAGGCGCAAGCCTTTATGCGGAGTTAAATGAGATAGCAGGCCAGCATGCTCAAACCAAGGGGATTAGCCGTTTTCTTATCCACCCAGCATTTCCTGTCGATATCCGTCATAACGCCAAAATATTCCGTGAAAAGCTTGCGGTGTGGGCTCAACATCAACACAAGGAATAGGGTTCTATGTCGGCAACATTCAAGCAGTCAACACCCCAACTGTCCCATCTTGATCCTTTAGAGCAAACTGCGTTAACCAAACTTAAAACTAAGGCTAATCATGCTTTTGTTACTGGCGCAGGTGGCTTTCTCGGTAAGGCTATTTGTAAACGTTTACTGGCGGCAGGCATCAAGGTGACCGGTTTTGCTCGAGGCAATTATCCTGAGCTCAGTGCGATGGGGGTCAATATGATCCGCGGGGATATTGCCGATCAAGCTTGCGTCACTGCAGCCATGAAAGGGTGTGACCTTGTGTTTCATGTGGCGTCCAAAGCTGGTGTGTGGGGCAGTAAGATGAGTTATTTCTCACCCAATGTGGCCGGTGCTGCGAATATTATTTTGGCATGTCGGCAGTTAGCGATCACAAATCTGGTTTACACCAGTACGCCAAGTGTGACGTTTGCTGGAAAGGATGAGTCTGGTATCGATGAAACTGCCCCTTATGCGGCTAAATACCTGAACTATTACGGCGAATCTAAAGCGGTTGCCGAGCAGATGGTATTAGGGGCCAACACAGATTCATTGAAAACTGTCGCCTTAAGGCCCCACCTGATCTGGGGGCCTGAAGATCCTCATCTTGTGCCTAGAGTGATAGAGCGTGCTAAAGCTGGCAGGTTAAAATTGGTTGGAAAAGAGGACAAGCTTGTTGACACCATTTATGTGGATAATGCGGCTTTTGCACATATTCTTGCGGCGCTAAATCTATTTGAACCGGGCTCAGTTGCCGCTGGTAAAGCCTATTATCTTAGCAATGATGAACCTATCACTATGGCTGATATGCTTAACAGAATTTTGGCCTGTGTTGATATGCCTAAGGTGACTAAACGGGTGCCTGCATCTCTTGCTTTTTGCGTGGGAGTGGTACTTGAAACATTATATTCTCTGATGAATAAGCAAGAGGAGCCCATGATGACTCGTTTTGTTGCTAGGCAACTATCAACCAGTCACTATTTTAATATAACTGCTGCGAAAACAGATTTCGGTTATTCACCTGTTGTGAGCATTGACCAAGGCATGGTGAAATTGAAAAAGTATCTAAATAGAAGCCATTAAGTATTTAAAATAAAAAGCGCTTAAGGATAACCACTTCATGGATGAAAATGTGACTAAGATTAAATCGAGTATTAATCTCTTATCAGTACTTAGCTTTTGTATCGCCACTGCATCACCAGCCTTGATGGCGACGAGTTTTAGCCCTGTGAATTTAGCTTTATTTGCCGATGTTGATCTTGTTAATACAGGCTCGTCTCAAAACATCTCCTCGCATGAGGTGAGTTCTTCTGTTTCAGATAAAGTGTCTAATCCATTTATCGGAAGCTGGCTGTTGATATCGGGTCGATATCTGGATGAGAACGACTCGTGGGTTAAATATGAAAGCTTGCACCTTAGCGCGGTTAAGGTGATCTCAGCTTCTTATTTTAGCTTTACCACGGTCAAAGAAAGTGGCGAACAGGGGCTAGGTCAATATGATTTTTGGGCCGCTGGTACTGGCCGTTATGAATTTACTGACTCTCAATATATTGAGTACCCCATGTTTAACTCTTTTGGCGCAGACAAGGGAGCTTCATTTAGTTTTGAGTACAAGCTTAAAGGCATTGAGTTGTACACTAAACGGATTGAAGCGGGAAAACTTAAAGAAGTTGAAGTGTGGAAAAAGTTAGATTAGTGCTGTCTGAATAGATAAAATTACACTCTCTTTCTGGTTGCTATACTAAAAGCAGAATTGTTATTAAGCGGATAGCATTATGAAAATTGATGACCTTCAAGCTTATGTCGATGCATGGAATGAGCATGATATCGATAAAATTATGTCTTTTATGTCGATTGATTGTATTTATGAGACTGGTGGTGGGACAGAGGTACATGGCACCCGTCATTCAGGATATGAAACGGTTAAATCACGATTCATTTCAGTATTGGAAACCATGCCTGACATCAGTTTCGACAATGCTAAACATTTCATAAAAGATGATCGTGGTTGCTCAGAGTGGATATTTACAGCCACTAAACCTGATGGCACAAAAATAGAGCTAGAAGGGTGTGATCTTTTCACCTTTCATAAGGGTAAAATAAAAGTGAAAAGCTCATTTATGAAGCATCGTCATTAGTTTACGAAACTTAGTTTTATATTGATTTTAAAAAGCCAGAATAAGATTTTTGCATCCTATTCCGACCTGATTCATTAGCTGATTCATTAGCTGATTTAAGCAGTGCTTAGTGACCATTACCCCATAGAAGATTAAAGTCATATCGGAAACCGATAGTGATGCTTTGATCGTCATTTTTTTGATCATAGTTTCGCACTAAATATTCTAAATGTAGACGAATATTATCAACAGGGTTCCATTCTAACGTGGTGTTATAGCCGTCATAACTTTGGCTTAGCAATGTGCTTTTTCCATCATCGTAATCAAAGTAACCGAGTTTAATTTTATAGTGTTCTGCGATGGGATATGCCAGTGCAGTGTCTAATGTGCTACCACTCTTACTCAACCCTGCAATATCATAACGGTAATCGACATCTGCATAGGCAGCAGCTAAGTAAAGGCCGTTGTTGAAGCTATAGGCAACTGAACCAGCCCATGTGTCCTTATCACCATCGACATCTGTACCACCAAACACATCGCTTGTGTTTTGATCTAGATAGGCGACGCCTATGTGCAAGTTATCTTTGTCGAAAGCGAGTCCCGAGTTATATAGGTGGGTGTCTTTGTCACCATTAACTTGAGCTGCTGCCATAAAAGTAAACTGATTTAGGTTGAGTTTGTAGGTCGCAAAATTATTGACAAAAAATGGTCCATTACTATCAAAGGCAAAAGGACTGGATGCATGATTAAAGATGTCGAGATACTCTTCAACTAAAGTGTACTGAGCTGGCCTTTGCTTACCAAAGGCCACTTGGCCATAGGGGGAAGCAATGCCAAGATACGCCAAGCGTGCATTGCCTAAATTACCGTTGTTAGCGATATCTACACTCCATTCGCCTTGAGCTATCGCGCTCCAACCATCGGAAAATTCGGTACCGGCCTTGATACCAATTCTTGAAAGCGCATCACCAATATCCCAGTTATCTTTGTCGTTACTCTCCTCTGCGTTATAAACTAATGTAGGTCTGAAGGATCCATAGAGGCTGACTTGGCTATTTTCAAACTGTGAGGGGCTCACAGAGCTTCCCTCTAACTGTTCAATTCGTTTGTTTAGCTCATCAACTTGCTGTTCGAGTGTAGGTGTTTCTATTGCATTAACACTCATGCTTAAAGCACATAAACCTAATGGCAGTGCCGTCATTATTCTTATCATTATCCTATCCTATCCCTATTTATCTTGATTTTATAATTTAGACACACAGCTACTCTAATAATGCTATCGAATAGAATTAGAATAAGTGCCTCTAATTGGTTGTTTTGTTAAGTTTTAATGTTTTTCATTAATAACGAATAGATACTCCATATTTAAATTTATATATGTATTATTATTTGTAATAAACAAATTATTTAATTAGGAGTATAAAAACCAACACCTAATAGATTTCCATCGACTAATCGAAAAAAGGTGTGTTTTATCTCTTTTTCGTTAGTGATGGGGTTTGTCCATATATAACTTATTTCACCGGAATCTTGATTTTTTACCAAGTCCAGCATCTTATTAGTCGCTTCTTTGCCAACGTCATCCAATACCGTATCGATGGATTGTCCTATAAATCCTCGACTAACACCGTGGGCCAGAAACAGCTTAGTCTTAGTATCGATAACAAAAATATAGAGATCGCCATTTACATACTGACCATCTAAATTGTTAAATTTATACAGTGCAGATTTTAAATTCTCATGAATTTCAACGGTGGCAAGTCCCAATAGTTCCTTGGCTTGAAAAGCATTGGCTCTGACTGGGTAGTAACCCACGGCGATGATGGTGTCACCCACACGTTGAAACAGGGTTCTTTTAGGTGAAGCAGATCTATCGGTTGGGTTTTTCCAGTGATACTCCACGGCCCCATGGCCATCTTTTTTGGCTTTTTGGATCATTTCGCGAAAGAAATACTTACCATACATATCGAAGGTATTTAATACGGTATCGCCGACTAGTACCGAGGAGGAGCCACCACTGGCTAAGAATTGACCGTCGATACTAAGTGCAAAAACATATAAGTTACCATCGAAGAACTCCGCTTTCTGGTTGAAATCAGTCACAGTTTCACTGCCATTTTTTTGTATATGCTCAATGGCTTTCGCTAGTAGAACCTTGGCTTTTACTTCCTCTTTGGTTTCTATGTGAGTGACTGTCATATCGCCATCTGCGGCTGTCATGCCGGCAGATACTGAACTGCTAATCACTAAGCTTGCAGCTAATAAGCCATTTTTTAATTTAATATTCATAGGACATTCCTAAATGCGTAAAATTAATCAAAATTTTATTTTATAAATGAATTAATCAGTATCCCACTAGGGAGGGAAGCCAAAGTGTTAATTGAGGGAAGAAGGCGATAAGCATGACGCCAATGATTGATGCCAATACAAAGGGGTGAATGCGGGTGGTGATCTGCTCGACGGTAGAACCGCCTATCCCCGAGGCCACAAAGATGTTTTCACCTAAGGGGGGAGTGGCAAATCCAATGGAGAGCACACACACCACAACGATGCCGACATGGGTGGGATCTGCCCCGAGCATGTACATGATGGGTAGCATCACAGGCACTATGATCATAATGGCTGCCAGCGTCTCCATAAACATCCCTACAAACAGCAAGAAGCCAATCATTAATATCCAGATCAGGTACATGTTGTCAGTCATGTGAAGTAAGTTTTCAGCAATGATGGCTGGAATTCTTTGTTCCACTAACAGACGACCAAAGACCGTGGCGGCAAACAGGATTAATAGGACTCTGCCGGTGATCCACGTTGTGGTTGATAATGACTTAAACACATTGCTAATCTTCATCTCTTTATGAATAAAGAAGCCCACAAAAAGCGAATAAACCACAGCGATGATTGCCGACTCTGTCGGAGTAAATATGCCGGAATATATGCCGCCAAGAATTAACACTGGAGCGAGTAGTGACCAGATCCCACGGCGGAACACCACGGCTATTTCAGCAACAGACCAAGTGTCAGTTAGCCCTTTATAGTCTTTGCGTTTGGAGATAACGTAGTTCATCGCAATCAAGGTACTGGCGATAATTAGCCCTGGAATCACTCCAGCAATAAACAGCTTAGGGATAGAGACGCTGGCAAATTGACCATGCAGGGCAACGGCTTCTGCTGGAGGCTTGAGCCCCATGGAAGATATCCCGAAAATGACTAATGGAATTGAGGGAGGAATGATAATGCCCAATCCGCCTGAGGCCGCAGTGACTGCTGATGCGTAGCTTCTATCATAGTTACGTTTGACCATCGCGGGGATCATCAGCATGCCAACCGCTGCGGTTGTCGCTGGGCCAGAACCTGATATCGAACCAAAAAAAACACAGGCGACAATGGTTGCAGCCCCTAAGCCACCGGTAATAGGCCCTGCCAAATGTTCGGCGATGTCCACCAGTCGTCTAGATATTCCTGCCGCCTCCATTAGTGCGCCAGCAAGAACGAAAGCGGGCAAGGCCATTAACGGGAAGTTCCCCACAGAGGTAAAGGCTATCTGAACCAGTGCGATGGGGTTCTTATCCAGTATCAGATAGGCGGCCATTGCAGCGCCAGCCAGAGAAACGGTGATAGGCGCGCCCAGAATGAGCATGATCAAGAAACCACCAAACAGAATAAGCGTGAGATACTGTTCCATCTTTATACCTCGCCTTGAGTAGACTGACTGATTTTCTTGAGCTCTTCAGCTTCAGGGTCAAGAACCTCAACCCCTTTAAACAGTTTTAAATACAGATTCCACAGTATTCTTACCGACATGAGTGTGAATGCTATGGGTAAAATAAGATAAAAGTACTTCATTGGAATTCCCGTCGTTTGCGACTTCCAAAATAGGTTCATTTTATTGAAGACAAAGTCATAGCTTAAATAAACAAAAAAGGCGTTGAATGCGACCCATAAAAGATCGGCTACAGTCTCACTCACAGTTTTGATGATGGGCGGAAACCATTTAAAGTGAAATGTCACTCGGTTATGTGCAGACATCTTCGCGGCGACAACTGCACCAAGATAAGCAAACCAAACAAACATATAAGTGGCAACTTCATCTCCCCAAGGGATGGAGTATTGAAACAGTTGGCGTAATACAATTTGTGCAAACAACAACATAACAAAAGCGGCTAATAATAAAGCACATAAATACTCTTCAATATTATTAATGTGTTTTATAAAAAAATGCTTAGCAGACATATTCTTGTCCTCAATAAACAACTCTGATTAAAGCGAACAACACTATTGTTAATATTCGCACTCGCCATTTCGATTATTACTTGGAACGTGTATAAACCTCAGAATTAATAATGCTCATCTCGCTTAGAATTAATTAACGGTGCGACCTAAGGTCGCTAAAGCTTCATCAAGTTTAACTTTGCCGCCTATGCTGTCATAAAACTTAGGCCAGACCGTTTTAGTGGCAACATCTATCCATTCTTTTTCACCATTGCTTGGGTTTGAGATAACCATGCCTTTGGCCACTAAAGACGTCTTAATCTTGTCCTCTGACTCTAATAAGAAGGCGTAGCTGTGTTCAGTGGCTTCTTTACCGGCTTCTAAGATGATCGCTTGCATCGCAGGCTTTTGCGCCTGAAACACAGATTCACTGATGATGAGTGGCTCGATGGAGAAGATGTAACGAATGTTGGTGACATATTTTTGAACTTCATTAAACTTCATCGCATCGATAGTGATGTAAGGGTTGTCTTGTCCATCAACGACGCCTAATTGCAGGCCAGTAAAGGTCTCTGACCAAGCCATCGGTGTTGGATTGACGCCCCATGCTTGATAGGTGGACATCATGATTTCATTGCGTGGAACGCGGATCACTAGACCTTTAAGATCTGACAGAGACTCAATCGGACGCTTAGAGTTTGTTAGCACTCGAAAACCTGAGTATGCCCAACCAACAATGCGCACTCCAGCATCATTAATGGTGTTTTGAACCAGCTGCTGACCTATCTTTCCTTGGGTTAAGGTCTTTGCCTCTTCTGCACTTAAAATAACATAAGGCATGGTGAGCAAACCGACACTCGGTGAGAAAGGGGTGACGTTGTTAATGGCGAGGACTGAGAAATCCAATATGCCCATGGAGGCATTATTAACAGTATCTTGCTCATTGCCTAACTGGCCATTGGGAAAGAGATCGACAGTGGTTTTTCCGCCAGTCTTCTCACTAAGTAGGGTTTGAAACTTCTGTCCCAACTCCCACTGAGTTCCTCCAGCGGCATCCCCTAATGCCATCTTAAAGGTGTCGGCCGAAACCATGGGTACTGCTGCGAGCATGCTAACACTGGTGATGAGTGGCACAATGATGCCTTTAACAAATTTCATAGTTCTATCCTGTTATATTGTTATAAGATTCGAATTAAAAATACTAGGTTTGCATCACCTTAAAGAACTTCATCTTTAAGGTGATACCAGTTGTACAAAAACCTTTGACCCATTCTTCTAAAGGGAGCAAATGCCTCAGATTCAATCGCTTCACGGATATTGGGGAAGGGCAGCTGAGATTGAAATATAGGCAGATCTATCTGAGTCTCCTCTCCGGCAATCCACTGGGCGAGTCGTTTACCTGCTTGAGCTGAATACATGACCCCGTTGCCACCGTAGCCCAAGGCGTAGTAGATGGTCTCTTTAGGATCTGGACGGCAGATGCGCGGCATCATGTCATGGCTGACATCAACCCATCCCCACCAGGAGTAATCTATTTGTATTCCCTTGAGCGCGGGGAATTTTTTGGCTAAATCGTTTTCCAGAAATTGTTGATATTTTTGCTGAGGCGCATTGTGTCCACTAATGGCACTTCGGCTGCCAATTTGAACACGGTTGTCAGGCAAGAGACGGTAGTAATGTCTTAATACTCGAGTATCGGTGAGCACCTGATGAGTCTTAAAGTTGCAAGCCTCGAGTTCAGCCTTGGTTAACGGTCGGGTGACGATGGAATTAGATAAAATAGGCAAGAGGCGATTCTTGGTACTTGAGTGCAATCCCTGTGAGGTGTAGCCACCCGTTGCCAAACCAACAGCGCCCGCTCTGACGACACCGCCAGGAGTTCTTAGATAATGCTCGCCATTACGGGTTTCCCAGCCGATAACAGGACTGCCTGGGTGAACCTTTACGCCTAATGCACGGGCTTTTTTCAGATAACCAAAAGCCAGTTTCCCCGCATGAATACCTATACCTTTAGGTTCATGCATGGCACCCGCTGCTTCATTATCACCGACAAACTGGTTCTTGAGCGTCGCCGCATCTAAGATTTGTGCGTCGTAATTAAAGGTTTTACGCAGTAATGAGGCCTCTTTCTCTAATGTCGGCATTATCTTATCGCGATGAGCGATATAGAGGTGCCCGCCAGTTTGAGGCTCACAATCAATATCTTTAATCAGATCCTTAAAGGTTTGCATACCATCAAGACATTCTTGATGCATACGCAGTGCAGTGTCGACGCCCCAACGTTCAATCCATTGTGAGCGTTTTAAGCGTCCAGATGCACACTGAGCTTGCCCACCATTACGGGTACTGCAACCCCAGCTTGTCCGATTGGCCTCTAATACTGTGGCTTTAATGCCGTAATGTTCTGCAAGGTAGATGGCTGCACACAACCCTGTGTAACCAGAGCCGACAATCACCACATCGGCAGAGATATCGCCAATAATAGGGCCATCATCTTCAGGTGCCTCTCCTGCAGTGCCAATCCAATAGGTTGGGGCATAATCTTGCCCCTGTCCTGGATTGGCATGCACTAAAGGATCATATTGTGGATCATATGGCTTTTGTGCACTCATCCTAGCTTTTAGGGTTAAGCCTGCGGTTTCGAGGTTTTTGCTCATGGTCATCCTTAATGCGTTGTGCAGAATAATAGTGCGCGATTAAGCGGACACTGCCAGAGAGGGACGATCTTTACGGAAGGCATTCTTAATCTGAATTTTGCCATTACGTAGGGTAAAAATATCCACCATTCGAGCTTCGATTCGGCTGCCGTCAGCCTTAGTGCCACAAAAAGTGGACTCTGTGACAGCACGGTCACCACAGATAAAATGTTCAGCATCTAACCACTGAGCGTCAGGGAAGTTCTTCCATGCGAGTTGAAATGCCGCTTTTACCTCATCAAAACCATAAAAGCTGGTGCCTAAAAGCTCCGGTCCTGCAGTAGCATGGAACTCACAGTCCTGGGTCATGCAGTTCATCAACGCATCAATATCATGGTCATTCCATGCTTGAGAAAAAGAGTCTAAAAACGCCATGGTTGTTTGATTATTCATTTAAATGGATCCCTGATTAGTTATATTTATTTACTGCTCACATCATAATTTTTTAATCGTCATTCCAAATAATGAAATGTTTTGTATCGCATTTACTATTTTTTATCAATCAAAGCCATGCTTGCGCAGTGTAAACATCTACAAGTTTAGTCGTTGGCGACTTTTTCATCTTGTGCTGTTTTTTGCTTTTGTCGATAAAACTGCGTTTGTATTCATTATCGCTAACTCGATATGATCTGGCCTAAATAGATAATGGCGAGTATATAGAGTGCGATGAATACCGTGTTGCTCAACAGGAGTAAAATGGGCTTCCAACCCAATCCGATGAGTTTCTCAAAGGAGGTTTTTACCCCTAGTGCCGCGATTGATATCACTAAGCACCAGGTTGATATTGTTGAGAACAGTGTGCTCACCTCTTTAGATATCAAGCCAAATTGATTGAGTACAATCAGGGCGATAAACACCAACAGAAATAGCGGCACTAAAGGTTGTCTCTTTCCCTCTTTGCCATTGAATTTCTCTCGTTCAGATCTGAGGGCAAAGACAAGTATCATGATCACTGGCATTAACATGGCGACTCTAAACATCTTGGCTAACGTCGCTGCGTCACCGATCTCAGGAGATAGCATGTATCCAGCGCCAACGACCTGAGCGACATCGTGTATCGAGCCACCTAAAAATAGCCCTGCTTCTGCAGTTGTTAAACCCAAAGAGCTCACGATAAGCGGATACACCACCATGGCAACGGTTGAGAAGGTGGCAATGCCAATAGCAGTCAATAAGGTGTAATGTTCGTTTTCTTCGTTTTGTGGCAAGGTCGATGAGATTGCCATCGCGGCAGATATGCCACAAATTCCCGTTGCGCCGCCAGCAAGCAGGCCTAACATGTAAGGCAGCTTTAATAGTCGTGCTAGCAATAAGCTAAAACCTATGGTCAAGGCGACTCCCGCTGCGAGTGCGATAATCCCTAAAGCGCCCAGATCGCTGATGTCACTCACGGCGATGCGAACGCCGAGTAAGGCAACGCCCACACGCACTAATTTTTTTGCACAGGTCTCAATGCCTAAAATGCATCTTGGGTTATCCACCAAGAAGTGAAATGAGATCCCAAGCAACAATGCATAGAGAAATTTAGGTCCGCCATAGTGCTCCGAGATAAATGAGGCTGCGGCGGCAATCACTCCACATAACATGAATCCCGGTAAAATCGTTTGCACCTTACTGAAGCTACTCAGTGGCTTTGTTAGTTGTTCAGTGCTCATGATCTTATGGTCCTAGTTGAAAAAAGTACCTGACTCAAAGACGAGCCAGGCTTACTTCGACAAGCGTTAGACGTAATCTTTATATTTTTCTAAGTGGCGTACCGGGGTTGAAAGGGCATCACGGCGGAACGGATCACCCAGCTCACGGGTACACATGATCTCTATGATGGTAGTTTTACCTTCATTCATTTGCATATCGATGGCTTTCTTAAGTGCTGGGCCGACATCTTCAAGACGATCGACAGTGATACCTTCAGCGCCCATAGCGCGCGCTATCTCGGCAAAACTTTGGTTGTCCAGCTCACCAGCAACAAAGCGGCGGTCATAGAAATCGACCTGATTCTTCTTTTCTGCACCCCATTGGCGGTTATGGAAGACAACTGCCGTAACGGGAATGTCATGACGTACACAGGTCATGGTTTCCATTAAGCTCATTCCCCAAGCACCGTCACCGGCATAGGAAACCGCTGGGCGCTCTGGTGCAGCAACTTTAGCGCCTATGATGGTCGGGAACGCGTAACCACAGTTACCAAAGCTCATAGCAGCAAAAAAACTTCGTGGCTTTTCGAATCGTAGATAACTGTTGGCGATGGAGTTGATGTTGCCAATGTCGGTAGAGACCATGACATCTTCAGGCATGGCTTTTTCAAGTTCACGAAGCACCTGACGAGGATGCAGGTATTCACCACCTGAGAAGGGGGTTTCTTCGGCATTTTCTTTGATCATGTCTAAGCTGAATGCATCGGTTTCATGAGTCCATTCATCTAGCTCTTTTTCCCAAGCCATCTTCTCGGCGCAGATCTTGTCTTTACGCTCTGCAATCGTGGCGTCACAATCTAAGGTTCGTCCTGCTAGACGCTCAGTGAGTGCGATGGCGGCGGCTTTAGCATCGCCACAAATACCGACAGATATTTTCTTCACTAGACCTAGCATCTTGTTGTCTGCATCGATCTGAATAATCTTGGCTTCTTTTGGCCAGTAATCCATACCGTGTTGCGGCAGGGTGCCAAATGGGCCTAAGCGTGAACCAAGTGCTATCACTACATCGGCTTGTGCGATTAACTTCATGGCCGCTTTTGAACCTTGGTAACCTAATGGGCCACACCAAAGTTCGTGACTTGCTGGAAAAGAGTCATTGTGCAGGTAACTGTTTACGACTGGCGCACCTAAGCGTTCAGCCAATGCTTTACACTCTTCGACGGCATTTCCCATGACCACACCACCACCGGAAATAATCACTGGGAATTTAGCTGTCGCCAGTAAATCTGCCGCTTTATTTAAGCTTTGTTCGCCACCTGGACCTCGGTCAAGACGTGAAGGCTTAGGGATATCATAGGTGCTCTCACCGTAGAAATAATCACGAGGAATATTAAGCTGGGTTGGTCCCATTTCACTTAATGCACGGTCAAAACAGCGGCCGGTGTATTCAGCCATGCGATGAGGATGTGTGACGTGACCTTGATATTTAGTGAACTCTTGAAACATAGGTAACTGGTTACATTCCTGAAATCCACCTAACCCTTGAGTCATTGTGCCTGTTTCAGGAGTGATAATGACAACCGGGCTATGTGCCCAATAAGCGGCTGCGATGGCGGTGACACAGTTGCTGATCCCGGGTCCATTTTGACCTATTACCACACCATGAGTGCCCGATACACGAGAGAAACCATCTGCCATATGGCCGGCACCTTGCTCATGAACTACTGGAATTAGACGGATACCTGCTGGAGCAAATATATCCATGGCATCCATAAATGCAGATCCCATAATGCCGAATATATTTGTCACATCATTGGCAACCATAGTCTCTACGAAGGCCTCTGATGGTGTCATCTTAGTCGGACCTTCAACCACTGCTCGGTCATTTTGTTTGCGCATAACGAGTAATTCCTTGAATGAATACTTATCAAATAAATTGTTTTATGGAATGAAAGGTTCCACTAATTGATCGTTATCTACACTATTGTCTATAAAACATCCTGTCAAACACTAATTATAAAAAATGGTACTTTTTGTTCTGATTTCTGCATTTACATGTTAATTTCATGGAAACCAAAGGGAGGTTGAGCTTGGTTTATTAAGCTGACTTTTCTAAATATATGGATTGGAACTGTTTTTAAAACAAAATGTTGAGTGGACTAAATATGACTAATGAACGGGTAAACGAGCATTTTGAATCTGCGGATAAGGTAGAAGTGAACGTACGTGAGGTGTTTAATATCGATTCAGACTTAATCGTCACAGGTTTTCGGGAACCCGGTGTTTATGTGCCTGAGATCGATAAGGGGTATCACTTCAACAAAGAGGTGACACTGGCCATATTGGCTGGATTTGAACATAACCGGCGTGTGATGCTCCAAGGGATGCACGGCACGGGTAAATCGACTCACATAGAGCAAGTTGCAGCTAGGCTGAACTGGCCCTGTTTACGAGTTAATTTAGACGGCAATATTAGTCGATTAGATCTGGTGGGTAAAGACACCATCGTCATCAAAGAGGGCAAGCAGGTGACGGAGTTTCAAGAGGGTATTTTACCTTGGTCTATTCAGCGTCCCATTGCGCTTATTTTTGATGAATATGATGCAGGACGGCCGGATGTGATGTTTGTGATCCAACGTATTTTGGAGCGAGATGGAAAACTGACCTTACTTGATAAGAACAGAGTGATCTCTCCCCATGTTGATTTTCGCTTATTTGCCACGGCGAATACCATAGGTCAGGGAGATTTTTCCGGTATGTATCGGGGCGTTCAAGTACTGAACCATGCCCAGATTGATCGCTGGAATATTTTGGCATCACTCAACTACCTTCCTCAAGAAGAGGAGGTCAGTATGGTGTTAGATCAAGTGACTAATTTGACGGGTGAATATCGAAGTAAAGTGGATGCAATGGTGTCATTAGCCAGCTTGACGCGAAAAGGCTTTGTTGCGGGAGAACTCTCGACGTTAATGTCGCCTCGAACCGTGATCACTTGGGCTGAAAACACCTTGATATTCGATGATCTCAGTCTTGCTTTTAAGCTTTCATTTTTAAATAAATGTGACGAGCAGGAGAGAGAGCTGGTTGCCGAATATTTTCAGCGCTGTTTCGGACAAGAACTGATGTTAACTGAATAGGCAATATCATGAAGCTGATGGAGTGATTTTACATGCCAGATAAAAAATCAGATGGGGTAGCCACCTCTTTGCTAAATACATTTAACAGTAAGCTTGTTGAACAAGTTGGGGGTGCACAGCGTTTCATTTATCGCGATGGTAAGCTGTATCAGGACACGCAAGTCATGCCATTTTATGCCCCTCATCTGCAAGCTTATTGCCAACATTCGGATCAAAAAAAGGAGCAAGTGGGGTCGGCATACTCTGCAATCGACTCCAATCATAGAGGCCGCATTGATGCCTTGTCATTGCGACTTCTCTATTCCGATCTCGAGTTGCATCAAAGCCGAAAACCCGTCACTCAAATAGCGGCATTGGTGTTTGAGGTGTTGGAGCAACTGAGAGTCGAAAGCTTGCTGCCACAGCAGTGGCCGGGGATGAGAATGAATATCGATGATTTATTTACTCACTGGTCTCGGACTTTTTATCACTCAGGGCTAACCGATACAGCCGTTGGGATTTTACTCTACACCTTAGCTCAAGTGACACGGGCAAGATTGATGGCAACAGCGGTGTTACCTGAAACAGAAAGCCTAATTGAGCACACGCGAGCGGCTCTGGCACCTGTTATAGGAGTTCTGTTATCAGGTCTGCGTCGCCACAGGCAAGCGCAAAGCCGCTATGGGGATTATGCGCTCCAACTTGCCGTCATTATCGAGGATATGATAGCTGCTGAAGAGAGTGTTTTACCTCCCGATGAACAAGTCGCGAATAGAGGGGAAGCAGTCAAAGGTTTTACCATACTGCTCGATGTGGTAAGTGCTGATGGAGGAGGGATGGCAAAGGCGGCTACCAAGCTTAGTGCTGGGCTTGTTGAGGGGAAACAGATCTATAAAGTCTTCACTACACAGTTTGATAAAGTTATCTTTCCTGCAAATTTGGTTCGCGCTGAATTGTTACAAGAATATCGACATCATTTAGATAAACTTGTTTTGCAGCAAAGGATTAATCTAAGTCGGCTAGCACGTCAGTTCTCGATAAAGTTAAGTCGTCCTGAAATCAATGGTTGGCAATCATCCAAAGATGAGGGTTATATCGATGGAGGACGTTTACCTCTATTAATCAGTTCTCCGAGTGAAACCGATCTATTCTATCAGCCTCATCTCACACCTGTTATTGATTGTCATGTCAATTTACTAATCGATTGTTCAGGTTCCATGAAGACCCATGTCAATCAGATCGCACTCATGCTGGATATTCTAGTGCGCGCATTAGATATGGCTGGTGTTGCGACCGAAGTACTGGGATTTACAACAGGGGCTTGGAATGGCGGACAGGCGCTTAAACAGTGGCGCAGGCAGGCTTGCCCACCCAATCCCGGTCGCTTGAATCCGGTGTCGCATTTGATATTTAAACATTGTGATCAAAGCTGGCGACGGGCGCGGCTTGGGTTAGCGTCCATGCTAAAACTGGATCTCTTTCGTGAAGGAATAGATGGCGAAGCGGTGCAATGGGCAAGTCAACGGCTCTTGGCTCAAGAAGCAAGTAGAAAAATTTTGGTAGTTATCTCTGATGGTAGCCCTATGGATACAGCAACCAATCAGGCCAATACTCCTTTTTATCTTGATAATCACCTCAAGGATGTCGTATCGGCTCAACAAGGGTTAGGGGTTGAGGTGATAGGTTTGGGGGTGGGTATTGATCTGAGCGCTTATTATCCAAACAACCTCGCTATCGATCTTGAGCAAGAACTTGATGTTGCATTGTTTAATAGGCTGATAGAGGCGATCACTAAAACTAAGCGATGACAGTAATTGAGCTCGTTATAGCAAATCGAATACTGCTGAGATTGATAGGTACCCTCCAAGTAACATTAAAAGCGCAAATACTAGATAACGCATCGCATCGGCGCTTAATGGCGGAGGATAACGTCGAGCCAGTAAGGTGGTTGCCGATACTAAAGGCAGAGCCAATGCGGATAGCATTAATACCTCTGAGGTAAGCAGACCTTGGTAAGCGAGGAAACCGCTACGGGTGGCAGAAGTGCAGGCGAACAACAGCAGTAGCATGTTGCGAATTGTCATCATTGGAAAGGGTTGGCGATAAAAATGAAATACCAGTGGCGGGCCAGCCATACCAAATAAACCACCGGTAAAACCAGAGGCAAGACCACTGATAAAGAAGCTGGCATCATTGCTGCGTGTTTTTAGCTCGCTATTTTTTGTGCCGAGAATAGAACTTATGCCACTGATGATGATCATTAGCCCTAGAAGTAGCTGTAAAACATGAGTTGCGAAATCACTTAAGTAAGTGAGTATTACCACCCCGATAATGACCCCTGGAATAACGGCGATCCCTGTCACGTAGACTGCGCGCCAATCGAGTTGCTTAATACTGCCAGGCAGAGAGAAGGCGCAATTGACTAATGTTATCAAGCTGACCACCGCGGCGATAAAGCTAAGGTCGGCAAGCCCTAATGCGGTTGCCGCGCCAGTGACTATGATCCCGAGGCCAAAACCTGTCGAGGTTTGAAAATAGGTGCCGATCACGATGATCAGTAACAGTAAAATGAGGATGCTTGTCATAGTGCGCTCTGTGATTCATCGCTCAGGTATAGGAGTGAGCTGATTGTTTTGCTCTAGGCTTGTATTGTCCAATGCTTGAGATTGAACCACTGTCACAGCGATGACTAAAAAGATGTCGTTGGCGTTGCAACCCCGAGAGAGATCATTGGCAGGTTTTGCTAACCCTTGAAGTAAAGGGCCAATAGCCGTGGCCTGAGCCATTCTTTCTGCCAGTTTATAGCCGATATTTCCCGCCTCTAAGTTAGGAAAAATAAGCACATTGGATTGACCTTTTACTTTAGAGTTAGGTCCTTTTTTCTCAGCTATATCGGCGACAATCGCCGCATCGAGTTGAACATCTGCATCGATGGCTAAGTCAGGCATTGCGGCTTTGATTAAATTTGAGGCATGAACCACCTTGTCGACAGCCGAGTGTTTAGCACTGCCATTGGTCGAGAATGAAAGCATGGCTACTTTGGGCTCTTCACCAAGCAGGGCTTGAGCATTATGGGCTGCAGCAATGGCGATATTTGCCAACTCCTCTGCGCTTGGCTCGATAACCAAACCACAATCTGAAAAGATCATGCCACCTTTGAGTTGATGAAATGGCTGGCACATGATCATCAGGAAAAAGCTCGAAACCAGCTTAGCTTCAGGGCTGACACCAATCACTTGAATCGCACTGCGGACCACATCGGCGGTGTTATTGACGGCACCGGCAACAGATCCATGTGCATAGCCAAGATCCACTAATAGATTTGCGAAACAAAGGGGCTTGTTAACTTCCTGTATTGCCGCCTCTAAAGTCATGCCTTTATGTTTTCTTTTTTCCCATAATACCTGACTAAAATCATCCACAAGCGAAGAGTATTCTGGATCGATGATGGCGATTTTATCGAGTACGTTAATGGCCTTATCATCATTAATAAGCTCAATAATTTTAGTGAGTTGACCCACTAGGATAATGTTAGCGATCCCTTCTTGAGTGGCGCGTAAGGCGGCTTGAACAATGCGCAGATCATCACTCTCGCATAGGACGATGGTGCGTGGAGATTGACGTGCTTGCTCTATTATTCGGCTGATCACTTTCATATTCATTTTCTTCTTGTGGTTGCGGTGAGATGGCAATCCTTTCTCTGAACTTATTTTAAAATAGGCACTTAGTGTTTTTGCATAAGATATCAAATACAATTGACGCTTTAAATAAACGAGACGTAAAGTTCCAATAATTGTAATTTATTTGTGATAATATGCGTTATATGTCATTAACGTCAATGAATTCTTAAAAAAAATCGTTATAATCTAAGGCTCTCATCTGTGACAAATAATAATGGGGATATATGAAAGACTCTCAAAGTGATCAACCTAACGCTGTTCGAGTCAATGGCGATACGCCGACGCTGCGTCTTTTTTCATTGCTTGAAGTTATTGCGCAAAGAGATGAGTTTTTTTCGTTACAGGGGTTAGTCGAAGAGACCGGATTGCCTAAACCCACTGTACATAGAATGCTGCAACAACTTGAAGCTGCTGGCATTATTCAACGTGATGGCGATGAACGTCATTACAGTACTGGCGGCAGACTTCGCCGACTGGCAGAGCAACTATTGTTGAATAATACCACCCACAGTGCAAGACGAGCTGTTTTGCGTCAGCTTGTCGATGATGTCGGCGAGAGTTGTAATATCACCGCTCTGTCTGGTGGTGAAATCGTTTACCTCGACAGGATTGAAACCGCTGCTCCACTGAGGTTCTATCTACATTCAGGTTCCAGAGTGCCTGTTCATTGCTCAGCGAGCGGCAAACTGTTTTTGTCTGAGATGAGTCCCTCTCAGCGAAAAAGATTATTGGCACACGCGACATTGACCCAATACACAGAGAAAACCATTGTCGATATCAATGCGTTGGAAGCTGAGATTGACAACGTAAAACATGCAGGTTACGCCATCGACAATGAAGAATTTTTACCTGGGTTATTATGTGTTGCTGTACTGGTTCCGACGCCTTCGGGCCGCTCTAATTTAGGTTTAGCAATACAAGCACCCATTATGCGTTTAAAGCCTGAAAGTGCACTGCATTTTTTACCAGCACTGCAACGTGCAGCTAGAGCTTTAGCAGCCATAGAAGCTGAGAGTTGGCCAGTTTCAGTTTAACGATTCGACGATATTATGATGAGATTGCAAACGCCTTCAGATGAAGGCGTTTGTGTATGAAGCGTTTAGGTTTACTCCAGTAATCACAATTTAGGTCGTAATTGCTCTGGCAGTTCAAACTCTTTAATTTCACCCGTTATCGGACAAGGGAATTTAAGGTAACAGGAGGTGAGCTGCAGATTTATCTCTGACTCTTGCGCTGTGCCATGTAGCCTGTCGCCGACAACCGGGTAGCCGATAGAAGCCATATGGATACGGATCTGGTGCTTACGGCCTGACTCTATTTTCACTTGCACTAATGAGCGGTTTTGCTCGGCGTCATAGCGAATAAGCTTTGCATGTGAATACGCTGACTTGCCATCTACATCGGTTGCGATAGTCACTGATTGATTAGACTCGTTATCAGGAGCTAGAGTTGCAAAGTTGCCTTCAACAATCACTTGATAATATTTATCTAATGCTCTGACTTCGAACAGTTTCGCTAATGCTGCTGTCATTCCTTTACTGTGTCCGATCAGCACAAGTCCTGTTGCAGCTCTGTCTAAACGGTGAATGATAAAAGCGGGTCTGTCCGGAGTGAGGCGGGTTTCTGCATAGCGATTGATGGTGGTGTGATCGCCCCATTTCGAGCCCTGACATAGCATGCCATAAGGTTTGTACCACAAACTGTATTGATCCAAATCGGCGATCAACTCAGCGTCATCGACTTGATGTTCAAGTACTTCTTGATTGTAATAGAGGTGTAATTCATCGCCAATTTTAAGCGATTTCTTGCCGCGCCTAAGACGTGATGTACTTTGCCCACGAGTGTGCCAAACAGCCCCTTTTGTCATGGCCTGCTTGATCAGTTGCTTAGATAACTGACTTTCATTGGAAAGTAGCGAAGCGGCATTGTCCTCACTTGAGGTAACCGTGACGTGGCATTCAATTTTATGGTGAGAAAGTGTTTGGCTCATAGACAGATTAAAATATTCTGGCGGTATTTGATAGGGGGGCAAGTTTACACTATTTCTTGTTGTATACCTCAACAACGTGAAGATGCTTTTTTAGAAGGCTTTGTGCGAGCTCAATTCTCGGCGGATTGGTGCAATTGTTTGGACTTCCTTGCAAGTCAATACAGCAACTAAATGAAGTTGCTGTATTGACTTATATGATGGGGTTAACACTCTTTCTAGCGTTCTATTATCTCCATATAAATAAAGTTAATTGCGTCCAGCCATGACGCCGCCATCTATGTCCAATATTACCCCTGTGATCCAACTGCTTTCATCACTGAGCAGGAAGTTGATGCTGTTGGCGATGTCGGTCGGAGTGCCAATTCTGCCTATGGGATGAAACCCGTTGAAACTGGCTAATGCATCATCCATCTGATCCGGGTCGATAAAGGCCTCATAGATGGGCGTTTTGACTACTGACGGTGAGACAGCATTGACTCTGATATTAAAATCAGCAAGTTCCATGGCCATATGCTGGGTCAAGGCATGAAGTCCCGCCTTCGCCATCGAGTATGCTGATGAGGGGGTCGCTTTTATGGCTTGTTTTGCCCACATGGAGCCTATGTTAACGATATTGCCTCCACCGTTGTTGATCATATTCTTGGCAGCGGCTTGAGAGATGACAAAGCTGGCTTTATTTAATCCCATATAGATCTCATAATCACTTTCAGTGTGTTCAATAAATGGTTTAGGTTTGAAGTACCCAGCAGCATTAACCAAGTAGCTTATGTGGGTCGAATCTCGTTCAATAAATTCAAGAATGCGTTGCACATGGCTTGATTGATATAGATCGGCTTGGATACCGGATGCTTTCGCCCTATTTAACTGGTTCAACTCAATGACAGCTTTTTCAAGTTTGGTAGTGTTATTACCGATAATCACTACCTCTATATTGGCGTTGATCAATTGCTTGGCTGTTGCTAAGCCCATTCCACTAGAGCCACCGATAATGAGTGCTAAACCTGTATGTGTAAAAGTCATAATTAACCTTATCTTAATAATGTGAATACTCTGGCATCGACATAAATTGCCGTTTGATGTGATAACCTTAAGACTCATCGATAGACAATAAAAGTAAGCACTATTTGGTTTACTAGGTACTTTTTGGTACATCTTTATGACTTTAAAAGAGAAAGAAATTGCTAATTTTCAACAACGAGTAGTCGGACCCAGTGACAGTGCGCGTATGGTAGAAACAATAGTGGGCTGTAAATGGTCTCTGACCGTATATGAACTACTCGCGCTCGACATTAATCGACCTGGTGAGATGGTGCGCAGTGTCGATGGCTTAACCACAAAAGTACTTAATCAATGCTTGAAGCGAAACCTTGAGTTTGGGATTTTAGAGAAATGCTCTTTCCCGGAGATCCCACCGCGAGTCGAGTACAAAGTGACCCCGTTTGGAATGAAATTTATGACGATTTTAGACGCACTTAAAGATCTACAAAAAGAGATCCAAGGGGATAAATAAAACAATCTTAGTTTGTTTGTAAATATTTGAATGTTTATCCGCGGCATATGTTTATTTTTTAATTCTCTGGAAAGGGGATTTTTCATAGAGTATATTCCATGATGAATTGGTGATTCCTCATTTTAAAGGGGGGGGTTATTGTCAAATCATCACAGACTAAGGATAAAGTGTTCAGTTTTGTTGATGAAGCACACAGGTTTAATAAACTCTTATATTCATTAAGTAACCACTCCTGATATAAACAGCACCAGAATATAACTGTGGGTTTGCCTAGTGCATTCCAAATAGTTGAAATCTTAATACCTTGTATATCCTGGAGCACCAAATGATCGCAGAGATGACTCTCGACAGTTTTCTTTCCACTGTTGCCGTTCGTAACCCTGACCAACCTGAATTCTTGCAAGCCGTAAAAGAGGTATTAACCTCTATTTGGCCTTTTGTGGCTGCACATCCTGAATATTTAAATGCAGGCATTCTAGAACGTCTCGTTGAGCCCGAACGCCTGATTCAGTTTCGTGTTTCTTGGGTCGATGACCAAGGAAAAGTGCAGATCAACCGTGCTTTTCGGATCCAGCATAACTCTGCCATTGGTCCTTTCAAAGGGGGGATGCGTTTCCATCCTTCTGTTAATCAATCTGTGCTCAAGTTTTTGGCCTTTGAACAGACCTTTAAAAATGCCCTGACTACGCTGCCAATGGGCGGCGGTAAAGGGGGGAGTGACTTTGATCCTAAGGGCAAGAGCGAAGGCGAAGTCATGCGCTTCTGTCAGGCGTTAATGTTTGAACTACACCGTCACTTAGGCGCCAATACCGATGTACCTGCTGGTGATATCGGTGTTGGAGCTCGAGAAGTGGGCTATATGACCGGTATGATGAAAAAGTTGACTAACAGTGCTGAATGCGTATTTACCGGTAAGGGATTGTCTTTTGGTGGTAGCTTGATCCGTCCTGAGGCTACCGGTTATGGTTTGTTGTACTTTGTTGAAGCGATGCTCAAGGCTAAAGGTGAAACATTGGCAGGAAAAACGGTTGCCGTATCCGGTTCTGGCAATGTGGCTCAGTACGCCATCGAAAAAGCCATTGAAATGGGAGCTAGAGTCATTACGGCATCGGACTCTAGCGGTGTGGTGTGGGACCCCGCAGGTTTCACCACCGAGAAACTGGTTAAGTTGATGGAGATCAAAAACCAGCGTCGCGGACGAGTCGCAGACTATGCCTATGAAATGGGTCTGGAATATGTGACTGACGGAACCCCATGGCAGTTTGCTGCTGATGTTGCTCTGCCTTGTGCTACTCAGAATGAGTTACACGCAGAACATGCACAGATGTTGATAGCCAATGGCGTACAATTAGTCGCTGAAGGTGCCAATATGCCAAGCACGGCAGAAGCGATTACTGTGTTACACGAAGCAAAAGTTCTGTTTGCACCGGGTAAAGCGGCTAACGCGGGCGGTGTTGCTACTTCAGGCCTTGAAATGAGTCAAAATGCACAACGTTTGGGCTGGAGTTGTGATGAAGTGGATCTACGCTTACGGGATATCATGTACTCTATCCATGCAACTTGTGAGCAATATGGCCGTGAAGATAATCATATTAACTATGAGTTGGGTGCTAACGTTGCCGGTTTTGTCAAAGTTGCTGATGCAATGAAAGCACAAGGCGTATATTAAACCCCAATCAGGATAATACCCAGATTGATTTAAAAGGGCCTTTCGGCCCTTTTTCACTTCTGACGTCTGACATTAGATTGTTAATTCGGATGATGAAATTTTTTGAAGTTAACTTTCACTATCAAAATATATTTGTGCTCGCTTAACTTCAGCTTCGGTTGCGGTATATGTGTGCCACGGGTCAGTGTCTTTCTTTTTATAGCGTACAACTCCATTCTTTATATCAAACTCATAATAGGGGTAGACTTCACGTAAGTTAAAGAACATTGCTGGAGCAAAGAACAATATATCTGCCGCAAGGTACCCACCGTTAAATTTCAGTGGAATAAGACCATACATAGACTCCTCCCCCTCTTTACTTGCTTTAAATACATACTGTCCAAAAGAGGTGGTTTTATAAGTCTGCGCTGATGGCTCACTCAATACTATTGCTTTTGTCTTATTAACCTTCAAAGTAACGTCAGGATCCGTTGATTGAAATGATGTCGATGCTGTACAGGCTGATAGCAGGGTTAAAATAGGTATTAAGAGTCGTTTTAAACTCATGGTTTTGTCCTTTTTGTTGGAAGTTATTGCTAGTTTTTTTTGTGATCTTTTAAGTTTAACCAAGTCGTACTAAATCATCTTTTCGTCATTACTATTTTCAGTTTCTTTGAAAAAACTGAGCCTCAAGCTTACGTGTTTTGTTGATTAAAAGCGCGCCATATGTAACGTTGATTTGTAAAATTAACATTGTCTATGTGTTGTAGATGCCACTGTAAGGAGAAGCTAATTATGCCAAAATCTAGAAATAATATTGCTCGCTTAAGAAGAAAAAGTAAGACGTTCAATAGCAAAGAGTTTACACAGATGAGAATTAGGTTTCCTGAACGACTTAATATCGTCAGTGAAGGTGACTCTTGGTTTGCCTATCCGCCCAAGTGGCTTATTGCTGGTAAACCATCAAATTTAATCAGTCATATTAGTCAATGGACCCGTGGTAAAGCTAATTTTTACTCTATGGCTTCTAATGGCGATGAAGCTGTTGATATGGTGTCAGGCAAACAGAAACATCAATTGGTTAATTTACTTAGGTGGCATACAAGGAGGAGTAATAGAAAACCAATCGATCTATTATTGTTTAGTGGTGGAGGTAACGATGTTGTTGGGCAGAATGATTTTGAACGATTTATAAACCGTGATGGTGCTTCTTATACCACAGCTGAGCAATGTGTAAATATCCCAAGATTAGACCGTAAAATAAAACAAATAGGATTGGCTTATGAGGAGCTTTTAGATATTCGCGATCACTATAGTCCTGACACGATAGTCATCACTCATACCTACGATTATCCTTTTCCGTCATTAGTAGGTGGGCATTTTTTAGGAGGATTGATTAAAACAAAAGCCTGGATGAAAAGGTTCATGGACGAGGTTAATATTAAGGAGGAGTTGCAAGTTGGTGTGATTAAAATATTTATGGAAAGAATAGGCGATGAGATATTAAGTATCAGTGGTCACAGAGATAAGTTTATTGTTGTTGATTCAAAGGGAACATTGAATGGAAAAAGTGAATGGTTAAATGAGATACACCCAACTTCTGATGGTTTTAAGACCATAGCATTAAAAATATATCAAAAAATGACTGATGAGTTTCCTGTTCTCAGGTAAATATGACGCCTTTTCTTTAAGCCTATGTTCACTGAACTGCTTGTTCTGTGTTCGTTTGCAGCTTGGTTTTCTTTTCTTTCGTATAGAAAAGCGTAGGATCTAAAACAGTGAATACTACTTTCTTAACTACTGAGTCACTATGTCAACGATCATTGAACAAGCAGATACTCGTGCATTATTAATCTCAATTCGCACACCTAATGCAAAAACAAATGATATTAATAGCTCATTAGCCGAATTGGGACGTTTAGTCGGTACGCTGGGTTTTACTGTTTTTGCCACTCAAACACAGAAGCAGAATTCAATTAAGCGCTTGTCAGTTTTAGGTGCTGGTAAGCTCGAGGAGTTGGCTAGAATGACGGGTGAACTTGATGATGCTGAGCAAACCGATTCCTTGGCGAACATTGATGAACAAGAATTGAACGAATTTTTAACGGTATCTAAAACTCAACTTCATGCCAATGTTGTTGTGTTTGATTGTGAGCTCAGTCCAATGCAGTTGCGTAATGTTGAGCAAATATTGGGTGTTGAAGTGTTCGACCGAACCGGCATCATCATTGAAATTTTTAGCCGTCATGCCAGTACGCGAACGGCACGATTACAGGTTGAGTTGGCACGATTAAATTATCTAACGCCTAGATTGCGCAGCGAACATAGTGGTGATCGCGAACGTCAAAGCGGTCGGGGTGAGGGTGAGAGTCTCTTGGCCATTGAACGTCACAAGATTCGAGACAAGCAAGCGGAATTGAGGCGTGAGCTAAAAAAAGCTCAAGAGGTGATGCAGGAACAACGTAGTAGTCGTGTTGAAACACCTTGTGTGGCTTTAGTTGGGTACACCAATGCTGGCAAATCTTCCTTAATGCGCGGTTTGACGGGTTCAGATGTATTGGTTGAAGATAAGCTATTTGCCACTTTAGATACCACAGTGCGGGCTTTATCGCCGCTGACTCAACCTCGAATTTTAATCTCGGATACGGTTGGGTTTATTAACAAACTCCCGCACGATTTAATTGCTTCATTTCATTCCACATTAGAGGAAGCGAAAGATGCGACATTGCTTTTGTATGTTGTGGATGCAAGTGATAAAGATTTTAGAACGCAGCTTAACGTTGTTGATGGCGCATTACAGCAGTTAAACCTTGACGCTAATAATCGCTTATTGCTGCTTAATAAAGTTGACTGCTTAACCCAAGCAGAGCAACAAGTGTTAAGCAGTGAGTTTTCCAATGCATTGCAGATCTCCACGCGTGATCCTAATGACATCACTTTAGTGCATCAAGCTATACAAGATTTTATCTCGGAGCAGATGTGTACAGTATGTTTTAATATCCCTTATACGGCCAGCGGTATCATGGGTGAAATTCACAGTAAGATGCAGGTCATAGAAGAGGAATATCATGAACACGGCATGAGATTAACGCTCAAAGCCAGCGCTGTTGCACTTGAACGATTAAATAAAATGCTGCAAAAATAGTGCAAATTTACTTGTTCTATTGAGGATCTGGGAGTAATACTAATGATTTTCAACTCGCCTAACATCCTCTTTTACTTTGTTGGGTCGCATTGGAGTGAGAACATGAACACACAATTACAGCTTAGAGTGAATAATTGGATTAAGGCTGATCCCGATCCCCGTACAAAACAGGAGCTTTTGAGCTTGATCGATAGCAAGGATGACGTTGAACTTGCTAAGCGTTTTGCTGGAAGGCTGGCTTTTGGTACCGCTGGGTTAAGAGGCGAGGTGGGCGCGGGCCCCATGGGGATGAATCGGTTTGTAGTGCAGCAGACCACATTAGGCCTCGGAAGCTACTTAAAAGCTCAGGTGAGTGATCTCGATTCTCGCGGTGTCATCATCGGTTACGATGGTCGCCATGATTCCAAGCAATTTGCTTATGATGCCGCGGGCGTACTGACTGCCATGGGAATTAAGGTTTATTTGACCAGTAAGGTAGCCGCTACGCCTCTTGTTGCTTTTGGTGTGTTGCATTTCGGGGCTGCAGCAGGAGTCGTCGTTACAGCGAGTCATAACCCACCACAATATAATGGTTATAAGGTCTATTGGGGGAACGGCGCACAGATTATTCCGCCGCATGATTCAGGTATCGCAGCCTGTGTGAATAAGGCAGCAGATGAGTCACTCAGTAAACCTATCGAGTTAATGGATCTGCAAAAAGCAAAGGCTATGGGCACTTTGATTTTGCTCGAAGATGATTTCTATCAGACCTATCGTCAAGGGATCAAAAATGCCGAAGTATTACAAAATCACACTAGTCCAGAATTGGTGAGCTTGGCCTATACGGCGATGCATGGTGTCGGCGCTGATATGGCTGAAACTGTGCTAAAAGATGCAGGTTTCACTAAGGTTTATTCGGTTGCTGCTCAACGTGAGCCTGATGGTGATTTTCCTACGGTGAGTTTCCCTAACCCCGAAGAGAAAGGGGCGATGGATTTAGTGGTCGCTGAAGCGAAAAAGTATAATGCCATATTGGCGTGTGCTAACGATCCCGATGCGGATCGATTTGCTGTTGCTGTGCGTAAGCCTGATATTGATGGTAGCCAATCTAGCGCTGAATACCAGATGTTGACCGGCGATCAAGTCGGGGTGTTATTCGGTCACTATCTATTAACTCATGCGTCTAAAGAGCAACGGTTAACCTGTACCACGATTGTGTCATCGAGTTTATTATCGAAAGTAGCCGCTAGCTTAAGTGCTAGGTGCATAACCACTTTGACAGGTTTTAAGTGGCTAATGAATGTGGCTTTGGCAGAACAAACCTCAGACAGTCGTTTCCTGTTTGCTTACGAAGAGGCGCTTGGTTATACATGTGGTGACATGGTGTGGGATAAAGATGGCTTATCAGCACTGGTCGCATTTGCCCAATTAACCAGTGAACTTGCCAGTAAGGGCGAAACGATCTGGGATAGATTAGCCGATATCTATAAAGAGCACGGTTTCCATCTTAATGATCAGGTGAGCATTGCTCTGCAGCCAGCAACTCCCAATATAGGAGCTTATTTGCGTGATCATCCGCCAGTAACAATAGCGGGCCGTAATATTATCTCTGTTGATGATATCAGCTGCGGTGAACGCCGTTTCGCCGATGGTAGTGTCGAGCGTATCGATTTGCCGAGTAGTGATGTGCTTATTTACAGACTCGAAGGAGACGCTAGGGTGATTGTCAGACCTTCAGGAACAGAGCCTAAGATTAAGTGTTATTACGAAGTCGTCGAAACCATGGGTGTTGATGACACCTTAGCGAGTGCTCAGCTGCGGGCTCAAATGCAGATGGATGAGTTTATTCAGGCTCACCAAGCCTCTCTGCCTAAATAGTTTAGATCAAAGGATGTTGGCCATAGAGATTCATATATTTTAAGAACCTGTTGTGACAGATTTGTCACAACAGGTTCCGTTTTAGTCAATCTAAAAGCGATGTTGACGCGGAAGGAAAATAAAATAGGCATTATCAATATAGAGCTAAACTAATAAAGACTCATGTAAATTTTAATGAGGCTTGATGGTATGAAAGTTAGATTTATCTCTTTAGGTACACTCCTCTTACGCCTTGTTTTAGCGGTAGAGGCATTAAGTTTATGTTTACTCAGTTTACCGATCCTTTCAGCTACGCTGGATGATTTTGTTATCACGATAAAGTCAGATAATACCGGCAACTCCACAGATGTTCAGTTCACTCTTCCTACCACAGGAACCGGATACAATTACAACATAGATTGTGATAACGACGGCACCGATGAAGCTACGGCTCAAACTGCTGATTATACTTGTGATTATACTTCTTTAGGCGGTGTAGGTACTTATACAGTTAGGGTTGAAGATAACTCGGGTGCCAGCACAGGGTTTCCTCGAATATATTTTAATAACGGGGGCGACAAAGATAAATTACTTACCGTTCAACAATGGGGAACCGGGAAGTGGACAAGTATGGATAGCGCCTTTTACGGTGCTGTAAATCTCACATTTCCTGCAACCGATACGCCGGATTTCTCAGTTACAACGTCTATGACTTCGATGTTGAACAGTGCCAGTTTAGCCAACCCTAACACTAGCGCTTGGAATACCTCAGCGGTGACAAACTTGAAGTGGATGTTTCATGGAGCGACATCTGCGACCCCAAGTGTGAGTAGTTGGGATACCTCAGCTGTTATCAACATGTATGGCATGTTTCATGGTGCAACATCAGCCAATCCTGACACCAGTAGTTGGGATACCTCTTCGGTGACGACAATGCGCTCTATGTTTAGTGGTGCAACGGCTGCGAATCCGAATACCAGTAGTTGGAACACCTCTGCGGTTGCCAATATGAAGACAATGTTTTTGGATGCGACATCTGCTAACCCAGATACCAGTAGTTGGGATACCTCTGCGGTTATCAATATGAGATCCATGTTTAATGGCGCGACATCTGCAGATCCTGATGTCAGTAGTTGGGATACCTCTGCCGTCACCACCGTGTATGCCATGTTTTTTGCTGCTACATCTGCTAATCCTGATGTCAGTAGTTGGGATACCTCTTCGGTGACGACAATGAGATCCATATTCAGTGGGGCAACTTCCGCAAATCCTGATGTCAATGGTTGGAATATTACTGCTGTTTGGGATATGTCATTTATGTTCTTAGGTGCAACATCCGCAAATCCAGATGTCAGCAATTGGAATGTAGCCAATGTCACCACGATGGATAGTATGTTTTTTAACGCGACCTCCGCAAATCCAAGTGTGAGCAGTTGGGATACTAGCTCGGTGATAATTATGGATGATATGTTTCATGGTGCCACCTCAGCAAATCCAGATGTCAGTAGTTGGAATGTATCCAGTGTAACGAGCATGGGCAATATGTTTTCAGGCGTCACACTCACCACGACAAATTACGACGCCCTGCTTATTGGTTGGAACGCTCAAAGTCTACAGAGCGGGGTCAGTTTTGATGGTGGTAACTCCAAGTATTGTAATGGCGAGTCACAAAGAAGCAATATGATTGCTAGTGACAGCTGGACAATAACAGACGGGGGGAAGAGTTGTCCTGATATGCATTTCGTTACTACATGGAAGACTGATAATAGTGGCAGCTCAAACAGTACGTCGATCACGATCCCAACATCAGGAATCGGGTACTCCTATGATGTGGACTGGGATAATGACGGTGAGTTTGATGAACTGGGGTTGGTAGGGGCTGTCACTCATGATTTTAGCAGTGCAGGCACTTATACCATACGCATTCGGGGAAGTTTTCCGCGTATCTATTTTAATAATGTCGATGACAAAGCGAAAGTTCTCTCTGTCGACCAGTGGGGAAGTGGTGTCTGGATGAGCATGCAAGATGCCTTCTATGGCGCGAGCAATTTAACGGTTCCAGCCTCCGACGCACCCGTGTTGACGAATGTTACCAGTTTAAGGGCGATGTTTCGCGGCGCCACTTCGATGAATCAGTCAATAGGGCATTGGAATACTTCCAACATAACAAATACCTTGGATATGTTTAATGGCGCGAATGCATTTAATCAGGATATAAGCAGTTGGGACACATCGAAAATATTTACCATGCAGGCCATGTTTAATAATGCGATTGCTTTCAATCAAAATATCTCTACTTGGGACACAGGCGCTACGACCAGCATGTTATCTATGTTTCAGGGGGCGACGAGTTTTAATCAGCCCATTGGTAGCTGGGATACAGCCAAAGTGACTAACATGTCATTTATGTTCGATGATGCTACGTCATTTAATCGTGATATCAGTACTTGGGATACCAATAAAGTGACTGTAATGGTAGCTATATTACGTGATGCCACCAGCTTTGATCAAAATTTAGCAAGTTGGGAGGTTGCCGCGGTAACCAGTATGAATCTTATGTTTTCAGGTGTAACGCTATCTAAGGGAAATTATGATGCCCTGTTAACAGGATTCGATGCTCAAGTTTTACAAAGTGGTGTGTTATTTAGTGGTGGTAACTCGCAATATTGTAGTGGGAGAACGGCGAGGGCAAATATGGTCGCCTCAGACTCTTGGGTTATTACAGACGGCGGACAATACTGCACTCCAGTGGCGCCGTCGATTATCCCTGATCTTCGTTTAAGTTCAGACACTGGGTCTGTGACGACCGATAATATTACTTCAGATAATACCCCGAGTTTCGATGTGGTTTGTAGCAATATTGGTAATACCATTACGCTCTATTCGGATAATCCTGCCACTGATTCTAGTATTGCTACTCAAGTCTGTACCGCTACGGGAGTTGAGAACCTTAACGCGAGTGTATTGGCTGATGGGGATCATAATATTAGTTATACAGACACTCTTTCAGGTGATGAATCGACCCACTCCCCCAGTTTACTCGTACAAGTTGATACTTCATCTCCGCCAACACCTATGTGCACCAGTAGTCCAAACCCAGCTCAAAATACAACAAGTATAACAACGACCTGCAGCGCAGTTGAAACAGGCTCGATTGTGACGGTCACAAATATGAATTGCTTACCTGCGCCTGTGACAGCAAGTAATACAGTGTCATGCAGTGGCACTGTTGGTTCTGGGGGGGGGAATATTTCGATAAGTAACGATGTTGTTTCTGTGACAGATTTGGCTGGTAATAGTGATACAGGAGAAACCACGGGGCTTGTGGTTGATAATATAGCTCCGTCATTAAGTGAGGCTAGTGCAGTAACAACACCGGCGATGGACAGTACGCCTAGTTACAGTTTCAGCAGCAGTGAAGCGGGTAGCATCAGTTATTCAGGGAGTTGCAGTTCGGTTAGTTCAGTGACGGTAAGCGGTACAAATACAGTTACGTTTAATTCACTCAGTGACGGCAGTTACAGCGATTGTAAAATCACAGTGACAGATACAGCAGGTAATCTATCTAACCTGCTCAGCGTTAGTACTTTTGAGATAGACAGTGCCGGGCCGACGTTAACCGAGATCACTGTGGTAGCCACGCCAGCTGCCGATAACAGCCCAAGTTACCGTTTTAGCAGTACAGAGGCGGGCAATATTGCCTATTCAGGCAGTTGTAACTCGCCAACGTCTGTTGCTGTGAGCGGCACGAACACCATTACGTTTAATACACTCAGTGATGGTAGTTACAGCGATTGTAAAATTAGAGTGACGGATGCTGCTGGTAATCTATCCAACTTGCTTAGCGTCAGCGCTTTTGAGATAGACAGCGCAGGGCCGACGTTAACCGAAACCACTGCGGTAGTCACACCAGCTGCCGATAACAGCCCAAGTTACCGTTTTGGCAGTACAGAGGCGGGCAATATTGCCTATTCAGGCAGTTGTAGCTCGCCAACGTCTGTTGCTGTGAGCGGCACGAACACCATTACGTTTAATGCTCTCAGTGATGGCAGTTACAGCGATTGTAAAATCACAGTGGCAGATGCTGCTGGTAATCTTTCTAACTTGCTCAGTATCAGCGTATTTGAGATCGACAGCGCAGGGCCGACGTTAACCGAAACCACTGCGGTAGTCACACCAGCTGCCGACAATACGCCAAGCTACCGTTTTAGTAGCAGTGAAGCGGGCAGTATTAGTTATTCAGGGAGTTGCAGTTCGGCCAGTTCAGTAGCTGCAAGCGGTACAAATACAGTTACGTTTAATGCACTCAGTGACGGCAGTTACAGCGATTGTAAAATCACAGTGGCAGATGCAGCGGGTAATCTTTCTAACTTGCTCAGTATCAGCGTATTTGAGATCGACAGTACAGGATCGACGTTAACCGAGACCACTGCGGTAGTCACGCCAGCTGCCGACAATACCCCAAGTTACCGTTTTAGCAGCAGCGAGGCGGGCAGTATCAACTATACCGGCAGTTGCAACTCTACCACCTCAGCAGCGATAAGCGGTACCAATGGGATCGTCTTTAATGTTTTGAATGAGGGGAGCTACAGCGATTGCCAAATTCGCGTGACCGATGCTGCGGGTAATCTTTCCAATCTACTGACGGTGAGTCCATTTGAGATAGATACTGGTGGGCCGACGCTGACAGAGACCTCTGCTGTCTCCACCCCCGCCATGGACACTACTCCAAGTTACAGCTTTAGTAGCAGCGAGGCGGGCAGCATTAGCTATACTGGCAGCTGCAGCTCAGTCACCTCTATGGCAGTGAGCGGCACGAATGTGATTACCTTTAATGAGTTGGAAAATGGCAGTTACAGCCATTGTCGTATAAGCGTAAAGGACGCCGCGGGAAATGTGTCTGAACCTTTGAACGTTAGTGCATTTGTTGTCGATACTTTACTACTGAGTTTAGATACTCAAGTCTCTGGTACAGTCTTACAAGATGAGCATCTCTTGATAATGCAGTCTCGGATTGGAGGGAAGGCGCCATTTATATATTGGACCGAAAATTTGCCCGAGTGGCTGGATCTTGATATCTCAACAGGTCAGATAGATGGGACGCCAACAAATCAGGATGTTGGAGAATATTCAGGCATTATTTTCCATGTTTCGGATTCTGAAGAGAGAGTGGCAAAAAGTGCTGTATTTGAACTTAGGGTTATCGATATCAACGATGCCCCTATTGCGACCCATGATATATTCACTCTCATTGAAGGGGAGACTGGTGTCATTGATGTTCTCGTTAATGACACAGATCCCGATGATGGCGATATCATAACCATTGAAGAGGTAAGCGCTGTTCTAGGCGAGGTTAACATTTTAGATGATAAACTTGAGTATCTGGCACCGATAGATTTTGTTGGGAAAGATCTTATTAGTTATCGCATAGTCGATACTGGGGGCTTGACTACAAAGGCCAAGGTCGAGGTTTCAATCACATACAATCCTGAGTTAGGCCTGCCACCTAGTCTCCTAGTGCCGGCAGATGTGGAGGTCAATGCTACAGGCTTATTGACTCAAGTGTCCCTTGGGTTTGCAACGGCCATGGACAGTCTCAATAATCCCATCAGCGTAAGTAAGTCATCAGGCAGTTTTTTTCAGCCTGGAGAGCACCATGTAATTTGGATGGCTGAGGATGCTAGGGGACGGAAATCGAGCCAGAGTCAGAAAGTTTGGGTGCATCCGTTGATCTCTATAGAAAGCGATACTCAGGTGCAAGAGGGGGAGGGGGTTAGTTTAGCGGTTTATCTAAATGGCGACTCTCCAATTTATCCACTTGATATTAACTATTTATTAAGTGGCAACACAGATGAAGATGATCATGATCTCGTGTCTGAGAGCATTAGATTAGAAAAAGGACAGTTAGCTAATATTCATTTTACTACGTTTGATGACGGAATTATGGAGGGGGATGAAACGTTAACCATTCAGCTATCAGATAAAGTTAATCTTGGAGGGAAGTTTACACACTCATTGACGATTACAGAGCAGCCATCTGAGCCAAGTATCAGATTAAAACCTTTTCAAGCAGGCATCGAAACTTACACCGTATTAGATACTGAAGGTTTAGTCACTGTATATCTGCTTATCGATACAGGAAGCGTAAGTGGTTTCACCTATACTTGGCAAGCGAGCGAAGGTGTGGTGAATTTGTCAAACGAACAGTCCCAGTTTGTATTTGATCCTACACAAGTTTCATCTGGTAATCAGATGGTGAGCTTAGAGTTAAACTCTCCAACTGGCCTCAGTGTGGTGACAAGAGTCAATATATACGTCACAACAAATACGATTGATTTAGCCAATTCACAAAACTGTTCAGTTATCCATGAACAGAAGAACGATGGAGTATTTTTCTTAGTAGAAACTGAGCCTCAAGCATGCATAATGAGAGGGGAACTTGCTTTACAAAGCCGTTCTGGAGGTACTCAAATTTTAGATGATGAGCTGATGCTTCCGCTTGATAGTGGCCAAACATTTCAGGGGGGAGTGTTTGATTTTATCGTTTTTGGTAAGCCAGCAGCGAGTACCTATCATATCGTGTTCCCACAGCGTAAACCCATTCCTGATGAGGCCGTTTATATTAAATATTCAGCACAACTGGGAAGATGGTCTGATTTTGTTATCAGCGCTGAAAATTATCTGTCCAGTCATTTGTCGAATCAAGGCCGTTGTCCTGAGCCAAATGATCATGGCTGGGTTAAAGGGCTCATTACAGGGCATTGGTGCCTAAGATTAACCATTAATGACGGTGGACCAAATGATGACGATGGCTTGGCTAATGGGATGATAGTTGACCCCGGTGGGCTAACAGCTCCGTTTAGTGGTAATCATGATCCAATAGCGAGAGATGATCTCATTCGACTTATTGGTGTCGAGGAAGGGGGGCTTGATGTGCTAGGTAATGACAGTGATAGTGATGGTGATCATCTTGTTGTTATAGAGGCCGTTGCTGATATTGGTTCGGTAAGCATTATAGATGGTTATCTTTGGTATCACTCTGTTTCTAAAGAGTTTGTAGGGCATGACTTTGTCAGTTACATTATTTCAGATGGATCTGGAGGTTTCGCCAAAGCAAAGGCTGATGTTGTGGTGACCTCTGGAAATTCATTGCCAATAGCCGTTAACGACCAACTAACGATGTTAATGAATTCACAAATCATCATAGATGTGCTCAATAATGACAGTGATCCCGATGGCGATCTCTTGTCGATAGATGAGGCTAGTGCTGGTTTAGGTAAGGTTGAAGTGAGTGAGAAAAGACTTACTTATACTCCAAATAGAGATTTTATTGGAGAGGTTAACATCACTTACTTTATTCTCGATTCTTCAGGGGCTATGGCAATGGCGGAAGTCAAAGTAACTGTGATGGAGGGCCAACAAGTGAAGGTGAAAAACAGCTCAGGTGGGGTGATGTATTTACTCACTTTTCTGTTATTGTACTGCTTTATTTGGCGTATTTATCGAGACAGGAGATGGGTATGAATAAGACATTAAATGAGCCATATTTTGAATTGTAGACGAAAGCTCGCTCTCTCTATTTGCTGTTTATTCGCATCAGTTAGCACCTTAGCTTCTGATTGGAAAACGCCAGAATACCTGCAACAAGCGTTTATCGAAGTGGCAATGAGAAATGAATATGACTCAGCAAAGCATCAAGTACGTAAATGGCAGCAGCCTTTGCGTATTTGGCTCGATCACCGTGTAGGTGATGAGCAAAAACACACACAAGTTGCAACCATGCACATTGAGCATCTAGCAGCGATTACAGGCCATGAATTGCAGCTTGTCTCCAATTTGCAGCAATCTAATGTGCATCTGGTCTTTACGAGACAGAGCCGATGGACTCAGGAGGTTGCAGAGTTGCTAGGGTCTGGTGCAGTCAAAAATCTTCACTCAGCTGTGTGTATTGCCAGCGTTAGGGTTAATGCTGCGGGGGAGATCGTTAATGCTTGGATTGTGATCCCTGTCGATCAAGCGCAGATGCATGGCAAGCTGGTGGCTTGTGTGGTTGAAGAGTTGACCCAGATAATGGGGTTACCCAACGATTCAGAGAAAGTTTTCCCTTCTATTTTTAACGATAAAACCCCCCAGAACTTATTATCTGGACTTGATGGACTCTTATTAAAGATGCTCTATTACAAAGAGGTAACTCCAGGAATGAGCGAAGACAAGGTTAAAGGTGTTTTGACGCCCTTACTTGAGCGTTGGGCGAGAGACGGCACTTTAGCTGATGCAGATAAAATAATACGGCAGGGACGTTTATATCCCCTGCTTGGTTACTAGCTTTCTTGTCAATAAACACTCTGAAAGATGAATGTGCCAGCCTTAAAGGTTCCAATGATAAGTAAGAGATATGTAAGGTTAATGCTCGAATGGCGTGTGAAAGACGAGAGTGGTTTTATAGTGCTAATATTTTTCATCGGATTTTTGGCAAATTATTAGACTGGTCACTATAGTTAAAGACCTAATTTTGATTAGGGCGGTCAGCTAGTCATTTTCCACTGAATTTGTGACGAGTTGTTCATTATTAATAGGATCACCATTTATAAAGGAATATATCATGTCAAACCAAAATCTTGGCGCCTACGGCCCATTCACTTCAGAAATTGATACTCAAGCAAAGGAAGCTTTCTCTGAAGCTATGGAGCATTTCGTCGGTGTGGATTATTCACCTGTTGCTGTTGCTACGCAAGTTGTTGCTGGGCTGAATTATGCCTATTTTTGTAATGCACAGATCCCAGGCTTAGGTAACTCAGTTTACCCTGCTATGGTAAATATCTATAAGCCATTAGATGGTAATGCAGTGATCACACATATACAAAAAGTGGCATATTAGTTCTAACATTAAAATGACATAATTCAAGGGCACCCTTAATTGTGCTCTTTTTTGTGCTCTAAATTTGCTATCTATTCTTGTACTTTTATCTTCATTTTTAGTCGTCACGTACTCTGTTTTATTGAGCTACAAAATTAAAATGCAACGGATCCATTTCCTACTGACACTATGCTGTCAGTAGTCCTGTTTTATTCTTGTTTCATCGCTAAGAAATAAACATTCATCTTGGGTGTTAGCTTAGTCATGAAAAAGGAGTTAAAGATGTTACATAAAGCACCCTTAGTCTGGGGAGAAATCCCTGTTGAAAATATGGATAGAGCAGTTGCGTTTTATGGTAAACATTTCGGTGTCAGTTTCAAACGTGAAGTCATGAATGAGATGGAGATGGCGATTCTGGAAACAGAGGATAAGGAAGCGGCCAGTATTGGATTAGTTAAGCATGAGATGATGCAACCTTCGGCTCATGGTAGTGTGCTCTATCTGAATTTGAGTGAGCAGCTCTCACCTTTAGTTGAGGAGATAGCCCAAGCTGGTGTGAAAATTCTACTTCCAGTTATGCCAATCAAAGAGGGAGAATGCGGGTTTATCGCATTGTTTCAAGACAGTGAAGGTAATACTGTTGGTCTCTGGTCTATGAAGAAATAGGGCTACCTGCATACAATGGAGAATGTAATGAGTGAAATACAGATGGACCTTATGTCGCCTTTACTGGTAAAGCAAGGTGCTATTGAACTTGTTGGTTTAACAATAAAAACGAGTAATCTTGCTGAGCAGGATATCAATACACAGAAAATAGGTCCACTTTGGCAAGAGTTCTTTGCCGAGCGAGCTCATAAGCTTGCTGACGGTCAGCTTATGTATGGTGTCTATTATGATTATCAATCAGATATGGACGGTGAGTTTTCTGTATTAGCGGGCAGTTTGGCGACTCAAACAGATCCATATGATGTGAGATTGATCGCAGGGGATTATCTTAAGTTCAGTGGTCGTGGTGAGATGCCTCAATGCGTCATAGCTCTCTGGACCGAAGTGTGGCGATATTTCACTTCGCCCGAGCGCCAACATCAACGCTGCTATCTAACTGATTACGAAGTCTATTTAGATAGTAATCGAGTTGAGATCTATATTGGTGTTGCCCCTTAGGTTAGTTTCAGAATGTTAACGCTAAAATGACAGCCAAGTTTAATGTTAGCTTGAATTTGGCTGTCATGTTTGCCAGCTACATCAAGTACTTTAAGGATTGAGATGCGCCGCGCTGATAGATTATTTCAACTTGTTCAGATCTTGCGTCATCGCCGTTTAACCACGGCTAAAGAGCTAGCCGAGAGGTTAGAGGTGTCGACGCGTACTGTTTATCGTGATGTGCAAGACCTCTGTTTAAATGGTATTCCGATTGAAGGTGAAGCTGGCGTTGGATATCTGTTGCGTCAAGAAGTCAATGTGCCACCTTTGATGTTCAATGAAGTTGAACTAGAAGCGATTCAGGTGGGCATGCGCATGGTGCAAGCATGGGGAGGCAAAGAGTTGTCAAGCGCTGCGAAACAGGCGATGATAAAAGTGGAGGCGGTATTGCCTGCTCGACTGAAAGAGTATCAATCCTTGATGTTCGCCCCAGATTTTTATATCGATAACGATGAGTTTAAGTTTCTCGATCAGTTAAGAAAAGCATCAAGATTGAGAGAATACCTATTGATGGATTATCGAGATGTAAAGGATGACAGTAGTCAAAGAGAGGTGCGTCCTCTAGCCATCTATTTCTGGAAAGGCACCTGGACCTTATTGGCTTGGTGTGAGCTGAGACATGACTTTCGTAATTTTCGCGTCGATAGAATTATTGACTTGAATAGTTTAGGGCGACACTTTGTGGTATCGCCAGGTGAAGAGATGCAAGATTACATTGCATTGATGGAAGCTCAGTATGGTGATTGTTGATAAGTTATCATCCCCTTCGGCATTCTTTAATGAATGACAAAAAATAAGCCCATGCTCACCAAGGTGGTCAGTAAGACATTACGCGTGGTGTAAGCAAGTATTGTTGCGACAACCGCACATATTAAGTAGCTATTACCCAAGCTTAAATCTAGCTCTCCTTCTTGTATAAAGACAATGGGCGCGAAAATTGCTGTCAGTACAGCTGGTGCCGAATAACTGAGAAAGGTTAAGGTATTCTTACTTAATTGCACCGGAAGCTTAGGTTCAAGGAACAGATATCGGCTCGCAAAGACTAACGCTGCCATGGAGATGATGGTTAACCAAATCATGCTTTTTCCCCCGAGAGTTTCCCATATAGGGTACCGCATGCCATGCCAAGCAGTGCAGCGATTAATAATCCGCCCTGAATATCCATAAGTTCACACACTAAGCTACTCACAAGAGAGACAAGAACGCAGAGAAGAATTGATGGCTTTTTGACTGATGGGATGACGATGGCGATAAAAGTGGCAGCGATAGCGAAATCTAAGCCCCAACTGTCTAAATTAGGTAAATTCTGGCCAGCAACAATGCCTGCCGCAGTAGCGATATTCCAACCTAAATAGAAACTAAACCCGCCGCCGAAGGCATACCAAGGGTCCAGCTTATGTTGCTTACCTTGATTGGCAATGGCAAAAAGCTCATCTGTGAGTAAGAAGCCTAATGTTAATCGCCATTTGAGTGGCATAGGACTTATCTGCTCCCGCATGGCCATCCCATAGAGAAAGTGTCTTGAAGTGATAAGCAAGGTAGTGATTAAAATACTGGTTAAGCCAATGCCCGCTTTAATCATACCTACCGCAACGAGCTGAGCAGCACCAGCAAACACTAACACCGACATGGCTTGGCTTTCAAGCGGTGATAATCCTGCATCAAGGGCAAAGGAGCCGGCGAGAATCCCCCAAGGGATCACCGCGATAGTGAGCGGCAGTATCGTTAAAGATCCTTTAAAAAAGGCATCTAGTTTACTGCTGGTGACTGTATGTTCTGATTGAGCTTCCATTCGTCTGGAGACCAAGATAATAAAAGTATAGTGATAAGCTAGCGTATTTAGGTTTCGTTGGCTTGTACAAATTTGCTATTGAATTCTTTTGCATATTGTCCAGGTGTCACGCCCATTGTGCGCTTAAAGTGACGATTAAGATGGCTTTGATCATGAAAGCCACATTCTTGCGCCACATCGAGCAGTTTGTAGCCTTGCTTAATTTTCTGTTTTGCTAATCGAACCCTAGATTGTATTTGATATGCATGGGGCGGCAGACCACATTTTATCTGAAACTGTTTAATTAAATAAAACGGACTTAGGCCAGCCAATTTAGCCAACTCCTCCAGTGAAGTATCAGCGCTTGGGTGATCATCTAGAAACTGTTTTACCAGCTCAAGCTGAATCAGGGCAGCAGCTTGCTGTGGAACCTCGATTTTACTTCGACTATGCCGAGTCATGAGTTTTATCATGGTTGAGTAGAGCACACTCTCACGCAATAGTCGGTTTTCAGAGGTATCTAAGGTGTGAAACATCATGCGCAGTATGTCGGCCATAGGTTTGTCATGTACCACGGGTTCCGGAAAGTAGGGCGGGCTATTTGCAGGTAAACCTAACTCTTTATTTAATTGGGATAACTGTTCTGGAAGAGGATACATAGCGCGGTAGGACCAACCACCTTCAGCAGCTGAACAACCGTTATGGACCTCATCGGCATTGACCAAAATAATGCTGTTTTGAGGAGCTATATGGTTACCACCAGTGCGGTAAAAACGTTGAGCTCCAGATTCAATTACCCCGACGGTATAACCTTCATGACTGTGACGGGAAAAGTTCTGTTTATGGTAGCTAGCGTTGAGTAGCTCAATTCCCCCCAGTTCTTTGGCATGGGTGAATTCGGCGACTTCTCGTTTAATCTGGCTTTGTAGGTCAGTGCTTTTCATCAAAGCATCATAGCGCATAAAGGGGCAATGCTTTTGTACAAAATTGTGCTAATACCCAAGTTATTTGAGTATATATTGCGCCTGAATTGATAAATATAATTGGAAGGAGAGAGTATTGCTTATCTCATGACTGGCTTCCTGCTCAGTATTAGGGCTATATTAAAGGTATAACTTGTTGTTATTGGCTTAATGAGAGTGAGATGAAAAATAAATATATCATCATCTTTGATGGCGTATGTAACTTGTGTCATGGTGCGGTTAATTTCATTATTGAACGTGATCCTCATTGTCATTTTGTGTTTACGTCGATGCAGAGTGATACCGCAAAATCTTTGATTGCTCGTTACGATGTCGAAGGGGAATACTCAGAAACCTTTTTTCTTATCAAAGATGATCAATGTTATATGAGAACTGATGCGGCCTTAGAGATCACCAAATCTCTCGCAGGTATCTGGCCAGCATTGGCAATGTTAAGGTTCATACCAAGGAGGATAAGAGATTTTTTCTACCGATTGCTGGGGCGAAACCGTTACGCACTATTTGGTCAGCGAGACATCTGTATCTTGCCAACGAGTGCGGTGCTGAGTCGTTTTATCGATTAATGCCATTTAGTAATACTTTATCAGTAGAATAAAGAGGCCGAATATGAATGAATTTGAAGAGTTATGTCGCTTCACAACTTCTAGATTAACAGTATCGAGTTGGTGGAACTTGGTCAGCAGCAGTGAGTCAGAGATCAAACTGGCTCAAACGGTGTTAGATACATTGACACCGAAAGTCACAGCGTCACTCCCTGTGGGCTGGCAAGATATTAAGCATATTGAGGATGCCCTAAACTGGATGAATGACAGAGCTAAGGAGAGCTGTTTTTTGGTAGTACAAGAGAGTTCAGGAGATCAAGTCATTGGATTTGTTTTCCTGCATGAATTAGTTCAAGAGTTAGAGGAGATATCACTAAGCTCAGAGGACATTAGAGTCAAAAGTGAGCTGCATCTAGGTTATCTGTTAGCCGAAAATTACTGGGGAAAAGGTTTTGCCAGTGAGCTTATTGCCGGATTAGTCGAATGGGCAAAAGCATCGGGAGATATCAAGTCATTTGTTGGTGGCGTCGATATCGACAATACTGCTTCTATCATGGTGATGGAGAAAAACGGTTTTACCTTCCACCAGTCAGAAGGCACGAGTAACACACTGTTTATGCAGTTAGAACTAGATACGCCAAATTTGAACAGGAGTAAGTTTAATTAACGTCTGTTCATAGGTATTAATCATGCGGAGAATATCGCTCTTTTCTCCGCTCCATTTCTCTTCTCTTGTTTACACTCCCTTAAGCGATACTGGACAAATTCAGCAGTTGTGGCAAAAATTCAGTTTCTTGATCTGCTATCTTTATTTGTTCAGATAAGACCTGCGCTAATATTTCATGGGTCGTCAATGGGTTGGCGAGTACTACGCGAAATACCACCGATTTTATATCCAGAGTGCCAACTTCTGAATTGATCCGAGTACGGGAGACAAACGAGGTGCCTCGTTCACGTTGACGTTTCTGTACAAACTTAGTTAAACCATCCAATAGATGATTAAATTCTGCCAGACGTTGAAGATCACCTGACGTTCTGGCTTGCGCCATCGCGATTTGAACCTGTTTGGGCACATAGCGGTAGGTCAACAAACACAGTTCTGGTTCTGAGATGAGCTCAAAGTTCTCTTGTTCCTTGATCAATTGAGCAAAATAACGGGCTTTCTCTATACTGCTATTTATCAAGATCTCATAACCATCACGGCCAATGACTTGAAGACAAGCATGAACTAACATGGCCATGCCTGGACGAGATCCCTCTAAAGTTTGACTGCCTAAATCTTTAGACCCCTTACGTAGAATGTATTCGGCGTGATGTTTAATAGCGTTGGCAAAAGTGGGATCTTTGAAGATAACCATGCCAGCGCCCATAGGCACGTACATCTGTTTGTGGGCATCGATAGTGACGGAATCCGCTCTTTCTATCCCTTTGAGCAGATGTCGATATTTGTTTGATAGCAAAGAAGCGCCGCCCCAAGCTGCATCAACATGGAAATGGCAATTAAGCTCAGCTGCTAAATCTGCTAACTCATCTAATGGATCAATATTACCGGTCTCAGTGGTGCCTGCTACACCGACGATGGCAAGTACTTTGATATTTTTGTGGGCAAGGTTTTTAGCTGCGACTCGCATCATTGCTACATCGACTTTATTATCACTAGAAGTGGAGATCTGAATGATATTCTCTCGTCCTATGCCCAAGAGATCCGCGGTTTTAGTCAGCGAGTAATGACCTCGTTCGGAGACGAGGATCGCTAAGTCGTCATAACCGTAATGACGTAACCCTTTTATCAAGCCTTGTGCGGCAACACCTTTAAAATCCCCATTGGCTTTTAATAGCTGATTGCGGGCGGTCCATAATGCGGTGATATTGGCGACGGTGCCACCTGAGCAAAAAGCCCCAAGGGAGACGTTTGCGCTGTGCATCCAGCTTTGATAAAAACTGTCATCTTCAGCATAAACAAGGTGGTGCATCATGCCGAGGACTTGACGTTCTAATGGTGTGAAGGCTTTTGAGGTTTCGATCTTGACCAGATTTTGATTGAGACCTACCATCATCTTAGACAGAGGTAACACAAAGTAAGGCAGCGCAGAGGTCATATGACCGATAAAGCTGGGTGCTGAGGTGTGCACTGAATGCGCCACTAAGGTTTTCATCATCTCATCGGCATAGTCGGAGACAAACTGAGGCGCTGATGGGATCCGGTGTTGCTGAAAATCCCGCTCAATTTCTGATAAAGGTTTCTCAACCGCAACCACGCTTTCCTGTAGGAAGCCCATTAGGTTTTGCGAGATGTTCTTCTCAATGACGCTTAAGGTGGAATCAGGGGCTTCTGGTACGGTAAAAATCCGCAGTAACGCCTCTTCTGAAGCTGTCGCTTGTCTCGGTGTCATCGAAATGTCCGTTCTTACCTAGTTGCACAATCGATGACATTATCCATCGAAAGCAGTATATCCAAAATGGATTGTCACTTTACTTTATGCGCTTTGGTGCATCAAGAAGAAAAACTAAATCGAAAGGTTTGAACCTCTGCATTATTAATTATTCAGTTAACACAGAGGGAAGGGGGGAAGTGAACCTGGTCTATATAATAAGATTATTTCTTGTGGTTCATGGCATAGAGCGCGGCGATATTCTGCGAGGTGGTAAATAAGTTATGTTTCGCGTTGGCCAGCACCTCTTCCAGAGGAAGGGATCTAGGAGTAATAGAGAACATGGCGTCGATGCCGTGGTCAAGCAGCACGTTGGCGTCGTCACTGACACAACCTGCAATGGCGATAACAGCAATATGTTGAGCTTTAGCTAAACGTGTCACCCCCATCGGTGTTTTACCGTGGAGGGTTTGGCTGTCTAATCTGCCTTCCCCTGTGATAACTAAATCTGCACCAATTAACTTCTCACTGAGTTTGACCGTTTCCATCACTATATCAATACCAGGTCTGAGCTTGGCGTTAAGAAAAGCCATCGTTCCAAGTCCCATACCGCCAGCTGCACCTGCACCTGCCTGATGGCGTCTATCTTGGATACCGGTTTGCGCAATTACATCCGCATAATGGGAGAGGGCGTTATTGAGTATCGACACCATTTCAGGTGTTGCGCCTTTTTGAGGACCAAATATGGCAGATGCCCCTTTGTCACCGCATAGGGGATTATCGACATCACATGCGATTTCAAATTCACATTCGACAATTAAGGGATGGGCATCTTGAAGTTCTATTCTAGCGAGTTTAGCGAGAGAACTGCCACCAACAGATAGTGATTTTCCTTCATTATCAAGCAGCTGAATGCCTAATGCCTGAGCCATTCCAGCACCACCGTCGTTTGTAGCACTGCCACCAAGTCCAATTAAAATGCGCTTAATGCCTCGGTTGAGTGCATCACAAATTAACTCTCCAGTACCATAGCTAGTGGTGATCTGTGGATCTCGTTTATTTGCCGGTACATGGTGTAGTCCTGAGGCTGCAGCCATCTCTATGATGGCTGTTTTTACCTTGTTATTGCCATCTGTTTTTACCTTGTTATTGCCATCTGTTTCGCCATGGTCCCCTAATATGCCATAGTGAGCAGCAACGCGATTGCCCAAGGGACCAATCACTTCAAGTTCGATGATAAAACCTTGAGTGGCATCAACCATAGATTGAACCGTGCCTTCCCCACCATCGGCCACGGGGACTTTAATATACTCCGCATCTGGCAGTACCATTTTAAAACCTGATTCAATCTCATTGGCGACTTCCATCGCGCTTAGGCTCTCTTTAAATGAATCTGGGGCGATAACTATTTTCATTGGTGTTCCTATCTGAGAGTGTCGATATCTATTACAGTGTCTGAACCTTTTTAGTTGTGTTCAGACACTCAATCCACTGAGATTAATCCACTAGAAATTCTAGCGCTTAAAGTAGCACTAAACTTAAGATGAAGACCAAAGTCATGGCGGTGATCCCTTGTACTAAGGTTGCCATGGTTTGTGCTTTATAAGCCTGCTTAACACTCATGCGGCTAAATTGAGTCACGACCCAGAAGAAGCTGTCGTTTGCATGAGAGACGGTCATCGCGCCAGCACCTATGGCCATCACAGTGAGTACGCGTCCCATATCACTAGCAAGACCAATATCGCCTAGCATAGGGGCGACGAGTGCTGATGTGGCAACCAGGGCAACCGTCGATGACCCTTGAGCTGATTTTAGTGCAGCAGCAACGATAAAGGGCATGAATATGCCGATCCCAAGCGCTGACAGTGAGGTACCAATAAAAGTACCAATCTCAGTCGCTTTAAGGACAGCACCAAATGCACCACCAGCGCCAGTGATCAACAAGATAGGCGCAGCTACCACTAAACCTTGACTAATGCGTTCGCTAAATTCTTTGATTTTATTACTATCTTTCAATAATGAGATAGAGAGGAATAGGCCAATCATTAGCGCGTTGACAGGTTGACCGAGAAAGATCAGTAGATCGAATAGAAAGTCATTTCCTAGCGGTGCCGAAGGGAAATTAGCGATAGAGCCAAAACAGATGAGTAATATAGGCACGAAGATAGGCGCGAAAGCGCGAGAAGCACTGGGTAGAATGCCATAGGTCTCTTTGAGTTTTTCAAAATCTTCTACGTTGTTTTTAAGCTCTTCAGCCCCTTCACCATCAGGCTCTACGTCAGCAAAGCGATTTGCCCAAAGCGTACCTGCAAGGGCTGCAACCGCGGCAACAAACATACCGACAAAAATAACTAAACCTAAGTTTGAGCCCAGACCTAAGTTACCCGCTGCGGCAATTGGCCCCGGTGTTGGCGGTACAAAAGTGTGGGTCGCATACAAACCGGTTGCTAAAGCCACACTCATCGAGACACTAGAGACCTTCATGCGATTTGCCATCGATTGTTTCAATGAGTTTAAGATCACAAAACCTGAGTCACAAAAAACCGGGATAGAGACCAAGTAACCGATAATTGACATAGTGAGTGTAGGGAAACGTTTGCCAAGTACCTTGATGACGACATCTGCCATCGTAATGGCTGCGCCACTTTTTTCCAATATGGTACCGATAATAGTACCTAAGACGATGACTAAGCCTATGTAGCCTAATATCCCGCCAAAGCCTGACGTGATAATGCCGGCGACATCAGCGCTGGGTAAACCGTAGGCAAATGCGGTGATAAACGAGGCAAGAATTAAGGTTAGAAATGGATGGAGTTTAAATTTTGAGGTGGCAATAACAATGAAGAATATCACTGCCAACAAGATAAGTACTTGGATCATAGGAGGTCCCTGTTTGGGTATTATTCGTTATTTTTTGGGTTAACCCGGGTTGTTAGTCGTTAATACCAATCAATATAAAGATGTTATCGCTCAGCGAGAGTTTAGCGCTTCTGAGACAAGGCAACGAGTGAAGAACATAGTTGTTCTACGTTTAAGCTCGTTAACACAGTATCAGAGGCGCAAAAACTCGCCTTAGGAGTGTTTTTGGCGGCCTACTTCTGCGTTGAATGAACTTGTAAGGGAATAACCATTACATCATCCATTCCCCTTGAATTAGTTTGCCAAAACCATTCTGAGTAGATCACTTTCTTAAATTGATTGGTATACAATTTACGGCTAAGGTATTTCAGGCTTGGCTATTATCCTGTGCAAAGTACAATCAGGCATCGTGGTTAGTGACTAATTTGTCGGCTTTATCCATGTATGATTTGTGCAAATGCACAAATCATACATGGATAAAGGTTAATGCTAATGGATTAAGCTGAATTGCTGGTATCAAACATTACGTTAGCTAATTTAGTCCTAGAGTTAACGTCAGTTAGTGAATGGATAACTTATAGATGGGTATACTTTTTCTGTTTGTTACTTACCTTGGTTAAATAGTGTCGTGTTTCTCCTCTAATGTGTCTATTGGTGAGAAACCAATAGAATTCACTGACACTCATCTTGTTAATGCGAGCCGTGGCTTTAGTACGATTAGCCTTGGGATCTAAACTCTTCCACAGATTACCGCTACCACCGTTGTAGCTAGATATCATGGCGTACTCCAGCTTTTTGGGGTGAGTTATCCCTGTTAAATAACGCGTAGATAATATCTGCAAGTAGCCTGTGGCTAAATCGATATTTTTTTGCGGATCGTAAAGATAGGCGGAGGTTGGTGTATGTTTATAACCCTTGATGAGAGAGAAGTAGTCTCTTCCTGCAGTGTTGGCTTTTACCTGCATTAAACCTAATGCATTGGAGCGGGATCTCGCCATCGGGTTAAAGGCGCTCTCAGTCTCCATAATGGCCATAATAAGCTCAGGAGCTATGCCATAATGTCGGCCAGAAGCTTGAGCATATTGAATGTATTTCCCACCCGCTATTTTGGTATGGTCAGCGACCATTTTAATGGCGATGCGAGTTTGGGATTCTAGGGGCAACTTCTTTGCAATAAGATAGTCGGCGAAACGCTCTGCACGCCAAAGATATTCGATAGGCCTGTTTTCATGATCAACTATTTGTCCCCAAAAGAAAGGCCGTTTCCCCTTATTTACCAGACCAAAATCCTGTGCCGTCTTGGCATCGATCAACTTAGGATCTACCTGCGTGAGTAGCACCTGTATGATGGCTTGTTTGAGCTGAGATCTATTCGAGGTTTCGATTAAAATTAATCCGCGCTCGAAATCAACATAAGTGCTGGATTTATGCTCATTAGTGAGGGTCAGTACTGAGGGTCTATCAAGGGCTGAGTTAGGTGTAGTCCCTTGATATTCACGAAGTAGAGCCGCCACATCCTCATCCCCTTGGTATTCGAGTAACAGGGCGGCTACATCTGCATCATAGTCGTTGAGTTCGATAGCGTGAGTTGCAAACGAAAAAGTGAGGATCAGAAAGTAGGTAAAAAAAGTGGGTTTCATTTTCAGTTGCTTTGACACTATATACCTCAAGTTGCCAAATTATACGCTAGAGATACATACCCAAGCTACTTGGAAATGCAGAACATTCTCAGGTAGTTTGGCTATCGATAAAAACAAGGCTATTTTTGGTGATCAGTTTTCTTTAACTTCTTATTACTATACATATTTTGATCTGCTGTAGTGAGGATCTCTGCCAATGTCGACTTGTCTTCAGGTTTTATCAGGGTGTAACCGTAGGAGAAGTGGATGTCCGGAAGATAAGTTTGATCAGCGAGATGTTGGTTCATTCGGTTAATGTAAACATCGACACACTCGGTATCTTCAGCATGAATAATGACAATAAATTCATCGCCACCCCAACGTGCGACAAGATCACAATTGCGACTGTTCTGCTTAAGATTCATGGCAAATTGATTAAGTAACTTATCCCCCATGTCGTGGCCATATCGGTCGTTGGCAGTTTTAAACTTATCCAGATCGAAGTAGATCAAGATGAGTTGTCTTTTTAGTCGCCTAGCTAGATCTTGAGTGCTTTGTAATAAGTCAATTAAGCCTCGGTAATCTGGTCTAATCGGTCCGGACACCTTGATTGTGGATAATACGATAATCAATCGAGGTGATCATGAATACAAAACGTCAGTATCGAACTTATACCAAAGAATTTAAAGAAGAAGCCATCGGCTTAATCACAGAACAAGGCTACACCGTCCCGCAAGCTGCCGATGCGCTAGGAGTGTCATCAAACCTGCTATATACCTGGAGACAGAAGGCTGAGGAGCTCGAAAACTCATCCGTTAGTTCAGATGAAAAGACTGAGCTATTAGCGCTTCGAAAAGAGGTTAAGCAGCTGAGAATGGAGAAAGAAATTCTAAAAAAGGCCAGTGCCTTCTTCGCGAGAGAAATGAAGTAAAGTTTCGGTTTATTCGAGAGCATAAGCCTCGATTCCCGACAAAAACGCTTTGTTATGTTCTGCGTGTAAGTCGCAGTACATTTTATGATTGGCTAGCTAGACCAGCTCAAATAATAAGTGAGCAAGAGCTCAATCTCTACCGAACGGCTAAACGTCTTTTTAAGCGCAGCCGAGGAAGTTTAGGCTCTCGTCAACTAGCCAAGAAACTACGCCTGGAAGGCTTCAGTATTGGACGTTATCGCACTCGAACTATTATGCGAAAGCTCGGTCTAGTAGTCACTCAACGTCAAGCTTACAAGGTAACTACAAAGCGTAAACACAGTGATAGCGTTGCAGATAATCTGCTGGATCAGCAATTCTATCCTGAGAAAGTTAATCAGATTTGGGCTGGTGATGTGACTTATTTAAGGACGCGTCAGGGCTGGATGTTTCTAGCTATTGTAATGGACTTACACTCTAGACGCATAGTAGGTTGGGCCATATCAAAGCGCATGACTGTTAATTTAGTTGAGCGAGCATTGCGAATGGCAATAACGTTACGAAAACCCAAAAGAGGGATCATGTTTCATAGTGACAGAGGCTCACAATACACCAGTAAGCAGTTTCAAAACCTGTTGAATGGACATGGGATAGTTGCTTCGATGAGCAGCGTAGGAGCCTGTTTAGACAATGCAGTTGTTGAGCGTTTCTTTGGAAGTTTGAAGCATGAGTGGTTGTTAAATGTGGTGCATTTAACGCGGGAAACAATGAAGCAAAATGTTGAAGAATATATTCGGTATTACAACCACGAGCGGCTTCACACAACACTTGGTGATTTAACACCTATCAGCTACGAAAAATTACAAAGTAAGGTGTCCGGTTTGGCTTGACCAGAATACGGCGATTATAGATTTGAGTTAAGGGGTCGGTATAACTCATTTTCAATAGTTGCTCTTCTTTGTAAAGGTGGCGTAGATCACTGTCTAGCACCTCTTTTATTACATTTAGGGCATCGATATAGTCTTGTGGATAGTCGGTGATCTGAGTATTTAATACACTTACAAGAGCCAAAGGTACTCCCATCTGGCCAGACTATCGGCAGTCCTAGATAAGAGAGATAAGGCATCTCATTCTCTTGGTACCTGGATTCTTGTCTTAGGTCGTTTATATACAGATATTGAGCTGTCGTTATCACATCAGTGCAATAGTGGTTGTTATCTATATTAAATCTATTTGAAGCAAACTGAGTTTGCCACTTTTGCCAATCACTCTCTTCAACTTCAATATTTAAAATCGATAAATTGAGACTCTCAGATTGAATATTGGATGATGACCCTTTTTTCACTCGTTGACCTTTTACAACTGGGCAATTTAGTTAAGTTTAGCTAAGAGGCCATTTTTTTGATCATTATCTTTGGTGATGGTAGAGAAACTCTACCTAGATCCAGATCTAGAATAGCTAAAAGAAGAGACCAAATTTCTGTTTATGGGTTAGCTTAGGCATTAATTGGTTACTTGTTTTCGTGCTTTGTCAGCACTTGTCCTAAATAGAGAATGAGTAGTCCATCGAGTTGTTGAATATTAACACCAGTAATCTTTTGGATCTTCTCGAGTCGATACCTTAATGTGTTTCGATGAATAAATAGGGTTCTAGCGCACATCTGTTGGTCGCCAAAATGAGTGAGGTAAGCCGCTAAGGTCTTGTTGAGCTGACCTTTCTTATCGGCATTTAATAATGTCTGATAGGGGGCCGATAGCTCTATTCCACGCCAATCATCTTTCAGTGTTGATAGAAGCACTTGCAGGGAATAGTCGTCGTAAAGATATTTGTTCTGTTCTGGGTGTAATAGCGTCCCCAGACCTAATGTTTCTTTGGCTGTCTGGTAAGAACGGGCTATGTCGGTTGGTTTAACAAAAAAATGCCCGAGAGATATTTTTAATCTAGCGTTCATCTCTGTTGGTAAACGAGCAAGTAGTTGATCTATACGTTGGCTTTCCAAGTGAGGATCCCACTGTTTTCCATTAAGGAAAGCGGGCTTTAAAATGACGAGCTCTGTCATTGAAGTCATGGCGACTAAGTTGCCTCTAGAAGGGGTTTCAAGCAGGTTTAGTACCATTTTTAAGATAGAGTCGGCCGATATCAGCCCTTTATCCCCTTGAACCTGAACAACTGCTGCCACGCGTGGGGCGTCTATATTGATGCCTAATTGTGAAGACCAATCTCTGAGATGAGAGTTAAACTCGCCTCTGGATTTTATTAATTGAAGAATGAACTCCTCTTTTTGACGATACTGCCATTGAGCAAGCTCAAGGGAGTTAGCTTGTTCGACAATTAACTCGGCGGTCATCTTAAGTAGTTCACCATAACTTTTCAGCGTTTCGGGATCACCCGTTATGCCGATAACACCTATGATCTCTCCCTTATAATGTAGAGGTAAATTAATGCCTGCTTTCACGCCATGAAGGTTTTTAGCGCTAGCAGCATTTATGTCGACGGTTCTATTTTGGCTTATGGCAAGTAGGGCTCCTTCGTGAGTGGAACCTACGCGATGAGGATCTCCGGAGCCTAAGATCACACCTTGTGCATTCATTACATTTATATTATGGACGATGATTTTCATCGTACGCTCTACAATTTGTTGTGCCAAAGTGGTATCAAGAAAATACACCGTCATCTCCCTAAAGGTTTTGTTTAGCTTAATGGATTTTAGGAGCCATCACTATGAGGCATCACAGACTTTTGCAACGAGGTTATGTCTACTTGATAGTACCGAATGAATCTATTCTGAGTTGATAGTGCTATTTAGTGGGGGCCAATAAGCTGTGCTACTCGTGTTTTAAGTGCTGGTAACAATATTTGTTCGCACTCAGGGTGTTTCTTCAAGTAGAGGTTATTTCTTGGACTTGGGTGTGGTAATACCATATGTTGCGGCCAATATTCTTGCCATTGGGAAACCGCTTGCGTCACTGTGAGCTTACCACCAGAAGTCGACTTACCCAGATGATAGTCAATGGCATATTGGCCGAGAATGATGGTCAATTCTACATGGGATAATTGATTGAGTAGTGTTTGACGCCAAGTCGCAGCGCACCTTTTAAGCGGGGGTTTATCACCACTCTTTTTTCCACTAGTGATGATAGTTCCAGGGAAACAAAATCCCATAGGCAAAATAGCAAAGAGTTTAGGGTCGTAAAACTGTGCCTCGCTGACTCCTAGCCACAGCCTTAGTCTATCGCCACTGGGATCGCTAAATGCGCGTCCATGGTTATGGGCTCTTATTCCAGGTGCTTGTCCTACTATTAATATTTTAGATTCTGCCGAGATTTGAATAATGGGCTTAGCAGGTAAGGGGAGCTCAGCCTGACAAAGTTGGCAAGCAGAAATTTGAGTGATTAAAGCTGGTAGATTATCTGTACTCATTACTTTGCAGCGACGCTCTCAACAGTTTGGTAGATCCAGTATATCAACATTGAATAGCTAATCGCCAATGTCAGCAAGCTTAGGGGGCGAAACCTATGACTCGAGTCGTTGAATGATAGATGACAGACAACAATTGAGAAAAGTGCTAAAGGCGGTAAAAAATATGCCAATGCTAATATTCCTATGGCTCCCATAGTTAAGATCAGGGAGCTATATTGATGTTGTGCTTTTGAGTGAGTCGTCAATAGAAGTGGGAGCAGGGATAGGCCAACGGAAATCATAATTAATCCACAATTTAAGGCAAGATTGGCGATCCCAACATGATCGATTAAGGTCCAAATAAGGGCTGTTGTAGGTAAAATTAAGCTGACAAAGGTATGGCCACGACTAAATCGTTTACTTTGGTATTTACCCGCAAAGAAGAATAATCCATTTAAGATCAGGTTCATTACGCTAACACTACCAAGCAACAAGATGATAAAGGCGGTGGCGGTATAGCCTGTAGCGTCTACGGCATGAGCTGGGAAAATGGAAAATGACAAAAGTAGCGTGAGTGTTGCAAGTAAAGCTGAAATAAATGATGGGGATTTAGATACTGACATGTGTATTCATAGATTAAGATTTTGTGCGTCACCATCGCCTAAAGTAGGATTTAATTCAAGATCGTTAATATGATTTTGAGATCTAGGTGTATTGGTTTTTTAACGTGCTTCTATAGCAATAAAAAAGCCAGTTCCGATAGTGAAACTGGCTTCTGTTTTATAGCTTAGAGTCTGTAGCTCATGCTTAGCATGATAAGGTGCGCGTTATAGTCGTGACTATTGCTGCCAAAACTAAGTACGTTCCAGATCCCATCAGGTGCGATATCGTTACCCGCATCATTATCTTGGTATTTCTCCATCTTATAATCTAAGCGAAGTGCCATCTGCTCGGTGGCTTGATATTGACCATAGATATTGACGTTGTGAACTTTAGCGAAGTAATCCCCATAATCACCGGCAATACCTTGGGTGACCTGAGTGTTACTGTTGGAATCTGCATAAGTGTAATCAACGCCTAGACGAAGTTTCTGCTCCATTAGATTGTTGTAACTAAAACTTGCGCCGATAACATCGACTTGGTCTTCAACCTTGCTAGTCCAAGTTGGTGCACTAAATGTACTGCTGCCGGCTTGATCTGATTCAATGATTTGACGGTTGTAGAAAGCCGTTAAGGTTATGTCATCGCTAAGCATATAACTGGCACTGGCGTCATAACTTAAGTCAGTAGATTCCGTTAAGCCAATCTGGGTGTCATTGTAGTCATCGATGGCGTAGCGTGTACCAAAGTCTAGAGTCAAGGTGTCGATTGGACTGTGGGTAACACGAGCCTCAATCATGGTTCGTTTACGGTCGGCTAAGTTATATTTACGCAGCAGATCGTTTGACTCAGATGAGGTCCATTCAGAAGCTTGATACTTAGAACCATCCCGCTGGCCGTAACTCCCTTTAATCCACATATCCCAGTTTTCAAATGTACTTAGACGGAACTTAGTCCAAAGTGTATTTTCGTTGGTGGTTTCGCGGTCTTGGTATGTACGGTCATCAGTGCGGTAATCGTAACCTGTTTCGAGCTTCATACCACGATTTATACGGTAATCGACACTCAATTTAGCGCGCTGAGTGGTGATATCATATGGCGTGTTATAGGCTGCTTGACCTGTTGTTGAGTCGATGCTTATCTGCGTCCACTCTTCGATGTTGGTCTTGTTGTCACGGTCTGAATAATCGTAGCTTGCTTTAACACGTACGCTGCGATTAATACGCGAGACTAACTTCAAGTTAACCCCTGTCATGTCAACTTTACCATCGAGAGACTCAGTCGGCACTTGATAGCCGTAACCTGAGGTTACAAAAGCTTGATCTTGTGTCATCTGACCATAGTGAACACGTGCGCTCATGATGGTTCTATCGATATTCATCTGTCCCATTAATGAAACGGTATGCGCTTCGTTATCAGGATCTAGTGCCATATAACCATGTGTCGCGGCGCCAAATGTCGGGTTAAAGGCGTTATCGAAACCCAGTTGGCTATAGGCGTTTTTAAATATAGATCCATTGTAATGTATTGCGGTAAACCAGTTATCACCCTTAAGCTTAACGCCCGCCTCAACGGTGTCAGTGGTGTAGTCTACGGGTTCAGCTAACATCATTGACTGGTTGAAGAAACTACCGGAAGCTTGCTTTAGTCCAGTTTTATCTTCACGCAGGTAACTAACGTAAGTGCTCCATAACTCTTCGCCTTGGTAGTCAAACCCCAGACCTGTCCGCTTACGTTTTAACGATAACTCGATAGGATTTAAGCTGTTATAAAGCTGACTCATGTCTTGAGTTGAACCAGCAGTTTGCCAATTGCTTGGCAAGGTAAGATCATCCCCACCAACACCCAAATAAGGCGTCATGGCGCTGTCGGTTTTGTAGGTTGCGATTTGACGGTAATTTAGGTTCAAATTGTATTGACCCACTTTACCGGCATCAATATTTATGCGGCCATTTTCCATGCCTAAATTATCGGCTTCAACTGTGGTGCGGTAGCCACTCTTACCTGCATAAACTAGATCAGCATCGATCTTGCCTGCAAACTCATTTTCTGCGGCAAAGGCATTGGCTGAGCGAATATCATCACTGTCATTATAACCTACGCCGACACCAACTGTGCCGCTCGCGCTGGTTGCAATAGCGCAACGTTTACAATTCCATTTGTCGAACTTCACTTTGTCGGTATTAGCGTTTTGCAGATCATAGCCTCCAGCTGCCATTGCCGTTGTGGCTATCCCGGCATTTGCGAGGAGGGCGAGGGTCACTAAATTTAATTTGAATTTCATCTTCTCGACTCCTGTTAGCGCTGAAATAGCTTGCCAGATGGGTGGTTAGAACCATGGATTTGATTGTGACAATTCAAACAACTACGACCACCAGTGAAAGCATTTCCGCCAACGGTTGATCCTTGATCTGTATTACCTAAATAAGCATTACTGGCATGACCATCGCTTGCATGACATTGTTGACATAACTGAGGAGCACGCGTTTTCAGCATTGCATCATTGACACTGCCATGTGGGTTGTGACAGGTGACACAATCTTCAGTGACGGGTGCATGCTCCCACAGCTTTGGGCCACGCTTCTCAGCGTGACATGAGTAGCAGGTCTCGTTAATGCTAGGCTTAACTAAGTCAGAATCTGACATGGTACCGTGGGGATTGTGGCAATCGCTACATACCATTTGATTCCATTTCATCGGATGACTAGAACGTTTGTTCATATCCGCTTTTTGCTTAGTGTGGCAACTGGTACACACTTCCATTTCAGTGTTCTTAGACAAGACAGGATCTTTGTCAACGTGAATGGAGTGACATGAGGCACAGGCAACATCGGCATTGTCATGGTGACCACCATTCCAAGCCATGCGCTTATCATCTTGGTGACAGCTCATGCAGACACTATTTTGCTTTTCGGCTGAAAGAGTTGACTCAGAACCGAAGGCGATCATCGGTTCTTTACCTCCTCGGTTATGTTGACCCAAAGGACCGTGACATGCTTCACATTGAAGGCCTGCCATCGGGCTCTTGCTTGAATCGATGGAACCATGAACCCCTTTAAAGATATCCATGACATCTGCGGATTTACGGTGACACATTAAGCAAGTGTCTGCCCCTTTAGGTGAGTATTTACCTTCAGCGAACTTTTTGTCCAGTGTGGCTTCTACTTCATCGGGGGTCATAGTGGCATCCCATTTTGATGCCATAGCACCTTGAGTGATACCAAGGGATAACACTGCTGTTGCCATGATGGCTAACAGATGTTTTTTAAGATTATGTATTATTTTCATATTGATTTTCCTAATCTGCGCAAAATAGCTTGAAGACAGGGGAGAGAACTCCCCTCTTACAAACTCTCTGTTTACCGATAAGAGTTGGGCAAATTACATCTTCACCGAAGTGTGATCATTGATAAGTGGGTTATGGCACAAAAAGCAGGTCTCTAATTGAGCCGCTTCATTTGCTACACCATAGTCAACATTCACTTTAGCGCCTTGGCTTTCGGCGTGATTTATGAATTTATCACCACTGTGGTTGTGACATGAATAACAGGTTGCCGCGATAGGAGTGGTATATAAGCTAACAGCTTCGGAGCCAGTTGAAGCTTCATCTACACTGGTTGCAAATGCCCCTTTTTTGGCAAATGCAGCTTGGTTAAAGTCTGAATGACACTGGCTACAGTTCATGCCTGGGATAGCTGCATAATCACCTTGGCTGTGAGTTTTATGGAGTTTCATCTCGATAGCACCGAGGTTAGCGCCTGAACCAAAAGTGCCGTCAGGGGTATGGCAAGATGTACAACCATCGATACCAACAATCATTTCTCCCGCTTCGTTTACACGGCCCACTTGCTCTGACATGACAAATCCAGGGTGGTAACCCTTGTGTATCTCAAACTCAGTGCCATGACAGTTTTCACAAGAGGTGAAGTTCACCGAGTCTGTGTGACGTACACTTGGCGCTTCGCCAGACAAAGTACCATGAGCAAGTTCAGCTTTAACCGCAGTAATTTCAACACCCTCAGCACAAGCAACTAAGCCAGTGCCGTCGTTACATAGCGCTAAACCTACAAAGCTAAAGGCGGTATCGGTATCGCCAGCACCATAAGGTAGATTTTTGATGACGGTAACAAACTTACCATCCACAATGTCTACATTAGCGTCTACAACGCCTACTTTAACGAAATCAATCGCCACCTTCTTTAATTCTGCAGGGTTAGTGTTATAACCCATGATCGGGAAGTTAGGCCCTACGTTTGTGATCGTTTCTAGTTGCTGAATGCTTGCAACCAATGTGTTCGCATCAATGGCTACGCCCTGTGCATTGGTGATGGTGATGCTTAGTGTTGTTTCACTACCTGCAGCTTTTGCTATGGCTGTTAAGCTTGCTTCCATTCCATACTGGTCAACAAACGCTTTCTTTTGAGCAAAACCGTCAGTGTGCAGTTCTTCAGTCCAACTGGCGTTGTGACATGCGATACAGTTTGAGTTGTCGGCTTGCTGAGAGTGACCTTGACCTGCTTTAAAGTTGATATCGACGTGACAGCTAGTACAAGTTTCCATGGTTGGCATACGAGACCAGTTGCCCCATTCACTCAACTCATCGCTGTCTTCTTCTGGTGCAACGTGACAGGTTTTACAGTTGTCTTGCAGCAAAGCATGGGCTTTTTTTGCATCTTTAGTGAATTCACCTGTGGTTCTGTCAGCCTTGTAGCCTTTCGCTGAGTTATGGACATTGTGGACCATATGAGTGAAAGCGACTTCGGGTTTACCGCGACCTTCTGCCCATTCTTGGGTGTGACAAGAGGCACAGGTTTCAGCTGAAGTATAACCGTGATAAATCTTCTCACCAACAGCATGACAAGAGTTACATGTTGCAGTTGCAACGATATTCTTGCTGTAAAGAGCTTGGTAACCGTCACCGGAGAAGTCTTGTGACAATTCAGTGCGAGGCACAGTTGTCACGTCATCTTGTAGGGTCGAGGCACTGGCTATCACATTGTATCTTTGAGTCAGCTCAGAGTTATATCCATCAAGCGTGACGTCGAAGGTGTAGTGACCATTCTTATGATCGGTAAAGACTTTTTCTGAGCCAATTTTTTGCCACTGGGCGCTATTTCCTGCACCAGTAGCACCTTGAGGTATCAGTTGTGCCACAGCTTTAACTTCCAGTGCTTTTAAACCTACTACTGGTAGGTCCTCTTCATTGGTCGCAAAAACCGTGATAGTCGGCTTACCGTCTTGATAGCTTACTTGTGTCACATCGAGGTTCAATACGTTAACAACATCGGCTGCTGGACCACCTGGGTTGCCAGGTTCTCCCTCATTGCCATCACTGCCGCCACAACCAGTTAAGGCTATTGAAACAGCACTTGCTGCAAGAAGCAGCGCAAATTTATTATTTTGTACGTTCATCATTTTTCCCTGCATAGGTTTGACATTGACTTGTGTGCACTGGGCGAAAAACGATACTGATTATCATTTGTATGTTCTTCATTATAAATGTGCTACTTAAGTCAATGCTGGAAACAAAAATCCCCAATCAAAGGCTAACGTAATTAGTCGATGAAATCTGTAAAGTGGGTGCTAATGTGTGACTCAGATCTGTCTATTTATAAGGGGGTAGTTTTAGGGTGGGTGGAGAGTCAGGAACTTAACAAAACAATCAAATTTTTTGGATCATAAACCAATGAAGTTATATGCAACATGATCGTCGTTTTGAGCGGAAAGAAAAGGGAGGCTATGCCTCCCTTTGGGTAAAGTCTAATATTAATGGGTTAGCTTAATACTCCCCATCTTTATTCTTTTTTTAGTAGCCGTGCAGTTCAATCACTTTCTCTGGAGAGTGACAAGTAGAGCAGGTCTCTTTAGCGCGGTTTTGTACATCAGCAGCATCAAAACCATCTAAAATACCACCATTAGTGGTGATGTGCGCCTTACCTGAGTCGCTTAAGTATTTCTGGTGACAACTTAAACAAGCACCTGCATCAGAAGATACCCAGATATCCTTGCCGTCAGCATCGCCGTAGCGCCACGCACGATCAGGAGAGCGGCCTAGTTCGATACCGTTATCACTATGACAAGTTTTGCAGTCAGTTTTTACCACTGTTCCTGAACCAACACCCGCATACTTCAGGTAGTGGCCTTCTGCATGGTGAGCTTTATAAGCGAAGCTAGTTGGTACATTGCCGCCCCACTTATTAAGCCCTTTGTCAGGAGTGTGACAAGTTTGACAGTTTACGCCGTTGTCGTAGTGAACGATCTCTTGGTTGTGACAACCCATACACTTAGTAGTATCGATAATATCACGACGCGCTTTTGCATCTTCAGTAGTATCAGTGCCGTTCCAAGTGAAACTTAGTGGTTCATGTTGGATATAGGCTGCGTTGGTGAGTAATTTAGTTGGATCAGCTTCGTCATATTGACATGCCGTTGGCTCAACTAATGGACGACCATAGCCACCCGCTGTGAAGCAAGTTGCAACACCGGCAAATAACTCAACACTTTTACCATTTAGCTCAGCTGGTAGTACAAGTTCGCTGTTAGCGCTGTTGATGGTGAAAGTCTTTGTTGTTTCATCATAGGTAGACACGCTAGGATCTAGCAGTGCAAATCCTCGTGCACTGTATTTAGTGCCATCAGTGTAAGCAGGGAAATCCTTATCGGTATCCCAAGAGAAGTAGATGCTTGATTTAGTGTACATGCTTGGGTTTGCAATGAACTCTTTAGCAATCGCCTCGTCTTTTTCATTGAGGATCTGCACCTTGAAGGTAAGCACACCTTCTGCAACCTCAATGTTATCGAACTTAGCAGAGTAATCTTGGCTTACCTTATAGCGCTTAGTTGCATCGCCATGGGCTTCAGAAGCACCTCTGGCATAACCCTCTTCAACATGACAAGAGATACAATTTTCTTCGCTTGGGTCATGATATGCTTTTGGCATCGTGGTATGACAGGCGATACACGCTGTATTACTTTGGTTTGCTAGGAATAGCTCGGCATTGGCAGGTGCATTCTCGCCTGTCACGTGACAAGCGGTACAATCAGCAGCAGGATTTTGTGGGTACATCACCTTACCGTAATCGTGAACGCCACCACCATAACCGATAACCTTGTATGGTGCTGGAATATTGCCTTTGGCATCGGCGTCAGGTGATTCAGGTGCGTAAGTCGTACGTGCATTACCTTTATGGATCGCATGGATCATATAAGTGAAGTCGACGCTGTTACCACTTTCTGGATCGCCAGATGTGCCAGTATGGCATGAGGCGCAGTTTTCAAGGTCGATACGACGTCCGCCGTGAAACGCTATGCTATCAGGCTGATGACAGGTATAGCATGTTTCGATAGCGACCACGTCACGAGTTTGAATTCCTGCAGTTAGTCCTGTTGACGGTTGCCAATCGAAATGCGCATTGGCAGCAAAATTCGGCAGCTCTAACTCTAGGGTTGCGCGTTGGGTATTATCTGCGCTGTAAATGACTTCAACAGGTGTCGTTACATTAGAAATATGTTGTTGGAAACTGTAAGTGTATGTGCCGTCTTTATTGTCAACAAAACAGGTTTCGCAGTTAGAGGCTTTTTCAACTTCTGCCTGGAATTGATTTGAAGGGTCGATATGTGACTCACCTTCAGGGATCCAGTCTGGGTTAGGTGTTTTTTCTGTATTGATATAGGCTTGCCATTGGAAACCTCGATCGAACTCAACGGCTTCATCCCCTTCACCAAAAATACGGGTTTCTTGAGTTAATTGAGCAATACCAAAACGTAAGTCGTGATCTTTCGTTAAACCTAACACTGCGACGCCGTTGTCATTTTCAAGTTTGAAATCTACGGTGACAACACCAGCGTCTACTTTCGCGTTCGTAAAAACAACATTGACACTTTTTGCTGAATCGATATTAACACCGATAATACCATCTTCTCCGTTAGTGCCATCTTTCCCGTCGCTGCCACAACCGATAAGAGCAAAAGAGAGAAGTCCTGCACCTAATACAGCTTTAGTTGCTGTATTAAAATTGAACTGTTTCATCATGATTATTCCCTGCAATAGTTTTAATCATCACTAACTTTTTGCTAATTTTTCTTAACTTGAGATAAGAGGAATTCTTATCGTTAGGCTAATTGTTAATTAATAGTTAGTGTGTGGAATTAATTTCCAGCTATAGGCTAACTAAGCGCGCACTTTTTAGCAGGTGTTTTAGCCCCTTTATGTGAGTTAGATCTGACTATTTCTTTAGAGGTAGATTGTTGAGGTTAGTTTCTAGAGCGAAGGGCTGTTTTTAGTTGATTTTTACCGCTCTCATTAGAGGCTCAATTACTGTCTCCGATGGCGGTAAATAACTTTTGTTGCCTTTTTGTATTTAAGTGAGTTGATGAAGCAATGCAGGTGCTTTTTAGTCAAAAAATAGATAGAACATACTGATGTGCAAGCGTAAAAACAAAAGTGTGATAAACGTCACGTCATGAAAGCGAGATGTTAGCCATAATCTAAGCGTAGTGATAATCGTTCTCACACTAAGGGTGCGAATAGGAATTAATTCGATTGGATCATTTATTAGTTGTGACTTTTGTCACATAATAGAGAATACAATTGAAAACTATTATCGTTTCGAACAGTAAAAATTGATCTAGGTAAAGTTATTCCTTATTTACCTTAGTTAAAATTAGTACGAGTTTAAGAATTATTGAGACCTGTTATTCAAAGGTGTAATGCATAATGAAATTAAGCGATTTAAATCCAGGCGAATACGCCATTATAGCTATTGTTGGTCAACTGGATCTGCCAGCAGTGGTAAAGCGCAAGTTGCTATCAATGGGCATCACCCCAAATACGAGCTTCCGATTGCTTCGTAAAGCGCCATTAGGCTCGGGGCTTGAACTCGACATCCGTGGTAGCAGACTCTGTATGCGTCGTGATTTGGCCGACATTATCGAAGTTGTCAAGATTGAAGTAGTAGAACTAGAGGTGGAAGAAGCGAATGGCTAAGCAGTTTCATTGTGTCACAGTGGGTAACCCTAATGCGGGTAAATCGACACTTTTTAATGCGTTAACTGGCGCTAATCAACAGGTTGGTAATTGGTCAGGTGTAACGGTAGAGAAGAAAACAGGTCTGTTTACTCTTAGTGGCACTGATGTCTATCTCACCGATCTTCCTGGCATTTATGACTTATTACCAGCAGGCAGTAGCTGTGATTGTTCTCTTGATGAACAGATTGCACAGCAATACCTTGCTGATCAGCGTGTCGACGGCATTATCAACTTAGTTGATGCGACCAATATTGAAAGACATCTTTATCTCACGGTTCAATTACGTGAACTCGGTGTGCCTATGGTTGTCGTGTTGAATAAGATAGATGTTGCAAAAAAGCATGGTATCGAGATTAATACGGCCGAAATGAGCGAAACATTAGGTTGTCCAGTCGTCAGTGTATGTTCTCGCGATCAAGGTGACATTGAAAAAGTTAAGGCACAGGTAGTTGACCTACTGGAAGGCAAAGTGTCAGAAGCGCCTTTAATTTTAGGGTATGACTCTCAGATTGAAGCGGGTGTTAAATCGTTATTATTGAGTGATGAACCGTTAAGTCGTGGACGTGCTCTAGCCATGCTGGCTAATGGTTTAGGCTGTGGGCAATGTAAAAATGGTCAGATACTCGATGAAGTGAGCCAATGTTCAGATGCTTTGTCTAGTCAAGGTAAAGATATCGAGATCATGGTGGCGACGACGCGCTTTGATTTTGTTCAAAATGTGTATGACTCTTCGGTGACTGCCAATGGCGCTGAAACCATCAGTGATAAGTTAGACAAAATCATTTTACACCCCATTGCCGGTGTGCCCGTTTTCCTGTTTGTCATGTACTTGATGTTTATGTTTAGCATCAATGTCGGTAGCGCGTTTATCGACTTCTTCGATATTACTGCGGGCGCAATCTTTGTCGATCATCTTGGTGCCTTCATGACGAGCATGGGTTCTCCTGCTTGGCTAGTGACGATTATCGCTGGTGGCATTGGTCAAGGTATTCAAACAGTGGCGACGTTTATTCCTGTTATTGCCGCTTTGTTCTTCGCTCTTTCTGTATTAGAAGGGTCTGGGTATATGGCCCGTGCTGCATTTGTTGTCGATGGATTAATGCGCCGAATTGGTTTGCCAGGAAAGGCATTTGTTCCCATGATCGTTGGTTTTGGCTGTTCAGTTCCTGCGATTATGGCAACACGTACTTTAGGTAGCGAACGTGAGCGTATTGTTACGGGCATGATGGCGCCGTTTATGTCATGTGGTGCTCGTCTACCTGTATATGCACTTTTTGCAGCAGCATTCTTTCCTGAGTCGGGACAGAATTTAGTTTTTCTTCTCTATATCATTGGCGTATTTGCAGCCATCGGTACGGGGTTGTTACTGCGTTCTACGTTATTACCAGGTTCTAGCAGCGCGGTTGTGATGGAGCTTCCAAGCTATGAGAAGCCTAAATTAAGAACGGTGTTGAACCGTACAGCTAAGCGTACAAAAAGCTTTATTCTTGGTGCGGGCAAAACCATCGTGATTGTGGTGACCTTGCTTAACTTCGTCAATGCGATTGGTATCGATGGTACGTTCGGTCATGAAGACAGTTCAGAGTCGGTATTGAGTGTTGCCAGTCAAAAAGTAACTCCGTTCTTCGCCCCTATGGGAGTCGAGCAGGATAACTGGCCTGCGACAGTGGGTATCATCACAGGTATTTTTGCTAAAGAAGCCGTTGTGGGCACTTTAAACAGCTTGTATAGCACGCCTAAAGATGGAGAAGAGGAGCTGACGCCTTTTATTGAAACGTTAAATGAAGCCATCGCGACGATTCCTGAGAATCTGTTTGGTATTAAGCTTGATGATCCACTTTCTCTTTCTGTTGGTGACATCTCGTCGGTTGAGTCAGCCTCAGAAGAACTAGAGGTTGATACCTCGACTTTTACTGCACTTCAAGCAGGTTTCTCGGGTGTAACAGCGGCATTTGCTTACCTACTTTTTATATTACTGTATACGCCATGTGTGGCGGCAATGGGCGCGTTAGTTGGTGAGTTTGGTGGACGTTGGGCTGCATTTGCAGGAACTTGGACATTCGCTTTAGCCTACGGTACAGCTACTGTGTTTTATCAGGCGGCAACGTTCGGTGCACACCCATTACAATCAGGTTTATGGATTGGTTTCTTTGTCACTGCGCTAATCGTCTTTTACCTTTGGTTAAAACGCAAAGCAAAACGTAGTCAGACAATCATTCCAGGCATCAAGATTATTACTGAGTAACCTTGGTTAGAGTTTATTTAGTGTTTAAAAGCAGTGATTATCGCTGCTTTTTTGTTTTATTAAGCTTAGTTTTAAATATTTCTACATCAAGCGTTGTATCTCTGTCTGAGATATAGGATCATATTTTTAATTACATCAAAACATGCCAATACTATTCTCTTGATTGACTATCATCGAGTGGGTGGATGGCCGCGTTCTTTAAGAGGAATATCATGAGTCATCTGGACAGCGAAGTTCGTCCTAGTAACTTCATTCGTAGTATCATAGATGAAGATCTTGAAAGCGGTAAGCACACCAGCGTGCATACTCGTTTTCCGCCTGAGCCTAATGGCTTTCTTCATATCGGTCACGCTAAATCTATCTGCCTCAATTTCGGTATAGCGAAAGATTATAAAGGCCAATGTAACTTACGCTTCGATGACACCAATCCTGAGAAAGAAGATATCGATTATGTTCATTCGATTCAGGACGATGTTAAGTGGCTTGGATTTGAGTGGGATGGTGACATTCGCTATTCATCAAACTATTTTGATCAGTTGCATCAATATGCTATTGAGCTGATCAATAAAGGTTTAGCTTATGTCTGTTTTCTTAATGGTGAGCAGACCCGTGAATATCGTGGAACATTGACTGCACCTGGCAAGAACAGCCCTTACCGTGAAACCTCTGTTAAAGAGAACCTTGAGCTATTCGAAAAGATGCGCAAAGGTGAATTTAAAGAGGGCGAATGTTCGCTGCGAGCTAAAATCGACATGACATCGTCATTTATGTGCATGCGTGATCCGATCATTTACCGTGTCCGTTTCGCTCATCACCACCAAACGGGTGATAAGTGGTGTATCTATCCTATGTACGACTTTACTCATTGTATCTCTGATGCGATTGAGAATATTAGTCACTCTCTATGTACATTAGAGTTTCAGGATAACCGACGTTTGTATGATTGGGTATTGGATCACTTAGATGATTTTCAGGCTCCTAACCGTACACATCAGTATGAGTTTTCTCGTCTAAATCTTGAATACACCTTGATGTCTAAGCGTAAGCTGAATGATCTTGTTGTACGTGGGCTTGTTCAGGGGTGGGACGATGCTCGTATGCCAACAATTGCTGGTTTGCGTCGTCGTGGTTATACCGCTGCTTCAATCCGTGAGTTTTGTTTGCGAATAGGTGTGACTAAGCAAGATAACATGGTCGAAGTGGCTATGTTAGATGCGTGTATTCGTGAAGAGCTGAATGAAACAGCGCCTCGTGCGATGGCTGTTATCAATCCGGTTAAATTAATTATCGAGAATTACCCTGAAGGTCAATTTGAGACCTTGCATGCGCCTATACACCCGAGCAATGAAGCGATGGGAACTCGAGAGTTAACGTTTGGTCGTGAAATTTATATCGATGCTGATGATTTCCGTGAAGAAGCGAATAAGAAGTACAAACGTTTAGTTCAAGGTAAAGAGGTGCGTTTACGTAACGCTTATGTGATCAAAGCTGAGCGTTGTGATAAAGATGCTGAGGGTAACATTACCACGATTTATTGTAGCTATGATAACGAAACCTTAGGTAAGAACCCAGCTGATGGGCGTAAAGTTAAAGGGGTTATTCACTGGGTTGAAGCAACAACTGCAAAACCGGCTGAGTTCCGTCTTTATGAGCGTTTGTTTACTGATGCTAATCCTGCCGCTGCAGAGACAGTAGATGAGGTGCTTAACCCTAATTCACTGATCGTAGCCCATGGTTTAGTTGAAGCCAATCTTGTTAACGCCGAAGCTGAAAAAGCGTATCAGTTTGAGCGTGAAGGTTACTTCTGTGCTGACAGTAAAGATTCAACACCAGAGAAGTTAGTGTTTAACTTGACCGTTGCGTTAAGAGATTCATCTCAGTAATTTATCCTTATTACGGCACTAAAAAGGCTTTAGGGGGAACCCTAAAGCCTTTTTAGTTTTCTTAGGTTTTCTACTTCAATTTATTGAGCCATTGGGCCAAAACCCATACTCCATAAAATCACGCTTGCAGCCATTAAAGCGACCAGTAGTACTAAGCCTGCAGTAACCACTGAACTGGCGTAAATAAACCCTTTCTCTTCAGGAATATTCATAATAATAGGTACACCAGTGTAGAGCAGATAAACGGAGTAAGCTAAACCAAATAGGCCTATGACCATAACAAACCATACCGCAGGATATAAAGCCGCTAAACCAACCATAAATAACGGTGTTGCAGTATAAGAGGCGAGTTCTAACGCTTGGGTATAGCTTGGATCTGCGTCGAAGGTCTTAGCCATCCAAAATGCCAGATAGGCTAATCCGAAAACACCAGCGATTAATCCAAAGTACATACCGACAGACATTAACATTGCACTGTCTTGAGTGAGGAACAGTAGCTCTCCAACTCCTAAGTTCCAGCCAATTTGGGTAGATGCAATAAAGGTGCAGATCACTGGAATGAGTGCTACTAAGATCACATGACTTAGACTGCTTTTAAGTGCTTCATGATTTTGTTCAATTGTGTGCCACTCTTCTTTTGGATGAGTGTAAAGTCCCATTAAATGGTTCAATATCATTATAGTTATCCTTGTTTAGCTTAACTTTTGCTCGCCAAACTGCAGACGAACCCTTTATACCTCAATTCGTTAAATGAAAATATTAAGTAACTAGCCATTGGTTTGTTCCCAAAAAATCAGTGGCTCACGATACCTATCCTACTTAAGTCTAGCTAAAAGCAGGCAGACTATAGATTTATTTATTGAACAAAAAAGGGTTGGAGTCAAGTTAACTTTGTTATTGGTTTGTTGATTTTTATCCATTTTTCGATTTTTAAATTACCAATTTAGATTTACTCAACAGGTAGGAGAGGAAAATACTTTGATCAAAAAGGAGCGTATTAGCTAAGTATTTCAGTTTAAGTAACTGATACAATATTGCAAAATGAACGTTATTTTTTCACTAAAGAGATTAAGGATAATATGCAAGACTTGCTAGCCCCGATACACGCTTTCCTCAAATGTGAAACTCCCGACAGTTGGATTCAAGCAGCGGTTAAGCCTGAAAATTTACCCACTCTGTTGATCGATCACTGCAATTGTGAGTTAAAGGCTGCGCAAACTGCCATGTTTCTGATAAGAAAATACGCGATTGATAAGGAGAATGGCCTACTTTTGCTGGAGTGGGCTAAACCTTATGAAGAGTTTGTTTACCGTAAAGATAGGGACGTTGATGCTTTCTTAGCGAGAAATAGTAAAAAGAATGAGATCGCCATCAAGCTTATTGCTAAGCCAAATTTTGAACATGCAGAGGCTTTGATAAACAAGATGGTTCGACTTATCAAAGAGGAATTTCATCATTTCGAGCAGGTTTTAGAAATTATGCAAGATAGAGGTATTCCTTATGAAAATCGCCGAGCAGGACGATATGCTAAAGGTATGATGAAATTGGTTCGGACTCACGAGCCTGCAGCGATGATCGATAAGCTTATCATTGGTGCCTTTATCGAAGCGAGATCTTGCGAACGTTTCGCTAAGCTTGCTCCCTTGCTTGATGATGTACTTAATAAATTTTATGTTTCGTTACTGCGTTCTGAGGCTCGGCATTATCAAGATTATTTACTGTTGGCAGCGGATATTGCAGGTGGAGATATTAGTGAGCGTGTTGCTACATTTTCAGAGCGAGAAGCTGAGCTTATTAGCAGTATAGATCCTGAATTTAATTTTCATAGCGGTGCACAACTTTAGGCGTTACTGGGATTGAGAGTAGGGGATTGGTATAAAGGTTCTTTACTATTGGATTAAAGATCGAGATCTGAACTTAGTGGGCTATTCGAAAGCTCAGTGCTATTGGCGCTGATGCTCAGAACACTGGTTTGGTCGTACCAATCACCGACCACAATTCGTTTCTTTGAAATGCCTGATGTGGTTTCTAAATAATGGATGTCGGGCCTATGAGTATGGCCGTGGATCATCTGTAGACTGTTTGTCTGTTCCATTAGCAGATCAACGGCTTCCGTTTCTACGTCCATTATTATCACACTTTTGCTCTTGTTGCTTTGAGCGCTCTTATTGCGAATGTTGTTGGCAATTTTCACTCGGTTTTTCTTTGGCAGGTGCCCATAGAGCCATTTGACGAGTGTCAGGTTTCTAAAGCATCTAAACCTTTGATAGGCCTTGTCTAACGTGCATAGACTATCACCATGAAGAATAACTGTCGGTACTCCATACAAGTCAAGCTTGTACACTTCGGGTAATAAGATCATTCCAGACATTTGAGCGAATTGCTTGCCGATCAGAAAGTCTCGATTGCCATGGATGTAGTAGATAGGAAGCTGGGTTGAAATAGCTTTCAATTTTGCAGCGAGTTTAAGCGCAAAAGGTTCTGCAATGTCATCGCCTATCCATACTTCAAATAGATCACCCAGAATGTAGAGGGCGTCGACATCATGGAGTTCATTATCGAGGAAGAGATTAAAGGCAGTCGTGATATCAGGGCGATCAGCACATAAGTGCAGATCGCCAATAAAAAGTGTACGCATTAAACAGGCTTACTCAGCGTCAGTAATGGTGACTTTTTCAATAACAACCGCTTCAAGAGGAACGTCTTGGTGCATGCCACGGTTGCCAGTGTTAACCGCTTTGATCTTATTGACAACATCCATACCTGCAGACACTTTACCAAAAACACAGTAACCCCAGCCCTGAGAAGTCTCAGATTTGAAATCAAGGAAAGTGTTGTCATTGAGGTTGATAAAAAACTGAGCCGTTGCTGAATGTGGATCTGAGGTTCTTGCCATGGCAATGGTGCCAACAAGGTTTGATAAACCATTATTAGCTTCATTCTTGATGGTCTCACCATTATCTTTTTGAACCATATCTTCAGTAAAACCACCACCTTGGACCATAAAACCGTCAATAACACGGTGGAAAATAGTCCCGTCAAAGAAACCATCTTTAACGTAGCTGGTGAAATTTTCGGCAGTGATAGGCGCTTTTTCTGCGTCTAGTTCTAAAACGATGTCACCGTGATTGGTATGAAGAGTGATCATGATTTGATTCTCATTAAATTGAACAATAGAAATAGTGGCAAGATTCTAACGTAAATGCGTTAGAGCATAAAGAGCTAGTGCTTATAATCGTGGGTAAAGAAGCGCATTTATCTGCTTTGGTAATAAAAATGCCGTTAAAGGTTTAAAATGTGTTTACCATTGCCCCACAAACGCTTAAAACTAATGGAAGCACCTGATTGCCAATGATAGACTAAACCCACTATTTTATTTGTTTTTTGTAGAAGAGAATGTCCATGTTGAAGCTATACAACAGCCTGACCCGCCAAAAAGAGGAATTCAAACCAATACACCCCGGTAAAGTGGGCATGTATGTGTGTGGGATAACCATCTATGACCTATGTCATATTGGTCATGGGCGTACTTTTGTTGCTTTCGACATGATCGTGCGATATTTACGTTATTCTGGTTACGACGTGAATTTCCTGCGTAATATTACCGATGTTGATGACAAGATCATTAAACGCGCCGCAGAAAATAACGAAAGCTGTGATTCACTGACAGAACGTCTGATTGGTGAGATGCATAAAGATTTCGATTCGTTAAATATGAAACGTCCTGATTTCGAGCCAAAAGCAACGCTGCACATGGCTGAAATTATCGAGATGGTCGAAACTCTTATCGAAAAAGAACATGCTTATGTATCGAGCAATGGTGACGTACTGTTTAGCGTGTCATCATTTCCTGAATATGGTCGTTTATCCGGACAGAACATAGAGCAACTCCAAGCTGGCGCCCGGGTTGAAGTGGAAGACACTAAACGGGATCCTATGGATTTTGTGTTATGGAAAATGTCTAAGCCGGGTGAGCCAACATGGGAATCACCGTGGGGATCTGGTAGGCCGGGATGGCATATTGAGTGTTCAGCAATGAACAGTAAACATCTTGGTCAACATTTCGATATACATGGTGGTGGTTCAGATCTTCAGTTCCCCCATCATGAGAATGAAATTGCACAATCTTGCTGTGCCCACAATACCCCTTATGTGAACTACTGGATGCACACCGGCATGGTGATGGTTGATAAAGAGAAGATGTCTAAATCTCTTAATAACTTTTTTACTATCAGAGATGTGTTGGTTCACTATGATGCTGAAACCATTCGCTACTTTCTATTGTCTGGTCATTATCGCAGTCAGCTTAACTATTCAGAAGATAACCTTAAGCAGGCTAAATCGGCATTAGAGCGTCTGTATACGGCACTTAAAGATCTGGATTTAACCGTTGAACCTGCAGTGGCTGAAAACTTTGTGTCTAAGTTTTCACTTGCAATGGATGATGACTTTAATACACCTGAAGCCTATTCGGTTCTGTTTGACATGGTGCGTGAGGTTAACCGCCTGAAAGTGACCGATCTTGCTCAAGCATCAGCTCTGGCTGTGCGCTTGAAAGAGTTGGCCGCTGTACTTGGTTTATTAGAGCAAGATGTGGATACTTTCTTTAAAGGCGAAAGTAATGACGATGAAGTTGCTCAGGTTGAAGCGCTGATTGCAGATCGTAATCGCGCAAGAGCCGAGAAAAATTGGCCAGCTGCCGATGTTGCACGTGCTGGCTTAAATACCTTAGGTGTGATTCTCGAAGACGGCCCTAATGGCACGACTTGGCGTAAAAAGTAAAATTAAAATTTACTGTATAAAAAAGCCTGTTGACGCAGGCTTTTTTATGTTTGTATTTTTTTACTAGAACCTAGAACCTAGAACCTTATGTTAATCGTGAAACCGTTCAGCTGCATAAAGGGTATTTTCTAAGAGACTGGCAATGGTCATGGGGCCAACTCCACCAGGTACAGGTGTGATAAAGCTGGCATTTTGCGCTGCCACTTCATACTGAACATCACCCACTAATGTGCCATCTTCAAGACGATTAATGCCTACGTCAATCACCAAGGCGCCAGGTTTAATCCATTCACCAGGAATAAAGCCTGGTTTGCCTACCGCGACAACAACCAAATCAGCTTGTCTGACTTTTTGCTCTAGGTTACGCGTAAACCTGTGGCATATCGTCGTCGTACAACCGGCAAGTAAGAGTTCTAAGCTCATTGGGCGGCCAACGATGTTTGATGCACCAACAACGATGGCATCTAGGCCATATGTATCAACCCCAGTTGATTTGATAAGTGTCATGATCCCCATAGGAGTGCATGAACGTAGAACGGGTGTACGTTGTGCGAGTCGCCCTACATTATAAGGATGGAAGCCATCAACATCTTTATCGGGACGAATACGTTCGATAATGTTAGATTCTTCAATATGAGCTGGCAAAGGTAACTGAATTAAAATGCCATCGATGCTAGGGTCTTGATTGCACTCATCGATGAGCGAAAGTAGTTGTTCTTCAGTTGTGCTAGTGTCCAGATCGTATGAGCGAGATAAAAACCCCACCTCTTCACAGGCACGTCGTTTACTGCCTACATAGACTTGTGAGGCTGGATCTGAGCCAACCAAGATAACCGCTAAACCTGGTGCTCTTTTACCAGCCTCTTTGCGGGCAGTTACTTTTTCTTTGAGCTGTGTTCGAATGGATTGAGCAATGGCTTTACCATCGATTATTTGAGCTGTCATCTGGGGGAGATATCCTTAATAAGGCGCGATAAAAAAATCGACGACATTTTAACAGGCGATAGACTTGGTGTCATTTAATAACCTAGGTAACAATCCGTTCTCATATACGGATAATTTACATCAAGCTATATTGAATAGATAACCCCCAGTTTGATTGATTTCTAACTTATTCAAAACAGTTTAGTCTGTAAAGTGAGCAGGCGAACTTTCTTTATAAAAAAAGCGTTGACGCATGTAAGGTGAGGGGATAAGATGCGCTCCGTTCTCAACGAGAAGGCTTACTAGCTTCACTTGAGCTGAGATTTGTAATTTATCCCAATATTGAATTGCATATAAAAGTCTTAACAATTTGGCATTGATAATTAATACACTTCTTTCATATCCAGCTTTTGAATTGAAAGAAGAACAGGGTTAGTCTCTGGTATTAACAAAATATCAAAAAAGTAATATTCGGTGATTAGCGCAGCCCGGTAGCGCATCTGGTTTGGGACCAGAGGGTCAGAGGTTCGAATCCTCTATCACCGACCATTTGATATTTATTTGCTTGAAACAGCGAGTAAAGTGAAGATTTATATTTCACGCCAGTTCAGGATGTGAGTTGAAGATTAACTCATTATCGAAGCGCCCGTAGCTCAGTTGGATAGAGCACCCGCCTTCTAAGCGGGTGGCCGCAGGTTCGAATCCTGCCGGGCGCACCAAATATCAGTGGTGATTGTAGCTCAGTTGGTAGAGTCCCGGATTGTGATTCCGGTTGTCGTGGGTTCGAACCCCATCAGTCACCCCATTTCTTTGTAAGAATGTAAAAAAAGCGACCTTAGGTCGCTTTTTTTACATCTGAAATTCACGTTTTGTGGTCGACTCTGCTGAAAAGCGTGGCTATAATGTCGCGTCTTGATAAACATCAATTATGAATGGCTAGCACAGCAAGTGAGTTATAATGGGCTGTCTAGTCAACTTTTAAGATCAAGAAACGAATACTTTAATAGTTGAACATTCGACTATTACAAAGGACGTTAGACTTATTTTGAGGTAAAAAAATGCAAGTTTCTGTTGAAACAACACAAGGCCTAGAGCGCCGTTTGACCATTTCTGTTCCTGCTGAACAGATTGAGAAAGCTGTAAACGATAGTCTAAAAAGCGAAGCTAAGCGCGCTCGTATCCCAGGTTTTCGTCCAGGAAAAGTACCTGTAAGTGTCATCAACAAGCGTTATGGCAATGCAATTCGTCAAGATATTACTGGCGAAGTCATGCAGCGTAATTTCGTTGAAGCGATCATCGCAGAGAAGTTAAACCCAGCTGGCGCACCAACATTTGTTCCTGGTGAATCGGATGCGGAAAACTTCCAGTTTGTTGCAACTTTCGAAATCTACCCAGAAGTAGAATTGAAAGGACTTGAAGATATTGCTGTTGAGCAACCAACTTCAGTGGTTACCGATGCAGATGTCGACACCATGATCGAAACACTACGTAAGCAACATGCTACTTATGCAGCTGTTGAACGTGCTGCTGGCGATGGTGATAAAGCCAAGATTAATTTTGTTGGTTCTATCGATGGTGAAGAGTTTGAAGGCGGAAAAGCTGAAGATTTCGAACTTCAACTTGGTTCTGGCCGTATGATCCCAGGTTTTGAATCTGGTGTTGAAGGTCATAAAGCAGGTGAAGAGTTCGATATCGACGTGACTTTCCCTGACGATTACCACGCTGAAAACTTAAAAGGTAAAGTGGCCAAGTTCGCTATTACTTTGAATGAAGTACAAGCGGCTAACTTACCTGAAGTGAATGATGAGTTCGCGACACTTTTCGGTGTTGCTGAAGGTGGTTTAGAAGCGCTTAAAGCTGAAATTAGCAAGAACATGAGCCGTGAACTTGAGCAGGCGCTTAAAGCCAATGTGAAAGAGCAAGTGCTTAATGGTCTGCTAGAGCAGAATGTACTTGATCTTCCTGCTGCACTCGTTGCTGGCGAAGTTGAAGTGCTGCGTAAGCAAGCTATGCAACGTTTCGGCGACCAAGCTGCAAATATGCCTGAGCTACCAGCTGATTTATTTACTGAACAAGCAGAACGTCGCGTGAAAGTTGGTCTATTATTGGGTGAAGTCATCAAGACTAATGAGCTGAAAGCTGAAGACGAACGAGTTCAAGGACTTATCGCTTCTATGGCTTCTGCATACGAAGACCCAAGTGAAGTTGTTGAATATTACAATGGCAATCAAGAGATGATGCAGAACATGCGTAATGTTGCTCTTGAAGAACAAGCCGTTGAAGCATTGCTAAAAACTGCAAAAGTGACTGAGAAAACTGTCAATTTTGAAGAATTTATGAACAAGGCTACTCAACAAGGTTAAGCTTCGCTTGACTTAAATGGTTGTTCACCATTTATAATGGCTCGTATGAGGTTTCTCATTCGAGCCGTTTTTATTTAGGGATTATAAATAATGCAAAATGCACCAGAATCAGTACTAAATGCACTCGTTCCTATGGTGGTTGAACAAACCGCTAAAGGTGAACGTTCATACGATATCTATTCTCGTCTGCTTAAAGAGCGCGTCATCTTCTTAGTGGGTCAAGTCGAAGAGCATATGGCTAACCTCATCGTGGCTCAATTACTTTTTTTGGAGTCAGAGAACCCAGATCAAGAGATCTCGCTTTATATCAATTCACCAGGTGGTTCTGTCACTGCTGGTATGGCAATTTACGATACGATGCAGTTTATCAAGCCAGATGTCAGTACTGTTTGTATCGGTCAAGCCGCAAGTATGGGTGCATTCCTGCTTGCTGGTGGCGCTAAAGGTAAGCGTCATTGTTTACCTAACTCTCGTGTCATGATCCATCAGCCGCTAGGTGGTTTTCAAGGTCAGGCTTCGGATATCGCTATTCATGCGCAAGAGATTCTTGGTATTAAAAACAAATTAAACCAAATGTTGGCTGAACATACGGGTCAACCTTTGGAAATTATCGAACGTGATACAGACCGCGATAACTTCATGAGTGCAACTCAAGCTGCTGAATATGGCTTAGTCGACTCAGTGTTTAATCAACGGGGCTGATTTTTATCTACGGCTGAGCTATCATGAGTTTAGGTTGTAGGTGATTTAGACAGTAGTGCAGACTGTTCAAGAGGTAGAGTAATGAGTGATAACAAAAGTACAGGTGATAGTGGGAAACTACTCTACTGCTCTTTTTGTGGAAAGAGCCAACATGAGGTTAGAAAACTCATTGCTGGCCCTTCAGTATACGTTTGCGATGAGTGCGTAGAGCTCTGCAACGATATAATCAGGGAAGAGATTAAAGAGATTTTACCTAAGCAAGATCAAGATAAACTACCGACTCCACATGAGCTGCGAGCGCATCTAGATGATTATGTCATTGGACAAGATAAGGCTAAGAAGGTCCTTTCGGTTGCAGTATATAATCACTATAAGCGTTTAAAGAATGCGAGTCCGAAAGATGGTGTTGAGCTTGGTAAGAGTAACATCTTGCTTATTGGGCCAACCGGTAGCGGTAAAACCTTACTGGCAGAAACACTTGCGCGATTCCTGAATGTCCCTTTCACTATGGCCGATGCTACCACGCTTACTGAAGCGGGTTACGTGGGTGAAGATGTTGAGAATATCATTCAAAAGCTACTACAAAAGTGTGACTATGACGTAGAAAAGGCTCAGCGCGGTATCGTTTATATCGATGAGATCGATAAAATCAGCCGTAAGTCTGACAACCCATCCATTACACGAGATGTCTCTGGTGAAGGTGTACAGCAAGCTTTGCTTAAGTTGATAGAAGGTACCGTTGCTGCAGTGCCCCCACAAGGTGGACGTAAGCATCCACAACAAGAGTTTTTACAGGTCGATACCTCTAAGATCCTCTTTATATGTGGTGGTGCATTCTCTGGATTAGAGAAAGTGATTCAACAGCGTGCTCACACTGGTACAGGTATTGGTTTCAGCGCTCAAGTCAAAGGTGAAGATGACAAGGCGACGATTTCTGAAATCTTGATGCAAGTTGAACCTGAAGATTTGGTAAAATATGGTTTGATACCAGAGTTTATCGGACGACTCCCGGTACTTGCTACGCTTACTGAACTTGATGATGATGCTTTAGTACAGATTTTATCTGAGCCTAAGAACGCACTGACTAAGCAGTTCGCCGCTTTGTTTGAAATGGAAGAGGTAGAGCTTGAATTCCGTGAAGATGCACTTAGAGCAATAGCGATAAAAGCTAAAACACGTAAAACAGGTGCTCGTGGTTTACGTTCTATCGTCGAAGGTATCCTACTCGATATTATGTATGATTTACCTTCTACTGATAATGTGGCGAAAGTCGTCATAGATGAATCAGTCGTTAAGGGCGAGTCAACGCCTATACTCATTTATGAAAATAGTGAGTCTCAGGCTGCTGGCGCTGAACAATAATCCAGCTAAAATTTAGTCTGTAGAAAAAAGGAGCCTATATGGCTCCTTTTTTTATGCTCTCAGCCTATTAAATAGCTATTAGCTATTGAAATTAATGAATTCATCCCAATATACTGGTTAGTATTATCATCAAACGGAATCGAGCTATGACACAAGAGAGTGAAGCGCGAATCGAACTACCTGTATTACCACTAAGAGATGTGGTCGTATATCCCCATATGGTAATTCCGTTATTCGTTGGACGGGAAAAGTCAATCCGTTGCCTGGAAACGGCGATGGAGCAAGATAAGCAAATTATTTTAGTGGCCCAGCGAGATGCTGAGCTCGACGACCCAAGTACTGATGACATTTTTGAGGTCGGTACCGTAGCCTCAATTTTACAACTATTGAAGCTGCCTGATGGCACTGTCAAGGTATTGGTTGAAGGTGGCAAACGTGCGCGCATCGAAAAATATACTGATGAAGAGTCTTTTTTCGTCGCGACTGCGCACTACCTTGAATCTGAGCCTATGGCTGAGAAGGAGGAAGAGGTACTCGTACGTTCTGCTGTAGGCCAATTCGAAGGTTACATCAAGCTTAATAAGAAGATACCTCCAGAAGTCTTGACCTCGCTATCTGGCATAGATGAAGCACCTCGCTTAGCTGATACTATGGCGGCTCATATGCCACTTAAGCTTGAAGATAAACAAGCTGTACTTGAGATGGTTGATGTTGCTGAGCGTCTTGAATATTTGATGGCGATGATGGAGTCTGAAATTGACCTGCTTCAGGTTGAGAAACGGATCCGTTCACGCGTTAAGAAACAGATGGAGAAGAGCCAGCGCGAGTACTATCTTAACGAGCAGATGAAGGCGATTCAAAAAGAGCTTGGTGATATTGACGAGTCTCATGATGAATTCGAATCTTTAGCGCGTAAGATTGAAGACGCTAAGATGCCAGAAGAGGCCAAAGATAAAGCCACTGCTGAGCTGAACAAATTGAAAATGATGTCGCCTATGTCAGCAGAAGCTACTGTCGTACGCAGTTATGTCGATTGGATGGTTTCAGTACCTTGGTATCAGCGTTCTAAAATAAAACGTGATTTAGCTAAAGCACAAGATGTACTCGATACCGATCACTTTGGACTTGAAAAAGTCAAGGAGCGCATCTTAGAGTATCTTGCAGTCCAAAGCCGTGTTAAGCAGCTCAAAGGCCCTATCTTGTGTTTAGTTGGACCACCGGGTGTGGGTAAAACCTCTCTAGGTCAGTCTATTGCTAAAGCAACGGGTCGTAAATATGTACGTGTCGCTTTAGGTGGCGTACGTGATGAAGCGGAGATCCGTGGTCATCGTCGTACATATATTGGCTCTATGCCGGGCAAAGTTATCCAAAAGATGGCCAAAGTCGGAGTTAAAAACCCACTTTTCTTACTCGATGAGATCGATAAGATGAGCTCGGATATGCGAGGTGACCCTGCATCTGCGCTTTTGGAAGTCCTTGATCCAGAACAGAACTCAACGTTTAGTGATCATTACTTAGAGGTGGATTACGATCTGTCTGATGTGATGTTTGTGGCAACCTCTAATTCGATGAACATTCCTGGTCCATTACTGGATCGTATGGAAGTTATCCGTCTTTCTGGCTACACGGAAGATGAGAAGTTAAATATTGCGAAACAGCATCTACTGCAGAAGCAGATTGAACGTAATGGACTCAAGCCGAAAGAAGTGACGGTTCACGATAGTGCCATTATTGGCATTATTCGTTATTACACTCGTGAAGCGGGTGTACGTGCACTTGAACGTGAACTTTCTAAGATCTGTCGTAAAGTGGTGAAGAGGATCTTGTTAGATAAGACAGTGAAGCACATTGATGTGACGCAGGAAAATCTTAAGTCATTCTTAGGCGTTCAGCGATGTGATTATGGTAAAGCTGAGTCAAACAATCAAATTGGTCAAGTGACTGGGCTTGCTTGGACTGAAGTGGGTGGCGATCTGTTGACCATTGAAGCGACATCAGTGCCGGGTAAAGGCAAGCTGAGCTATACCGGTTCACTGGGTGATGTGATGCAGGAGTCTATTCAAGCTGCAATGACAGTCGTTCGTGCCCGTGCAGAGCAGTTAGGCATAAATCCTGATTTTTATGAAAAGCGTGATATTCATGTACACGTACCAGAAGGCGCTACGCCAAAAGATGGCCCATCAGCAGGTGCGGCAATGTGTACGGCTTTGGTGTCTAGCCTGACAGGTAATCCTGTGCGAGCAGATGTTGCCATGACTGGCGAGATCACCCTACGTGGTGAAGTGCTTCCTATTGGTGGATTGAAGGAAAAACTCTTAGCTGCTCATCGTGGGGGGACTAAAATTGTGTTGATCCCAAAAGAAAATGAGCGCGATTTGGAGGAGATCCCGGCAAATGTTGTTGCCGATCTGCAAATCTATCCGGTACGTTGGGTGGACGAAGTGCTGAAATTAGCGTTAGAACGTCCAATTGAAGGCTTTGAAATCGTTAAAAACTTAGGCTAACGCATGAAAATTGCGAAATGCAGCAAAAAAAATGCAAAAAGGGGCTTTTTAAAGTCGCTAGCTGTGGTAGCCTAGGTCAGTGGTTAGCTCACACCTCTCAAGCCCTTGGGGCAACTGGTTTTGAGCTATTTTCAATTATATTTCTTAGCTTTTCCTGTAGAGCTTGAACTTTAGTTTTAAGCTTGTTATAAAAGCCTCCGCAGACCGTTCCAGAGAAGGAAATGGATGCACAACAAAATTACATTCAAGGGGATGACATGAACAAATCTGAACTAATCGAGAAAATCGCTTCTGGTGCTGACATTTCTAAAGCCGCTGCTGGCCGTGCATTGGATTCTTTCATTGAAGCTGTAACAGAAGGCTTAAAAGATGGCGATAAGATTTCTCTTGTTGGTTTTGGTACTTTTGAAGTACGTCAACGTGCAGAGCGCACTGGTCGCAACCCACAAACGGGTGCTGAGATCAAGATCGCCGCAGCTAATATTCCTGCATTCAAAGCGGGTAAAGCTCTTAAAGACGCTGTAAACTAAAATAGTTTTAGCCTTTTTGTAAGGCTTCATACTTTCTTAATAAGCTTCTAAATAGAAACAAAAAGCACTGTCTACCGCAGTGCTTTTATAAATAGTTAAGTATGATAGGACGCTTTAGACTTAAAATTCTATTGCCCCTAATATTTACGAAAAGGCGCATCTCGATAACCGCGATGCGCCTTTTTATTTTTTTATCGCAACAAGCGAGATATCCAATGTTAGAGAAGATTCGCGAAGGCTCACAGGGCGTGATTGCAAAAAGCATTCTGGTGCTAGTGATACTTTCCTTTGCATTTACTGGCGTGAGTAGCTATTTAGGTTCATCGACAGAGGTTGCTGCAGCCACTGTTAATGGTGAAGAGATCAGTGAATCAGCTTTGGAACAGGCCTATCAAAGTGAACGTGGTCGTTTAGAGCAACAGCTAGGCGAGATGTATGGAGCACTGGCAGCTGATGACAATTATTTAGCCAGCGTTAAGCAAAGTGTTTTAGAGCGTCTTGTTGCTGAAAAATTATTAGATCAGAGTGCAAGTGAGTTAGGCTTACGTGTTTCTGATGAACAGATCAAGACAGCCATAATGACTGAACCCGCATTTCAAACTGATGGTCAATTTGATAATGACAGATACCAGTCTATTTTGCGTCAGCTAGGTTACCAAGCTAACTCATTTAAAGACATGATGCGTACCGATATGACTCGTCGTCAACTCGTTGCTTCATTGGTGGGATCTGAGTTTGTATTAGCTGGAGAAGCAGATTATCTTGCGGGTATTCAGAGCCAGACGCGTGATATCCGTTATCATATCGTTGATGCAACGCCATTTATCGCTGAAGTCGTGGTCACCGATGAGGAAGCTAAAGCATTTTACGATGCAAACTTAGCTCAATTTATGAGTCCTGAAACATTGAGCCTTGAGTATATCGAACTCAATGCTAAAGAGATGGCGACTGATGTTGTTGTCACAGATGAAGATGCTCAGACTTACTATGATGAGAATAAGCAGCACTATTTAAAGGCTGAGAAGCGTTTAGCTGCGCACATCTTAGTTAATTTAGGTGATGACGATTCTGCTGCAAAAACCAAAGCTGATGCAATCTATACCAAGCTGCAAGCTGGTGAAGATTTTGCTGAACTTGCCAAAACAGAATCTGAAGATACCTTTAGTGGTGAGCAAGGTGGACAGTTGGATTGGTTTGAGCAGGGTGTAATGGAGCCAGCATTTGATGAAGTGTTATATTCACTTTCAAATGGCGAATACTCAACAGTTGTTAAAACCAGCTTTGGCTATCACATCATTAAGCTACTTGATGTCCAGCCTGGTGCAGAAGTGCCTTTCGATGATGTTAAAGCAAAAATTGTGGCCAAGTTAAAAGAGCAGCATGCAGTCGATACTTACTTTGGTCTTCAACAAACCTTGGCTGATGTCAGTTATGAAGTACCAGATACCTTGAGCGAAGCGGCGAAAGAGCTAGGTGTTGAAGTTAAAACAACTCCTGTTTTTACACGTAACAATGCGCCAGCACCGTTTGATAAGCCTGATGTATTAAAAGCAGCATTTTCAAATAGTGTTTTACTCGATGGAATGAACAGTGATGTGATTGATATTGAAGCTAATCACGCGATGGTTATTCGTATTAAATCTCATGTCGCAGCAGGTACGCTTGACTTTGCTAAGGTGAAATCGAGTATTATTCAACGCTTACAACAGGAAAAGGCTAACGAGGTTGCCAGAGATAAAGCTCAGGCGCTAATGACAGCATTCCCAACTACAGACGTTGAGTTTATCACTAAAGCGAATGTAGGCCGTTTCGAACAAGATGTGGATGGTGCAATCATCAACAAGGCATTCCAGATGGCGCAGCCTGCTGAGACCGCGATTGTGGATACCGTTGCTCTTGCTTCTGGATACGCCGTTATTGTGCTTGATAAAGTAAATGCTGCCGTAGGTGTTGATGACAATATGTTAAGTGCACTTAAACAAAGACTAAATGCTCAATACAGCGAAGATAACTACCGAGCGCTAATAGCAACGTTAAAAGCGAATAGTGAAGTGCTTTACTCACCGCTACAATAGAATCTAAGTAAGCATTATCGATATAAAAAGGTCAGCATTAGCTGACCTTTTTTGCACATGGATGTGCTTATCCGTGATCGCAGAGATAGCGATGGAGGGGATTTGCACATGGCCGAAAATGTTCCAGACATTTCTCGGCATTTCCTCCATCCATGGAGGTCAGATATGCTTATCCGTGATCGCAGGGATAGCGATGGAGGGGATTTGCACATGGCCGAAAATGTTCCAGACATTTCTCGGCATTTCCTCCATCCATGGAGGTCAGATATGCTTATTCGTGATCGCAGGGTGCCAGATGTTTCTGACATCTGTTGTACATTTCCACCATCCATAACGGCCAGAGTGAGAAGGGGATCTTGGTTCTATCGGGGTGTACTAATTCAGGAACGTCTAGGTGGATATTCACAAGCAAGGGACAATATGCTTAGCGATATTTCAGCTATAAAATTACGTTAAGATCACTAAAGAAGTGACCATTAAGATGTTTTCAGGGGAGGATGCTTCGAATAATTGCCAATCTAATATTGGAGGAGTATTGTTAGATAAGGGGAAACAATGCAATATATTTCTATATATTGCATTGAACAGTATTACATGATGTTGTCGCTATTAATCTACAGCAACCATCACATTACTTGCCTTGATGATAGCATAAGCGTTACCACCCACTTCAAGACCTAAACTTTCACATGATGCTTTTGTTACCACTGAGGTTATTTCAACACCAGGTGCAAGTTCGATAACCACTTCATTGTTTACTGAACCTTCAGCGATTGAAATAATTTTACCATTCAATGAATTACGTGCACTGATTCTCATTTTTCTGACCTTCCTTAATATAATGCTAAGATCAGAAGTGTATGGCAATATTCGCAAATGCGGAATTAACTTTTAAAAAAAATGCGTCACTTTTTGAAGTGACGCATTTTAGTCGTTATTTTGAGCTGGTTATCTGTTTGTTTTTAAAACTGTTCTACATCAAAATTAACTTCTGGGTTAACATCGATTTCGTAATCTACAGCTTCAATACCAAAACCAAAGAGCTTCAAGAATTCATCTTTGTATTGACGGTAATCAGTTAACTCACTTAAGTTTTCAGTGGTGACTAATGGCCACAAGTCCCGGCAATGTTGCTGAATCTCTTCACGCAATTCCCAATCATCTAAACGCAGGCGATTAGCATCATCGACTTGAGGAGCTTGACCATCTTCACGATATAAACGCTCAGCAAACATACGATTAATCTGCTCCATACAGCCTTCGTGTAAACCCGCTTCACGCATCTTTTTAAAGACCATAGCAATGTATAAAGGCATAACTGGGATGGCTGAGCTAGCTTGTGTCACAACGCTTTTAAGCACGGCAACATTGGCACTGCCTCCTGTGACAGATAGTTTTTCATTTAGCGCGTTAGCCGCGCGGTCTAAATCCATCTTGGCTTTGCCAAGAGCACCATGCCAATAGATAGGCCAAGTCAGCTCTGTGCCTATGTAGCTGTATGCCACTGTCTTACAACCATCAGCAAGCACACCTGCTTCAGCAAGAGCCGCTAACCATAGCTCCCAATCTTCTCCGCCCATCACAGTAACAGTATCTTGAATCTCTTGCTCTGTAGCGGGCTCAACGCTGGTTGCGATGATTAAGTCTTTATTGGTGTCGACAGCTGTTGCCGTGTAGATCTCACCAATAGGCTTAAGTGATGAGCGGATAAGCTCACCTGAATCTGGTAGTTTACGTACTGGAGATGCAAGTGAGTAGACCACCATATCTATCTGACCAAGATCAGCTTTGATTAGCTCTATCACTTTCTGTTTAGCTTCATGACTAAATGCATCACCATTGATACTTTTAGAATAAAGACCTTCAGCTTTTGCAAATTTATCGAATGCCGCCGAATTATACCAGCCAGCAGTGCCAGGCTTTTTTTCAGTTCCAGGCTTTTCAAAAAAGACGCCTAGAGTTGCAGCCCCACTACCAAATGCAGCAGCGATACGTGAAGATAGACCATACCCACTAGAAGAACCGATAACTAATACTTTTTTAGGGCCGTTTTTGATAGCACCTTTAGCTTTTGTGATATTGATTTGTTCGAGTACATTCGCTTCACAACCGGCAGGATGACTGGTGGTACAGATAAAGCCACGTGTTTTAGGTTTGATTATCATTTTTCTGCTTCTCTTTAAAAAGTGTTTATAGGATAATTAATCAAAGGGGAAAAGGCACTTTTTTTTGACTAAAAATCCAAAAATAGTGAGTGGTTGGAGCAGTTACACTCGTTTATGGTTTAGCAGATCTTGCTGCTGAAGTAATCTTTTAGTGTATTCATGTTGAGGCGAATTGAACAGATTTTCTGTGGTGGCTTTTTCGACCATTTCGCCTTTATGTAACACCATTATTTTGTCACTGAAGTGTCTAATAATACTGAGGTTATGGGATACAAATATGTAGGAAAGTCCCATCTCTTTTTGCAGTTTGAGTAATAAATTTAAAATTTGAGAACGAACCGAAAGATCGAGTGCCGTTAAGGCCTCATCTGCGATGATTATTTTAGGGTCTAACATTAAAGCGCGGGCAACGGCGACACGCTGTTTCATGCCTTCAGAGATCATATGGGGATAAAACTCAGCATGTTCAGGTAATAACCCCACTTTTCTTAATCTGTCTATGACTTGCGCTTTTCGCGCTCTGACGTCGAGATCAGTATTAAATTTTAACGGCTCATCGAGGAGCTCTCCAATGGTTAACCTTGGATTCAAAGAGGTATTTGGATCCTGAAAAATCATTCGAATTAACTTGCATCTTTGCTTGAGGTTTCTTAACTCAAGTGCTTCTCCTTCAAATAGGATCTCTCCAGTTGTTCTCGTTTCTGCGCCCACCAGAATACGAGCAAGCGTGCTTTTGCCTGAGCCAGCTTCACCGACTATTGCTAATGTTTCGCCTCTGTTTAACACAAATGATACCGGATGCAAAGCTTGATTATAGGTACGTTTGAAGCCCTTGTAACCCGTATCAAAACGTTTACTTAATTCATTAACTTGAAGCAGTGGAGTCGTCATTACATTGCTCTTCATTGTACGGGAAATGGCATGCGAAATAGCGATTTTTTTGGTGACAAAGATTGGGCTTGTTCACACATTTCTTTTGCGCTTCGGGGCATCTTGGACCTAGTCGACAGCCTATGGGAAGATGCTGTAAAGCTGGAGCAGAACCCCGCAAGGTGGGCATTATACTCTTATGGGTCATCTTGCCTGAATAGTTGGGAATATTATCCAATAAGGCTTTGGTGTAAGGATGATAGGGCCGAGCGACTATCTCAGATGTTGGACCTGATTCCATAATCTGGCCACAATACATGACAGATAATTGATCGCACCACATGGATAAGGTCTCTAATTCATGACTGATAAGCAGTATTGATACCCCTTGAAGTTGATTGAGCTTACTCAAAAGTCTGAAAATCTGTGCCTGAGTCTGCACTTCCATGGAGTTTGTCGGTTCGTCAGCAATCAGTAAACGAGGTTGATTGGCAACTGCCATCGCTATCATGACTTTTTGACATTCCCCCTCCGAGAGCTCCCAAGCATAACTCGACATCACTCTTTCGGTGTTTTTTATCCCGACTTTGTGAAGCCATTTCTCAGCAGTCTGTTTTCTCATTTTGGTTCGGCGCCAAAATGGCGTTTTTTTATGTGCTGGCATCGCTTCAATTAACTGCGAACCAACACTGATCACTGGGTCTAAACTACTAGAAGGATCTTGAAATATCATGGATATTTCGCTACCCATTAAATTACGACGTTGCTTTGAACTCATCTCAAGCAAGTTGCGCCCATCCCACATCATGCGATCTGCGGTTATATTCCAGTTATGTCCTGGGATCCCCAAAATCGCACGTGCAAGTAGACTTCTGCCTGAGCCTGACTCTCCTACTAGTCCATGGATTTCAGCGGCATTAATCGTCAGACTGACTCGTTCAAGCGCTTTTACACGGCCGTGGGGAGTGTCGAGTTCTATGGTTAAATTACGAATATCGAGTAAAGGCATAATAGAGTATTAAGACTTAGTTATTGATCGGCGATAGTGCCGATCTCAAGCCGTCACCGACTAAATTAATGGCAAGGACACTACATAAAATAGCAGCACCTGGAATTGTCACTGTCCACGGGGCGGTTAAAATATTATCCACCCCTTGTGAAACCATTGCGCCCCATTCTGGACTCGGTGCTTGGGCGCCTAAGTTTAGGAAACCCAATGCTGCAATATCCAAAATAGCGGCAGAGATCCCTAATGTGGTTTGAATGATAACCGTATCCCAGACATTTGGCATGATGACATACCAAAATATTTGAATTGGACTTGCTCCATCTAACTTGGCGGCTTTGACATACTCTTTTTGAAGTTCTTCATGTACGGCTTGATGTATAGCACGAACAAATTGCGGTGTGAGTGCTATACCAACGGCCCAAAACACATTCTCAAGTCCTGGCCCCATCACTGCGACAACTAAGATGGCCATTAGGAGAGAAGGAATAGAGAGTAAGGCATCGAGAAGATGGCTCAAAATACTCGATTTTAGCCCCTTCATCATGCCTGAAATTGAACCGATTATAAAACCGATCACAAGAGAGGTTAATACTATCCCGAGTGCCACACCAAAGGTGAGGTGCGCGCCATGAAGGAGCCGACTAAAAATATCCCTTCCTAGATCATCTGTACCCAAAAAATGTTCAACTGTCCCCGCGGCATCCCAAGATGGTGCCAATAATAGCGCATGAGGGTCTTGGTGTTCAGCTGAATATGGGGCAATAAAAGGACCAAATACAGCGAGTAATAAAATGCCCACTACGGCCCATAAACCAGCAAAAGCAAATGGGTTGTCAGCAAAGGTGTACCAGATCTTGCGCATTGGCGATGGAATTTCATCTCCCTGATAGATCTTAATTTGAGGCATAGAGTTCTTTCCTACTGAGCGGATTAATGCTGGTGTGTAACACTTCTATCATGATGCTGAGGAAGATGATGATCAAGGCCACTGCGAGAACACCACCTTGGATCACCGTATAGTCACGCTGATATATTCCCGACACGAGCCAGGCTCCCACACCAGGCCAAGCGAAAATGACTTCGACGACCATGGCATAGCTGGCAAAAGCGCCTAACATTAAGCCTAAACTTTTTATCACTGGGATCACTGCGTTTGGCAACGCATGGCGCAACACGATTCGGGAAGTATGCAAACCTCTGGCCTCGGCTGCTTTAATATAGGTCTTATCCATAATCGTCATCATAGCAGTGCGAGTGATCCTAACAACAACCGTGAAAGGTAAAACTGCAAGCGTGATAGCGGGAAGAATAATATGCAATACAGCGTCGACAAATGCCGAAGTACTGTAAGGGGAGGTGGATATTAAGGTGTCTATCAAAACAAAACCTGTGACAGGTTCTATTTCATACAGAAGATTCAGTCGTCCGGAGATGGGTAACCAACCCAGTTCAACCCCGAACCATAGTGATAAAGATAATCCTAGCCAAAATACGGGTATTGAGTAACCGGTTAATGTTATTGCCATTATGGTATGTTGGGTGATCTTATGCCGACTTAACGATGCAATAATACCCAGAGGTAAGCCTAATATTAGCGCCAGAGTCCCTGATACGGTAGCTAATTCAAACGTGGCTGGAAGTACTGATGCCAGTTCGTCGGCGACAGGGCGTTGGGAGGTTGTTGAAATACCAAGGTTGCCACTGAGCCTTTGCTGTAGATAGGCGATAAATTGATTAAATACGCCGCTATCAAGATTATATTCGCTATCTATTTGGGCGATTTGTTGTGCATTAGGTGACTGTATGCCTGTCAGTGCGAATCTTTGTTCAACCGGGAATTGGTTAGTAACGATAAACAAGACAGTAAATAATACTAATGAAGTAGCTAAAAACAGATTAAGTCTGCGTAACAGGTAACTTAACATTATTTTAGATCCTCTTTCGGCCTATTTGGAACCGCGTCTGTTTGCTCGCCTGTGAATGAGATCCCACCGAAGGGGGTTAACTTCATGTCTGTCACCCCCTTACGTTTAAACGCAAGCTTTGTTGCATGAGCGAGTGGGAGCATAGGAAGTTGTGACGCAAAAATGGCTTCTGCTGCTTGATAGAACTTCTTACGCTCCTCTATGTTTGTTGTAGAACGTGCTTGGGCTAAAATCAGATCCAAGTCGTGATGGCACCAACGAGAGCGATTGCTGCTAGAGGTCACCGACGAGCAACTTAAAATAGGGGTAAAGAAATTATCGGGATCACTATTATCTGCTGTCCAGCCTATGAGCACAGAATCATAACTATGCTGGCTTAGTTTTTGGTTAAATACACTCCAGTCATAGCTGACAATATTAACTTTTACGCCAATATTAGCCAGATCGGCTTGAATTAATTCTGCGGTTTTTAGAGCATTTGGGTTGTAAATTCGGGCGACAGGCATCGCCCATATATCGATGGTTAGATTGGTCACGTTTGCTTCTTTAAGAAGACGCTTAGCTTCTTGAGGATCAAAGTTGATAATGGGTTTATTTTCTGAGTATGCCCAAGACATTGGCGGCAGTAACCCCATCGCCTTGACAGCTGTTTTCTGGTAGACGACACGTAAAATATTTTCTCTATCAATGGCATGAGCTAAGGCTCTTCTTACTCTCACATCATCAAAAGGTGGTTTTTGAGTATTAAAGGCCCAAAAAGCGACGTTAAAGCCCGGTTGCGAGTCTATGACTAACTCATCATGGGCTAAGACAACGGCTAACTCTCCCGCTTTGGGAAGTGCTGAAACGCTGCAGTCTCCGGTGATAAGTTTTGCTAATCTAGAGGTACTTTTAGGGGTGATATCAAAAACCAGCATCTCTGATTTTGGCAAGGTGCGCCAATATTGCTCATGTCTGTGGTAACGAATATATTCATTCTTCACATATTTTCTGAGTTGAAATGGACCAGTACCAATCGGTAGCCTATCAATTTTGTCTTTTTCATCGCGCTTTGCTAGTACCTGTGCATATTCCGCAGATAAAATAACGCCAAAACCAGAGGCTAAGTTCGAGAGAAATGAGGCATCACGGCTGTTAAGATGGAAAGCGACCTGATTGTCTGAAATCTTTTCAATGAGATTGACTTGCTTGTCGAAACCGATACTTTGGAAGAAAGGATAACCTGTCTTTGAAACGAAATGATAAGGGTGGTTTATATCAATGATTCGATTGAAAGAAAAAAGTACATCATCGGCATTAAACGCTCTGCTTGGAGTGAAATCTCTCGATTGGTGAAAGCTCACACCTTTTCGTAAAGTAAATGTATAGGTAAGTTCATCCTCACTAATATGCCATTTAGTGGCGAGGGAAGGGATAATCTGACCTGATTTGGCATCGTAGTCGACCAGTCCATTGTAAATCTGGTGTGATGTCGCATCGACTGTGGTTCCGGAGGTTACTAACTGAGGGTTAAAAGATTCCGGGTTTCCTTCTGAGCAATAGACCAAACCAGGAGGCACTCGTTGGGGACCACATCCCATTGCGATGATACCCAGGCAAGTGACCGTGGCGTATCGAGATAGACGCTTTATCAGCATTCTCATTAAATATTCATTTATTCTGGACTTAGGAAACCATTTTAACAGTGCAGCCAACAGATGAGCAATGTGCTTATAGTATAAAAACACCTCATGCCTTATCCAGCAGGTTATATTTCTTTAATATTCCTCGTAGTTGGTGATAACTCAGGCCTAACAGCTCAGCTGTTTTCTTTTGATTATATTGACCAGCCTCTAACGCTTGCTTGAGTAAGGTGATCTCAAGCCCTTCACAATGTTCTTTAAAATCGAGGGGGAATTGAGGAGGTAATGAAGAGGAGCAGGCTTGAGCAGGTTCGGTATTAGCTCCAGTTTGTACACTGTTAGCTTCAATCTTGGTCTGTGATTGTTGCCGCTCTATGGTTTTAATTCTAGTGGTTGGACGGTATGGAGATGCGAATGGATCAAGAATAATGTTTTCAATGGCCGTTTCAGTTTCAGCATTACGATAGACACTTCGTTCAACGACATTTTTTAGTTCACGTATATTTCCCGGCCAAGGGTAATCCATGAGTTGTTGCATTGCTGAATAACTGAAGCCTTCAAACAATTGCATTTTTAACTGTCTGGCCATGCCTATTGCAAAGTATTCAGCCAGTGGCTTTATATCCTCTTTGCGATGCCGTAGTGGTGGTAAGGTGATCACATCGAAGGCTAGACGATCGAGTAGGTCGGCACGGAACTCACCAGCTTCGGCTAAAGAAGGCAGATCTTCATTGGCTGCACAGATGAGTCTGACATCTGTCCGTACTGTTTTACTGCCACCGACACGCTCAAATTCACCGTACTCAATCACTCTAAGTAGCTTCTCTTGGATCAAGCCGGAGGTGTTGGCGAGTTCATCGAGAAAAAGTGTACCACCATTAGCACGTTCGAAGCGGCCTTCATGTTTCTTACTCGCACCAGTAAATGCACCTGCATCATGGCCAAAGAGTTCACTTTCGAGTAAGTTCTCACTTAACGAGGAACAGTTGAGTTTAATAAAACTCTGATCCCAACGTTTAGATAAGAAGTGCAGTCGTTCTGCGATAAGTTCTTTACCTGTTCCTCTCTCCCCTATAATAAGCACTGGCTTAGACAGAGGGGCAATTTGAGAAACATGCTCTAGCACTTCTAATAGTGCATTGGATTGACCGATAAGATTATCTTGCTGAAATTGATTTGGCACAGTAAGTTTTAGTCTTTAACGCTAATAGTTGGTGAAAATTATAATAATCCCCTCTGTTAATAAAAGAAAGAAAAAGTTAATATATTGGTTAAGTCATTGTATTGTGTTGGTTATGTAAAGTTGGCATAGAAAGTGGATTAAACTCTACGACACTAACATTAATTTTGAGGATAGTATTATGGGAATTTTCTCTCGCTTTGCAGATATCATTAATTCAAATATCAGTTCATTACTTGATAAGGCTGAAGACCCTGAAAAAATGGTACGTCTGATCATCCAAGAGATGGAAGATACTTTGGTCGAGGTTCGTTCGACTTCAGCTAAAGTACTCGCTGAGAAAAAAGAACTACTTCGTCGTATCGTTAAGGTGCAGGAGCAAGTTCAAGATTGGCAGAGTAAAGCTGAGTTAGCATTATCGAAAGATCGTGAAGATTTGGCCAAAGCGGCGCTAATCGAAAAGCAAAAAGCCACTGAGCTTGCTACAACATTATCGCAAGAGCTAGTGGTTGTAGAGGAGCAGATAGCCCGTCTTAAAGAGGAAGTTAATCTGTTACAAGATAAGTTGGCTGATGCTAAAGCTCGCCAAAAAACCATCATTATGCGCAAGCAGACTGCAAGTTCACGTCTAGAAGTAAAGAAGCAGTTAGATTCGAGCAAAATTGATAATGCGATGAGCAAGTTTGAGCAATATGAGCGTCGTGTTGAAGGTTTAGAATCTCAGGTTGATGCCTATGACTTGGGTAACCAGAAAACTCTGAAGGATGAGTTTGCAGCGTTAGAAGCTGAAGATTCAATATCAGCTGAACTTGAAGCATTGAAAGCAAAGCTGAATGCTGATAAAGCGAAGGCAAAAACTAAAACCACAACAAAATAGTAACCATTCAGAGGTGAGCTAAGAACATGGAAATTTTAATAGCCCCAATTATTATTTTTCTGATAATCGTGGCCCCTATATGGCTGATACTTCACTACCGCAGTAAGCGTCAAGTGAGCCAGGGCCTTACTGAAGAAGAGTATACACAACTAAATGAGTTAATTACCAGAGCCGATAAAATGGCGCAACGTATCGATACATTGGAAGCGATTTTAGACACTGAAACCCCGCAATGGAGGACACGTGATGAGTAACCATTACTTGGTTATGACATCATTACAAGTCCCATTCATTGAAACGCAAGCTAAATTGGAGGAATTGAGATGAGTAAAGCAAATGGCCGTACCTTATATCGTATCCCCCAGTCAGGTAAAATTGCTGGTGTCTGTGCAGGAATAGCCGATTACTTTAATTTTGAACCTTGGCTGGTGCGTGTTGCTGCGGCATCTATCTTTCTTTTAGGCGGTGGCGGACCCGTACTATTTATCTACATCTTATTGTGGGTTATATTGGATGCCAAGCCAGGTACTGAAAAGTCGGATGCTAAAGCACATAAAGATATCGAAATTAAGAAGAAAGTTTGGCAAGCGGGAGAGTCTGCTAAGATGGCGCTTCGTGATGTCAGTGAAAAATTTAGCGGCCTTGAGGAAAGACTGCAAAAGCTGGAACGACATGTCACATCTGATAACTTCGATCTTAAACAAGAGATAAATAATCTTTAATCACTCCAATGGGCGGACACTCCGCCCAGATAACTTTTAAGCGCAGTCTATGAGTCGTATTAACCGCTCTTTCTCTAAGTTAAGTAAACAAGTCTCTCAAACCACTAAAGCACTTGCCCATAGAACCTCGGACAGACATATTCGTTTGGCTGTCACCGGGCTTTCTGGCGCAGGGAAAACGGCTTTTATTACCGGGCTTGTGGATCAACTACTCAATTCAGGTCTGACAGGGGAAAACAATAAACTACCTTTGTGGCAGGTGAGTCGTGAAGATCGTTTATACGGTGTTAAGCGGGATCTACAACCAGATTTAACGGTAGCCAGTTTTGATTACGAACAAGCAATGAAGGCATTACGATCTTCTCCGCCCCAATGGCCGGCCTCAACCCGTAGTATTAGTGAACTTAGACTCGCTATCCGTTATCAACCCCAAAAGGGAATATTGGCAAAATTCACCGATAACGCGACCTTGTATCTGGATATTGTTGATTACCCCGGTGAATGGTTACTCGATCTGCCGATGTTAAAACAGTCTTATCGGCAGTGGTCGATGACACAAAGCCAGCGCGAACAAATACTAACACGTTCGAGTTGTTATCCCGCTTTTGCTGAGGCTTTAGCCGCACTCGATCTCAGTGCCAAAGCTGATGAAGCTGAATTAAAGCAACTGGCAGGACTATATCAGCAGGTACTTTTAGATAGTGTTAATAATCATGGATTTTATTATGCTCAACCAGGACGAATGCTACTGCCTGGTGAACTAGTTGATGCACCTGTGCTGGCATTTTTTCCGCTATTTGGAAAAACGGATGAGGTGTTAGCCGCATATGAGCAAGGTGATGTGAGTACAGCATACCATGTGCTGACAACCCGCTTTAATGAATATAAATCTAAGGTGATCACCCCTTTTTATAAAGAATATTTTGCTAAATTTGATCGTCAAATTTTATTAGTCGACTGTTTTACGCCACTCAATCGAGGTAAAGCGCAATTTGATGATATGACTCAAGCCTTGAATGGGATCATGGAAAGTTTTAAGTTTGGTCAGTCGAACCTGTTAAAGCGTTTGTTTTCTCCAAGGATCGATAAGCTTTTATTTGCTGCCAGTAAGGTGGATCATGTCACCCGAGATCAACAGGGCAATGTACTTTCATTGTTGACCCAATTGGTAAAACAGAGCCAGAAACAAGCAAAGTTTGAAGGGTGTGACGTTGAAGTCATGGCTATAAGCGCCATTAAAGCGACCCAACATGCCATGGTCAAGTCGGGAAATGCTGAGATTGAAGTGGTGCACGGTCGTGAATTGTTAACAGGTCAGTCTGTGACCGTCTATCCAGGAGAAGTGCCTAAAAACCTGCCTAAAGGTGAGTTTTGGGATTCACAAGGGTTTGATTTTGTACAGTTTGCTCCTCCTGTTATCGAGACTGAAACAGAAGGGGCCGACTTCAGTCATATCCGCTTGGATCACCTTCTACAGTATATTTTGGGCGATAAACTAACGTAAGCAGTTAAAGTAAGTCGCTAAAGTCAGCTGAACTCGTGTTCTGCTGACGTAATCTTGAGAGTACAAATGGAAGATCATAACCGTTTAAAAAAATCACAGCGTTTTGAAACGACTCCGGACGTGGTAGAGATCCCATTGCGTGGTGCTCAGCATTTTGAAGAAGATGAATTGCGGTTTATTCCAGAGACCTGCAGTGTTCACCAAGACAGTGATGATGAGATCGCGGATGTTATTCAGTCTCAAATAGGCTTGATGAAACATAAAACTAAACGCAAGAAATCTTGGTCTTTACTCGCTAAACTTTCTTTATTTGGCTTAGGTTTATTGTTGATTACCGAGACTTTTCTGGGTCTTAAAAATGCTTGGATTGAAAGCCCTTGGCTATTTGGCTTGTACGCTAGTGTCATGATCGTACTGGCATTATGGGCTACTGGTATCGGTGTCAGTGAGTGGCGCAAACTTGTTAGGCTAAAGTCTGTGGAGGAGAGCCAGCAGATCGGTGACCGATTGTCACAAAGTGTGCAATCAGGTGAAGCTGATAGATTTATCAATAAGATCATTGATAAGTTACCCCGTGATATCTCACTCGAGACCTATTTATCCACAATAAGGGATGAGCATAATGATGCTGAAAAGCTTATTTTGTTTGATGAGTTAGTCTTGGCAGAAAGAGACGTAAAAGCTAAAAAAATGGTGCGTGGCTTTGCAATGGAATCTGCATTACTGTTAGCAGCAAGTCCACTGGCAGTACTGGATATGGCCATTATTTTATGGCGCAATCAACGTATGATTTATAACATCGCCGATTGCTATGGCATTGAGCTAGGATATTGGAGCCGCATCAAGCTGATCCGAGGCGTTATTGTCAATATCATCTATGCTGGGGCCAGTGAGGTAGCAACGGATCTTGGCACTCAGCTACTTTCAGTTGAGATGACAGGAAAGTTGTCAGCTAGGTTGGGACAGGGACTCGGTGGAGGTCTGCTAACGGCAAGGTTAGGCTATCAAGCGATGGCACTTTGTCGGCCAATCTCATTTAAAGAGGGCACAAAACCTAAGCTTGGTGGTATCCATAATGAGTTGTTATTAGAACTGAAGGAGTTTTCATCAGCAATAATGACTAAAGGGGCTGTTCGTAACAAAGATTTTACAAACCGAGATTGATTAATTTTTCAGTTTGGTTTACTCCGATGGCAATAAAGGTTCAAGGTTAGTTATTCATTCACATCAATTATATAACTAACCGCGAATGATTGACCTCGGAGAGATTTATGCAAGACAAATGGAAGTTAGCTACAAAAGTTATCCATGCTGGGCATATCAGATGTCACTCTGGTGCACTGGTATCTCCTCTGTGCCAGAGCGCCACATTTGTATTTGATACTGCCGAACAAGGGGGAAAGAGGTTTGCAGGTGAGCAACCTGGTTATATATATACCCGCCTAGGTAATCCGACGACGGCTGAATTTGAACGTAAGATGGCCGAGTTGGAGGGCGCTGAAGCCGCTGCAGCAACCGGTTCGGGTATGGCAGCAGTATCATCAGCCTTGTTAGCTAATTTGCAGCAAGGCGACCATTTAGTGGCTTCAAAGGCAGTTTATGGCTGCACCTTTTCGTTAATGACGTCACAATTTTTACGCTTTGGTATCGAGGTTACATTAGTCGACTTTAATGATCTGTCAGCGATATGTGATGCGATTAAGCCAACAACCAAAGTCCTGTTCTGTGAGACTCCCGTTAATCCCCACCTTGATGTGTTCGACTTAGATGCTATTGCAGCCATAGCGAAAGCAAACAATTTGTTCAGTATTGTTGATAATACCTTTATGACTCCGCTGCTTCAGCAGCCGTTAACACACGGAATCGATCTGGTTGTTCACAGCGCCACTAAATATCTCAATGGTCATGGCGATGTTATCGCAGGGGTTATTTGCGGCAGTAATGAGCAGATAGAAAAGATTAAATATGAAACACTTAAAGATTTAGGTGGTGTTTTATCTCCCCATGACGCCTGGTTGATTTTACGTGGATTGAAAACCTTAGATGTCAGGTTAGAACGTCATTGTGATAATGCTGAGCGTGTGGCTCAGTTTCTCTTGAACCATGAAAAGATCACTAAGGTTTACTACCCGGGCTTAGAAGGACACAGTGGTTACCGTTTACTCGGCACACAGATGAAAAGAGCAGGAGGAGTGATCGCGTTTGAACTTGAGGGAGGAATGGCACAGTCACTCGCTTTCATCAATAGTTTAACCCTTTTTTCGATTGCCGTAAGTCTGGGTGATGCTGAATCCCTTATTCAACATCCAGCTTCAATGACGCACTCAACTTACTCTGAGGAAGAGAGGGAGCTTGCGGGGATTAGTGAGAACCTGCTACGTATATCGGTAGGGTTAGAGGCTGTCGACGATCTGATTATTGATTTAGACAAAGCCTTAAGCTTGGTGTAACGAGCTATTATTTTGAAGTTAAAGCCGCGCCCTAAGGCGCGGTTTCTTTTTCAGGATTAAAAAGTCCAGAATGTATGGGCGATGATATACAGTACAATCATGCTGATGAAGTTAATGATCACGCCAGCCCGCATCATCTCTGACTGTTTGATATAGCCAGAACCATAAACAATGGCATTCGGTGGCGTAGCAACCGGAAGCATAAAAGCGCAGGATGCAGCGATACCAATTAATACAGATAGCATTACAGGTGACAGACCTAAGGCTTCGGCGATAGCAGCAAAAACCGGAATTAAGAGGGCTGCGCTGGCGGTATTACTGGCGAACTCAGTTAACAAGACGACAAAGCAAATAACCGCAAAAGTGAACAAGGCCATATGAGAGTTACCAAAGATATCGGTGACCCAATGAGCTAAGAAGACACTGGTGCCAGTCTCTTTTAAGATAGCACTTAAGGTTAAGCCGCCGCCAAATAAGATCAAAACTCCCCAATCCGTTGTGCTCTCAATTTTTTTCCACTTTACCAGTCCTAGACCAGCAAGCAAGACGACAGATCCTAACGCTACGATAGTATCAAATTGCGCGATCCCCCCCAGAGCTTGTGAAAGTGGTCTACTGAAAATCCAACAACATACGGTAGCAAAGAAGATCAACAAGGTTAATTTTCCTTGAAAATTAAGTTTTGTTTCTGTGTGAGTTAACTCACACACGACACTTAAATCAGGTTTAAAATACAGGTAAAGCGCGATTAACATGCTAGGTAGCATAACGGCGACAGTGGGTATGCCAAACACTAACCAGTCACTGAAGCTCAGGCCAACTTGTGCGGCAGCAATGGCATTGGGTGGACTGCCTACAAGTGTGCCTATTCCGCCAATATTAGCTGAGTAAGCGATGCCCAACAAAACAAACAGATAGGTGCTCTTATGTTTTGTAAAGTCGAGTTGGTGCAGTATGCCTAAAGCCAGTGGTAGCATCATCGCAGCCGTAGCTGTATTACTTATCCACATTGAAAGCAGTGCGGTAGTGCCAAACAAAAATAGACAGGCAAGACTGAGTTTTCCCTTTGAGGCTGTTAACACCTTTTGGGCGATTAATTTATCAATCCCTTGATGATTCAGCGCCGCAGCAAGTACAAAACCACCAAAAAAGAGATAGATAATTGGATTAGCAAAATTGCTCATTGCTGTTTTAGTTTCAAAAACACCTAAAGTTACGGCGAGAATAGGCACTAAGATGGCGGTAATACTGATGTGTATGGCTTCTGTGAGCCAAAGAATCGCGATAAAGATCAGCACAGAAAAGCCGGTATTGATACCTTGATCGAACGGGAGGAAATTATAGAGAAGAAAAAAGAGTATGATATTAGAGAGTAGAATAAGCTGTTTTTTTCTATGTGTATTATCAGATGTAGGGGTTACTAATGTACCTTCAGTTTGTTCTATCGACATTTGTCAGTCCTTTAATCATTTTTATTATTAGCCTTGTCACATTAGCTGAATGCCCCCTATCAACAAAATATTTATTAGAGTCGCTAAATGACTAAAATCTAAGGTGGAAGTGTGATCGAGTGCTAATAAATGCTCATTCCGTGACTAGAGCGTAAAAATCTGATCCTAATAAGATCTTATTAAACTTCAAAGTTGACCAACTCGACCTGTTTGTTGATAAAAATGAAATTGTCTCAAAGTGTGGCAACGTGATCCATGTCGATGTTTTGATTGTAAGTTGGTATCGCCGCTCAAATATTGGCGCGATTTGAGACTCTGGTCTACATTTGTAGCTGAGCCAAGGAACAATGGATTAACGGTTACATACAAATGGACTAAATAAAGGAGTTACACTATGAAATATCATGTCATTATCGGTTTATTATTAACAGTACTTTTCTCTATGAGTGCACAAGCGGGTCAGAAGCAAGAAGAGGTCACAAAAACTGTTGAGAATTCAACAACGCAACTTAATCAACAAGTAGTCAGTGTTAATATCAATACGGCCAGTGTGTCAGATCTGGTTCGTTTAAAAGGGATTGGTAAGTCGAAAGCAAAAGCGATAGTTGAATTCCGAGAAGTGAATGGCGAATTTAAAGCCATTAATGAGCTCGAGTTAGTTAAAGGCATTGGTGCTAAGTTAGTTGAGAAAAACAAGTCTGTGATTGTTTTGTAGTCTAGCCAAACTGTTAAACGGCAGAAATTAGATGATTTTGATTATAGAATCAGCAGTTGATCATTATCTTACGCTAAGTGTCGTTTAAGGGCTTGATTGCGGGGCGAGGTTAGTGGATAATGCTCGGCGTTCGAGAGGAGAAATCCTAACGAAAGCAATGGTGACCTTAGGGTCCCCCCGCAATGATAACTTGTGAACTCGGCCAGACCCGGAAGGGAGCAACCGCAGCAGGCGACTCATGTGCCGGGGTGTGGCTCTAGGGGAACCTCCAAAATCCTCCTAGTACACCATTTCTTAGCTCAATTTAAATCAAAATCAGCTCAAGTGATACACTTTGTGGCGCAGTTATAAGCTAGATACCTTCTGATTTATTCCCTAATTTATATACTCATTTTACGATTCTTTAAGTTGGATCCATTAGGCAGCTTTGTTATCTGGTTAGCTTGCTAAGAAGCATAGCCTTAGATGTATTAATTGCTTGCAGCATGCCTAATGTGTAAATACCTCTGCGGGACGCTGTGAAGCCATCCTTGGCCGCTCTGCGGTTTCATCCTTGAAACCGAAGCCCACAGCCGCATTCACACCTGATTGTTTATCTCTTCGATTGAAGTTTTTGGTTGTAGCTCATTTCTGGAAAAAGTTTGCTGGCTTGCCTGATAGCAAGTTTCAAATATTTTCTGAATTGGGCTCATTTAGCTAAATTCGTATTTGGTTATTGCCAGATAGGCATAGCTTCGTTGGTATCTATTGCTTGCAGCATGCCTTATGTGTAAATACTTCTATGACACGGCGCAAGTATATCCCTATAGCCTCTACGACAGCGTCCATGCTGTCAAAGGTCATAGCCGCATTCACACCTTATTATTTATCTCTTCGATTTAGGTTATGTACGACAAAGTCCCTTGGTGATCACATCAGAGATTGAGTGATTCTAGGAAGGTTTTGGACATAAACGGCTTAGTGCTTAGGCTCTAAACTTTAAGATAGTCATTACTAATGACTATCTTAAGAAAGCGGGTTTATGTTCACTAAGAGATGGATGGATAGCAGTTCACTCTCGAAACAAAAAGCTAACCAGAAAGCTTAGTTAGGCGTTCTAAATGAACCGCCCTCGACTCTGGCATCCTGCTTCACTCTTCCTCCTAAATCCATTTAGTCGTGTGCGGAGCCGCATGCAAGGTGGGGAGTGGAGGCTAGACATCTCCAGCTACCCGATTAGCTTTTTTTAGCTACGCAACCAACAAAAACTTCATCTTTAAGTACTTCTTCAATGTTAAGCTTCATTACTTCATTTAAAGTGCCAAAAGGGTTAGCAAATTTGGCGGTGTTTTTCTCGATTTTATGTGTTTCATTATAACAATCACTACCATCCGATTTTTTCATGACGTAGTTAACTTCTAATGTCCAGTCGATGCTAAATCCAAGATCATCAATTAAAAACTCGATTATATTTCCTGTAAGTTGGTTCTCAGATTCTTTGACCTTAAGCCCAACAAACCTAGACTCGGTAAACAGTGCTGTTTCAAAATACTCATCAACATTTTTTTCCAACAAAACCGAACCCATTGCAGTATTTCTTATTTGATTAGGTTTTATTTTTTTATTATTCTCTGCAGGTAAGTATTTAAAATCACCGACTTTAACTTCTCCTTCCACAGTCATTGTGCTACTAGGTGCGTAGTTAAGGACGATAGGTGCACTTGAGCACCCTGATATAACTAACGCAACTACAACTGCATTTAATGTTCTGATTTTCATATTCCACTTCCTAGATTATGACCAACGGTTGATTAAAAATGTGTAAAAGCTAACGTCTTAATATTTGTGCGTTGCGCGGTTTCCAAACCTATTATCTACATTCACATGTTTCTAAGCACCTGATGCTACTTAGTATTATATTAACTCACAAGTATAAACGCGCACAATTTCATCAAATGTTGACTGGGAATATGACCAAAATCAATATGCATACACTTTAGAAAAGATAGGACAAGCATAACTTATAGACTAAGCGAACCCCTTTCTCATTAGCTTTTCTAAAGCCAAGCTTTGTTCGGCCAACTTGCCTCTTGAGCTGCAAAACACGTTTTGGGGCAGAAGTTTATTGGGGGGGAAATTGGAAAATCCGTTACTCAGAGATTTATTATCTTCCAAACCTTTTTGTGTAACAGCGTTTACAGATTTCCTGCTCATTCCCATTAATCTTATGAGAAAAAGATGAGAAAAAGATAGGACAGCCACATCTTTTGTCTATTCAGTGATCTCAACTAAGCTTTAAGTTATCTTGCTTTAGTTTCCTATGAGGTAGCTTCTATGACTTCAGCTCGCCGGCTCTTAATTGATGCAGAAACAACGCCATTTTATCATGTAATTAATCGTTGTGTTAGAATGGCTTACCTCTGCGGTGAAGATAAACTGACGGGAAAGAGTTTTGAGCATCGACGTGGTTGGATTGTCGATAAAATCAAAGCGCTTTCTACCATATTTTGTATTGATATATGTGCTTATGCGGTGATGAGCAATCACTATCATTTAGTGCTCAAGATTGACTTGAATGAAGCTAATGCCTTAAGTCATCGAGGTGTGATTAGTCGCTGGCAGCAGTTATTCCACGGTAATGAAGTGGCTTCTAAATACATGAAAGGTGAAGGACTTATTGAGGGGGAGCTGATACTGCTGGATGGACTTATCGCAGAGTGGCAGGAACGCTTATCTAGTATTAGTTGCCCTTGATTTAATGAAGAGGTGTGCTGTCTCAATGAGGAGGTTGCACGAAAAGCTAATCGTGAAGATGAGTGTAAAGGTGCTTTCTGGGAGGGACGTTTCAAGTCACAAGCTCTGCTCGATGAACAAGCAGTCCTTGCATGTATGATGTATGTGGATTTAAACCCTATCAGAGCGGGTATTGCAGACTCGCTGCAAGACTCTGATTTTACTTCGGTTCAAGAGCGTATTGGCGAGCTAAATGTAGAGTTTAGCGTGGTGCGAGATACTCAAGCAAAATCTATAACAACAGCAGATGATAAAGCAGAATCCATCACTGTAATGCCATTAAAACCCCTTGCTGAATTTGATGGTGCAACTCACCAGGCAACACAATCCGGTATTCCATTTCACTTTTCTGATTACCTACAACTCATTGATTGGACAGGTAGAGCTATTAGACATGATAAGAAAGGCTTTATTGGTTCAAGCCGTCCCAAACTACTTTGTGAGCTTGGTATTTCATCTGATGCTTGGTTAACCTCAACCCAAGAGTTTCGTCGTCAATACAGTGGGATTAGCGGTCGTTGGGATGCAATGTGTGAATTTAAGAGGAAGAACCAAAGCGGAAAATGGTGCAAAGGCAAGGCATCTAGCAAAGCAATTCATCCATCACCCTAAAATGACGAGAAGCCAAATGCTGCAGCAGGTTACAAGACTCCCCGTTGGAAATTGCCGAAGTATAGAGTTTCAAATTGCGTAAAGCTCGCATGGATGCGAGCTTAGCTTTCGAGGTGCAGGATGTATCATTGGAAGCGTTAGTGAATTTGAAATGGAATACGAGGAAGACAGTTTCGTCGGGGTTGCAAGGGGAGATGCAAGGCGAATAGTTACTTCTGGTAACTGAGTTTATGAGCGAGAGACTAGAGAAACAAAGGGCTTGTAGCTAATTACGCTATTCTGGATCGATACGCACTACTAGAAGGCTAAATCGAAGAGATTGATAAGCGGGTGTAGGTGCGGCTGTGACCGTCCGTGACATGGATGTCACGGCCGAGACTATAGGGATATACTCGTGTCGTGTCACAGAAGTATCTGCACATAAGCACGCTGTAAGCGATAGATAACAATGAAAGTTCGGCCTTCAAACACCCCACCCAATACCAGCTCAGCCTAAAGCCAAACCAGAAAATGTAACCCTGTTCAAAGTAGATTTACCTCCATCTTTACCTCCGTGTACTCCGTGGTGAGAGTATCTTTTGCTTTTTCTTTAAAATAGCTCAAAACAAAAAAGTTAGCGATGAGGAGGGAAGTTGCGGATGATAAGCGGAAAGGTGGGCGCTTTACGTTGCCATTGGGGCAAACAAATAACAAAGAGCCCATTGTTGCTATCAAAGTGACAATCGATGGGCTCGTCTGTTTATTCTTCGTCTTTTTTAAGGTTCGCCTTGAGGAATGCGCGGGATTTTTCTAGGGCGACTTGGATCTCTGTTTTCATCTGTTCGAGTTCGGCATAGTCTTCAAAAAAGTGGGTGTCGACTAAGTGACGAACATACCTTACGGGAAGTTGGTTGAGCGTGACACAACATAGATCTGAGAGAAATTCTTCGGGTAGCTCATCGAATAAACCTTCATCTGAAATGAGTTCCATTAACAACACTTCGTAATAGTTTCGAATCTCTAGTTGCATAGTATGCTCCCTGGTATTGGTGTTCCATTGCTGCTTTCTATGGGGTGACATCATGTCAGAATTTAGTGTGCTACCAAAATTGCTTTTCGGCAATAAGAAATATGCATAACACGTCTATCCTAATTCTAGTGCCTGTTAGGGATAATTTCCCCTAGTTAAGCTTAAATACTATTTTACAGGGGACTTTTAATGTACAGCAAGAGAGAGTACTGCTCATGAGCTTGTATAAAGCGTAACATGCCGGCTAGAGTTGCCGGCATTTGAGGTGTTATTTTATCGTATTTTTACTTTAAAGTTGTTGAATGGCCCAACTCATAAATTCTTTTCTTGTTTTATGATCGGCATGTAACCACCAATATTGAAGCATCTGTTCTGCGTGACCAGCATCTTGCTTACCTGTCATCGAATCTATTGGTGCTGGTTTACTAATGGGGGCAGTGATTGAAGCGGCAGCTGTTGTTGTGGTTGTGACAGCGAGCCCAGCTCCAGTTGCAGTACTCGACAAACTTGCCACATCTTGACCGCTTCCACCACCGAATATACTTTTTACAAATGAGTCTTCGGTAAAATCAGTTTGCTTAACGCTGTAATCGACGACGCCAGAATCATGACGAGTGATCACAACCTTAGGTGATTTAGCAAAAGACTTAGGGTTTCTAATCACACCATCAGCCGCTTTTAGGCTGTACTCATGATCACCATCTACCGTTAACGTAACGATAAAAGGGGATGATTTGATAAAGCTTTCGCCGTCACTGAAGTCATCCTGGACCATGTCATGGTAACGAATAGCTATTTTATGGACACCATTATCTAACTCAATGTCTGCTTTATGGTTAAATAAACTCGACCCGACTTCTGTTCCATCCACTGCTAGATACTCGAATGCCATTGGGATATTCAGGTTCGCAGCTAGCGCTGTGGAGGAACCAAGCAGAGCGATGATGGCGGTGACTGGCATAACTGATTTCATTGTAGCTCCTTAACGATTAAAACTTCTGAACGTATGTGTTTGAGGACGTTCAAACGCCTGAATACGTTCTTCTATATAGCTAATAGCCTGTCGACATTTACCTAAACGTCGATGGACAAGAAGGATCTCATTTTGCATCTTAATTTTGTCATTACTATGACAGTATTCGAGTTCAGATTGTAAATTTTGAATTTTCTGTTCAAATGCTGTTACCCAGTTTAAGTGCTTGTTTAACTCATCATAGAGCTGATGACTGTTTTGCATGACGCCTGCCGCTATCCAGTCAAAACCACTGTTATTGTGCGACTGACGCCGACGCTGCTGGGCTTTAGCAATACGTATCTGTTTCTGCTGCTCTGCGGATTTAACATCTAAAGATGTCGTTGCTAGGGCACGCTTTACTGCGGTAAACCTATCTTGAATACGTTCACAGCTTAATAGAATCGTATTAAGTGACATATTAGCTTTAATCAGTTTTTCTAACTGCTGAATGCTCTTATCAATTTGGCCAATACAAGGGGTTAACTCAGCGCCTGTTTGTATAAATAGGCTATCGTTAAAGCGTTCAGTATCTTGCATTAAGCGTCTCTGCCCTTTGGGAAGTTTCGCATCATGTTGAAGCACTTCTTGCTCTAACTGCTTATGTTGGATTCGTAATCGTTTGAGTAATTCACTTGTTGTCACCAGGCACTCCAAGCTAATTTAATCGCAATAAGAAGGACAATAACAATAAATACAGGCCGAATAAATTGGGCTCCGAATTTTATTGCTGAGCGTGCGCCAATGTATGAGCCTAACATCATACATACTCCCATGGATAAGCCTAAAATCACGTTAACTTGACCTAGTGCAAAAAAGATCACTAATGAGGTGAGGTTACTGACAAAGGTCATCGCACGCGCTAACCCGCAGCTATATAAGAGGGGTTGATGATAATAATTTGTGCTGGTGATTGTCCAGAAAGCGCCGGTGCCAGGACCTGCAAAGCCATCATAAAAGCCCAATGGGAAAGCCAGTAACCATTGTTTCAAACGGGTTGCGGGTTTTCTAAGAGGCGCATACTCTTTACAACCCATCGCATTAGGTTTGACTAAGGTATAGAGAGCAATGGCAATAATGATTAGGGGTAGTGCTTTTTCAAGCCACTGTTTGTCTATGTAATGGACTAAAAATGTCCCTGTTATCGCGCCTAAAAATGTGGCAATAAAAGTGTGGTACCAAAGCTTAGGTGAGAAAAGATTTTGCTGATAGTAGGTTAAGGCGGCCATCGATGAGCCAAAACAAGCGGCAAGCTTATTAGTGCCTAACGCTAAGTGCGGAGAGATTCCTAATGTGAGTAAGGCCGGAATTGAGAGCAATCCACCACCACCGGCAACAGCATCAATAAATCCTGCAATTAACCCTATGCCAGCAAGAATGGCCCAAGTAGTGGGCTCTAGCAGTAGATCCAAAGGTATTCCTACTCTATCACACGGCGAAAAGGAGGGAGAGCATCGAGTAATGACTTCCCATATCTTTTACTAACAAGTCTTCTATCTAAAATGGTTATACGGCCATAATCTTGCTCTTTACGCAGTAATCTACCACAGCTTTGTATCAATTTACGTGATGCGTCTGGAATTGTCAGTTGCAGAAAAGGGTTACCCCCTTTAATCTTTATATATTCTGCATGAGCTTGCTCAACAGGTGAGGTTGGTACTGCAAAAGGAAGCTTAGTAATAATCAAGTTGGTTAAGTAATCTCCTGGGAGATCGAGTCCCTCGGAGAAACTGCCGGTGCCAAAAATAATACTTGGTTCGTTGTTATCACATCTCTGCTTATGTTTAGTGAGTATATCTTGTCTTGAAGCGGTACCTTGGATCTGCAGACCTGTTTTAATCTTATTTTCAACGAGGTCAAATACTTTTTCCATCTGCCAATATGATGCAAATAGCACTAAGGTCGCTTGTTCACCATCGACTAAGGTAATGATCTGCTCAGCTAACTCTTCAGTATATTTATCATCAGTTGGTTCAGTTTTCATTTTTGGCAGATACAGTGTTGCATTTTGTTCGAAATCGAAGGGAGAATCTAACGCTAAAAAGCGACTACCATCGTTTACCGATAAGCCAACTTGTCGAGTAAAGTGATCAAAATTATTTAACGATCTTAATGTGGCGCTACACAAAACGACGCCAGCGGCTTTCTCCCAAAGCAGCTTTTCAAGCATAAAACCAACTTCAATAGGAGATGCATTGAACAGGTAATCTAGTTGTTTTCCTGTGAGTAACTCTATCCAGCGGGCCATAGGTGCACCCTTAGCATTATCAACCTTGGCCATCATCTTCCACAGCTTTTGCAGGTTTTCAAGTCGTTGTAACATAAAGCCTGTTTCTGATAAAAGCTGTTCAGCTTGGTGCTTGGGAATTTCACCATCTTTTATCGCTTCAGCCAATAAGGTTTGCATCTTATTAAACTGTTTTAGTGCTTTGTTTGATGTTGTGGCGAGGTTTTCAGCTTGGCTTAATAGCCCATCAGGTAGTTTGCCGTGCTCAAAGCGGAAACGGTTTTCTGGATTATCGAATCGCGCAGTTTGAGTATCACAGTAGTGTGCGATAAGGTTCAATTGACCCGTTAAATCAGTGATGTGATCATGCATCGTCTGTACTGGCGCAATAATGTGATTACTCTTTATTTGAGACTGTAGTTTGCTACTGGTCTTGTCTATTTTTTCCAGCCAGTCGATAGCCCCTCTCAACGTTGATTGAGCACTGGAGAAGTCCCTAGCGACTTGGGGCAAGTGATGGGCTTCATCGATGATATAATAGAGATCCTCAGGATCTGGCAGTATCACTCCTCCACCCAACTCAAGATCGGCAAAAAGCAAACTGTGGTTGGCAATAAGCACATCCCAGGTGTCGATATCTTCACGGGCTTTATGGAAAGGACAGTTTCTATGACTGGCGAGCTGTTTATGACAACTGTGCTTATCACAGGCGATTTGTTGCCAAATGTGGTCAGGGAGTTGTTCTGTTAAGGTGTCACGTTCACCGTTCCACTTACCTTCATGGTATTGCTTAAACAAAGCTTGTAATTGTGCTATTTGACTCGTGTCTGGTTTTGTTTGCCACATCGCCATCTGGGTGCCATCGTCGGCGCCTATCAGCATCTGCAGCTTTGAAAGGCAGACATACCTTTGACGACCTTTGACTAAACCAAAAGTAAAATTCAACTCAGATTGTGCAAGGAAAAAGGGCAGATCTTTGTGCAGCAACTGTTCCTGTAGCGCAACCGTTGCCGTGGCTATGCAGACCTTTTTCTTATTGGCAAGCGCTAAAGGTATCGCGCCCAATAAATAGGCTAATGACTTACCAATTCCGGTGCCAGCTTCTACGACGATGATTCTTCTTTGCTTGTCGTATTCGCCTGCCAGTGTTTTTGATATTTCGGCGACGATATAGTTTTGCTCACGTCTAGAACGAAAGTTTGGTAAGGCTGCAGCAATATCTTTATATATTGAACGGATCTGTGTTTTAACGTCTGCGGATAGCATGAATATACAAGCAAGAAAATAATGCTGTATATAATAACAGTTAATATGTAGAGGTAAAGGTAATCGTGTTTATCAAGTTCGATAGTGATGAAATACTAAATAATAAAAAAGGCTCAACTTGAGCCTTTTTCCATTTTAATAGCACTTGTGTGGGCAAATTATGATTTATCAAGCTTGTTTAGGACTCGTTTAATAATGATTGCTGTTCCCATGCCGCCGCCAATACATAGAGAGGCCAGTCCATAGGTGAACTCCTGCTTTTGAAGTTCATAGAGTAAGGTTGTCAATACTCTACCACCAGAAGCGCCTAGAGGATGGCCAAGTGCAATGGCTCCACCATTGAGGTTTGTTTTATCATCAAACCAAGATAGCTCAGTGTTATGCTCTTCACTCAGAGCGTGCATCACTCCAATAGCTTGAGCTGCAAAGGCTTCGTTTAGTTCGAATAACTCAATCTGATTAAGTTTCATATCCGCGCGTGATAGCGCCTGCTTTATCGCGGGTACTGGACCGAGTCCCATAAAGGCTGGATCTAACCCACCTTGACCATAGCTAGTAATTTCAGCCAGTGGCTGCAAGTTGTATTTTTTAACCGCTTCTTCTGAGGCAATAACGAATGCTACCCCACCATCATTGATCCCTGACGAATTGCCAGCTGTCACCGAGCCCTCTTTTTTGAAAGCGGGTCTTAGCTTGGCTAAGCTCTCAATGGTGGCATCTGCTCTTGGGTATTCGTCGGTATCAAAGGTGAAGGTTTTTCTGCGCTGTGTCACTTCAATTGGGACTATCTCATCTTTGAAGCGGCCTGATTCAATTGCTGCACATGCTCGTTGCTGACTGCGAAGTGCAAATTCATCTTGTTGCTCGCGAGTGATCTCATACTTGCTAGCGATATTTTCAGCAGTAACACCCATGTGATACTGATTAAAGACGTCAGTGAGACCATCGTTTATCATCGAGTCGGTAAGCTCTTGATTGCCCATCTTGCTACCGAAGCGATTATTGCTACTTAGTAGATAGGGAGCACTAGACATGTTCTCCATACCCGCAGCAACAATAAGATCAGCATCTCCAGCTTTAATCTTTGTCGCAGCTTCGATAACCACTTTCATACCGCTGCCGCAGATCATATTGAGGGTATAAGCCGGAATTGTATCAGGAACTCCCGCATAGCGAGACGCTTGTCTACCAGGTCCCATTCCTTGACCTGCACTGAGTACGTTACCGACAATCACTTCATCAAGATACTCTGGTAAAACTTGAGACTGTGCCAATGCTGCTTTAATGGCTTCCCCACCAAGTTGGTGAGCAGGGACTGAAGCAAGTGTTCCGCCAAAACTACCAAGCGCCGTTCGCTTAGCACCTACAATAAATACTTTTTTCATACTTTTTCCTAAACTGAGTTATTTTGACACTAGAGTAACGCTTAATAATCGATGCTCGAGCAACACGTTATTGAATGTTATTCAGTTATATTACAAGACCTCCATCAATTTTTAGTGTCTGACCAGTGATGAAACTGGCACTGTCACTCGCAAGGAAAAGTACACCATTTGCAATATCTTCAGGCTTGCCCATACGTCCAAGTGGTGTTTTACTTTTCATAAAATTGAGTACTTTTTCTGGCAGCTCAATGGTCATAGGTGTTTCGATAAATCCAGGAGCCACACAGTTTGCGCGTACTTGTGCGCCCTTACGGGAAAACTCTTTAGCCCAACCTTTGGTCATGGTGATCACACCGCCTTTAGTGGCTGCATAGTTTGTCTGTCCGATATTACCGTCAGTACCAACAACAGAAGACATAGTAATGATTGAACCAGTACCATTTTCAATCATTAACGGCGCCACAGCTTGTGTCATATTGAACACACCTTTAAGGTTAACGTTGATGACCATATCCCAGTCATCCTCACTCATTTTGTTGAGCAAGTTGTCACGGGTAATGCCTGCATTATTGACCAATACATCAATTTTGCCATGTTCAGCTTTTAGTGTTTCGATTAGCGCTTGAATACCGTTGCGATCACAGACGTTAAGTTGCTTGGCTGATACATTACTGTATAAAGTTTCAAGGTCACGCATCGCTTCAAGGTTCATGTCACAAGCGTAAACCTTAAGCGCACCTTGTTTAGCGAAAGTTTCTACGATACAGCGGCCAATACCTTGTGCGCCACCAGTGACAATACAGATCTTGTTATTTAGCATAATTATTCCACCATTTTGAGAGTGAGCAAATGTCTACTAAGAAGCGATATTTGCTTAGATTTGAAACTATTTTAGGCGCAGGATCATTGAATGTTTAGCGTTAATGGAACAAAACACTATTGCAAAATAGGGATAAAAAACATTTCTCTACAATTTATATGGGATAGTGTTTGGTAATTGTGGGGTTATGCTTACGATATGGCTTTATAAGTGATGCTATCGGCATTAAGCTTCACTTGTTCAGCATGTATTTCAAACGGTTAATTTGTGATTGACCCCAACATTCATCAACAGTGAAGTCTCTATGCTAGATAAAATTGTCTATTTTTTGCATGTAGTTAGAACAGGATCTTTTAGTGATGCAGCCAAGCAGTATGGTATTTCTGCTTCAGCAGGTAGTCGTTGGATTATTGAGTTAGAGGATAATATGGGGGTGAGCTTGCTAAAGCGCTCAACTCGTAAAGTGGTTCCGACACAAGCAGGTGAGCGTCTGTTTGATCGCTTTTGTCATGTAAATACCGAGATTGATGACATTCTTACTGAGATCCAGAACTTAGGCAATGATGATAGAGGAGTTATTCGTATTGCCAGTACCCCTCTATTTGCCAATAAATTTCTCAGTAAAGTTGTGGGTGAGTATCTGTGTGAATATCCCTATGTCTCATTTAAGATTGTTGAAACCGCTTATGAGATGGATCATATCGGGGAGGTTGATTTTGCTATTCGTGCTAACGCGACTTATCAAGGCTACCAAGAAAAGGACAGTTTGTTGGTCAAGCGATCATTGCTCAGATATCCCCTTAAAGTGTGTTGTTCTCCAAGTTACATCGAACGTTTTTCTGTACCTCATACACCCGAAGAGCTAAAAAAGCATAATTGCTTATATGCGTCCACATTGGTTGGGGGGAATAAATGGGTCTTTGAGCGAGATGGTGAGTTTACAACGGTTGAGATCGCTCAAACTGTCGAGGTTGAAGACAGTGAATTCTTAAAAAGTGTCGCGTTAACGGGAGCTGGGATTGCTTATCTTCCTACCAGTTTAATACAGCAAGAGTTAGATGAGGGAGCGCTGGTGCCAATCCTAGATGATTACAGTAATAGCCATTTTGAATTTGGACTCTATTTTAGGCCAAGAAAGCAAATGCCAACTCGTTGTGTGAATTTTAAAGACTTTTTGATACGGCGGGTGACCGAGATAGCTGCAGAGTTAGAAAGCAGATGATCGTTGCACTCGGTTAGAAAATGGTGGGTGATATATTCCATAGCATAGGCGCTTATGCACCTACGCTAACGCTATTTAAAGTTATTTTTGCATAAATGGATCAGGATTTTCTGTTACCCAACCACTTCCATCCATCTAAAGTCTTAAGTACTTTGCTCCCTTTACTAAAGGGAACAGATATGTTGCCTAAATTCACCATTCCTTCAACGAAATACTCATCTGTTTTGTTGGGATCTTTCTCAAACTTGATTAACGAGACCTTGTAATCGTTAACATTGGCCATTTGGCTATATAAGATCGCTAAGAAGGCTGATTTATCATAGCCATTTTCAACAAAGTCTTCTGCATAGAAAGTGGCTATGCTGGCCTTATGCTGACTCACTAAAGCATGCTTGAACTTATTAAAAAAAGCGGTTACTTCTTCTGGTGGCACAATTACTGGCGGTTTATAAGTTGAGACTTTTTCAGCACCGGAGATCCTATCGCCAGCAAGAAATTTAATGACGTCTTGATTAAATTTTTCAGGAATATCTGTATGGATGAAATGGCCAACATTTGGATAAATTATCACTGTAGGCTCGTTATTATTACTTGCTAATTTGTCATACACGGGCTTAATGATGTCCCAACGTAAACTTTGCTGACCACTAAAAATGGTTGTTGGAATAAAAGGTTCTTTCTCACCATAAGTGATAAGCATTGGTGCTTTAATCTGATCAATCTTTTTAACTAGGCTTGTAGGGTCTTCAATGCGGACTTCAACGCCCATTGAATAGATATCTCTGATATAGGTTTCTGTGTATGACTTATATTCTTCAGCTGAATTATTAATCATATACTGACGATTTTGGGTTATATACTCTGTCATTGGAGTTTTATTGATAAAATATCCAGCTGGAGAATCCATTATCTCGCCGCTGTCAGGATTCCTTGCCTTAAAATAGTTAAACAATGCGATATCTTCTGCTGTTTTAACTTGTTCCTTTTTCAGGGTACTGCCCCAGATTTTCTCCCAATTATCATATGATGTTTGTTGTTCATCACCAAAAAATGACAGTCCAGCAATGTTTGTTGGAAACTCTTCCATACCACCGGAAGCTTCAAGTATTATTTTATTTACTTGCTCCGGATATGCTAAGGCATAACCTATTACCCACTGGCCTCCCATTGAGTGGCCGAGAAAGCTGGCTTTATTTACATTTAATTTATGTGTTAACAGATCATGAATGGCGCTACGGGTATCATCTAGTGAACGTGTCACTGGGTTCTCTAGGTTCCCTGGGATGGATTTACCATAATTGGGTAGGTCGGGCACAATGACACGGTAACCCTCAGTCAGTAAGGCATTCATTAGATCTGCAAAATAACCGCCATATACACCTTTACCATGGATTAGTACGACGGTCTCAGGTGTGATCTGGTCACCGGCATATTCGTCCATATAGGCAACTTGCCATTCAAGCCCCGAGTCATCTTTCACCTGCGCATATTGCACAGCAAACGGATAAGTAACACAGTCTTGCCAATAGCTACCGTCACATTCTTGTGTCACGCTTAAAGCTTGCATATTCTTCACTGGATATTGAGTCGTTGTACAGCCTGCTAAAAGTGTGAACAGTGATAATGAGAGTAGGTGAAACTTGATACTTCTATTCATTTTATAGACCCTAGTTATTATTTAATAAAAGTTAGAACTTGATGACTGATGTCGTCAAGTTGATCGATAAACAATGAGTGTCCACTATTAGGATATGTTTTTATTGTGATAGGGATCTCAAGATCCGTTATCATTTTATGGGTGTGTAGCGCGGTATCTATCGAAATAATCAGGTCATCCTCACCGTGTAAAATTAAAGTCGGTGTCTTAAATTGATGAATTTGGCCCGTGCCATTAATAACACCGTTAAAATCGTGAGTTAAATTGAAGATGGATAATGAAAAATAGATATCGGCTAAGTTGACTTGTGTTAACACATCATCAATTAGTAATTCGTAGTCTTGTGCGGTTGGTTTATTATGGTTATAGACCACCATATCCCATAAGCCACGTACAAAATCCTTATCTTTATTTTTGAATGCAGTGAAAATAGGCGCAAACATTGGATCATCTAATATTGCTTGTTTACTTTTAAGGTAATCTCCTTGCCCCCCGTTGGCCTTAATCGGATAGCCATCCATTCCTATGCTGCTAATGAGTACGAGTTGACTGATTTTTTCGCTATGATTGATACAGTGTTGAATTGCAACTCCTCCACCGGTAGACCAACCCGCGATGGCATAGGATTCTATATTGAGTTGTTTGAGTAGATTTGCAATATCATCAGAGAGATCATTCAAGCTGGAAATGGGGTTTTTATAGCTAGACAGGCCAAATCCCCGCATATCAGGAGCAATAACCCTTAACTTTGAAGAGATAGATTTCATAAACTCTTCAAGATGAAAAGACGAGGTCATATTACCATGTAATATAACTAAAACTGGCCCTGTACCACATTCTCTATAATAAATCTGTTCACCATTCGTTAAGATCACTTTTTCAGTATTTATTTGTTGGCACATAGACTTGCTCCTAATATTATTAACTGAAAGTTCGCTAATAATATCTGTGTTTTCATTTCTTAGTTACCCTATTAACATCCCGTTAATGAAAAAAAGAATCCCGAATTTATTAGATAAGAAAGTTTTGCAATTGGTTAATATGGTTGTGTGTTGTTAACGGTATTAAGGTGTTAAAAATGCGTAACAAAATCGTCATTATTTTTTGGGTGCTATCAATATCACTTATATCAACTAATGCTTATTCAGTAGAATGTAATAATCACAATGGATTTGTTTGTTCAGATTCAAATTATCAATTTTCGGATAATTTCGTAGACCAAGATAAATATATTGACGGTGGATTTGGCGGCGGAAACTGTCAGGCAAGTAAAACACCAATTATATTTCTCCATGGTAATGGAGACAATGCCATCGGTTGGGCTTTGCCACCAAGTGTTCAACCTGAAAACTACCCGCAAGTCCCATTTTCTGTTTATGAGTCATTTAAACAAGCTGGCTACAATGACTGTGAATTGTTCGGGTTAACTTATCTTTCTAACGAGCAGCGCCAATCTCCTCAGCTTAATTACCATGACGCAGTTCCGCAACAAACTATTGCTCAATTTATTGAGGATGTCCTGATATATACGGGCCAGAATAAGGTCAATATAGTGGCTCATTCTCTAGGGGTTTCATTAGCTATTTCAAGTCTACATAAACATCACGCTTGGAACAAAGTTGACCGATTTATTAATATTGGTGGTGCAATTAGGGGGTTAGAGTCGTGTCTCTATATTGGATATGCGAATGCTCTCATTCCAACTTGTGGTAGCCAAAACCTATATGAGGCGAACACTTTTGGACTCTATCCTGATAATGGCAGCTTTTCACCAATATGGGGAAAGAATGCTTGGACTGGTAATAATGATTCCCTCAGTATGCGCCATTTTCCTTCACAGGTACTCGGTAGTCGATTCTACAGTTTGACTGCGGGGCTACACGACCAAATCCACTGTACAACAATGTCGGGACAGAGAACTTGTGTTAATGGGGCACTATTCACACCTGACAGCAATGTTATTGCACAACTACAACTGGGAGCGGGCACGACAGCAAGTGCACTTGACTTCAATTTTAGTGATTTAAGTCCTTATAACTTATCCGGTGGGGATCTGGATGGCGTTGGACATTTTAATAGCAAAATAAACAGCGGTGCCATATTGGTCGAGATGCTGACAAGTGACTGTGAAGGTATTACTTGCGCTATCAACTATCTGAGTGGTCCGGTCAGCAATGCGCTTTAAATTACACTCTGTTAAATATAAAAATACTAATAAAATCAGGAAAATTGGAAATGAATAATATGAGAACTAAATTAACAAAAATAGCTTTGGCTTGCTCTTTAGGATTGATATCTCCGGCTTTAATTGCGGCATCAGTGGAAATTGAGAACGTGGGTAAAATTGAATATAAAGCCGACGCATTCATAAAAGCTTACAACGTTGATAACGGTGAGGGTAATTTTAATACTGGTGACAGTATAAACGGTGCTCAATCGCAAGTAAGATTCACTCTTAATGTTACAAACGAAACCGGTTGGTCGATTAATACCCGTTTGCTCGGCTTCTATGATTGGGCTGGGGATCGTCGTCATAGTGGAGGCTCTGGTAATGACTATACCAGTGACGATAATCTTGACTCCTTGTCATTAGATGTCGCTTATCTCGAATATAAAGGTGAAGATGGATGGTTATTTCGTGCTGGTCGCCAAGAGGCTAGCTGGGCTTATGGCTTTAATATTGCCGATGATCGGAGGGATCGAATCCTCGCAATGAAAACCTATATGACCGATGGTGGTTATGTTGGTTTACTTGGTTTGTATGATCTGCGCTTCTCCGAGGATTTTTCTGATAATAGCCTGGAAGATTTTTCGACCGGTGATCTTAATATGTATGCCCTAGCAGCAATCGGTAATCAAAATGGTCTTGACTGGGGGATGTTATGGTCATATTTTGATGGTGAATCAGCACCGAGTGATTTTTCTGAAATATCAAATCCTTATTATATTAAAAACTTCCATAATATCTCCCCATATCTAGGTAAAACGATTGGGAAATTTTCATTTAAAACGGCTGCAAACATTAATTTATCAGATGCCAATGACGATGATGCCATCTATTTTTGGGGGAACAATAGCTGGGCTGCATTCTTAGAGGCTGGCTATCAGATCACACCTGAATTTCAGTTGCAGGCTCAAATTGCAGGGATCGGTGATGGTGGACAAGTGGGAAGAGGGTGGGACAGTTACTCAATGCTGATCAACAACTCACCTAGAAACGAGATAAACCCGACTCGTACTGAATTCTTTGGCGGTTTAGGTGATTTTAATGGCAACGCGGGTAAAGATGGAGTCATCTATGGTTTAAGAGCAAATTGGCACCATTCTGATGAACTTGAATTTACGGTTGCTGTTGGGCGAATGGAGTTAGACTTATACAACGCCGACCTACATAGTGTGTTGCCTGAAAACTATCGAGATAATACATACGGTACTTTTTATGATGTAAAAGCCCTGTACAAATTCAGCAAAGGTAACACTATAGAACTTAGGGCTGGTCATGCAGATGAAGATATCGATGATACCGCTGTTATGACAACGCTACGAGTCAGCTTTGGCTAGTATTGGTTAATATAGTAATTGAGCAAAAGAGCTGGTATAGAGATATTATATAGCAGCTCTTTATTTCGATATTTTTCTCAATTCAACTCATCAAAATATGAATAGTGTCCTCTTAAATAATAAGTAATCTAACTATTGTTAAATTAGTCATGTCTATTTTCGATTTATCTATCTACTTGAAACGTGTGTAAAACAATCAACCTCACATTATCCCATTTTTGCAATTATCCTTTCATCTTTTGTCTATTTCCTCATTAATCTATGGGGCTTAAACTTTAGTCATTACCTAAGAGCTATTTTGTCAAAAGGCTATTAGACGGTCGAATTAATGGTTTTGAAGGAAAATATTATGAAAGTGAAAGTACTGACAGCAACGCAGGCAGCATCTTTGATTAAGGATGAAGATAAAGTGATTTTAGGCGGCTTTATCGGTGCAGTTGTTCCCGAAGCAATAGAGAAAGCCATCGGTGAGCGATTCCTAAGCTCTGGCCACCCTAAAGCATTAGAACTCTACTTTACCGCGGGCCAAGGTGACGGTTCCACTAAAGCCGCTAACCATATGGCGCACCAAGGGATGGTCAAAATGGCTATGGGTGGCCACTGGGGACTTATCCCTCGCTTACAAAAGCTTGTTAATGAAAATTTAATTCAAGCCTACAACTTTCCTCAGGGGGTCATCGCACAGCTGTTGCGTGATTCTGCAGCTGGCAAGCCTGGCACTATTTCACATGTTGGGCTTGGTACTTTTATCGACCCACGTATTGATGGTGGCAAGATTAATAGTGTAACCAAAGAGGAACGCGTGTCTGTAATGAACATAGATAACAATGATTATCTATTTTATAAGCGCATGGATGCCAATGTTGCTCTGCTTAGAGGTACGACAGCCGATGAAAATGGCAATATTACCATGGAGGATGAGTGCCTTTTCTTAGAAAACTTAGCTGCAGCTCAGTTAGTGACTAATATGGGCGGCACAGTAATTGTGCAGGTTAAACGTATTGTAAAAGTCGGTGAGTTAGATCCACAGCAGGTGCGTATACCAGGTATTTTTGTTAATGCAGTCGTGGTGAACACCGACGAAGAACACCATATGCAAACCTTTGCTGAGGACATGAATCCAGCCTATTGTGGACGTGGGGAGCAAGGTGATGATAAGCAGGTACCTAGGGTTTTAGATGCTAAAAAAATTATTGCTCGCCGCGCTGCGATGGAGTTAAAAAGAGGGGCCATTCTCAATTACGGTATTGGTGCGCCAGAGGTGATTGCTAGTGTGACCGATGAAGAGGGCATAACTGATCAGATGATTGCCACTGTTGAGCCCGGAGCCATTGGTGGTACGCCTGCTGGTGGTTTGAGCTTCGGCGCATCGGCATTTCCTGAGGCTATCATTACCCAAGATCAGATGTTTGATTTTTACGATGGTGGTGGTATTGACCAAGCGTTTTTGGGGTTAGCGGAATGTGATGAAAATGGCGATCTTAACGTGTCCAAATTTGGATCGAAAATCGCTGGTTGTGGTGGTTTTATCAATATCACTCAAAATGCTAAGGAGGTATTTTTCTGTGGCACCTTTACCGCAGGAAAACTGCAGATAGAGACGGGGAGTGGCGAGCTTGAGATCGTTAAAGATGGTCATATCTGCAAGCTTATTCCAAAAGTGGCTCAGATCACTTTTGCCGCCGATGTCGCAAGAAAAAATGGCAAAAAAGTCCTCTACATTACCGAGAGAGCCGTATTCAAGCTGGCTGAAAAAGGTATTGAGCTTATCGAAATAGCCCCCGGTGTTGATCTAGATAAAGACATTTTGCAAAAAATGGATTTCATGCCAAGCATTAGTGCCAATCTAAAAGTGATGGACAGACGTATCTTCATTGATGCTCCGATGGGACTCACATTGGGTGACAAGCACTTCAGCTCCCAAATTGACACCGCAGCGTAAGCATTAAAGCACAAATAGGTAAGTAGTATGAGTTACACAATTGAACAGTTACATCTTGGGCAGAAAGCTCGTTTTGAGAAAACCATCACAGAGACAGATGTTCAGCTTTTTTGTGGTGTGAGTGGTGATATTAACCCTGTGCATGTCAGTGATCTTGCGGGTAAAGATAGTGTATTTGGTGCACGAGTTGCCCACGGAATATTAGTGTCAGGTTTAACCTCTGCAGTACTTGGAATGCAGTTACCTGGTCCTGGAACTATCTATTTAGGACAAGAATTGCGCTTTAAAGCACCTGTGTATATCGGCGATACAATAAGAGCTGAAGTGACGGTAGATGAGATCATTAGCGACAAGAATATCGTCAAGCTTAAAACACAAAGTATTAATCAGAACGGCGTAGTCGTGATCGAAGGTGTAGCAACTGTAATGCCTCCCAAAGCCGTTTAGCAGACTAAATCTAGGAACTTTTATGATTATCGAACCCATTGTTAAAGGTGTTGTTGCACGTAACTCACATCCAGCAGGTTGTAAGCAATCCATCTTAAACCAGATTAACTATGTTAAATCAGCGAAAGCCATCGAGTCAGGTGCTAGAAAAGTATTGATTTTAGGTGCTTCTTCAGGTTTTGGACTGGCATCAAGAGTGTCATTGGCTTTTGGCGGAGCATCCGCTGACACCATAGGAGTGTCATTTGAGCGTGGTCCCAGTGAAAAAGGTGTCGGCAGTGCAGGTTGGTATAACAACATCTATTTTCGTGAGCAGGCGGAGCAGGCAAGCCTAATCGCTAAAAACTTTGTTGGTGATGCGTTTTCCCCCGCTATGCGTGCTCAGGTGATTGAGTATATTCGCACCGAGTTTGGTGGCAAGGTTGACCTTGTTGTTTATAGCTTAGCAACGGGCATTAGACCTAATCCTGAAACCGGTGGTATGTGGCGTTCAAGTATCAAAACTGTCGGTGAGCCGGTAACAGGGCCAACGATCAATATTGAAACTGATACTATGGAGCTGATGACAGTAGGTACTGCGACAGAGCAGGAGATCTTTGATACAGAGAAGGTGATGGGGGGGGAAGACTGGGAAAGCTGGATAGACATTCTATCTGAAGCGGGTGTGCTGGCAACGGGATGTAAGACACTTGCCTACTCCTATATCGGCGGTAAGAGCACTTATCCTATCTACCACCAAGGTACTTTAGGGCGTGCTAAGACACATCTGCATGCCACGGGGAATAAGCTCAACGACAAGCTGAGTGCTATCGGTGGCAGTGCTCATGTATCAGTATGTAAGGCGTTAGTCACCAAGGCGAGTGTTTACATTCCTGCATTTTCTCCTTATATCCTTGCGCTGTATCGAGTCATGAAGCGCAAGGGAACTCATGAGACCTGTATTGAGCAGATGCAAAGGCTCTTTGCTGATCGTGTATATGGCACTGCAGACATTCCAGTTGATAAAGATCGATTAATTCGTGTTGATGACTGGGAACTCGATGTTTCGGTGCAACAAGAAGTTGATAAGTTGATGGCTAAGATCACTCCAGATAATTTTGCTGAAATGGGTGACTATAAAGGATATAAGGCTGAGTTTATGCAGCTAAATGGCTTTGGTTTTCCAGAGGTAGATTATCAGGCGCGTGTTGATTTTGATTCACTCACTCGACTACAGCCTTAAGTAAAGTATGCAATAGACTAAACCATTATTGACCACATAAAGCACTGAATGGAGACATTCGGTGCTTTTTTATATGGCAATCTAAATAGTCAATGATATAAAGACGTTAAACTGTGAGCAAGATGGAAGTTGGTGTGAAAAAATGAGAGTGAACTGAGATCCCCAATGCAATTGTATATTGCGAAATCGGGAAGATCGTCATGATTATTATTGGGTACTATAGGAGTCAGTTAAAAATAATATCTTTATATACTGGGGTCTAAAATGACAAGAAAACATCTAATTGAGATGATAATTTTTATGACATATGCGCTTTTCGCTATGTCTTGGGTAGCAGGCTCTATGATGACAACAGATATCATGAGTTATTATGAAATTGAGGGGATTGCTGCAGCGACTTGGATGACCAATGCTATTACCATTGCCAAGATCATTGGTAATTTAGCGGCTGCTTGGCTATTGGTGAAGATGGGCCCTAAGAAAGCCTTTACTTTCGCTTCTATTTTGATTGTTTTAGGTGCACTCGGTGCTTTTGCATCAAGTTATCCACTGTACGTTATCTCTCGATTAGTGATGGGGTTCGGTGGTGCATTCGTTATTGTTTACTTCAACCCTATCGTAGTGAAGTATTTTTCTGCTGAAGAGCGTCCGATGATCAACGGTATCAATGCCGCGGCGTTTAACACAGGTAACCTTCTTGCTATTCTACTAACAGGTACCTTGATAGCTAACTTTCAGACTTGGCAGAATGTTATTTTGGTCATCTCGTTAGCCAGTTTTGTTGTATTAGTTATCTGGTGGTTTGTCAGTGATGATTTCTCTCTTGATGGGGGCGCTAAGGGGGGAGCTGTAAAGGAGACTTATACATTAAAAGATGGTTTTAAAGACCCTATTAATTTCTGGCTTCCTATCGCTTACTCAGGTTTGTTGTTTTGCTATATCTCAGTATTTGCACTTTTCCCTATGGTTCCAAGCTTTGCAGCAGAGGCTAAATATCTATCATCGATTATGATTGGTGCCGGTATGGTGGGAACTATTGCTGGTATTATCACAGCTAAACGCTATCCATTTCGTGTCCCTGTTATCCGTTACTGTGGTTTAGCTATGACCGCATTTGCTGCGCTTATGATCACGACCTCAAGTGCCGATGTTGCTTATTTCGCCGCATTTATGGCTGGTTTCTTTATGTTTGTCCCCATGACTGCGCTAATCACCCTTCCACAGGAGTTACCTAATATGACGCCTGCACGTATTACAGTGGTCTTCGGTATGTTCTGGTCACTCTCTTATGCGATTGAAACAGGGCTAATGTATATTGCTGGCGTCTTAGCGGATGTGACTGGGAACATCGCGATATCTGCAACCTTTGCTGTTGCTTGCTCTTCAACCTTCTTCCTTGCCAGTTTCTTCCTGCCTGAGACCGGCAAGAAAAAACTGGCGATACCATCTGCTACAGCTAAAAAAGCGTAAGGGGAACAATATGAGAAATGTCAGTGAAAAGTTAAAGCCTTGGCTAGAAAATTTCAATCAACAGGTTGCTATATTAGTTGAAAATGGCTTTAAGCCCACAGCAACCAACGCACGGGAAGGACTGGCTAATCTGACGAAAGGCCTAGTGACAGATATTCCTGAGATCGCTTGGGTTGCAGATGATCTTGTAATGAACGAACAGTACAATGTTCCTGTTCGAATTTATCATCCAGCCCCAGAACAAAAGCTACCTGTAATTGTGTACTTCCATGGTGGTGGGCATATGGCAGGAAGTATCACGGTTTACGATCCCATTTGCCGTAAGCTTGCCAATGCAACGCAGCATATCGTCGTGTCGGTAGATTATCGACTAGCCCCAGAGTGTCGATATCCAGCAGGTGTTAATGATGGCTATGCGGTGATGCAAAATATCTGGGCTACACTTGATTTGCGTGAGATCAATTACCTTAAAGTGTTATCGGTTGTCGGAGATTCTGGCGGCGGCGCACTCGTGGCCAGTGTGGCTAGTCGTGCTCAGTTTGATGAGTCTGTAACCATTAAAAAACAGGTTATGATCTACCCAAGCCTAGATTACACTATGGATAGCCCTTCAATGGAGCAAAATGGGGTAGGTTACTTATTACAGAAAGGTAAAATTGGCTGGTACTTCGATAATTACTTTAGTGCAACAGATGATAGAGTCAAAGCCTCACCATTGTACGGTGACATCACCAAAGCGCTACCTGAAACCTTGGTGTTTACCGCAGAGTTTTGTCCATTAAGAGATGAAGGTCAATCTTACTGTCAGAAGGTTAATGAAGCTGGTGGTAAGGCTGAGCTTATTCATTTTGATGATATGATCCATACCTTCATGAATATGGAAGATCTCGTTAAAGAGGAGTGTGAGCAGGTTTATCGTTTAATAGGTGAGTTTTTGAATCGTTAGAAGAACAATTTAATAACCATTGACTAGGCTGATTAGCAATATCTACTCAGCCTTTTTATTATGAAGGATTCGAAAGCTTTCATTGGTCAAGTTTCGGACCTCTATCTCTGCATTACTTGGGATTAAAATGGGTAAGTAATGCTCAATGTTCTTTGAATTGAAACCACAGACAAGCAATGAATAGATCATCTAATTAGTGAGATGAGTATTAGTATAGTAATCTGTAAATGATGAAAACTTAGTACTAATTAAAACTTAATATGACCAACTCCTCCTCTTTGACTGTTACTGGACGCATTCTAACGCGGCACCTCAGAGTTTGTTCTGGCGAACTTAGCTTTCACTATTATATAAAGACCCACTCAGGTCCTGTTCTCGTTAACGTGCCACATGGGGAATATGTCTGCTTTTGCTCAACAGAGCAGGTGGGGATGCTTGAATCGCATTTTGGAACGGCAAAATTCAGAGTTCAACACCTTCCGCTTAAAAGCTTTGCTCATGAGCCTGTTTCGGCAATATATTGCCATTCATCGCAGCGTTTTCGCATGCTGATCCGTACGGCCACAGATCTTAACATTTGCCTATTTGAAACGGATATTCGACCGGAGCATCGTTTTCTTATTGAGCGTTATATTGCGCTTGATGTTGAATTTGCTGGCGACTTTATCAACATTGATTCAAGTTTCCCCCAGTTTTCAGCTAAACGAGCCCGTAAATGTTCACTCGATATTCCTCTTAAGGCTATCTCATTAGACTTTGAATGTAGCATGTCAGGTGTGTTGTACTCAGTTGGACTATATGGGGTTCATAACGCTGTACCCTACAGTAAAGTTATTATGATCTCAGACTGTGACAGTCACAGAAAAACTGCGGGGCCTGAGTATATCGAGTGGGTGGATAGTGAAGTGGCTCTGATCCATAAACTCATTGCTTGGTTTGAAGATTATGATCCGGACATTATTATCGGCTGGGCAGTGGTGACTTTTGATCTTGCCCTGCTTTTTAGAAGAGCAAATCATCATGGCATTAAACTGGCAATTGGCAGAGGTGGAGAGGCTCTTTCCTGGAAGGTACAGGATAAATATCGTCCAGAAACCCTATCACTACCTGGGCGCGTGGTACTTGATGGTATCGATTGGCTTAGAGCCGCTTTTTATCAATTTGACAGTTTTTCGTTAGAGAATGTCTCTCGAGCTCTACTTGATGAAGGAAAAGCGTTACCCAGTGGCGAAAAGGGGATAGATAACCGAGGAGGAGAGATAACAGAGTTATTTAAAAATGATAAAACAGCGCTGGCTCATTATAACTTGACCGATTGCCGCCTTGTTTGGGAGATATTTGAAAAAACAGAACTTTTTGAGTTTGCCATTGAGCGTTCAAGATTGACAGGGCTAGAATTGGGACGAGTTGGCGGTTCAGTTGCTGCATTTAATAATCTTTATTTGCCCCATCTACACAGAGCTGGATTTGTTGCTCCCCCTATGGCGACCAGTCAAGGGCTAGAGAGTCCGGGTGGGTATGTGATGGACTCTCTGCCTGGATTGTATCAAAACATCGTAGTACTTGATTTTAAGAGTCTGTACCCCTCAATTATCCGAACTTTTATGATTGACCCCAAAGGTCTAGTTCAAGGATTGACTATGCCTGAGTCAGAAACTGTTGCTGGTTTTCTTGGTGGACGATTTAGTCGAGAAGATCCTATTCTTCCTCAGCTTATCAAAACATTATCGGAACACAGAGAAAAGGCAAAACGGGAGAGGAATGCACCTCTTTCTCAAGCGATTAAAATCATCATGAACTCACTCTATGGGGTGTTAGGTTCGAGAGGGTGCGTGTTTCATGATGCCAGGCTTGCGAGTTCTATTACTTTAAGAGGGCATGAGATCATGAAACAGACCAAGGTCTGGATAGAGGAGTGTGGCTATCAGGTGATCTACGGTGATACCGATTCAACGTTTGTTTGGTTGGGCGCTGATCCCCTTGATTTTGATGTTGACGTTGTTGCTAAAGGACTCGTTGAAAAGGTCAATAGCAAGTGGCAGCACAAACTAGCGGCAACAATGAACATAGAATGTTTTTTGGAGCTTGAATATGAATCCCATTATGAACAGTTTTTTATGCCGACCTTAAGAGGTTCAATAGAGGGATCTAAAAAGCGTTACGTCGGTGCCTATACTAAACCGGATGGTGAACTGAAGTTAACCTTTAAAGGAATGGAGCAGGTACGAAGTGATTGGAGTCCATTGGCAAGACGGGTTCAAGAAGCGCTTTATTACCGCTTGTTTACTAAGCAAGATGTAACTGTTTTTCTACTGGATGTTATTAATGACCTTCTGGCGGGAAAACTAGATAGTGAACTGATATTTTCTAAGAGGCTGCGCAGAGACATTTGTGACTACACAGCTAAATCATCACCTCACGTTAAAGCTGCGCAAATTCAATATCAGTTATCGGGCTTGGAGAGCTTGTCAAAGAAGGGGACTCGTATTGATTACCTAATGACCATTAATGGCGCTGAGCCAGTAAAATATAGGCAAGCCAAAATAGATTATCAATACTATATAGAGAAACAGCTTGGACCAATAGCTGATCCTATTCTTACCATATTGGGAGAAAATTTCTCGAATCTGATATCGAAACAGCTCCCGTTAATTTAAAGTGTTGCTTCTTAATTAATCTAATGCCTTGTGTTGCCACTTGGTTGGCTTATTGCTACCGATTGGTTTGTTTAGCTAATTCCTATGATAAATGCTTTGTTTTTGTGATTTTCTGCTTTGAGAGAAAGATGATCGTTTGTTAATCTTGCAAAGAAGTAGGATAGAAATAAAACAACGGAATTGTAAAAATAATAAAACCAAGCAGACTGGAAACATTAAGGTTAGATAACAGATGAAAAAAACGTTAGTTGCATCGGCTTTAGCAGCCGTTATATTCGTTCCAACAGCTTCAGCTATTGAGATCTATAAAGACGACAAGAACGCAGTAGCGATCGGTGGTTGGATGGATGCTCGTATCATCAATACTCAAGGCGAGACAGAAGTCGTTAACGGTGCATCACGCATTAGTTTTGAATTTACCCGTGATATGGGTGATGGCTGGAAAACCTTTACTAAATTAGAGTGGGGCGTTAACCCATTCGGTAATAGTGATATCGTTTACAGCAATGAAAGTCGTTTTCAGTCTAAAAGCGATGAGTTTCTTAACAATCGTCATGGTTATGTCGGGCTCGGTCATGAGGAATATGGTTATCTGACCATAGGTAAGCAGTGGGGCGTATGGTATGACGTGGTTAATAACACTAACCTAGTCAACACTTGGGATGGCAACGCATCGGGAACTTATACTTACAACAAGGGTGATGGTTCTGTAAACGGCACTGGCCGTGGTGACAAAACCGTTCAGTACCGCAATAGCTTCGGTGATTTTAGCTTCGGTCTTCAGGCTCAGTTAAAGAATGATGAATTTAAAATTGATGAAATTTCAACTTCATCAACTGCAGCTTTTTTGTCTGCAAAAGGCATGGCTGATAATGCTAATCAAGCAGTAACCACCACGGTTGAATATAACTACACCTATGGTGGTGCAGTTATTTATAATGCAACCGATATGTTAACCCTGACAGCAGGTTTCAACCTAGGTGAGTTTGAAGCGACGACTTCTACAGGTAAGCGTTCTACTAAAACTGATTCTATCTATGGTGCTGGTTTAACTTGGGGTGGGTTTGAAGCTCCAGGTTTCTACGCTGCAGTTAACGTTAATGAGCAAAAATACCATGACACAGATAACATGGGTCGTATGATGCCAGACGCTATCGGTCTTGAGTCATTGTTTACCTACAAGTTTGATAATGGTCTTAAGCCTATCTTTGCCTATAACTACCTAAAAGCGGGCGATGAATATGAAGCCTTGTATAGCAATAGTGCTGATAGTGGTGAATTTAAACGTCAGTTTATTGTAGCAGGCCTACATTATGTATGGGATTTACAGACCATGCTTTACATTGAAGTCCGTAAAGACTTTAGTGAGTTTAGTATAGGTAACCAAGCTGCAGATGAAGATGACGGTGTTGCTATCGGAATCAGGTATTACATGTAATACCTGCTAAAACCATAAGTTGACCAACGCCCATTTATGGGCGTTTTTTATGTCTCTTTCTAGTGTTAGTAAAACAAACTAAAACAGCAAATTTGAAATTAATTCAATTTCTTTTAGTTAAACTTCAGCTCATACCTACAGTTACACTTAATAAATCTCTTAAATATACACTTTTGAACAATGCTACAAAAAATTTCCATATGTAAGGGTTTGTTTCTTACCATGTCGAAGAATAAGTTTTTGTGTTTGTTGAAAGCAAGTGATGTTTATTATTTTAAGTTAGTTCAAAGGATTAACTCTAGAGTTTTATATGTTCCATATCGCCTCTCTTTTGTATTTCAATTAAATTTTATTACAAAACATATGTAAGTTTATATTGTATTTTCTCCGCAAAAAGTATTTAGCTTGTCTAAGTTGTGGCTTAGTGGTTATTTACGTTGATCTTTTGTTCGCCTCGTGGTTTATTGTGTTGCGAAGGGGTGAGTTTTTAGTTGATTACTTCAACCCCAAAAGTGATGGAATTAAAATCCAGGGAGATTCAAATATGTTTAATAATAATCTAATAGCCAAATCAGTGCGTCTTGCGATCATTGGTGGTATAACGGCGGCAACTTTTACTTCGTCCACAGCTTTTGCTGTTGACGAAGAAGCGACAGACAAAGTAGAACGAATTGAAGTTACTGGTTCTCGAATTAAGAGAACTGAGATTGAAGCAACGTCCCCCATTATCACGATCAGTGAGGCTCAGATAGAGATAACAGGGGCAAATAACGTCGCAACCTTTATTAACGAGTTGCCGTCTGCTGGTATTCCGGGAACAACGGATACCGCTTCTAACTTCAGAACTTCAACAACAGGGATAAGTACTGTCGATTTGCGTAATTTAGGCAGTAACAGGACATTGATCTTAGTTAATGGTCGTCGCCATATTGGCGGCTCTGCAGGAAGTCCAACGGTTGATGTTTCTATGATACCAATTGATCTGGTTAAGCGAGTCGAGGTTGTTACTGGTGGCGCCTCTGCCGTTTATGGGTCGGAAGCAATTGCAGGTGTTATTAACTTCATTATGAAAGATGAGTTTGAAGGGATAGAGTTCAATTCTCGTTTCGGTGATTCATCTGATGGAGGCGGTGAAGAGAAAGATTTTACCGTTACACTTGGTGGTAATTTTGCTGAAGATAAAGGTAATGCAGTTGTACATGTTGGTTATAGTGACAAGAGCGTTTTAAGATCAAGTGATAGAGATATTTCAGCGCATGATGCAGTTAATAGTACATTCGGTCCAAAAGGTAACTTTTTTGTTCCTGGCCAAGGTATTATTACTCAAGATGACACTACAGGTTTATGGGATAAACCTTTTGTTGCGGCAGAAGATGGGTTTGACCGAAACGCAGTTCGCTTAATTCGAGTACCTACTGAGCGAGTTCAACTCAACGCGAACATTAAATACGACTTAAATGAACATGTTAACTTCTTTAGTGAAAGTGCATATAGTCAGCTCACATCCAGCTCACAGTTGGAACCTACAATAGTAGGTAGATTTATCAGTGTGGGCAATAGTATTCCTAATATAACTATTCCTATTAATAACTATTTTGTTCCAACTGAATTAAGAAACGCAGTACTTGCAGGTGATCCTGATGCGACCGATTTTGATATGTATCGCCGTTTTGTTGAGCTTGGTCCTCGTAGCAGTGATGTAGATAGAAAAGTGTTTAGAACTGCATTTGGAGTAGAAGGCGCTATAAATGATAATTGGGATTACAATGCTTATTATCAATACGGTAGCTTTTCGCAATCCCAAACTAACGGTGGCGTTTTTAATACACTTAATTTTTATAATTCATTACAAACAGAGCTAGATGCAGACGGCAAAGTACAATGTGCTGATTCCTTTGCTCGAGACTTAGGTTGTGTGCCAGTTGATGTATTTGGTGCTGGGGCGATAAGTGGTGATGCCCTTGATTGGGTATCTGTTGATAGTCAGTTAACGTCAACAATGAAGCAACAAGTTTTCGGAGCTAGCATTACTGGCGTTGCATTTGAACTACCAGCGGGTGATTTAGGTGTTGCTTTTGGTTATGAATGGCGTTCAGAAGAAAGTAAATTTAATTCAGATGCGTTGGCACAGTCTGGTTTAACATCAGGAAACACTACGCCTAATACGAAAGGTGACTATGATGTTTCTGAATACTTTATGGAAGTAAATATTCCAATACTGTCAGACTTACCTTTAGCCCAATATGTAGGTTTAGAACTGGCATATCGATATTCTGATTATAGCACTATTGGGGGAGCATCAACCTATAAAGTTGCTTTAGATTGGTCTCCGTTTGATGACTTGAAGATACGAGGTGGAGTATCTACAGCTGTTAGGGCACCAAACATTGGTGAGCTCTTTGATCCCGGCAGTGAGACATTCCGCTCCTTTGTTGATCCGTGTGCTTTAGGCGGTAAGGGAGGAACGAGCGCAACGGGTGAAGTTTATCAGGTTCAATCAGCAGCAGTGCAGGCTAATTGTGCTCAAATCCCTGGTTCAGCAACATTAGATCCATTTGCTTTGAATATTCGTAGTGCTGGTGGTTTGTCAGCAGGTAACCCTGACTTAAAAGAGGAGACTTCAAAAGCGAAAACTGTTGGGTTTGTATATTCCCCATCTCAAGTTGAAGGGTTAAGTTTTACCGTTGATTATTTCAAAATTAACATCGAAGATGCCATTAATGATTTTGGCGCACAAACCACGGTAGATCAGTGTGTACGTCAACCTGATTACCCTAATAATCCTTTCTGTGACTTAATTAAACGTGATCCAACCACTGGTCTGGTAGATCGGATTAATGCTTTAGCCATTAACGTTGCCGATTTTGAAGTTTCTGGTATTGATTTTACAGCTGATTATCGTTTTGAACTTCCTGTTGGTGACTTAGATTTAGGTCTGATAGGTACGTATTCATTATCAAATGATTTTGTGCCGTTTACAGGTGGTGAAGTTGTAGATAGTCAAGGTGAGATTGGAGCGCCCGATCTTAAGGCCAACTTTAATATTATATACTCTTTAGAAGATCTGAAGCTTGCGTGGACGGTTAGGTATATTGAGGGAGTAAACGTAGAAAATGACTCAGTTGAGGCGTTTGGCACTCTACCAACTTATGTCTATCATAATATGCAAGCTCGATATCATTTTAACGATAATCTAGAGCTTTATGCTGGTGCAAATAACGTGTTCGATAAAAAGCCACCTTTCTTAGGTCAAGGCGTACCTGGTGATGCTACTGGTACGAATACGGCATCGGATGTGTATGACGTATTCGGTCGTTATTACTACGGGGGGATTAAAGTAAAGTTCTAACATAGTAATACAAGAAAGACGTTCACAGGAAAAACGCAGGTTGAGTAATCAACCTGCGTTTTTCCTTACTATTTCTTTACGGATAGGGTTGTATTGGAGAAAAACTACGGGCTTAACCACACTTCGGTTCCATATTTAGTTCATATACTGTCTTGATTTCTTTACATAATGTTTAGTTGAGGGCTCTAGTTGTAATTTTTCACAATGCTTTACCTCGAATTACATATCCAATATTTAACTAAAATATTCCCTTTAAAATTATTAACGTACTGTTTTTAAACTGTAAAACCTTGGTTGTATGCTCCTTTCTATTTTTTATCTGAACTAGGAGAATATAAAGTTCTAGATGGAACGCCTGATTGCTATTTGAGCTATCGCTGTTTCGATTCGGTCGAAATACCTTCGGCGCAAGCTAGTTGCTTGCTCTGTCAGTGTGGTCTTGCGTGGTTTTTTTGATTGTAGACTTCACCTGTGATGGGTGTGTGTGTTGTTACTTTTCACCTGTACCGCATTTTATGTTTTTATTTTTTTGTTGTCATATTGATTGCAAAGGTGAAAAATCACCGCTAACTGTTGCTAAAGTGTTGCTCTTATGTTTTATTTGGCTGTATCAGTGCGCATATGTAACGGCTCGTGTGTCAGGGTCGATGTACTGAAAAAATAAAAATATAAGTCCAGGGAGAAACAACATGTATAAGAATAGTTTTTTAGCTAATTCAGTGCGTTTCGCACTCATTAGCGGTGCTGCAGCGGCAGCTTTCGCGGCACCAGCCATTTATGCAGCAGATGAAGAAAAGGTAGAACGTATAACGGTAACAGGTTCTGCTATTAAGCAGACTGACATGGAAGGGGCATTACCTGTTCAGGTAATTACCGCGGAACAAATCGCCAGATCTGGCGTAACTAACGTTCCTGAATTGATTCAACAACTGCCAGCCATGCAGGGCTTTACCACTGCACCAGACTCAGTTGGTGGCGGTGGCGGTGGTTTGCAAACTGCTTCTATTCACGATTTGGGTGCTTCCTACACGCTGGTGTTGCTTAATGGTCGTCGCCTTGCGCCATCGACGTCTGGCAGTACCATCGATCTGAACTCAATCCCTTTTGCGGCAATTGAGCGTGTCGAAATACTGACAGATGGTGCATCAGCACTTTATGGCTCTGACGCTATCGCTGGTGTATTGAACTTTATCTTGAAGGATAATTACCAAGGCTTCAATGTTACTGGTCGTTACGATAAACCTCAGGAAACAGGTGGTGAGAGCTGGAATGGCAGCATCACCGGTGGTTTCGGTGATATCGATAACGATGGCTTTAATGTCCTGCTGTCATACTCTCACGATACGCAAGAGCAATTGGCTTCTAAGGATCGAGATTTTGCTAAAACTGGTATTATCTCCTTCCAAAATGAAGGCCGCGACCTGTACTTCTTTAACGGTTCTGGTAACGCGATCCCTGGGAACGCACGTGTAAGTTACAAAGATGCTAATGGTGACACTGTCCGCCGCGCATTTAACCCATTCTCACAAAAGAACGGTGGTTGTGCAGAAAACACGTCTGCTATTTTAGAAGAGTGTTGGTTTGACTACACCTCTACCATCGAAATTGTGCCTGAAATAGAGCGTGATACTATTTTTGCTAACGGTCAGTTAGCGATAAATGACGATACGACCCTCTTTTTGGAAGCAAACTTTGCTAATACCAAAATGGTTTCTCGTATTGCTCCGTATCCTACTGGTTGGTTTAACTTGCCAGTTGATGCTGGATTAGTTGACGAGTACATCGTTCCTTACCTGAACGACGCAGAAAAAGCGGCTTACGATGCAGGTGATCTGACCACTCAGGCTCGTTGGAGAGCTCTGCCTGCAGGTAATCGTACTACCGAATACGACACTAGAACTATCCACACCGTATTTGGTGTAGAAGGTTTAGTTGGTGATGTGGATTACTCAGTTGCGGGTTTCTATTCAAGCAATGATTCTGACCAAAACTACCCAACTGGCTGGTTGTTAGAAGACCCATTCAAGGCTGCGGTCAGCTCAGGTCAAATCGATATATTTGCACCTGCTGACGGATTTGATGACGCAAGTCAGGCGGCACTAGATAAAACTATTTACAGCGGCAACTGGTCTAACACCAAGACTAAAATGTATGGTTTTGATGGTAAGGCATCAACTAGCTTGTTTAGCCTACCTGCCGGTGACGTATACATGGCAGCCGGTTTTGACTGGCGCAGTACAAGCTATGATGTATCTATCTCTCAAGCAAACCAAGATGCAGTGATCCTGTTCTTGGGTACCGATACCGCTTACGAACTTGAGCGTCAAAACTACGGAGTATTCTCTGAAGTCCAGATCCCAGTAATTGAAGATCTGAATGTCACAGCATCTGTTCGTTATGATAAAATCGATGCGATCGATGACAAACTCAATGGTGGTACCGTAGGTAACTCAATGGACGACATTACTTACAAGTTGAGCACCCGTTACCAAGTAACTGAAGACTTATTACTGCGTGGTTCTTACGGCACAGGTTTTAAAGCACCAAGCATGCTAGGCATTGCCCGTCCACAAAGTGAGTTTGGCGTAACTGGTGGCAGCTACGATTGTCCGTTCCCAAGCGGTGATCCCTTGGCACAGTATTGTTTGTCGGGTAAGTCACAGTACAGTGTTTTCTTGAAAGGCAACGAAGAGCTTGAGCCAGAAAAGTCAGAACAGTACTCGTTCGGCCTTGTATATGCGCCATCTCAAGAATTCAGTTTGACCTTGGACTATTGGAATGTAGAGATGAAGGATCAGGTGGCAAGCCTGACCCAGTCTCAGATCTTCGAAGATGCTGAACTTTACCGTGAGTTGTTCACAACGAAGTTGAACAGTGGTACAGGCGAAGAGGAACTGGCAATCATTCAGGGGTCAGTGAATGTTGGTAATGCGAAATATTCAGGTATTGACTGGAATGCACAAGTAGTTAATGAATTGTCATTTGGTACATTGACTACTGGCTTTACGGGTACTTACATGATTGACAGTGAGTACACCAAGCCAGGCACTGACGAATACATCAGTAGCATGGGGCGCTTCGGTGATAACGAATCGGTTACCTTCCGTGTGATCTCTCAATTGCAAGCCACTCTAGACCACTCTTCACCAATTGGTGAGTTTGCGCATACTGTTCGTGCAAACTACAAGTCTGGCTACAAAGATCAGTTACAGACAGTAACCGAAAATGATGCCTTTGGTGATCCAGTGAGTATTCAGTTAAATATCTCTTCATACACAACGTTTGATTACCAAACAACGTTAATGGCGACTGATGAATTGACTGTAAGCTTCGGTATTACTAACTTCACTGACACCAAGCCTGATTTGTCATTGCGTAGTGGTGGTGCTGGTCACCAGGTAGGTTACGATCCACGTTACGTTGATTCATACGGTCGTACCTTCTACTTGCAGGCAGGTTACTCCTTCTAAGGGGAACCCTGCTAGTTAGTACATTTTAGCAACTGATAAGGCCATGCGTACAAACGCGTGGCCTTTTGTCGTTTGCCCAGCGAAGCTGTCAGTTTCAAGAAACCTGAATCACCCTGACAGAGGGGAAGATAATCCAATCGCAAGGGCGTTGCTGGCTAACGATGAGATCTGAAGGAAGCCATAGGAAGTAAGGTGTACACAACTAACTGTAACCTGTTTCTACGGTATAGGTGGGTAAGTGTCCGAAATAGCGCGAAGCCCACTCTATTTGATACGAAAGTTAGTCAGACCTATTTAGTGAGGTGGCTGATACAATTGAGAAGTTAGTCTTACAGGGAGTCGGTGTAATAACTGGGGTCGCCTCACCCTACTCGATATGCTTCAAAATTCCATTGACGCGTTTGTCAGTGCTATTTGGTAACATTCATATCCATCTGTCATTGATGCTCTGATACCACTCTACTCTATTGGTGACCGGTAGACGCTGATCAATATTCTTAACCTTTATTTGTGTGGTGACCGGCATGGTTTTGATAATGACGATTACTCACTGATATTTTCAGATATCTTGTGTGTTCTTTTTGTGGGATGTTTTTAACTGGTCATTGGTGGCCTCTACTTGGATTTATATTGTGCTTTCCCTTGAAGAATAAAATACATCCATACGCCATCTGGTGATTGATTAACCTTGGTTGAAAGTTTTGATCACAACCAAGGCTGCTTAATTCAATTGATTATCTCTAGTTCAGCTTTATGAAACAAAACAACGATGTCCACTCATACTGACTCTAAGGTTTATTTTTTAAGGCGGCTACGCTAATGAGAGCGGATGTATTCACTTCGATGTCAAATTTCCTCAGTATTTCCCTGCTGAAAACACTTTAATAAGAACTGTTATCACTAAGTCTGTTCTAGGTGCTGGGCATTTGTTGTTCAGCTAACAGTTTTTTTTAAAGAACAAATCCATGAATACAGAAATTACAGAAGTTGAACTTCATCAATTTAAACCTCTCTTTGATTCGCTTACCAAAGTCAGGTTACTCATTTCAGCATAATACACTACTTACTATAAACTTTTTAGATTAAAAATAGCCTGGTTGGTGAACACAGAGGTGTAACTGTATAGTCCTCTTTACAATAGATATTTTTTTACATTCGTTATGTTGTTGATTAAACATAGGTTTAAAAAAATACTGAATAAAATTCTCGGGATTTGACTGTGCGCCCCCTGTTGCGCTTTTACTGGTGTTGTTGATTAAATGTTTCAACTGTGGTTTTATCTGCTTCAAGATGGCCTCATGTGGGTGTATTGTGCCTATATTATCGCTCATCTTGAAATAATATAAATAAAAAATATAAGTCCAGGGAGAAACATTATGTATAAAAATAGTTTTCTAGCTAATTCAGTGCGTTTCGCACTAATTGGTGGTGCGGCTGCTACAGCATTTACTGCTCCAGCCGTATATGCAGCAGATGAAGAAAAAGTTGAGCGTATCGAAGTCACTGGCTCACGTATTAAGCGAGTTGATATGGAAGGTGCAAACCCTGTCCAAATTATTACTCGCGAAGATCTTGTTCAATCGGGTATATCTAATATAGGTGATATCCTACAAGAAATCCCAGCAGTAGCTGGTGCAGCAACTAATACTGCTATTAACAATGGCGGAGGTGGAGCGGTACGTGTTTCACTTCGTGGTTTAGGCAGTCAAAGAACACTCGTATTGATTAATGGTCGTAGATTGGTTCACTCAGGTTCAGGTGCTAACTCTTCTGCTGATTTAAGTACTATTCCAGTAGCAATTATTAAGCGGATAGAAGTGCTTAAAGATGGTGCGTCTGCTGTCTATGGTTCAGACGCGGTAGCTGGTGTAATTAACGTTATCACTCGAGATGATTTCGAAGGTTTTGAAGCGAATGTTTCATATGATGGTTCTACTGAGAATTGGGATGGAGAAACTAAAACTGTCGATGTAACGATGGGCTTTAACAACGATAAAGGTAATGCTGTTGTTAGTGCTTATTACACTCAGCAAACTGAACAGATGTCAGGTGATAGAGATTGGTCAGCATTTGAATATGCGTTGGATCCTGAAACTGGTGAATTAAATAAAGGGGGATCTTCTGCGCCACCTTGGGGTCGTTACAATGGTATCGACGGAGCTGGAGGTTGTAGCTCTTTTACTCATGGTGCTGCTAATGGACCTGGACAATCAGATCCTTCTGATTTTACTAATCCAACGGGCTATGAATGTTGGGATTGGGGTAAAGATACCTATAACTATGCGCCTGCAAACTACCATTTAACGCCACAAGAAAGATACGGCTTCTATGCTTCAGGTGAGTATGAAATAGCCGATTCTTTACGTTTCTTCTCAGAGCTGTCTTTTAATAGACGTACATCAAAAACAAAGTTGGCTCCACTGCCTTTGGCACCTTTAGCTTTCTTTGGTTGGGGTGATGCTCCCTATTCAGCAGATAACTATTATAACCAGCAGTTTGGTCCAAAAGATAAAGATGGTAATACTGTTGAGATAGCTGATTGGCGTCGTCGTATGGTCGAAACTGGTGGTCGAGACACGACATTCAGAGTTGATACTGTAAGAGCTGTTTTTGGTCTTAGTGGTGAGTTTGATAACAGCTGGGGATATGAAGTTTCCTATGTATTTGGCTCCAATGAGGCTGGTACAGCAGCTCAAGGTGGCGTTAATTTCGAAAAAGTCAATAATGCTGTAGGTCCATCTTTCATGGATGCTCAAGGAAATGTAGTTTGTGGTACTGCTGCGAACCCCATTGAGGGCTGTGTGTCATTAAATACGTTTGGTATTCCAGGAACAGACACTCAAGTGACTCAAGAGATGCTTGATTACATCACTTTTGAAGCTCATGATTTTGGTTCAAATGAACAAACAGTGTTAAGTGCTAGTGTCTTCGGTGATGTTTTTGAGTTACCTGCTGGTACTGTAGGAATGGTATTTGGTGCTGAGCATCGAACAGAATCAGGTAGTGATTTACCCGATGCATTGATTGCGCTTGGTATTACATCTGGTTCAAGTAGAACGAAAACTGAGGGTGATTACTCTGTCAACGAACTATTCACTGAAATCAACGTTCCGTTACTAAGTGGTGTTGTTGGTGCTGAAAGTTTAGAACTTGATGGCGCTGTTCGTTATTCTGATTATGATACTTTTGGTGACACGACCAACTATAAGATTGGATTAAAGTGGAGACCAATTGAAGAAGTAATGATCAGAAGTACTCTTTCAACAGCATTCCGTGCACCTTCTACAAGTGAGTTGTATGCTGGAAGTTCTGACAATAGTCCTACCGTTGTAGATAAATGTGCCACAAATCCGACTCCATTCTGTATTGCTGATGGCGTGCCAGCTGGTGGTTTTGAGCCTATCGGAGACCAGTTATCATCGACTAAAGGTGGTAATGCCAATTTAACACCTGAAGAAGCTGATACGTTGACAGTTGGTATCGTTTATAGCCCTGACTTTATAGAAGGCTTGTCATTGACTATTGATTATTGGGATATTGATTTAACCAGTGCTATTTCAACAATTGGTGAGCAATTGATTCTAGATAAGTGTGCTGATGAAGGCTTGTACTGTGATCTGATCACTCGTTATGGGGCTGACGCTGGTTCACTTTATGGTAACTCCAGTGACATTGATGATCGAAACATCAATGTAGGTTCAATCCATTCACAGGGTTATGATTTCAATGCCTTATATACCATGGACACTCAGATTGGTACTTTGAGCTTTGGTTTAGACAGTACTTATTACCAGACATATGATATTACACAGGCTGATGGCTCTGTAGTTGAAAATGCAGGTTGGTACCGTCAAAATAGTGGTGATGGTAACTTCCCTGAATGGAAAACTAACTTAAATGTGAAGTTAGCGAGTAATGATTGGTCTGCATATTGGAAGGTTCGTTACATTGGTGAAGTGTTAGAACCATTTGATGCAAATGCTGATGGCACAACTGATTTAGCAGATCCTAGTGATTCACGCACCGTTGATAGCCAAATTATCAACGATGTAAGATTCACATATTTCTTTGATAATGTAAGTACAACTATTGGAGTGAATAATCTCTTCGATGAAGATCCATCATTTGCCAATACTGGATTTAATGATAATACAGATCCACGTACTTATGAGACAACTGGTCGACACCTCTACTTAGCAGTAGGTGTAACGTTCTAAGTTATAAGTAGTGTTATTTTAACTGTAAAAAGGCATGTTTCGTAGTATGAAACATGCCTTTTTCATTTGTAAGTGTATATTTTTATTAAATGTTGAGAATTAACCAACTTCGATTTTCTAGCTAAATTACAAGGGTCATTATATGAAAAAGTATATAGTCAGTGGTTTGTTTGTTCTATTGGCAGGTTGTGCCTCGACAGAAACGGAGAAGCAGTCCGCATCAAATAACGAAGAACTAGTTTGTGAATATCGTGCTAAAACAGGGAGCAATTTAAAGAAAAAAACATGTATGACAAAAACTTTAGCTAAAGAGTTATATGAGCAAAACAAGCAAGATCTAAGAGATGCAATGAGAAAAGGTCAGACTCAAACTAGTGGATTATAATAAGTTACAAAATACGGCCTGTGAAGTGCATTCATTAGGCCATTTTTTATTTAGAGTACGATAGGTCTTATATTTTGACTCTATTTATAGTCGTTATTTTATCGTTATAAATACAATTATATTTAATTATTTCTCATGAGTAACTCATTTAATTTTTCTAAACCGTGTAGTTATACTGGTATAATCAGATTGAGTTGCTGAGATGTTAAACTTGTTAAATGTTGGTTACTGCAATTAATCTCTTAATTTTCAATGGGTAATAACTTTATTTCAGCTTTGCTATTAAAGCTTTATTAATACATTTTAGTCTTGTTTGTCTAAAAAACTCCATTTTGCTACTTTTACCGCCTTTAAGGCACTTTTCTACTAGTTTTAGCCCTGTCCAATTGTTGACACAGGTCAACAATTTGTGAAATGATGCTAGTGGTGCTACGCCTTATACGGCGTAGAAAAATAAGATAATAATTAACAATCACAAAAGAAAGACGTACTTAGGAGCTAGGGATTCTTGCAAATATAAGCAGAAACCTATGTTATTAATAAGTTAACCTTTTTAATTTTACTTCAAATTGGTTGGGAACTATGTCCAAGGTAAGCAATAAAACAAAAATCGCTATAGCGCTCGTAGGCGCATTAGCCTTAGCCGGCAGTAACTTAGTGATTGCCGATCCCCTTTCTGATGTTCAGAAGGCTGACAGCAAAATTCACGCTGAAGCAGCAACATCTCAAAAGAAAGTCGATAAGTACTTTGACCAAGCTCAGGACATGGTGTTCGAGTACGGTTCAGTTGCAGATGAACGTGAGTCACTGAAATCTTACAACGATTACGTAGCTGGTCTGGTAGCAGATCAAGAAGCTACCATGAAATCTATTCAAGGTGACATCAATGGTGTCGACGCACTTCGTCAGGGCGTTGTGCCATTAATGTTTAAAATGGTTGATGCGTTAGAGCAGTTTATTGCGCTTGATCTTCCATTTAACACTGAAACCCGTGTTGAACGTGTTAATAACCTCAAAGCTCTATTGAACAGTGCAGAAGTTACCCTTGCTGAGAAATATCGTCTTATCTTAGATGCATACAGTATTGAGCGTGAGTATGGTGGGTTTATTGCCGTTAAAACGGGTCAACTGCAGTTAGATGGGAAAGAGGTTTTGGTTGATTACTTCAACTTAGGTCGTGTTGCACTTTATGCTCAGAGCTTAGACGGAAGGTCTGCTTGGATGTATAACGACGAAACTAAGGGATGGGATCAGTTAGAAGATAGCTATCTTCGTGAGATCACTAAAGGCATTCGTATTGCACGTAAACAGGGTGCACCGGATCTATTCTCGCTACCAATTCCTGCTGCGGAGGCTGCACAATAATGAAGAAGTTAATTACTACAGCAATCGTTGCTGCGACCCTGTCGCTTTCTGCAGGTATTGCTAGTGCTGCAGATGCACCTAAGACAATTGATCAGTTGCTTAAGCAAGTTCAAACAGAGCGTGCCAATGCATCAAATACGAATAAGAAACGTGAGCAAGAGTTCAGAAATGAACGTGGCGATAAAGCTCAATTGCTCAAAAATGAAAAAAATGCCCTAGCTGCTGAAAGGCAACGTGGTAAAGATCTAAACCAAGCGTTTTTGGATAACGAACGTAAAATCGGCCAGTTAGAAGAAGACTTGAAAACAGCTCAAGGTGACTTGGGTGAAATGTTTGGTGTTGTTAAAGGTGATGCAGGAGATTTCGCTGGAAAACTAGCGGGTTCAAATATTTCTGCCCAGTATCCTGGTCGTGAAGTGTTTATCGCAGAACTTGGTGCTCGTAAGCAGCTTCCTAAAATTGACGAGTTAGAACGTTTCTGGGAAGAGCAGCTATTTGAGATGGCTGAGTCAGGAAAAGTCGTTAAATTTGAAGGTGCAGTCACGGATATAGATGGTAGTGTTTCTAGTACCACAATTACTCGTGTTGGGCCATTTAACCTATTAGCCGACGGTCAGTATGTTGTTTATAACGCCGATCTTGGTCTTATCCAGCAGCTTTCTCAGCAACCTGATGGATATCAAGTTAAGACTGTTGGAGAGTTTGAAGAGACGACTTCTGGTGCAGCAAGGCTCTACATTGACCCTGTTAAAGGTGTGCTACTGAACATCTTTACTCAAAAGGCAACGATTGAAGAGCGCATAGAAGCGGGTGGAACCATTGGTTACATCATTATGGTGTTGTTAGCACTTGGTGCGCTGATCTCTATTGAGCGTTTGGTTACGTTAGGCATTGTTGGCGCTAAAGTTAAAGCCCAGCGTAAGCATCTTGATAAACCTGGTAATAACCCATTGGGTCGTGTACTGCAAGCTTACCAAGACAACAAAGATGTTGATGTTGAAACATTAGAGTTAAAGCTTGACGAAGCTATTCTTAAAGAAACACCAGCACTTGAAGCTCGTATCTCAATCATTAAGGTTCTAGCGGCTATTGCACCTATGATGGGTCTGCTAGGTACTGTAACCGGTATGATTGCAACCTTCCAAAGCATTCAGTTGTTTGGTACGGGTGATCCTAAGTTGATGGCAGGTGGTATTTCTATGGCACTTATGACCACAGTACAAGGTTTAGTTGCAGCACTTCCACTGATGCTTATGCATGCAATTGTGATTGCACGTAGTAAGTCCATCGTCCAAGTTCTTGAAGAACAAAGTGCGGGCATAATTGCTTCACACGCTGAGAAGAGGAAAGCCTAATGTTATTCCTGATGGATATCTGGGATTCCGTCAGGGGCTTCATGGCCGCCGGGGGCGACGTCCTCTGGCTCGTTGCAGCTGTATTGTTTGCTATGTGGGTATTGATGCTTGAGCGCTACTGGTACCTTAATTGGGTATCACCTAAAGAGCACAAAGCAATCATCGCAGCATGGGAAGCACGAGAGGATTCAACCTCTTGGTATGCACACCGCATCCGTGAAGCCTGGGTATCCCAAGCGAAGCAAGACTTAACAGCACGTATGCTGCTTATCAAAACCTTAGTTGCTATCTGTCCTATGATAGGTCTGCTAGGAACCGTAACTGGTATGATATCAGTGTTCGATGTGATGGCAGTTCATGGCACGAGTAACGCTCGTATGATGGCAGCTGGTATTTCAATGGCAACCATGCCGACAATGGCGGGAATGGTTGCAGCGTTATCGGGAGTATTTTTTAGTACTCGCCTAGACGCTAAAATGAAAATCAGTTTAGAGAAGCTAAAAGACAGCCTGCCGCACCACTAGAGAGAAATTAATATGGCACGTAGAAAGCATTCAAGCGTAGACGAGGAAGCTGAGATTGATATGACACCGATGCTAGACATCGTGTTTATCATGCTTATCTTCTTCATTGTAACGACATCGTTTGTTAAACCATCAGGTCTTGACTATAACAAGCCAGAGGCATCACAAGCGACGAAGAAGCCTTCAGCTAACATCTTTATTGGTGTAAGCAAGACTGGCGTCATCATGATGGAAAATCGTCAGGTTGATATCGAACGTGTAACTGCAAACGTTGAACGTATGCTAGCAGAAGCACCGGAAGCTGCAGTCCTTATTCAAGCAGACCAAGATGCCAAACATGGCTTAGTGGTTAAAGTTTTGGATAACGTGAAAGCGGCGGGTATTGATAAAATTTCTGTATCGGCGGGGAACGAGTAATATGCTAAGAGGAATAGTATCACTGATAGTTGGTGCTGCTGTGACTTTTGCTCTGTTTGTTTTCATGGCCTTTTTGGTAGGTGGCGGTCCAACCCGCCACGATGCCTCGACAGAAAGTCCTGTCATTGAAATTACCATGAACAAAGATGATGCATCAGCACAGAAAAAGCCTAGGGTAAAACCTAAGCCACCAACGCCACCTGAGCAACCGCCTAAGCCGGATACAACTCCGCCAGACAGTTCATCTGACATCGATACCAATATGTCATTTAACATGGGTGGTGTAGCGGCAGGTAATGCAAACACAGGTTTTAAATTGGGCAACATGATGACACGTGATGGTGATGCGACACCTATCGTACGAATCGAGCCACAATATCCAATCGCAGCAGCACGAGATGGTAAAGAAGGATGGGTACAACTCAGCTTTACTATTAACGAACTTGGTGGTGTTGAGGACGTGAAAGTTATCAAGGCTGATCCTAAGCGAGTTTTTGATAGAGAAGCTAAACGTGCTCTAAAGAAGTGGAAATATAAGCCTAAGATCATTGACGGCAAAGCGTTGAGAGTGCCAGGTCAAACTGTACAACTAGATTTCACTTTAGATAAGGGAGGTAGATAGAGATGACTAAGATTAGTTTTAAAACAACTAGTATAGCCGCTGCTTTATTACTCTCTGTCGGAGGTAGCTTAGCATTAGTACCCGCAGTTAATGCTGCTGAAAAGTGTCCAATAGAACTGAGAAAATCTAAAGCAGTTGGCCAAAGTGCAGCAAAAAAGGTTGGTAAATCTTTTGAAGCGTATCAGGAAGGCAATGTCGATGAAGCCATTGCCATCTTACTTGAAGCGAATGCAAAGAATGAGTTTGATAAAGCGTATATTGACCGCATGTTGGGTAATTTTTACGCCGAAAAATCTCAAATGGGCACCGCAATTAAGTACCTAAAAAAAGCGGTTGAGGCTGACATCTTAGGTGGTGTCGATCACGCTGCAACTCTTAAACTATACGCTGATTTACTTATTCAGGAAAAGAAGTTCAAAGAATCAATTCCTCAATACTACAAATGGATGGAGTTTACTTGTAAAGAAGATGCTCAAACCTATCGTCGTATTGGCATTGCATACTCTGAGCAGAAAAACTGGAGTAAGGTGTTAGAAGTTGCAAATAAAGGACTGACTATCTCTGATAAACCCGATAAAGGGCTTTATCAGATGAAGTTGACGGCATACTTTAACCAGAAAAAGTATCCAGAGGCTGTCGGTGTATTAGAGACTATGGTGCCACTTTTTCAGGATGATAAACGTCTTTGGGTTCAGTTAGCTCAGTTTTATCTGATGACAGAGAAGTATAGTAAGTCATTGGCGACCTATGATCTCGCTTATATGAATGGATTTTTAGAGACGCCGGGTAACATTACTCGTCTTACTCAATTACTTGCACAAAATGGTTCGCCATACCGTGCAGCTAAAATCTATGAGAAGCACTTTAAATCAGGCTTGATCATTGAAAATGAAAAGTCGCTTGCGATTTTAGCGGGTTTCTATCATAACGCTAAAGAGTTTAAGGAAGCGGCAATTTTCTATGGTAAAGCTGCAGATGCTGGCAATAATGGTAAATATTATCTAAGACAAGGACGCATCTTGTCTTTGGATGGTAAGCATAAGCCAGCTATTGCTGCATTGAAAAAAGCGCTTGATGCGGGTATAGATAATCCAGGTGAAGCTCACTTTGAGCTTGCTTTGTCTTACTTAGGTCTGAAGCAATACAAGTCTGCTTATTCCCGTGCTAAATTGGCGGCAAATGATAAGAAGACAGCGCGTTCTGCGAAAAGCTATATCTCTTATATCAAAGAGAAAGCTCGCATACATGACGTCACACTATAATCTAGTGTCTTATTAAAAAAGCCCCGCAAGGGGCTTTTTTGTGTCTAGAACACTTATGTCAATTTGCCATGGATGTCATAAATACCCTATTGCTGCAATTTCCTGAATTCGATATGCTTATTTTGTTCAAGCTCTAATTCATGGCTAAGCTTTTCAACATCTTCAAATAGCAATTCAATGTTCAGATCTCGCTCGGGTATGCAGATGCAGGCTGCGAGATCATAATCGACATGACTCGTGTGCTGTTTTCCATACTCTAAATTAAACTGCTCAATTTTTTCTTCTATTCTCCCAAGGACGACTGTAGTGCCATCTTCATCGATATTAAACAAACCTAATACAAAGTTGCTGTCATCGAGTCTAGCGACGAGATCTGTGGTTCTGAGAATGGCTTCTTGAACTTGTTTCATAAAGAATTCAAGTAAATGAGGTTGTTTAACTGTTTCATGTATGTGCGGGCGCAGATACAATAAGGCCAAACTTTGATGTTCTCGTATATGCCGATGCCATTCTCGGTTGAATACTTCCATAAAGTAAGTTTGGTTATAGACGCCGGTTTCAGGATCTCTGAAACCTGAGTTACGAAATGAATAGATCATTGGGCTGACTCCTTTCCATACCTACACTGCTTTTAGGGGAAAATAGAATGTGAAATGGTATCTTTTGCTAATAAGTATAGAAAATAACAAGCATTTGCACAGAATAAGAGGGAGATGAAATCCATGAATAAAACGTTACTTGCCATATCGATTGGCCTAGTTATTAGCCTAACAGCCTGTTCTGAAAGTGAAAAAAACACAAACAAACCACTAGTAACGGCAGTTGATTTAGTATCGAAAACAGAGGTTGAATCATCTAAAAACCTTGAAATTCAAAAGCAAGAACAAGCCTACCTTGCATTAGTTGACCAGTTTTTCAACGATCACTTAATGTTAGAACCTATCTATGCAACGTTTGTTGGCGTAAATGATTATAACGATCAGTTCGGTGGTGATCTAACCGAAGAATATTTAAAAGCACGACATGATCTAAATACTCGTTACCTCACACAAGTAGAAGATATTGATCGCAGTATGCTGTCCTCCGAGCTGCAACTTAGTTATGACATGTTTGCCTATAATCGAAATATAGCTTTGGTAAATGAGACTTTCCCCGAACGTTTTATGCCGATGAATCAGTTTTATAGCACTGTGATAAGCATGGTTCAGCTCGGCAGTGGAGAGAGTGCTCAACCATTCAAAACAGTACAAGATTATCAGAACTGGGCGTCGCGTCTTTCTGGCTTTATTGCTTGGACTAAGCTTGCACAGTCGCGTATGGATGAAGGGATAAAGAGTAAAGTTGTTTTACCTAGAGTACTTGTTGAGCGGATCATCCCTCAGTTAGATGCCCAGCTTGTTGAAAACCCATCAGACAGTCTTTTCTATGCCCCTATTAATAATTTACCAGAGAGCTTCACCCAAGCTCAAAAAGATGAACTCACAGCACAATATACTCAGTTAATTAAAGATGAATTGTTACCCGCTTTGACTTCGTTAAAAGACTATTTCGTGGTTACGTATCTGCCTGTCGCCAGAGGAACTGATGGGTGGTGGGGGCTTCCAAATGGCAAAGTTTGGTATCAACATTTGGCTAATTCCCATACCACAACGACAATGCCAGTGGATGAAATACACCAAATAGGCCTAAGTGAAGTAAAGCGTATCTTGTCTGAAATGGATAAAGTGCGACAGCAGGTAGCGTTTGAAGGTGATTTAAGCGCATTCTTTGCTTCACTTTCTTCTGAATCGCAGTACTTTTTTACCGATCGTCAGGGATTAATCGATGGTTACATGGAGATTAAGGATAAGATTAATCTTGAGCTTCCTAAATACTTCAACGTGACGCCTAAAGCGGATTACGTGGTTAAGCCTGTTGAAAGCTTTCGTGAACAATCGGCTGCAGGTGCTTCCTATGAGTCTCCCGCGGTCGATGGTTCACGCCCTGGTGTATTCTATATCAATACCTATAATTTGAAAGCTCAGCCGAAATGGGGAATGACAACACTTTCATTACATGAAGCAGCCCCTGGTCACCATTTTCAAATAGCGATAAAACAGGAGTTGATCGGCGTACCAGAATTTCAACGTTTTGGTGGTTATACCGCATTTGAAGAGGGCTGGGCACTGTATGCAGAGAATTTAGGCATTGAAATGGGACTATTTAATGACCCTTACCAATATTTTGGGAAGTTATCTGATGAAATGCTTAGAGCGATGCGCCTAGTGGTCGACACCGGATTGCACTCTAAGGGATGGACTCGTGAGCAAGCCATTCAATATATGAAGGATAACTCACCGATGGCTGAGTCGGATATCACCGCTGAAGTTGAACGCTATATGGCGATTCCGGGCCAAGCTTTGTCCTATAAAGTAGGTCAGTTAAAAATCCTATCTTTGCGTGCTGAAGCGGAAAGTACACTGGGTGATAAGTTTGATCTAAAAGGGTTTCACGATCAAATTCTCGTATCTGGTTCTCTACCAATGGCGGTAATGGAGTCGAAAATTCATCAATGGATTGAAACACAGAAGTGAATCTGACATAAGTCAATTTATGTAGACTTTCATTTTTATTGCTTTTTAAACTCGGCTTTTATCAATATACTGGTTGGGTTTATTTACTCCCAGCGGGATTGAATAGTGCCCTTTACTTTGTGAGACCAAGTATCTTAGGTGCTTGGTTAGGGTTAATTATTTATAATTGTCACTTTCTATAACAGTATAGATTTATTGGCAAGTTATCAAAATTTAGGAGTTTTTACCATGGCACAAGCTACAGCAAGACATTTATTAGTTAGCAGTGAAGAAAAATGTGAAGCGCTTAAGCAAGAGATCCTTGCTGGTGCAGATTTTGGCGATGTAGCTAAAGCTAACTCATCTTGTCCATCAGGTGCTCAAGGTGGTGATCTTGGTTCTTTTGGCCCAGGAATGATGGTTAAAGAGTTTGATGAAGTTGTGTTCAGTGCACCATTGAACGAAGTTCAAGGTCCCGTTAAAACTCAGTTTGGTTACCACCTACTTGAAGTAACAAGTCGCGCTTAATCACTGTAAGGTTTCATCATTATGCTCGAACTGTACACTCAGAGATTGAGATTAAGAACACTTAAGAGAGAGGACGTGCAAGATTTTTTGCGTGTTCATCACGACCCAATAGTCAATCAATTTGTCAGAGTTCCAGAGTCTGAAGCTGTCATACTTGAACAGTTTGAGCATAAATTATCTCCCTGGGCTTATGAGTCTGGTGATTGGTTAACACTCACTATCGAGGAAATCAGCTCTAACCGCTTTATCGGCTTTACTGGCTTGTACTGCTCAAACCTAGTATTAGGGCATGCAGAGGTTGGCTATATGCTAGCGGTTGAAGGTCAAGGGAAAGGTTATGCAACAGAAAGCCTCAAGGCAGTAATTGATTGGGCTTGTTTAAGCTGCAATGTGCATAAATTTATTGGAACCTGCTCTACTGGTAATCTTGCTTCAGTGCGGGTGCTTGAGAAAGCAGGTTTCAAGTTAGAAGGTGTGCTTAGGCATAATTTCAAAATAGATGAGCGTTGGATTGATGACAACGTCTATGGCTTATTAAGCGAAGAAAGATCGCGCTAATCCTTTACTCTGAATGCTATAATCTCCCTAGAAATTTGATTAAAGGTAAATCGCGTGACAGCACAAATTGAGACATTGGCATTATTGGCTGGTGAAGAATACATCGAGTTATACAAGATTTTAAAAGTCCAGGCCATGATCGGTGGTGGCGGGGAAGCCAAATTCGTGATCAGCGAAGGTAAGGTGACAGTTGACGGTGTGGTTGAGACCCGTAAGCGTAAGAAAGTAAGAGCCGGTGAAGTGGTTGCCTTTAATGGTGAGTCAGTTCAAATCGTGGCAGCACCTTAGTCTTTGAAGCTAGATGGAGTAAATAATGCAATTCCCTGATGATGATAACGGTAAAATGCTTGCGGCAATGAGTGAAGCAGGTATTGATCTGTCTAAGCTGCTTGATATTGATTTCTTCCTTATCTTTGATGATCAAAGAGATGCAGAATCAGCCACAGAAGAGCTTGCCAACTCAGATCTGGAAGGAGAGATGGAACTTCATTTAAATGATGAAGTGGGTAAGTGGGAACTGATTGTTTGCATCAAGATGGTACCTGAGTATCAGGCTATCGTAGATCAAGAGCTACATTTAAATCAGTTTGCCGAAGAGTTTGGCGGTGCAACTGATGGTTGGGGCGTAATGCAGCATCAAGAAGGCGATGATGATTATGCCGATGATGACCATGAATGCAGTGACAGTTGTAAGCACTAATCGATCTGCTGCGCATCTCGATTGATGTTACCCTGTAACGTATTTATTGGATTATTAACGTCAAGTCATGAGACGACCGATATTTTGTATTAAGCCACCATTTTGGTGGCTTTTTTTATGTCTTTTTTTTGACTATTTTGATATAACTTATTAAATATAAGATAAAAAATGCCACTGATGGAGATAAGAATGGCAAAGCAGATAAGTTTCGGAACTCCAGTTAATGATGCCGAGCGGTGGGCATTTTCACTTCTGGCCGATGAGCTCCCAGAAAATTATATTTTACTGACTAATGTTGAAATCCCTACTAAATCTGGTCAAGCGATGGAAGTTGATGCCCTTGTGATAGGTGAGTGGGGCGTGTATGTGGTCGATGTTAAAGGCTATATTGGCCGCTTAGATGCGGGGCTGCATGCTTGGTCCCTCGATGGGCGCGAAGTTGATAATAGCCTGTCTAAGGCTAATTACGTGGCCCGTGTTCTCGCAGGGAACGTTAAACATACCATTCCAGTTGGCGTTTACGCGCCTTGGTGCCAGGGGATGGTATTTGTCACCGGCAGAAAAGGTGAAGAGATTGAGCTAGAGAAACAGCAAGGTTCATTAAGTATCTATACGCCTAAGCAGATAGTTGATGCATTAACTAAAGAGTGGGGACTTACTGCTCCCCATAGCCATCAGGTAACAGATGAGCAAAAAGAGTTAGTGCTTAAGACCATAGGTCAAGTTGCACTTGTAGAGCAGCGCAATAACAAGATACAAGACTTTACTAAACTCAAATGCCTGTTTATTCAGAGTGGTTTGGAGGTGTGGCAAGCGGAATACAATCCAGGTGATTGGACTGCGCCTTGGTTGCTTAAGATACTTACCCCTAATCAGTTTGCCGATCAGCGGCAATCTCAGACTCATGAGCTGCAACTGAGAGAGGAGTTCAAACGACTTCAAGCATTAACTGGTTGCGGTGGTGTTCCCTATTGTGCACCACTTATCCATGATGGTGAGCAGTTAGTACTTCCTATTCGTATGCCCCGTGGTGTGCCGCTCAATGTATTAGATCTTGATAGTTTATCGACCTATCAATTGCTGGAGATTTTACGCCGTTCAGTCTCTGGCTTACAACAGATCCACCGCCGTGGTTATACGGTGGGGGGCTGGACTAGCAACTGTGTTTTTGTCTCTGACTTGGGGGACGTTGAATTTATCGATATAAAAGATAGTTTAACATCGAATGAAGACGTTAAAGCTTATGCTGAAGGCTTCCTACATTTAGCTGTTCAGACAAAGCAGCCACGGATCTATCAGTGGTATCAGCAAGCGGCGAAGGGGGAAACGTTAGATGTTGATGGTCTAAGATGTGATTTGTCAGCCCTGATAGATAATGGTGTATGTGACACTATTCCAGAAAAGCTGACCGTGAATATAGGTGCGATTATAGATCATCACTATCGACTCGAGCAGTTTATTGCGGCGACGCCCACTAGTCAATTTTGGCGAGCGACTCATATTCAAGGTCAATTTAAATGCGGCGTATCTATTTATAGCAAGGTTGAGGCTAAATGGCCCACTTTGAGCAGCTTATATCGAAGTTTGTCAAAACTGTATCATCCCCATGTGGAAAAGGTGCTAGCGTTTGGCCAACTGCCTCAAAGCGAAGAGTTGTTTATTGCCAGATCATGGGAATATGGTGCTTCGCTCGATGAGTTATCAACGATTGAACTAGGCCAACCTGTTATGTGGTTTACGCAACTGTTGTCGGCTTTACAATATATGCACCAGATGGATATTCACCATGGTGCTATCTGTCCTAAAAATATCATTTGTAACCAAGAGAAAGCGATACTGGTGAACTTTGGGATAGGTTTGGATATCGCAACAAGCCATTACGCAAGTCAGTATGCCGATCCACAGCTATGGGCGGCTGAAGGGGAAGCTGAGAAAGATCTTTATGGTTTGGTTGCCAGCTTTATTGCCACACTAGCGCCTATTGCTTTGCAAGGTGACGAAGGACAGACTGGGATTATTCAGGCATTAAATTCATTCGATAAAGCCTGGTTTGGTGAGAAGACGTTTGATACTTGCATGAAAGTCTTAAATTTTGAATTCGATGTTAAGCCTGGTGATAATTATCTTGAAGCGTTTGATGTGGTCGATAGTTTGGTTTAAGTGACGCCTTTTTTATTGGGTGATATTTGGTTAAACGTTGCGGTATGGGGCGAATATCTCTAATAACCAATCGATAAAGACTTGGGCTTTCAATGGCATATTTTTCGATTTTGGGGTTATTACATAATAAGTATAAGGACTGGTAAAGCCAGCATCAAAGGGGATGACTAGGCTGCCGTCAGCGAGTTGTTCCTCTATGAAAAAACGCGGTATCAACGCAACTCCCATGCCACTGACCGCCGCCTGACTCAACATATAGAAATGTTCCATGCCGAATTTTTTTTCTGTCGTCAAACTTAGACCAAGCTGATTTGCCCAGTAGGGCCAGAGTTCTGGGCGAGTGGTATGTTTCAGTAGTGTCATCTTGTTAATATCATCTAAGCAATTGAGTTCATTAAGCAGTTGTGGTGCACAGACCAGACAAAGATCCTCATCCATTAACTTAAGGTAATTAACCTCTTTTGGAGGCTGAGTTGCACTTCTAATGGCAATATCGCAGCGCTGTTGTTTAAAATTGACCGTAAAGTCACCAATTGATAGATCCACATACAGGTGAGGGTAACGTTGTTTAAACTCCTCCATACGAGGAATAAGCCAGTTAATGGTCAGGCTAGGCAAGACATTTATGGCTAAGGACTGTGACTGCATCTGATGTGACTTAATCTCATCTGTTGCAGTCCTGATTGTTTGCAGTGCGGCCTGTATTTGTGGCAGATATCGTTTGGCATCATCGGTGAGTGCCAATTTTCTATGTTGACGAAGAAAAAGGGCCACGCCCAAATATGTTTCAAGTCCTTTTATCTGTTTACTAATGGCTCCATGAGTCACAAAAAGCTCATCCGCTGCATGTGAAAAGCTTAAATGTCTCGAGGCTGCTTCAAACGCCAGCAGTGCATTGAGAGGGGGAAACGCTGTGTGCATTTATTATATCCATACGATATTAATATTGTGTGAGTTTTTCTCACAATGTGAAGACAATAACTCCTTTGTGTTCCTTCTGCAAACCGCGTTTAATTATGGAACTTTCAATACTCATATAGAGAATCAATCCCCATGGGCATAGAACTCACCTATGAACTGATCGCAATACTGTTTGCTGTCGCGGTACTGGCTGGCTTTATAGACTCTATTGCTGGCGGTGGTGGCTTGTTGACGATTCCTGTATTGATGTGGGCGGGCTTACCTCCAACGGTAGCGTTGGCGACCAATAAGCTTCAAGCCTGTGGAGGCAGTTTCTTTGCTAGTCTCTATTTTGTGCGTAAAGGTATGGTGAAACTCAGAGAAATGAAATTGGCGATACTCTGTGCATTTATTGGCTCAGCCATAGGTACCATTGCTGTACAACTGGTCGACACTGCTTTTTTGGAGGTGTTATTGCCATTTCTCATGTTAGCCATAGGTGGCTACTTTTTGTTTTCCAAAAAGATCAGTGAAGATGACAAACATCAAGTATTAACTCCTAGTTTGTTTGCATTAACAGCTGCGCTTGGGGTTGGACTCTACGACGGTTTTTTTGGTCCTGGTACTGGCAGTTTCTTTGCTTTAGCCTTTGTGTCATTGGCAGGTTACGGCCTAGCCAAGGCAACCGCCCATGCTAAGGTGTTGAACTTCTCAACTAACATAGCTTCGCTTATCTTCTTTGCCATCGGTGGCAAGGTCTTCTGGCTACTAGGCGGCATAATGTTAGTGGGTCAAGCCATAGGTGCGACACTGGGCTCACGCATGGTATTGACGAAAGGCACTAAAATTATCAAGCCATTAGTGGTGACAATGTCATTGATCATGAGCGTTAAGTTACTATCAACTCAATATGATCTGTTTTTCTGGATTTAGGTGTCAGTGCCTCGAATGAAGATTAAACAGTTACAGCGACTTAATAGGTAGCTGACCTCTTCCTAGACTATCTATATGATGAAGGTTTGCCGCCTCACAAATCATCAGGTGCCAATCTAATCCTACCGTTTTACATCAGCCAAGGTGTATACATTCACCTTGGCAATTAGATATTGATATATTCAGTTATGGCTTTTTTGAATCGTCATCTCATTACTTTATTGCATAAACCAAAGTTTGTAATGAGTGCCTAGAAAGACTTAGAACTGGTGGATGTCGTAATCTAACTTTATTTATCAAAAAAGAAATAAATAAAGTTAGAAAGGATCTATATTTTAACTTTGAAGCATGGCAAAACATAGAAGATGAATCGATGTGGATTTCAAATATTGGGGATATAAATGAGTCTTGATACACACTTGAAAATTATTGAGGCATTAGCTAATGGTATCAATCCTGTAACAGGGGAAGAGCTGACTAATGAATCTCCTTATAGTCACCCTGATGTTATTAAGGGCTCTGCTGCAGTTAATCGTATGAAGCTCCCTTCGAGTAAGCGACCTAAAGTAAAGAAAACGATTGAACAAAAACAATCAGAAAATGTTGGAAATGGTTTTCCTGAAAATGCGGGACTACCTTGGACAAAAGAGCAAAGAGATGAACTTGCAAGTCAATTTGAAGCTGATGAACGAGTTCCTAATCTTGCTAAAACGCATGGACGAACTAAAAATGCAATTACTTCGGAGCTTAAAAAGCAAGGCTTAATTGAAAGGTAAATGAATATGCTTGCAACGGTATCTCTGTCTAAAAGCTTATTGGTACTTGGTATGCAACCAAATACCACGTCAGCCAAATGAAACCAACCAAATAGATACTTAAACTTGTTATCTGACAAGTTAGTCGTTTGCGTAAGCCTTTATCACTTCCTCTGCGATAATTGCTATGCCATCTCGCATCTTGGTTTCATCTTGGACATAGTTCATGCGCAGGCATTGGTGAGCATGTTGCCACTTTCCCTCAGGTTGGTCTTTCTGGCCAAAGAAGAAATAATCTCCTGGAACGATTAATACACCTCTCGCTTTTAATCGTTTATACAACTCCATTGTAGATATAGGGAGTTCGTCAAACCATAGCCAGAGGAAGATGGCGCCTTCAGGTTTATGAATTTTAAAGCGCTCATCGCGAATTGACTCTTGCAGCAAGGTGACTGCAAACTCTGCTCGTTTGTGATAAAAGGGCTTGATGACTGATTCACTTAAACGCAGTAGATCACCTGAATCAATCATATGTTTGGCAATGGCTGGACCAAATCCACCAGGGGCTAGACTGATAATCCCGTTCAAGTTAGTCAGCGCTTGAGTTATCTCTTCATTGGCTATGACGATGCCGCAGCGAACCCCTGGAAGTCCGAGTTTAGACAAACTCATGCACAGTATGGTGTTACTGTTCCAAAATGGTGTCACTTCTTCAAAGATGATATTAGGGAAGGGCGTGCCATAGGCATTATCAATGATAAGAGGGATCCCTTTGGACTGGGCTAATTTATCAAGCTTGAAGATCTCAGTGTCGGTGAGTACATTTCCCGTAGGGTTTGTGGGTCTAGACACACAAATAGCCGCAACCGAGTCATCGACTTCTAGTTGCTCAAAGTCCACATGGTATTTAAACATGCGGTTATCCAACAGTTCGATATCTGGTCTGTAAGAGACAAAAATATCATCATCTAGACCAGCATCACTGTAGCCTATGTATTCAGGCGCCAGTGGTAGAAGGATTTTCTTGTGGCTGCCATCCAACTGTTTACCGGCCAACAAATTAAACAGATAGAAAAAAGCGCTTTGGCTACCGTTAGTCAGACTGATATTTTTTTCACTGATATTCCATCCATAGGTGTCTTTTAACAGATCGGCTAAGGCTTTTAAGAAAGAGTCTTTCCCTTGAGGTCCATCATAATTACCTAAGGCTGACACCAATTCACCATTTTCAAGCATCTCAGCAGTTGCCTTGTGAAAATAATCTTGCATTGCTGGAATAGCCGCTGGATTACCACCACCTAGCATAATGGCCCCTGGTGTACGAAGACCTTCATTGAGATCATCCATTAAACGGGTAATACCTGAGTAACGATTAAACTTTTCACCAAACTTTGAAAACTGCATGAAAACGGTACCTGAAAACCAAAATTGCTTAAGAGTGCCTGTAGTAACATATTTCAGGATAAACGCACTTCTTTTTTCTCTTTTTAGTGAATAATTTTGTCTTTATTAAGGATGTGTCAACAAATCGCTGAATAATTGTTCTTTCACTTGTTCACAGGTATTAAATAGAGCAAAACTCTATATCCGATATTTTTGTATCAAGGCTATAGTCTCACGGTGTATAATATGTCTTAGCCATATTGCTTTTGGTCAATTAGCGATCGGGTTTTCTGTGTTAGTTAGGTAGAGTCATCAATGAAGATTTTTGTTATTAGTTTAAAAAGCTCAGTATCACGTCGAGAAACAGCAGCAAAAGAGTTGAAAGGGATACCTTTTTCTTTCTTTGATGCTTCCAATTTAAAAGAAAACCCAGATCATTTTATTTTTTCCTTATACGACAAGGCGAAAACAAAAAGGTATAAAGGCTATGATTTAACCATTCCAGAGTTAGGTTGTTTCGCCAGTCATATTTCATTATGGAGACAGTGTGTTGCTGATGGGGAAGAATATTTGATTTTTGAAGACAATTTGTCTTTGTTCGGCGATTTAAATAAACAGCTTAGTAACATTAAATCTTTAGTTATAGAGTATGGTGTTGTAAAACTTGGAAATATCTTCGAGAGAAAATATACAGAGATCCAAAGAATAGATGAGAAATATACACTTATTTCGAACTTGAAAGGTGCATGTGGTACATCTGCATATGCAATAACACCCAAAGCTGCACAGAATTATCTTGAACACGTTGCTGGTTTTTTTGAACCCGTAGATGATTTCATGGATAATGAATGGCGTACAGAGCAAACACTGTACAGTTATCATCCGAAATTAGTTTCTAGAAGTGATGCTAGCTCGGTTATTGGAAAGCGTAAAGACAAGTCACGTCTTGGTACATTGAATAAAGTCAGTGCAGAACTCTATAGGTTTACTAAAAAAGTCGCTCAATCTGCCTATAATAAGAAAAATAAGTGATGTAGATGTAGTGATGTTTTAACAATCGCCATACCCAATAGCGATTGTTAAAAATAGAATGTTTTTGTTTATGTTTTAAATACTTAATTAATATTTCTTTGTAATTAGTGGATTCTCTGAAAGCCATTGCTTGTGGTATGCAGTGTTTTTACCATAAGAGTTATCGGACAGAATTACCTTTCTCCCTAATAAAACAGATAAAATTAAACCATGAAGCCTGTCGGTATGAACTATTTCATGCTGAAGGAAGAAATTTGAAGATCTAAATAGTAGAGAGTCGGATTGTATTTTCCAGTTGCTAGCTGTTTTATACTTTAGCACTGGTACCTTCTGCAGTTTTTTGAAACACTTGAGAATAATATGATCTGATAGAGAAAGCATATTTACCCAATCAAATGTCTTTTTATTCAACGCATTAGACTGTCCAGTACTTTCTACATCTTTCCTTCCTAAATTCAACACTCTTCTAATGGGTCTGTTATTATCCACAACCTCTTGAATATCAACTAAAGGATGGAGACTGTGAGCCATATCGGGCATTAATATAACCTTATTACTAAAAGATTGAGCAATATCGAATGATCTTTTGTCTCTAACATAGAAGGTTAAGTTTTTATGTTCGTTAAATACTTTTGCTGAACGAATCTCTTCTTCTTGAGATTTAAAATAGATGGTTTGGGGGAGCATTATAATATCCTTATGTGGATATTTTTTTATAATTCTTTCCCTAAGATTTTGATGTTTTATATACAAATCGCCAAAATTCCCACCTCCTTGAAACATTATTACGTCCGCATGTTCGAGCTTGCTGTAATCAATGTTCTTTTGATATGCTCTATGTATGACATTGATATCATTATCTTCAATAAATTGTTCAGTACCGAGATATATAAGAATGTCACCTACATTGTAATAAAGTGGAATGTCAATATAAGCTACTTTCTTTCCTTTCAAGCTCTTTGCTATTTCAGAATGCATATTCTTCAGACTATCGAGGTTACTCTGCCAGTTTCTTTCGTTTGTATTCAACATATCAAATTACCGTTACTATAATTATACTTACTTGTTACTTGTTACTTGTGTCAGATTTATTTCTTTCCTGCTCAATCAACCAAAGCCCTACATATTTATTAAAGCTAACTTGTGCATAGGTCATGGCGACAATAAAACCTATGCTGCCATCTAAAAATCCACGACGAATAAAGTAAATAAGGAAAAAGGTCCATAAGCCTCGCAGCAGTGCCAGTCCTAATCCTTTTGATTTCTTGCCCTTTCTATAGTACTTCTGTGATCCAAGCCAAGCGTATTGGGCGGCTTTGTTCAGTCCGTGGCCATAGTCTCTGTGGGTATAATGCAACAGTAAGCCTTGAAGTTTGCCAGTGGAACCTGTCGCAGGTATGACTGTTTCATGCACTTCATCGAGTGTATAACGAGAACCTTCTCTAAGGAATAGACGTAATACCGCTCGGGCGCTTCGACCATATTTAAGGGTTTTACCATAGAGTGTTACCCCCCAAGGTAGGCGATATGAAGTCTCTTTAATGGCATCTTGTGATAGCAGAGCAATGATAGCCTGCTTCATCTCTTCATCTAATGCTTCATCAGCATCAATGGAGAGTACCCAATCACAGTTCGCTTTATCTAACGCACGTTGCTTTTGCTTACCAAAACCTGGCCAATCGGTGATCGTGACATTATCAGTGTAGTTTTGACATATACCAACAGTATTATCGGTTGAGCCACTGTCTAGCACTATAATCTCATCTGCAATGTCAACGACTGAGCGCAAACAAGCTTCGACTCGGTCGGCTTCATTTTTAGTGATTAATATAACGGATAATGTATGTTTTTTCATAATAGGTAGATTATCAATGTGAAATGAACTCAAGGCTAATCTCCTTTGTGGAAATCAGCTTATATTTTAAAGGAGACTATTATAAACAGTCATTGGGTAAAATAAAGTTCAATTAATAATCTGACTGAGATTTATAAAGGTATAAGACTTTTAACCCTTATCTTGGTTACGTGCCTAGCCTTATGTTAACCATTGATTAACATTGAGCTAGGTTTACCAACCTTAGGAGCACTAAGTGAAAAGTTTAAGAAAAGGATTTACGATGCTACCGATGTTTTAATTATAATATTAAAATCGCTGGCATAGGATAGATTTTGTAAAAAGAAGACTAATAAACTTAGTTCACTTGCCTTGCAGCCATAAGTCAGTAAGATATTACTTTATAAGTAAAAGCATTATTTTCGTTAACGTTACATAAGCATATTCTAACCAACTTAGATGGAATTAAAAGGAGTTGTGAATATATGAATTCAACCATTTCTCAAGTCAATTTCATGGATTGTTTAATGAGTAATGTCGAGCACATGTCCTGCGTTCTTGCTTCATTACCTGATCCTGCATTTTTATTGTCCCGTAGCGGTAGATATTTGGCAGTGTTTGGTGGTAGAGATCCCCGTTATTATCATGATGGCTCTAAGCTTGTCGGTCTATATATATCTGATTTGATTAAACCGGAAAAAGCGGATTGGTTTGATGAGAAAATTGTTGAGGCTCTTCAATCTAGAAAGTTGCTGATAGTAGAATATGAACTTAGCAATAAAGATGTAAAAGGTTTACTTGATGAAGGACCAGATAAACCGATCTGGTTCGAAGGACGTATTTATGCACTTGATTTCCTTATCGATGATGAAGAAATTGTGCTATGGGTTGCAAGTAATATTTCAGTTCGACATGAGCAGGAAATCAAACTTCGTGAATTAAGTGATAAAGATCAGCTTACAAACCTTTTCAATCGAAGGAGGCTTGAGCAAGATTTAATACTGCAATATGAAGCATTTGCACGATATTCAGAACCAACTTCTATTTTGCTCTTCGATCTCGATAACCTAAAGCTACTCAACGACACGTATGGACATCATGTCGGTGATGAAGCCATCATTGCTGTTGCAAATGTTTGTCGGTCAGAACTAAGGAAAATTGATACTGCATATCGTTTGGGCGGAGATGAGTTCGTTATTGTCTTACCAAGTATTGAACTGGCGGAGGCGGTTCACCTTGCTAATCGATTGCGCGAACTTTTTAACTTGGAACTCAATAAGTGGAGTTTTGAAGGAGCATGCACCACTGTCAGTATCGGTGTGACAACTATTTCATTGAGAGACTCTTCCTATGGAACAGCCTTAAAACGTGCGGATGATGCTTTATATAAAGCAAAACGAAATGGAAAAAATAGAGTTATATCTACTTGAAAAATAGTTTTAACAAATTATCCAATCTGGCTGAGTTACCCTCGTTTCCATACTTGTTGGTTATGCAATATAACGCCGCAGCAAGTGATTTAGTTTAATAAACAGATAAGAGTCAACTTTTTAGCTAAGTATCTGCTGTCCATTCTTATTGTAAGGGACATAATGTCCAAGTTTAGGCGTGATGAGACTATTTGGTCACCTCCTGATATTCAGACGTAATATGATAAAACTCGTGTCTATAAATGTTCGCTTAATCAGTTAGTTAATTTTACGATCTCGAGTTAAGTCATTGTAAGAAATAGGAAATAATATTGGTTATTAAATGTGCAGTGTAATTTAATAATGACATTGACGTAGTTTAAATTCGAAGTTTGACTAAGGTTTGATAGAAAGAGTATCCCAAAATGACTGAATACGGCCTATTTCCTGTGATATCTCGCCGTTAAATGGAGTAATAAGTCGGTTAGATCCCTGTTCTGGTAGCTTAAGCTTGACCGATATTAGTGGGCTGTTAATAATCGCCGCGAAAATGATATTACAACCGCCTAATTGAGTATAAACGAATGTCTATAACCCGAAATATCTTCACATTAAGTAGCCTAACGCTTGCGATGGGCTTAGTCAGTCCTGTTTCTGCAGATGAGATTGAACGCGATCGTATCTTTGATATCGCAGAGGTTATTGTTGTAAAAGGGGAACATCTTCAAGCAAGCGAAATGTCTACCACTAAGTGGGTCATCGATGCAGATGAGATCGCTGCTTCAGGCGCACAAACATTTGATCAAGTCATTGAGAATGTACCAGGTGTATATGTTCGAGTCGGCGGTGACTCTACACCACGTGTTGATATTCGTGGTTTAAAAACTCGCCATATTACTTTTTTAATTAACGGCGTACCTGCAAGTAGCACTGAAGATGGTCAGTTTGATCCAAGTGTGATCCCAACTAATCAAATCGCACAAGTTGAAGTCTCTGTGGGTCCAAGTTCTGTACTATACGGACCTGGTGGTAGTGCAGGTGTCATCAACATTATCACCAAACAAGGTGATGAATCATCGTCACTGTCAGGTAAAGTTGAATCAGCCCCAGACAATACCCTCAATGCAGATATAAGCGCGGCGGGTTCTGGTGATAACTGGCAAGGTATTATGAGTGTCACTCATCAAGAAACTGATGGCACGCCGATGTCAGATGATTTTGAAGATACGCGTAATCAAATCGGTGATGTGCGTTTTAACTCGGATAGAAAGTTAACTAACTATTATGCTCAAGGTAGTTATTTCATCAATGACTCAACTAAGTTGATGGCAAACTATAGCCAACGTGATGGTGAATGGGGTAAATCACCCACAGTTGATCGTAAAAAAGCGCCATCAAGGGTAGAAGATTATAACGAACAAAGCATTCAACTTGGTGCCGCACATGAAATAAACGAGCAATATGCTGTTCGTGGTTTTGTTTACTATAACCAAACAGATATGGTTGAGAACTTCTATAACCACAGAATGAATAATTTGAATAGCATTGTCGAAAGCACCTCGACAGTCAGTGGTACTAATATTCAATTTATTAGCGAATTTGATTATGGCGCCGTATTAACCACATCGGTTATTGTAGAAAAGCAAGATTGGTTCTCTCATACCAGTAACATGCGCAGCGTTAAAGCCGGTGGTGACGGGTCAGGTTCAGGTGGTGGTCAAGGAGGCTCTGGCGATATTGATGAAAGTATCATCGTTTATACGGGCGCTGCAGAATACCAATATCAAGACGATGGTCAATATGGTTACAGCTTAGGTGCTGCGGTGCATAATTATGATCGCGATATTAATAGCGAAACTGACTTTTCAGTGCAAGCATCAGCATTTTATCAAATCACAGATTCAAGTCGTATACACACCGGTTTTGCTCGAAAAGTACGTTATCCATCAATTAGCGATTTATACGCGGTTGAGGGAGGTAATATAAACCTTAAAGCGGAAGTTGCTCACCAGTTTGAACTTGGCTTACAGCAATCTTTACCTTTTGATAGCCAATTAGATATTAGTAGTTACATTACTGAAGCTGATGATTACATAGCTAAAGATGACAACAAGCAAGAGCAAAATATTGGTGACTACCGTTTTATGGGCGTCGATCTGCAGCTAACTAATCGTTATTTTGATAACTTAGGATTAACCTTTGCTTATAGCTATATTGACACAGAAGATAGTGTGACGAATGAACGTCTACAATACCGTCCTACTCACAACCTACGCTTACAAGCGAGTTATGATTTCTCATTTGGTTTAACGACGCGTTTAAATGCAGAACGTATCATCGATCAAGTGAACGGCAAAGGCGTTCAGTTAAACAACTATACATTAGTTGATTTCAGCGTGAGCCAACAGATACTGCATGATAATTTAGAGCTATATGTTAGAGCTACTAACTTGTTTGATGAACTTTATTATCAAAGTGACTTTATGCCACAAGCGGGTCGCCAAGTCTTTGTCGGCATTAACTGGCAACTATAGTTAATACTTAAAAAACAGTAATACGCAGGTTAAGACCAAAGCCCTTATTCATTAATAAGGGCTTTTTTGTTTTGTTGAAGTGGATAGGATGGCACTTTGTGCCTGCGAGTTCGTTCGCAAGCTCACTGCTAGAGCGCTTTGCTGCGATAAGTTCAAAAGCTTTTACACTTTATCTTTTATTTTAATTCATATTAGAAAGCCTAATCTAAGAGATTGATAACCAGGTGGTGATACGGCTGAGGGTATCAAAAGGATGTTTTTGTTAAGCGGCCAGGGATGGTTTTACAGCGTCCCTCAGAAGTATCTGCACGTTTGGCCTGCTGCAAGCAATTTATACAAATGAAAGCCATGCCAATCAATAATTCAAATAAACATCAAACCTGCCCAATGAGCCAACCATAAAGAGACTTGAAACTTGTTATCGGACAAGTCCCCAATTTGTTATCTCATAAGCGACAACATTTTTATCTGGCAGCGCCTTTGTTCTTGTGAAAAAGCTTCAGTTTTCTTACTATAGCAAGCTCAAATGTTTGACTATCTTCCTCATTTTTAAACGAGAATGCATGAAATTTATCCATACTTCGGATTGGCATATTGGCCGTCAACTTCATAACCAGAGTTTGCTTGAAGATCAGCGTCATGTGTTGACGCAAATTGTTGAGTTGGCAGTGACCCATGATGTCGACGCAGTGATTATTGCCGGTGACATCTATGACCGTTCTATACCGCCAGCCAATGCGGTTGCTTTACTTGATGAAGTGGTCAATCGCTTAGTCAATGAACTCAATATCCCCGTTGTTATGATCGCTGGTAACCATGATGGTCATGAACGTTTAGGCTTTGCCTCTAGGCAGATGAGGGAGAGCGGTTTACATATTATAGGCCCTCTCAATAATGTGTTGGTGCCGATAGAAATAGTGGGTAAGTCTGGTAATGCCATTTTCTATGGTTTGCCCTATGCCGACCCTGCGATGGTGCGTCATGTGTTTGATTCTGACGTGAGCACCCACGAACAAGCGATGGCGCAACTGCTTGAACAGGTTATTGAGCATGATAGCCAAGATTTACCCAAGGTAGTGATAAGTCACTGTTTCCTCGATGGCGGCTGTGAGTCTGAATCTGAGCGTCCTCTGAGTATTGGCGGCGCGGATAAAATTTCTCCCACTGTGTTTACTCCTTTTAGTTACGCTGCTTTAGGTCATCTTCACGGACCACAGTATAAGGGCGAGGAGCATGTTCGCTATTCAGGTTCCATCTTAAAATATTCATTTAGTGAGCAGCATCAGAAGAAGTCAGTGACTTTAGTGGAGCTGACGCCCGAGGGCAAGGCGAGCATTGAACTGTTACCTCTGAGTGCGATGCGCGATGTACGTATTATTGAAGGTGAGCTCGATATGCTACTTGAACTGGGTAAAGTTGACTTGCATCGAGACGATTACCTGATGGTTAGGTTGCTGGACAAGAAGGCTATTTTAGATCCCATGGGCAAGCTCAGAGCCGTTTATCCCAATGTATTGCATCTGGAACGTACCGGTTTGATGGCTAATAATAGCCAGCTTGCTATCGGTCGTGATCATATTAAAAAGGGCGAACTCGATATGTTCACTGATTTTTTCTCTCAAGTCTCTGGTGAGCCTATGACTGATGCGCAGCAAGCCGTGATGGTCAATGCCATTGATGAGCTACATAAAGTGGAGAGTACGTCATGAGGCCACTTATTCTGAGTATGTCTGCATTTGGTCCGTTTGCTTCGACTCAAGAGGTTGATTTCTCTGCTTTAGGCACCAACCCGCTTTTTTTAATCAATGGACCGACTGGTGCGGGTAAAACCACCATCCTCGATGCTATCTGCTTTGCGCTTTATGGTAAAACCACTGGTGATGAGCGTGAAGGCAGTCAGATGCGCTGTGATGTGGCAGATAATAACCTACTGACAGAGGTGACCTTTAGTTTCAGCTTAGGTGAGTTTCAGTATCGCATCCGTCGAGTACCAGAGCAGCATCGAGCCAAAAAAAGTGGCGAGGGTTTTACGGTGCAAAAGCCGGAAGCTCAGTTGTATCGGATAGACAAAGATGGCTCAGAGCATCTGCTGGTGGCGAGCAAGGTCTCTGAAGCCACTGCAGAGATTGAGCAACTTACTGGCCTTGATGCCGATCAGTTCCGTCAGGTAATGGTATTGCCCCAAGGCAAGTTCCGTGAGTTGTTGATGGCAGACTCTAAAGACAGAGAGAAGATATTTAGTCAGCTGTTCCAGACGCAAATTTATCGAAAGATTGAAGATAAATTGAAACTTCAAGCATCAGCTATCCGTAATGAAGTGCGAGATGGGCGTAATAAACGTGACGGTATACTTCAAAGCGTCGAGCTCGGCTCTGATGAAGCCTTGACTGCTGAGCTGACAGATATATCGCCTAAGCTCGCCAGTGCCTCTGAGAGTAAAGAGCTGGCGACGTCGGCGTTGATTGAGGTTAATAAACAGTTTGAATCTGCCAAAGTGTTGATCAGTGATTTCTACTCTCAAGCTAAATTGCAACAGATGGCGACATTGTTGGCTGAGCAAAAAGTGGGTATTGAACAGCGTCAATATCAAATTGAAAATGGCCAAAAAGCACTGCAAATCAAGCCGATGTTAGATGCGTCGCTGGCTCGTGAGTCTGAGGTGGTTCAAGCTCAGAACGTGATAACACAAGCCCAGTCAGCCAAGCTGCACAGTGAGCAAGATCTTACACTTGCTCAAGCTAAATTTACTACTTTGGACGAAGAAGATCTGAAATTACAACAGTCTCAGGGTGAAGAGATGAGATTAACTCAGCTGATCCCACAGTTGCAGGGGCTGGATAATCTGCAAAAAGAGCTAATCCAAGCCAATAGTAGTCTTGGGCAAGCTAAAGATAAAGGGATTAAAGGCAAAGCTATATTAGATGCTTTATTGGCAGATAAGCACGGTGCTGAACTGCAACTTCCCCAACTGGAACTGCAGGCTACTGAGCTGGTGAATGTCCAGCAAACTGTGACCGCTCACAATGACACTGTTGAGCGCTATCATCAATGGCAGCTAGCGAGAGGTAATGCAGATAAAACCCAACAAGCGTTGCTGAAAGCCGAGGAGAAAGGCAAGCAGCTTCGTCTCGATGCCAAAGACAGAGAAGATGTTTATGATCAACTACAACTGATCTGGCATCGCGGGCAGGCCAGTGTATTAGCGCAAAAACTTAACCCTGGAGAGCCTTGTCCTGTATGTGGTAGTGCTGTGCACCCCAATCTTGCTTATAGCGAGCATGCTTTGCCCTCTGAAGAGGATTTAGAATCAAGCAAGCAGGCGTGTGAAGTGGCAAATTATGCCTTAAATCAACTTATTTCCGACTACAAAGGATTAAAGGCCCAGTTACAGGAGCAGGTGAAGCTAAGGGATGAGTATCAACAAAGACTCGGTGAGTGGTCATCTCACTCTTTAGATTCGCTACAGGTACATCAACAACAGTTACAGGGGCAAGCTGAGCAAGCTAATACCGCAGCTAAGATGTTAACTAAACTTAGGCAGAAGATCCAAGAGTGGCAGTCAAAAGAGAGGGCGTTACAGATTCAACTTGACCTTGAGCGAGATATCTTTCAAGGGCTACAGAATAGAGTCTCTGAGCTTCAGGGAAAGTTGGAACAGGTGCTCGCCACAGTACCTGAACAAGAGCGTAGCTTAGATGTGCTTAACAGTGCGATAAATCAAGTGAAACAGAAGTTAACAATTATTCAGCAAAACATAAGCACGATTCGCCAGTCGCATACTCAAGCTCTTGAGCAAGATGCTATGCACAAAGCAGCATTTGCAGCGGCTCAGTCAAGCTTTAGTCAGGCAAAAAATCAAAGTGATAGGGCGCAAGCAGAGCTTATTTCACATCTATCGTCATCCGGTTTTAATGATAAACAAGCATTAGTACAGGCCTTGTTGTCGGCTGAAGAGGTTAAACGGATAAGTGATGACATTGCAGATTATCAACAGGCATGTATTGCTAACCAAACGTCATTAACCCAACTTAATGAGAAGTTGTTCGAACAGGTTAAACCTGAACTGAGTGAAGTTGAAGCGTGTTTAGTGGCGACTAAGGCTAAGCAACGAGAAGCCGAACAGCTATGGCAAGTCTTACATGGCCGAGTGACACAATTGACTCAAACGCAAAAACAGTTGAAGGATGCCGATGCTCGGGCCAAGAAGTTAGAGGATGAATACGCGATTATCGGCACTTTGTCTGATGTCACCAACGGTCAGACAGGCAATAAAATTAGCTTGCAGCGGTTTGTCCTTAGCGTGTTACTCGACGATGTGCTACTCGAAGCGAGTCATCGTCTGCAGTTAATGAGTAAAGGGCGTTATCGATTAATACGCAAAGAAGATAGGTCTAAAGGTAATAAGGCTTCTGGGCTTGAATTGGAAGTTGAAGACGCTTACACCTCCAAGGTGCGTCCTGTTGCGACCTTAAGCGGTGGCGAGAGCTTTATGGCTGCTTTATCGATGGCATTGGGATTATCAGAGGTGGTGCAGGCTTATGCGGGAGGAATTAAGCTAGATACTCTGTTTATCGATGAAGGGTTTGGCAGCTTAGATCAAGACTCGCTGGATTTAGCCATTCGCACCTTGATGGATCTGCAGTCTGCGGGCCGCATGATTGGGGTTATCTCCCATGTGTCAGAGATGAAAGAACAGATTGGTACTCGCATCGATATCATCAAAACGATCAATGGCAGTAAGACGGTCATTGTATTGCCATAGCTTTTTAAGCTTTTTAAGCTTTAAAGTTGAAAGCGGAAGGGATCTAAAGCTCAGCTGTTAGCCTGAGCTTAGGTATTCATTAATAATAATTATTGAATTTGTTTCGTGGAACAGTTTGTAAATTGGTTTTTTTTTGGTATAAATTGACTTGCTAGTATAATTTTAAGACTAATCGTTTCAGTTTTTTACACTTGTAACTAAACCGTGAAAGTCACTGAGGATATTGTAATTTCATTGCAATGATAGGTGATGTATTCATGTCAGGATTGCTCCAGTTTCATGTGAGTTAAGTTCGATGTAAAATATAATAAAGTTAGATGGGGCTAAAGTTGCATATTCGTAAAACATCATTTTTTAAGATGCCGCAGTTAAATGTTCAGGTGTTGTCATTTTCGCAGAAGTCGAATGTTCACAAGAAACTTATTTTGGGTGCTGGACTGCTGTTAGGCGCGGCGATTTTATGGCCCAGTCAACAGGAATTTTTACCTCAACGTATTCCCATCGATCTCGATATTGACACCTTAGTGGCACAGTTGACACCCTCACCCCCTTTTGAAGCGTTAAGCAGTAAGCCCGATTATGTCAAGAGTATTGCTTCTGGCGATACCTTAAGTGGTTTGTTTGTTGAGGCGGGTGTAGATCAAAATACCATGCATCATGTGCTTGAGGCTGATCTTGATGTTCTAGCATTGGACACGCTAAAACCAGGCAATAAGATCAGTTTCTGGCTGGATGATAAAGGCGAGTTGCAAAAACTTGAGCTTTATTTTTCGGCTGCACGACAAGTGGTGTTTAGTCGTTTTGATGATGGTGATTATAAGGTTGAAGAGATCAATATCGATGGGATCTGGCAAAGTCGCACCGTTTCTGGCGATATTCAAGGTTCTTTCTATGTGTCAGCGAAAAGAGCAGGCTTGAATGCTGCTGAAATTCAGCGTGTCGAGTCCTTGCTAAAAGAGAAGTTAAATTTTTCCAGAGACCTTAGAGCTGACGATACTTTCTCTGTTTTGATGAACGATCAGTTTATTGACGGTAATGAAACTGGGGCAAGTGAAATATTAGGGGTTACCATCCACCGTGGTCGCAGCGATATTAATGCTTATCAAAACCGTGACGGAAATTTTTATGATGATCAAGGTCGTAGCTTATCCCGCGCTTTTCAGCGTATACCGTTGCAGGCCAATTATCGTATCAGCTCCAGCTTTAATCGTAATCGACATCATCCCGTCACTGGGCGTGTCACGCACCATAACGGCACCGATTTCGCTACGCCAATAGGCACCAAGATTGTCGCTCCAGGTGATGGTATAGTCTCAATGGTGACTAAACATCCTTATGCTGGAACCTATGTAGTGATTGAGCATGGAAATAAATACCGTACTCGTTACCTTCATCTTTCTAAGGCATTGGTGCATAAAGGTCAGCGGGTTTCCCGTGGTCAAGTTATTGCGCTATCTGGCAATACTGGACGGGTAACGGGTCCCCATCTTCACTATGAGTTCCATGTAAATGGTCGTCCGGTGAATGCGATGAAAGCCAATATTCCCATGGCAAGCCAGTTATCGAATAAAGAGATGAGCGAGTTTCAGCAGCTGGTTAGAATACGCCAAATGATGATGGGCATGAGCTAAGCTTATTGTTCATTACAAACCAAAACGCCAGCAGAGAGATACTGGCGTTTTGGTTACAATACTGAGTGCTAAGCGTATGGGTTCGAGTGGTGATCGATTTGGGTTAGTAACAAGCGCAGATCAAATTCGAGCTGGTGGTAATCCCCTTCCATATGACAGCAAAGTTGATAGAAGGCTTTGTTATGATCTTTCTCTTTCAGATGGGCCAATTCATGGACGACCAACATACGCAGAAATGGCTCCGGCACGCGCTTTAATCGTGACGATATACGGATCTCATTTTTAGCCTTAGTCTTACTTCCTTGCACTCGAGACACATAAGAGTGCAAGCCTAGTGCTTGGTGGCTTAAGCTAATTTTATCATCAAAGAGAACTTTCGATAGTGGCTGAGACTTACGCAAATACTGGTTTTTAATTGCCATCGTATAGTCATACAGTGCTTTATCGGTACGAATTTCATGGGCTTTAGGGTAGCGTTTGAGTAAGACCGTTTTCAGTTTATCATCGTTAAGTAGGTTGGAAACTTGATCTTGTATCTCTTGCCGATAGCCATTGAGGTATTTGAGTGGATTCATAATAAGTCAGACTGTGGTGAATATATTGAGAGCATAGCGTGATGAGAAAGCCGAACCTAGTAGATACTAGGCTCGTGCTCTGTTGAGACTGTAACTTATCCCCTTGTTCAGGTTAGGTTACACATTGTCCCAAACATTGAAGATATGCTGATTGTGATAAGCATAAGCTACGTCAAATGCAGGCTTTTGAAAGCGTTTAAGCTCTAACCCATCAAAGTCGACAAGAGGTGGATTACGCTTTAGGCGCTCTTTCACTGTGACAGGTGACATTAATATCACTGGCAAATCGAGTAACTGGATGGCGGCTTCAGCTTTAAAGCTGGTCGCACTACCGGCTAGTTTACCTTTTTGCTCACGGGCAATAATCACGATTTTATCGACATGGTAATCTTGCATCAATTTACTGAATGCAAAGTGAAAATCACGGATCGATTCTGTCGCTTCTGAGTGTGAAATTACAAATGATTGTTGGCGACAATCAGGCACGTTAAAAGTCTCACCTTCATAGCTCAATAAGCAGACAACGGCTTCGCCACCTTTTAATTCAACGCCACAAACTCTCATGTTACACCTTAAATAAAACAATATTGCGCGCATTGTACAGTGAAACGTGTCGAGGGTCAGCGTTTAGATTTAACTGAATGAGATTTTCCTTTGAAAAAACCATAAAAGTACAGTGGGTTTATATTTGCTCATGAAATTAACTTTAAGGTTTAAAGGTCTTCTATTGCATGAGAACAAGGATCAGAAAAATCATTAGAGGGGATAAAGGATGAACAATATTCGATATGGCTACTTAGTCGCGGTGCTAGTGCTTTTCTTATCAGCTTGCACCAGTTTAGATAAACATCCAGTTTATGTCGAAAAGGGAGTGGCAATTAATGGCTATGATCCTGTTGCTTATTTTGCAGAAAATGCCCCTGTGAAGGGAAGTGAGCTATTTAAGGTCGAGCATGAACAGGTGATTTGGCTATTTAGCTCTGCTGAGAATCTAGCTCAGTTTGAATATCAGCCAGAGCGGTATCTGCCGCAATATGGCGGTTACTGTGCCTATGCCATGTCTCACGGTTTTGTGGTCGACACGGTACCGGAAGCCTTTACTGTTCTTAATGATAAGTTATACCTGAATTACAGCTTAGGGGTCAGAGAAACTTGGCTTGAAGACACCAAAAGTTATGTCGATCGCGCCGATAAGCAGTGGGACAAGAAGTTAACAAAATAAGCGCCTCGTTACAAAAAAGCCCTATCACGGTTACAGCGGTAGGGCTTTTTAATGTTAATCATATTAAAGAAGATTAATCTTCAGGTGTATCTTGCAGCTTAGATTTAGGCTTTCTTAACATAGGCGCATCACCAATATCGATGCCCGTGATAAAGCGCTTATCTTTAGCCACTTTAGGCTTCGGCTTAGCATTTTTCTTAGGCGTTACTTTAGTACGCTTGGCATTACTTGATACATTCTTGCCAGCCTTAGGCCTATCTTTTAGGCCTGAGAACTTGCCTTTAAGACCTTCGATAGTGCTCAATTCGAAGCCTCTATTCAAAAACTGTTGCACCTGTTTAAAGTTAACCCAATCTTTAGGTCCAACTAAAGATACCGCGTCTCCTTTAGCGCCTGCACGCGCAGTACGACCGATTCGGTGTACATACTCTTCGGGTAGCTTAGGCATATCGAAGTTAATAACCAAAGAGACATTCAATAGATCGAGACCACGGGATGCGACATCGGTTGTCACCAAAATATCCTGCATGCCACGGCTAAATTGATCCATGATTTGATTACGGGCGTTTTGGTTAAGATCGCCACTGAGCGAGGCTGTGTTAAAGCCATCTTCGGCGAGCTTCTTGGCTAAACGGTCGGTATCTTGGCGAGTTGCGGTAAAGATAATGACTTGCTTTTGATTACCACTTTTAAGAATGCTGAGTAATAAAGCTTCTTTATGGTCAAGGTGATCACACAGGTAGATTTTCTGAGTAATATCTTGGTTTTCAATATTGCCAGCCCCCACAGCCACATGCTTAGGGTCTTTCAATAACTCTGCGGCAATCTCGTTAATCTCACCATGATCTAAGGTTGCTGAAAACATCAAGGTTTGACGACGCTTATGATCGGCTGCGGCATTGATGGCTTTAAGCTGTTGGGCGAAACCTAAGTCGAGCATACGGTCAGCTTCATCTAGAATAAGCAACTCTAGGCCATTCAGGTGTATATGATGCTGTGCTAAGTGGTCTGCAAGTCGGCCTGGCGTGGCAACGATAAAGTGAGGCTCACGAGATAATAATTTAGCTTGATCGTTAAAATTCTCACCACCGAGAATTTTCATGGCTTTGTATTGAGTATTGGCGACTAACAGACGCAACTGGCTGTAAACCTGATTAGCAAGCTCTCGAGTCGGCAGTAAAATAAGTACTCTTGGGTCACGCTTGCTCAAGGCTCTGCTTGAAATGACTCTCTGCATTGCCGGTAACAAAAACGCTAAGGTTTTACCCGAGCCTGTTTTTGATGACGCCATCAGGTCTTTTCCTGCAAGACCAACGGGAATCGCCTTCTCCTGAATCTCAGTAGGTGTCGTGATACCCATATGATCGAGAGTCTGTAATAGACGAGTGTCCAGGGAAAATTCGGTAAATTGCAAAGGGGGGTGCTCCAAGATTAATTTGACCGAGCATTATAACCTAAGTTTATGCTGTTCAGCCATAGAGAACACTTGATTCATCTCATTTCCGTTTTAGGTGATGATCTTTTATTATTGCGAATATTCGTTTGTCGCGATATAAGGGGTTATTAATGAAAGTAGAGAGTCGATAATGGCAACGATTGGAATTGCGTTAGGCAGTGGTGCTGCTAAAGGCTGGGCACATATTGGGGTGCTCAATGGGTTGGCGGAGATGGGGATTAAACCTGATAAAGTCTCAGGTTGTTCAATTGGTGCGCTTGTTGGTGCGGCTTATGCGAACGATCAACTAGATGAACTTGAAACTTGGGTGCGTAGCTTTTCCAGTTGGGACGTATTGGGCTTGATGGATTTGAGTTGGCGCAAAGGTGGGCTGATTGGCGGTGAGAAAGTGTTCGATGTGATCCAAAGTCGGATCGGCGATCTACAGATAGAGCAGCTTCAGCGTCCCTTAATTGCAGTGGCTACGGATCTCTATTCTGGACAGGAGATCTGGTTTAAAGAGGGGGATCTACGCCATGCGATTCGCGCTTCTTGCTCTATGCCTGGTATTTTACCGCCGGTGAAACTAGGTGATCGTTGGCTTGTCGATGGTGCAGTGGTGAATCCTGTGCCAGTGTCTGTTAGTCGGGCCATGGATGTCGATGTGGTGATAGCGGTGGATCTTAATGGCCAAAGGCGAGGTCGCATGCAGGTTCTACCTATCGATATGGCCTGTAATAAGCCTTCGGTTGAAGAGCGAGTACAAGCCCAAGCTCATGAAGAAACAGGGTTTATGGATTTGCTCGCCCGAGGTAGAGATTATGTCACTAACTTGACTGATAAATTTTCAATGGGCAGTCGCTCAAACCCTGGCATGTTAGCTGTAATGTCACAGTCTATGGACATACTCGAGCAACGCTATAAGCGAGCGAGGTTAATGGGTGATCCACCTGATATCTGTCTCATTCCAGACGTTGGAGATATCGGTACCATGGAATTTCATCGCGCTGAAGAGGCGATTGCCGCAGGTGAGTTAGCGGTCAAACTTGCCAGACATCAAATTGAGGTGAGATTGGAGGGTTACTGATAAACAATTGTTTATCCTTATTTTTTACGCTTTTTGGTCTAATAGTGAACAATATACAGGATATGGGTTATTCATTTAGCCCTAAGTTTCTAGTATGTAGTCAACGGGACTGAATATATGAAGAAAATTTTAGTGGTCGATGATCAACTTGCTATGCGAAATATGTTTAAGAAAATTCTAGTCTATGATGGTGTTGAGGTTACCCTTGCTGAAAATGGTGCTCTAGCTTACCGAGCGGCTCAATTGGTGGATTATGATATGGTTATTACTGATTTTTATATGCCGAAATTTAATGGTATTGAGCTGATCCAAAAGTTAAGAGAGTTAAGATCTTATATCGGCATACCTATCTTAATAGTATCGACAGTCAAACTGTTCAGCGCTTAAAGATCAGGCAAAACTTGCTGGAGCTACTGGTTGGTTTTGTAAACCCATCAAACAAAATGAGTTAATGCCTACTGTGTTGCAACTGCTTAATTTACATTAATTGAGTGAGTTTTATTCCTCTTCATCTTTATTTTCAAATCCTTATTTAAAAGATTAGTTTCGGCGTAATTAATGCATATGAATGTTCATATCTTCCTAATACGCCGAATTTTTGACAATGAATCCAATCGTTAATACTACAAGCACAGCAAGTCAGCTGACTAACACTAGTCTTGCTGATAAATATGGTATCAACAGTAACCAAGCTGAAGCAGGAAAGCATAGCGATAAAGTGAGCTTAAGTCAGACCAGTCACTCGTCGAAGGTTGGCAGCAAGGAGCAGGTTAAAGATGAGTCGGTGTCCCTGTCACCTAGAGCCGTTCGAGCGCAGAAGATTGAGAGTATGGCGAAAGATTTTTTTGCTGATGGTAATTTCTCAAGCACTGATTTGCCTAAGTTGGTTCAGAGATTATATCAAGACGGTATTTTATCAGAAACTCAACTAAACCGTTTGTCACAGGGAGGCATCGAACTGCCAAAGTCTCAAGATAAAGTGCAAGATATGAAGACATTTATCCAATCAAAGCGCAATGAATTTGAAAAAACATCTCAAGATGACAAGTCTATGTCGAATGTATTGATCACGTTATTGGATGACGCAGAGTCCGTGTTAGATAATATGGACAGTGTACAAAGTAAAGAAACCAGCCAAGAAGCCGCACGGGTTTCCTCTCAACTGAATGTTTACCTACAGGCCGATGTTGAGATGAGTGCGAAAGATAAAGATCAATGGCAAGGGCTTAAATCCTTGATGCAACTGGCTTCCTCTATGGGGGATAGTCAGCAAGCTGGCGGACAGCTCAATAGTTACTTAGCTTTAGGAAAATATTAACATTTGAAATAAAATTTTCTTGTAAGTTTTATCCACAACTTTTACCTTTTTTATCCTTTATCTAGCCCGATTTATCGGTATGGTCAAGGGGCAAATATGAGATAAGTGGCCTCAATGGCACTTATGTTTTGTTCTTTTCTCACATCCGCAATAATATGATCAAGATCAATGTTCTCAACGTTAGTTTGTAGCTTAATACGCAACATATTGTGCTTTCGATCTAAACTAACACTATATGTGGTGTTAATTGCAGCTTCACTTGAGGAGATTATAAACAATGCCAGTGGTTATTAAGCGAGATGGTTACCGCACGCCTTTTGACGAAACAAGGATTAGAGATGCAGTTGCAGCAGCGGCAATCTCGGCAGGTATTGAAGATAATAGTTATGCAAATCAAGTGGCAAATAGAGTCGCTGAATCTGTGGCTGATAAGCAAGAGATTGATATTCACGACCTACAAGATGTGGTTGAAAATCAACTTATGGAAGGGCCATATAAGTCCTTAGCACGCGTGTATATTGAATATCGTCATGACAGAGATCTACACCGCGAAACTAGCAGCCGTTTAAACCGTGAGATCCGTGGTTTAGTCGATCAGAGCAATGCCGCGCTTCTCAATGAAAATGCCAATAAAGATGCAAAAGTGATCCCGACTCAAAGGGATCTACTTGCTGGTATTGTGGCTAAACATTATGCGACCAGACATATATTGCCAAAAGATGTGGTCGCGGCCCATGAATCGGGTGAGATCCATTATCACGATCTCGATTATGCACCATTTTTCCCTATGTTTAACTGTATGTTGATAGATCTTGCAGGCATGTTGACCCAAGGTTTCAAAATGGGTAATGCCGAGATAGATACTCCTAAGTCAATTTCGACAGCGACAGCCGTAACAGCACAAATTATTGCGCAGGTTGCCAGTCATATTTATGGTGGCACTACCATCAATCGCATCGATGAAGTGCTCGCGCCTTTTGTGAAGAAGAGTTATGACAAGCATTATCAAGTCGCCCTGAAATGGGAGGTAAAAGATGCAAAAGCGTTCGCGACTGCGCAAACGGAGAAGGAGTGTCATGATGCTTTCCAGTCTCTTGAGTATGAGGTTAACACTTTACACACTGCCAATGGTCAAACCCCTTTTGTGACCTTTGGTTTTGGTTTAGGCATCTCTTGGGAGTCTCGACTAATCCAATCTTCTATGATGCAGGTGCGGATAGCAGGATTGGGTAAGAATCGTAAAACGGCTGTCTTTCCTAAACTGGTTTTTGCTATTCGTGATGGTGTTAATCACAAAGTGGGTGATTGCAACTACGACATTAAGAAGTTAGCACTTAAGTGCGCCACAATGCGTATGTACCCAGACATTCTTAACTACGAACAGGTCGAGAAAGTAACAGGTTCATTCAAAACGCCTATGGGTTGTCGAAGCTTTCTTGGCACCTATGAAGAGAATGGTGAGTTAATTCATGAAGGTCGAAATAACTTAGGGGTTGTGAGCCTTAACTTGCCGCGTGTTGCCTTAGAATCAAAAGGTGATGAAGCCGAGTTCTATCGGATTCTAGATCAGCGTTTAGTAATTGCCCGTAAAGCACTTGATACTCGTATTGAACGTCTTGAAGGCGTGAAAGCCAGAGTGGCTCCAATCCTGTATATGGAAGGGGCTTGTGGTGTGCGATTAAATGCCGATGATGAGATCTCAAGTATCTTTAAAAATGGCCGAGCCTCTATCTCTCTTGGTTATATTGGTTTGCATGAAACCATTAACGCGCTGTTTGGTTTAGATAAGCATCTGTATGATTGCGAAGTGCTGCGAGAGAAGGCTATCGAGATTATCAAGTATATGAAGGCTGCCACAGAGAAGTGGACTGAAGAGACGGGTTACGCCTTTAGCCTCTACAGTACACCGAGTGAGAACCTTTGTAGTCGCTTCTGTAAACTAGATACTCAGGTGTTTGGCGTGGTAGAAGGTGTGACTGAAAAGGGTTATTACACAAATAGCTTTCACCTTGATGTTGAGAAAGCCGTTAATCCTTATGACAAATTAGATTTTGAGCAACCTTATCCTGAATTAACCAGTGGTGGATTTATCTGTTACGGGGAATACCCCAATATGCAGCATAATATCGAAGCCTTAGAAGATGTATGGGATTACAGTTTTAGTCGCGTTCCCTATTATGGCACTAACACACCCATTGATGAGTGTTACGATTGTGGCTTTACAGGTGAGTTTTCCTGTACCAGTAAGGGATTTACCTGCCCTAAGTGTGGTAATCACGAGCCGAGCCGAGTGTCTGTAACACGCCGTGTGTGTGGTTATTTAGGCAGCCCAGATGCGCGTCCATTTAATTTCGGTAAGCAAGAAGAAGTTAAGCGCAGAGTGAAGCACCTATAACAATAGAGCTGCTGCGCATTTCTATGTAGGCCACTATTGTGGCAAGGCATGAAGATAACAGACTTTTTTATGCTAAAGCATGGATTATGTAAGCCACTGCCGTGGCAAAACATAAAGATAACGAACTTTTTTGCTAAAGCATAAATAGAGCTGATATCCATTGTGCTGGCTCTTAAATAGATAACCTCCAGATAAGTGAGACGCCATTTTGCGACTCAGCTTACTCGGAGGTGATATTTTTTTATGAACTCATTAACTCTTAAGAAAATGCGATGAATTATCACCAATATTTTCCGGTCGATGTGATTAATGGACCCGGTACCCGTGCTACCTTGTTTGTCTCTGGTTGTGAACATCAGTGTCGCGGTTGTTATAACCAGTCGACTTGGAATCCTAGTCACGGGCATGAGTTTGATCAGCAGATGCAAGATCAAGTGTTGCGGGATTTAAAAGACACCCGCATTAAGCGCAGAGGATTATCCTTATCTGGTGGCGATCCACTTTTTCCTGACAATCTAGCATCAATACTCGCTTTAGTTAAACGAGTTAAAGCCGAGTGTCCAGAGAAAGATATCTGGCTTTGGTCTGGCTATCGACTCGATGAGTTAAGTGAAGCGCAAAAAGCGATTATCGCTTATGTTGATGTGCTGGTGGATGGAAAATTTGAGCAGGTGTTGGCGGACCCCAGTTTGCAATTCAGAGGAAGCAGTAATCAAATTATTCACTGCCTGAGTGGTGGGTGAGCTTGATTTTCTTCTTTTGAGCGGTATTTAGTTAAGCCAATTGTCTATTTGAAATTCAGGTGTTCGGTGATCACGCAGAAAAGCGGTAACTGTATTCGCCCAGATGCTGTTATAATGCCGTCATCAGATCCAATTAATTATTATAAAACAGCCATTATATGTAGCTAAACGGCATCTAAAAACAGGATTTATCTTGTTAATAAGTCGTTTCGGTATTGAGGCTGTTTTTGCATTTTATAGAATTTTTAAGGCACGAAGATGAATTTAAAAGAAGAACTTCATGGACTCAGCGATAAACTAGAACAGTTTCGTCGTAAATTAGCTGCAGCAGAAAAGCGCGCTGATAAAGGTATCATGTTGCAGTTTAGACAAGAGATAAACGCAGTGACTAAGCGTATTGCGAGTGTTAAAGCACAGCAGACTCGAGAACTGAGTAAACAGGGTGGTTCGGTCATGGGCTTGAAGTTCAACCGCGCGCTAACGAAAGAAGAACAAGCCGATATGGGTAAGTTCAAGAAAACAGTTAAGGGTCTTGTTGTGGTTCATCCCATGACGGCACTTGGCCGTGAAATGGGTATTAAGGTTGTGACTGGCTTTGCAGCAAAAGAGTTTTAAATACTGATAAATTAGTTAGCTAGCGATTAATTATTAGTGAGCGATATCAATTTTTTTTGTTGTCGCTCAGCATATCCTCTTATGCGCTGATGAAGTGGGTCTACTATCCTTAAGATGAAGTAATAGTCGATTAAATCGCTAAGCTATTTCACTTATTGGAAAAAAACGATAAAATTCGGCCTATTATGTAGAGAAATAAAATGTACTATTTTGCTTCTTTTATTCATTGGTAAACATTCATCTCGTTGTTTTCTTGATTTATTGTTGTCTCAGGGAAGAGAGTTGTTAAGGTTATTTCATGTCGATTAAGTATGTCGCTTCTTCAACGTTACCCACCTCTTGGGGTGTGTTTGATATGCATGGTTTTGAAGATACAGAGACAGGTAAAGAGCATGTGGCACTGACATTTGGTGTTCTCGATGCTGGGCTCCCTACGTTAGGCCGAATTCATTCCGAATGTTTAACAGGTGATGCACTGTTTAGTTTACGTTGCGACTGTGGTTTTCAGTTGCAAACTGCAATGCAGAATATTGCGGAAGCAGGACAAGGTTTTATTCTTTATCTACGTCAAGAGGGACGTGGTATTGGTTTGTTGAATAAAATCCGCGCTTATGAGTTACAAGATCAAGGTGCAAATACCGTAGAAGCTAATGAAAAATTAGGCTTTGCCGCTGATATGCGTAAATACGATATGATTTTACCTATGATGGAAAAGATAGGTATTAATCAAGTCAGACTAATGACAAATAATCCGCGCAAGGTGCAGGCGATGCAGGAGTTAGGGATTAAGGTTGTTGAGCGCATTCCTTTACAGGTCGGTAAAAACCGATACAATGAGGCTTATCTTAAAACTAAGTCTACCGAGCTTGGTCATATGATGTCAGAACATTACTTCGCCGTTGATGGTGATTCATAGCTTTTGTAGAATGTTTTTATAGATCGTTCTCTGGGTATTCTAGATTTTTATCCTATCACACGTTATATTCAGTACCATATAAATACACTTATTTGTTAATGTATGGTTCTGAATAAAATCATCTTTGTAGTTTTATGTTTTATCTCCCTTTCATTGCCTGTTCACGCAACAGAAGAAGATTTTACTCACTATGCATTTGCAAACTATCTTGGCAGTGGTCTGTATCGTACGGCAGGGCAAAATACGACAGTCGTAAACTTGCCGTTAAGTTTCAATATTCAACAAAGTGATACCGAGTCATTAACGCTTCGTACTCCCATTTCACTCGGTTTTTTTAATTTTAAGTGGGATGATATTCCTGGAGGTGACTTCCCGTCGAGTGTTGGAACCGTTACTTTTACTCCCGGTGTTGAGTATCGTATGCGTACGGCTGAAGATCATGAATTTCAAACTTATTTCGATCTGGGTTATGGCAAAAACTTAAATTCCGGAGCAAATGTCGCCATTATGTCCACAGGTGTTTCGAGCCTTTTGGATCTAAATGTTAAGCAAAACACGCCAGTTTGGGTTAACCGTTTGTTTTTTGCGGGCTACAGAAGTTTTGACGGTTTTCAGGCTGAAACCTATTCAGCGATACAATCTGGGATCGATATTGGTACCGATATCCATTGGCGTTGGAATTGGTTAGGTGTAGATGTTGAGCCCAGAATCTTTGCTGCTGGTTACTGGTATTTTGATAAGTTACGCTTTGTGACTCCTTTTGAAAATAATGTACTTGTGTCTCATAGTGTTGAGTTCGGTGCGACCTTAGCTTTTTCTAAGCCCATACCACTGGGAGTGGATGGGCATCGACAGGTTAGGTTTGAGTGTAAGGTCTGGAAATGGGATCCAGGTGTGGCGTTTAATATTTGAGTTTCCTATTTAGTCTAACACTCGACCCACCACTGGCATTACGGTTAAATATGAACAGCCAGAATACGCCGCATACTAATAGGTATTACCGTTACAATCTCATTCTCACTGGTCAATTTTCACATTCAGTTTTTCCTGATGCATAACAACTTGGCTGACGAGGGCAGGCTGCACCTCTTGAGCAGATAAGTCTGGCTTCATTTTCGATCCCCCGCTCTATCCAGTTTATGTTCAATATCTTGGCGACACTCATTAGATCTTTCTTGATTGAAGTCGGGATCTGAGCAGAACCGTTTTTACCGACACAGGCTTGTTTCAGCTCAGAAGCGATTGACCGTGAGTCTCCGCCTTGGGCGTCGATAGCTGGATTGAGATCGATACCTGCGCAAAGCACATGATTATTTCCCGCTAAATCTTCCACCTTTATTGATTCGCAGCAGTAAATTCTCGGCTCATCGGCCACATTGAGGATCGATATCTGTGCCGAGGTGCCTTGTGTGGGCTCATTTATCATTCTAAATACTGCCCAGTGTTGACATGGATCTTGCACTTGTCTCATATTGCCCCACGGAAGGGGAATGCCATTGCCTCTATATACGGCTTTTAGTTTTCCGGGAGCATAAGCATCGAAATAGTGCCAATGAGGGTAGGGTGACACTACGGTCATGCGACGCATGGCAACGGATGCCGAGATCCCCAGTTGTTCATGAACATTAATTTCATAGCCATGGCGGTCGAGTAGTTGCCTGAACGGCACTTTGGGGCAAAGTAATGCTCCAGCAAAAAAACTGGATTCAAAATCGCGCCAAGCATGCAAGATGTCTTGGGCGTTAACCGTGGAAGAGGCGGGCGTACCAAGCTCTCCAGATGCACCTATCTGGCTTCGTCCTGTGGTTAATACCGACTTTAAACCGTCTTTATTGTGCAATGCACAGTGTCCTATGTGTACTGCAAGATCGTATTTAAGCCTAAAGGGTACGTTTTGAAGTCGTTTATTGACATAGATGGTAGAGGGAGGCTCAAAGAAAGAGGTAATAACTTGTGTTGAGGTGACGCCCATCTCATCGATTACATCTTGTGGTGCCCGATCGACCCACTTTATCGTTAAGCCTATGCCTTTGGCGATATCCATAATGTCTTCTACTGCCAATGGCATTCGTTTCATGCCTATCTCTTCAGCCGCTCGTTCGAGATCGGGGAAGTGATTTTGGTGATGCTCTTGATGGGCTCGAATAAGCAGGTGAGCAAACTGTCTGCCGGTAATACCTGTTTGTGAAAGCATCTCTGGAATGGCAATTTGTAGTATGTCTTTGGAGAAAAGAAAGCTCGGCTCTAGTGCCATACCGCTTATGCCGCCACGGCGTCCCTTTTCAGGCGTAATAGCCTGATCTTCTGGCACATCATCTAAAAACCAATCGACCTCTTTTTGAAAAACGGTCGCGATAACGGCCATCATATTCGCGCTGGGAACTCGCTTCCCTCGCTCTATCATTGACAGGTATGAGATAGATGGGGCAGATTCAGGATCAACTCTCATGCACCTGGCTGATAGATCTTCCATGGTGAGATGGTTACGCTTTCTTAGATTACGTATCTTGGTTCCAAGAAAATGTGATTTGCGCATTAGACTTTGAGATTTGCTCATTTTGTAAAATTCACAATGTAAAATTTTAATTGTGAAATTGTAATGAAAAATTAGCTAGACTACAAATCAAGCAGTCGGGAAAGTTAATAAAACAGTTTTTTGCAATTAAGACTATCTCGGTGATGCGGTAATAAACGGAAAATCAAACCTAAGATTGAGCGAGAGGATAAGGCTATGAACACATCAACAATGAGAAGCACTCAAAACGAACAACAGATGAACGACCTTATCAGTGCTGATGTCGTGTCAATGGATGCTTATGCTGCATCTAAGGCAGAAGAGACTAAGGGCAATGCGAAAGAGTTTCTTGATACGACTTTTCCATTAGCAACGGGATCACATAAAGATGTCAGTAGCTATGTTGTTTATTACCAAAATCTATTAATGTTCTTTAAAGATGGCACTCATAGTGGTCTGCGTGACCCTCGTCAATTTGTTGCACTAAATGGCCATAAAAGTGAGCCTGCAGCTATTCTACTTCAAGATAAAGGAACACATGTGGCGTTAACATTTGATCGCTGTGGTATTAGCGGATCACAAGATTCGGCAAATATTGATGATATCCAACTTGAGGGACACGAGTATTGGATTAGTTTGCTTAATATTGATGAGCAGAACAGAGTATCAAAAGAGCAACAAGAACAAATGTTTACCGCTAAAGATGGCAGTGACTATCAGTTATAATATGCACTGTTAAAGTATTCGTTATCTAAAAAGGCTGCAAGACGATAAGTTTGCAGCCTTTTTTTATTGTCTATACGCAGTCAATACAGAGAAGGGAGATGACAGTGATATAAACCGTCAGATCTTAACCCTTGTTCAGGTTAGTTACCCCAGATATTGGCGTTTACCTGTGCATCATCGTTCGAGTCTTTACTTTGTTTAGCTGCCGTTTTGTCATTTGCTGCACGACGAGTTTTATCACTGGCTTGGTAGCCGTCGTCCCTTGGCTTGTGTGCAGGCAGAGGTAATTTATTCATCTTAAGGTAAAGATATTCAACTTTTTCTCTGGCCCAGAGAGTCTTACGCAAAAAACGTAAGCTGGATTTCATGCTAGGGTCATTCTTAAAGCAGCGAACATCGATCCTATCTCCGAGTTCTTCCCACCCGTAATATTCGACCAGATCTGTAAGTAGGGCTTCTAGCTTGATACCGTGCAGTGGATTATTTGCTTGTGTCATGTGTTTACTGGATCAGTTGAAATTAACTAGATTATACCAGTAAATCTGGTTGGGGATAAAGCAGGCAATAAGAAGAGGGCGTGAACGCCCTCTTAATTCTATCTATTGTTATACCAAGTTGCCTTAGTATCAGCTATTACTTACTGAAAGTGATTAATTACTGGAAGCTTAGCGTCCAAGAGTTTATCGTCCCAGTATCACGTCTGGCACTATCAACAGCCTTAAGTGTCCATTGACCTGCGGATTCAACCCCTGTCATATCGACATTATAGGTTTTGTTGATATCGTTAGCGCTGCCACCACTGTTATCATGGAGTATGGCGATTTGACCAGTAGGACTGTGTAGCTCAACTTGTAAGTCACCAATATAAGTATGTGAAATATCAACGATTACCGATACAGTACCTGAGTCACCTGTACGAGTTGCAGAGAGTGTACTGCTGATACCTGAAGATCTGTTATCAGGGATTGCGTAGCTGGTGTTGTTGGTGTAACTCGCTGCACCACCACCTGGGTTTCCACCGCCGTTTGATTCAGTATAGTTAGCCACTAAGCTCACGCCGCTAAATGCACTGTAACCTTGAACCATGACATAGTAAGTGCCAGTTTGGACATTGGTAATAGGGCAAGACTCGCTGTTTCCTCCTTTCCACGGACGACAATCATAACTACCAGTCGTGGGTGCTGCGCCATATTGAACATAAAGATCGGCATCTCCTGTACCACCGCTCATGGTAAAGCTTAAGTCTGACGCCCCCGCTGGAATATCGATTGAGTAATGAAGCTCTTCATTTTGTGCACCTACAAGGCTGGTTTTAGCTGTGCCATTAACCAGTACATTATCACCCGGTCCAGTGCCAGGATCGGTTGGACCATCACATGATTGATCTAAGTATGCTTTTGCTGCAACGGCATCGATAAGACCATGACCTGTCTTATCATCACGACCGGCAGTGCCTAGATCTTCCGCCGTGGCGTGAAGTGCAGAACGAATTTGGGCTGCGCTACATTCGGTGTGATGACTCCAAACTAAGGTTGCAACACCTGAAACGTGAGGTGTTGCCATAGAGGTACCATTATAATACTCGTAATCTTCATTGTCTGTATTTGCAACAGTGACGGTTGTTCCTACTTGTCCCTGAAGTGCTTGACCTGTAGCGCGACTAACAGAAACAGACACTAAAGGTGCATCATTGTTTGTATCGACTAGGAATGGATTTTGTAAACCCGGTAATGCGGTATTACTGTAGACAATAACCCCGCTAGCACCAGCACTGTTACAGGCCTTAACGGCATCGATGTCTGGATACGTATCGCCTTGGTTGCCAACTCGCTCAACAAGACAGATTTTATTGCTCATGTTGCCACAATTAAATGTCGTGCCCGATACCGTACACTCTGCTAATTCTGCAGTAACACTGCCAAATATCGGGGTGGCTACGTGATTTGTTCCAGATTTCACATAGCGGTTGTGGGGAACAACACCTTGTGTGAAGTAAGATTGGCCGCCGATTGTGATGTCGCCAAGACGTCCTTCTCCAACGGTTACGGTTGATAAAATCGCTTCACCTGGGCCAGATATTTCAACTTGATTGGTGTATTGAGAAAAAGCAGCATGGTCTTTGTTACTGTCGACCGCAGCTACAGACATCACAGCATCATAGGATGCAGGGTAGCTATGTGTATTATCACCGTCATTACCCGCAGCTGCGATAAGCAGTACACCATTGCTTTCATGGGCGTTGAGTGCATTGCGCTCCGTTGTACTAGAAGCTCCACCACCTAGACTCATGGTCACGACGTTAGCGCCATTGTTTACACAAGTATCGATAGCAGAAACAAGTGAGGATGAATATCCCCAACCTGATTCATTAAATACCTTGATAACATGAATATTGGCATTTTGATTTGGCATTACACCCACAACACCATCATTGTTCGCGATGGCTGCAATAGTGCCTGCGACATGTGTTCCGTGGGCATTGTTGTTACCAGGATCGTACCAGTTGCCTGTACCAGAGTTGTTGGTACCTGTGACGTTATTACCGCTGAGATCGCTGTGATCACGATCGTAGCCAGAATCGATAATGCAGATAGTACGGTTACCTGTTTGAGAGTCACTTAGACTCGTCGCTCCCACATAGGTTTGTCCCCAGGGGGTCGTTTCACTAAGAAGTCTTCTTGGTACATCCTCTTCAACATATTCTACATCTGGGCGTAGTTGAAGTACTCGAATACCTTTAGCGTTCAGTTTGGCTGTATAGCTGTTACTGCGACCTATTCGCTTCATCTCTTTGGCTGAGGCACTGTTCATTGCTCTGTGATGGGAGAAAACTTCATTAGATCTTGGTTCATAAAGCGCATCATTAAGTTCATTTGATTGAGATTGAAAGTTAGCGAGGGCGTTTGCATTTCTAAACTTGATGATATAACGCTTTGGTAGCGGAGATGTTTGCTCAATGCCTGAGTTTAGAGACTGTAATCCCGGGGTAAAGGCGGGGGCAGCAGTTACACTGGCAGAGATAGCCATTGCTAATACTGATAGGCTTAACGCCACCGTGGTGGTTTTTTTATTTGTCATAATTGCCTTCCATGTTAATTAGTTTTTATCATTATTATTAGATTGGTTTTTAGTCTTTTTGCTAAAAATCCAGTTACTCGACAATGAATGTATCCGCGTGTGATGCGTTTGTAAATGAAATGTATCTGCGAGGTTTTGAATTAAAATCATCTTGTAACAGTTGGGTTTTAGTGAGTAAATATTGCGTTTAAGATGCATGTTATTGCGAATTTTGCCGTTTTTACTGAATTAGTATGCGTTCATGTTGAGCGGGAATATTTTTGTATACAAAGTGGTTTTAATGATGGATATAAGCAGTAGTGTTTACTTGTTAACTATAAAGTTATGATTTTAAAATGATTAAATACTCGTTGATGTATGGAATATGTAATAACCAAAAGTAATAAGAGGGAGGGTTGGTTATTAGAGACACCGTTCATGCGTGTGCCGTGTTTTTAGTTCGTTTTTAATCGTGAAATATGAATTTGGATAATGATTTTTTGGAAGATCTTATTTAGTCAGTGGAAACCTGAGGAATGATTTTGTCTTTTAATATTGTCGAGGGTATTAATAAGAAGTAGCCAGTCATAATCTGAGTGGCTGCAATTTGATTTTTACATTTTCGATAATGAATATTTAGCAGCGTTATTTGTTTGTATAGGTGTTTAAACGTTCGTATCCGCCACCATTATAAGTATTGCTGTAACCGTTTTTAACTAAAGTTTCATTTGCTACACCACTACGACGACCGCTTCTGCAATAGAGTACAATGGATCTGTCTTTGTCTATGTGTAGTTTCTCAAGACCCATTTTAATACTTTGAAAGGGGATATTAATGGCATTTTTCAGATGTCCGGCAGCAAACTCTTCTGCGGTACGCACATCGACGATTAACGCTCCAGAATCAATTTTGTCCCAAGCTATTTGCGGATTTTCATCACCAGCAAGTGAGCTTTGACTGACAGAGAGCATTATCATAATAGTAAAGATGAGGTAACTCGGAGCTCTAAATACTTTGTTAATAAATTTCATTGTGTTGGCAGCCTTAGTGTTAGTTTCAAGTTTGCTCTTACTTATTTTTAGTTAAGTTAGGCATTATGGGTTTAGATCTTAAACTTTCATCAGTATAGCGGCAGTATAGGGTAGGGTAAATGACCTTATATAACTTGTGCCTCTAAAAAGTAACAGCTTGAATGTCTGATTAAAACGATCAGTTATTAGCCTTATTTCAATTACAAAGTTAACAATAAGCGGAGTATTAGCTCTCGACAGTCTTCCCTATTTGGCAGTAGGATGTTGATAGCCATTCTCGATGTGAGATGAAACCTATAAATTTGCCAGAAGAGCAAGAGATGTTGGGGAATAATAAATGGAAAAGCGTAATCGAATCGTAGCAGGTGGAAACTTACTTCAAGCTCATACCTGGAAAGGGTTACTAGAAGCCTGTGGAATAGAGGTTCAGTTGAAAGGTGAAGCGTTATTAGGCGGGATTGGAGAGTTACCTGTAGATCTACAAAATGTTGAACTTTGGGTGTGCGAGTCACAATATGAACAAGCAAAGGCTCAACTCGAATCACTGAATACTGAAAGTCCTCAATGGCAGTGTGTCCAATGCCACGAAATCAATGAAGATAGCTTTGAGCTTTGCTGGCAATGCAGTGCTGAAAGGTGTGTTCAACACAATTAAATTTTTTGGATTTTAATCATTTAAACTTACGTTATAGTCAGTTATTTTGGAGTGTCTGTCGTGCAACATAATGCAGCGTTTTTAGCTCTGGTGGAGAGTATATTGCCTCAGATCACAGCAGTGTCGGTTGAGGAGTATCAAAAAGATATTCGCTGGCAACTTATCGATGTTAGAGAAGATCATGAATGGCTAAAAGATCACCTTCCTAAGGCTTATCATCTGGGACGAGGGATCATTGAGCGTGATATTGAGACACAATTCCCTGATAAAACGACGCCTATTTTACTCTATTGTGGTGGGGGTTACCGCTCAGCCTTAGCTGCAGTGAACTTACAGATAATGGGTTATACAGATGTGGGCTCTTTAACTGGTGGATATAAAGCTTGGGTTCAAAATCAGCTACCGTTAGTAAAACCTCAATGAAAAATAGAGGAGCAGCGTAAGATGCAATACTTCCCCCTGTTTGTTGATACGACTCAATTAAAGATATTATTGATCGGTGCTGGAGAAGTTGCGAGTCGAAAATTAGAACTGTTGGCCAGAACTGAAGCATCAATCTGTGTTATTGCTGTTGATATCTCATCTGAGGTACAAACTTATGCAGATAACAAACGCATCTCCCTTGTTCAACGGACTGTGGTGGATGAAGATATAATTGGTGTTGATCTTGTCTATTTAGCGACGGCAAATAATGAGTTGAATACTCGTCTTGCACATTTGGCAACAAAAACAGGTATCTGGGTTAATGTTGTTGATAATCCTGGGCTTTGTCGTTTCATTACGCCGTCGATTGTTGATAGAGGTCGATTACAGATAGCGATAAGCACGGCAGGAGCTGCACCGGTATTTGCCAGAGAGTTACGTTCCCGTTTAGAGTCTTGGTTACCTCATTCGCTCACCAACTTATTTGATTTTGTCGCAGAACGGCGTAAAGAGGTGCAAGATAAGTTGCCTATTTTTAAGCAACGTAAACTTTTCTGGGAACATTTTTTTCGTGCTAACGGTGATAAATTTGATGAGAGAACCGCGTTATATTATGAAGACTCTTTTCAACATCTAGTTACTGAAGGTGAGATGTTATTAATTGACGACAACACTCCCATAGCGATGCTGCCGATAGCGGCTATGTCATTAATGCAGAAGTTAGATCATGTTTTTGCTAATGAGGAGTTGCCGCTAGCGCTTAATGAATTGGTAAGGCGAGATGCGACTAGATCGCCATTACTTGCTACCAATGAATTATCTCTACTGCTTAAGGCTGGCAAGCGGAATCTTGTTTATGCAGATGCCGATAAGATTGCACAGTTAAAAGCCCATTTCCCTATGGCCAAACACCTTAAACCGGGTTCACTCTAATCATTTACCAAGTTTCGGCTTCCAAAATGGAAGCTGAAACTATTTTAAGTCTATAATAATTAAATTGATTACCTTTTATGGTGACTCTTAGAATGTCTCAAACCTATACTTGATGACATTTTAGGGTACACTAATGCCAATAATTTAAAGATAAAAGCAGTTATGGCAGCTAAAGCAACGGTTTACAAAGTAAATTTACAGATAGCCGATATGGATCGTGGCTACTATCAAGATCACCATTTCACCTTGGCTCAGCATCCTTCTGAAACTGATTCCAGAATGATGCTACGTTTGCTAGCGTTCGCAATGAATGCCAGCGATACCTTAGAGTTCAGTAAGGGACTGAGTGTTGAAGATGAACCTGAGTTATGGGAGAAGTCGTTAATTGGCGATATAGAACTCTGGATTGAGTTTGGTCAAAGTGATGAAAAGTGGATCAGAAAGGCGTGTGGCCGCTCTAAACAAGTTCAATTGTTTGCTTATGGCGGACGTAGTGTACCAATCTGGTGGCAGCAAAATGAGCAAAGTTTTACTCGTTATCAAAATCTTAAGGTATGGAATATTCCAGAAGATGCCGTTAAAGAGATGGGCGAACTTGTGAGTAGGAGCATGAAGCTGCAATATAATATCAGTGAAGGGCAGGTGTGGGTTTCAACCGATGAAGCGAGTGTGTTGGTTGAGCCTGAGATTCTAAAAGAGTAATCACATCAATTCCACTAAGATAAATAAAATCGTCAATTAAAGAAGCCAGTCACTAGGACTGGCTTTTTAGTGGGCGAAGATAAACCGATAGGTTTATGTCTCTTCGATTATTCCTTCATCCCCTTTACCTTTCGTTTTAAGCATAACTAAGGCGGTAATAATGGCAGTTGAAACTAAGCCCGCGACAGTTGAAATTGTCATTGGTAAGCCTGCACCGAGAGTTTGTGAACTGAGTAGAAAGCTAATTACTACCGTTGTCATAAACATTGCCGGAATCGTACAGATCCAATGGAGTTTATTGTGGCGCAGTAGATAAGCAGAAGCAGTCCATAGCATCATCACTGCCGTCGTTTGGTTGGCAACACCAAAGTAGCGCCAGATAACACCAAAATCTACTTGGGTTAAAATTGCGCCCATAATGAATAGTGGGATAGCAAGTAACAAACGTTTTGGTAGTGCAGTTTGCGGCATTTTAAAGAATTCAGCTAAGATCAAACGAGCTGAGCGGAAAGCGGTATCACCAGAGGTAATAGGGAGAATTATCACACCTAAGATAGCCATAAATCCGCCAACGGCACCAAGAAGTCCGGTAGAGGCTTCATACACTACGTTAGCAGGGTTACCTGCCATACCTTCATTTAATCCCTGTACGCCGCCGAAGAAAGAAAGTGCGATAGCACACCAGATCAAAGCAATGACACCTTCACCTATCATGGCACCAAAGAAAACAAAGCGACCATTTGATTCATTTTCAACACAACGAGCCATTAACGGTGATTGAGTCGCATGGAAACCAGATACAGCACCACAGGCAATCGTGATAAACAGCGCTGGCCACAGTGGCATATCATTCGGATTTAAGTTTGTTAGGAAATCTTTAGCTTCAAAACCTGGAAGCAAGGTGTGTTCGCTTGATACTACGATAGCAATCGTTAATCCGATTGACATGAAAAAGAGTAAAGCGCCGAAGAAAGGATAAAGTCTTCCTATTATCTTATCGACTGGTACAACAGTGGCGATAAGATAGTAAGTGAAAATAATACCAACGAAAATTGAGACATCCCATCCAGTCAGCTTACCTAATAAGCCAGCCGGAGCTGAGATAAATACTACGCCAACAAGCAGCAACAGAATGATGGCGAAGACGTTCATAAAGTGCTTAGCACCTTTACCTAAATATTTTCCAGCCAGATGAGGAACTGACTGGCCACCGTTGCGAACCGATAGCATACCAGAGAAGTAATCATGAGTCGCTCCGGCAAAGATGCAACCGAATACAATCCATAGCATGGCTGCTGGACCATAAAGAGCACCAAGAATTGGACCAAATATTGGGCCAACACCTGCGATATTTAATAGTTGAATAAGGTAGACTTTACCCTTAGACATAGGCACGAAATCGACGCCATCGGTGTTTGTAAATGCCGGGGTTTGGCGTTGAGAATTTATGCCGAATACTTTTTCAACAAATTTACCATAGATAAAGTATCCGCCAATAAGTAGGCCAACACACATTAAAAACCACATCATAATTACAATCTCCCATGTTCAGTTGCTGAGATTGTAAAGATTTACTGAAAAGAGGATAAGTGTAAAAGTGGTCAGTGGTCGCTTTAGCTGACTAAGCGGTATTAAACATCAGCTAAGTGGTATCGCGATCACTGATCATTTTCCTTAGAGAGTTACTGAAAACCAAACAGTTGTTTTAATGGTTTAAGGTAGCGCCGAGATACGGGAACTTTAGCGCCTGATACTGTTGTGACTTCGGCGCCTGTCTCCTGTACTTCTATTTCAGATACTGCATCAGGTTTGATCAGATATTGTCTGTGACACCTAACAAGTGATGTCTTCTCTTCAAGTACTTTCAGGGTTAAGTGAGTGTGTACAAGTTCTTTATTGGTTGCGACATGAATACCACTGAGATCGCTAAAAATGTATTCAACTTCACTTAATGCTAATACTTTTAACTTTGTTCCTGTGTAGCAGGGGAGATGTGTAAGTTGTGCAGGCGCGAGTATGCTGACGGGTTTAGGACTGATATTTTTTCTGAGTTTAGTTAATGTCTGTGCTAATCGCATCTCATCTATGGGCTTTAGCAAGTAATCAAAAGCATGATTATCGAAAGCTTTGATGGCAAATTCATCAAACGCTGTGACAAATACAATAGAGGGCATAGTATCAGGATCTAACATGCCAATGAGTTCCATTCCTGTGATTCTAGGCATTTGAATATCTAAAAAGACAAGCTGTGGTTTGAGTTTTGTGATCATCTGTAGGGCTTCGATGGCATTACTGCATTGGCCAATGATCTCAATATCGGCATGTTCGCTAAGCAGGTCTACTAACTCTTCACGGGCGAAAAGTTCATCGTCAACGATGATGGATGTGATCACTTTTCTGCTCCGGAGTAAGGTAATTGAATAGTAACTCTAGTGTAAACATCAGCTTCACAATCGACCTTTAGACCATATTCTGAACCAAATTGATTCTGTATTCGTTTATGCACTAGATTCATTCCCAAGCCTTCAGAGTTCTCTTTGAGTTGATAAAGGCCCGCATTATCAGTTACCTCTAGCAGTAATAGATCTTCATGAATTATAGCTGTGACCTTGATAATTCCCTTATCAAGCATGTGAGATGTGCCATGCTTGACCGCATTCTCAATGATGGGTTGTAATGTAAAAGCGGGAAGACGATAGTGATGAAGCTCGTTGGATATATGAATTGTGACTTCTAGTCTGTCGATAAAGCGGGCTTTCTCTATTGCTAAGTAAGACTCTATATGTTCCAGCTCATCGTCGAGTGTTATTAAGCCTGTAGTGCGTTTTAAATTGATTCGCAGAAATTGGGCTAGTTGTTGGATTAACAGCCTTGCTTTTAGTGGATCTCTTTTTATGATTGCAGCTATTGTATTGAGTGCGTTGAACAAAAAATGTGGATTGACTTGAGCCTGCAGTAATTTCAACTCAGCTTGGGTCAGTAGATTTTGTTGTTGTTCAAACCGACCAAATAGAATTTGATTCGAGAGCAACTTACCAATTCCTTCACCTAAGGTGCGATTAATATTCAGGAAAAGTTTGTTTTTCGGCTCATAGAGCTTGATGGTGCCAATGACTTGAGTTTCACTGCGGAGGGGGATCACTAAACTTGAACCTAATTTACATTGGGATGAGATGGAACAGGCATAAGCGACATTAACTCCGTCGGCGAACATGACACAATTATTATCGATGGCTTCTTGGGTTATCTTCGATGATATTGGCGTTCCAGGGATATGGTGATCGGCGCCTGCACCAATAAATGCCAATAATTTTTCGGTATCGGTGATGGCAACTGCACCTACATTGGTCTCTTCTAAGATTATTCGAGCAATTTCGGCGCTGCTTCTTTGATCGAAACCTTTGGATAATATGCCAACGCTACGTTCTGCAATTTTGAGTGCTTTAGTTGAAAATACCGATGACATCTTATCAAACATGGCTTTTTGATCCCGTACCATGCTCATAAAAAGTGCAGCACCTACCGAGTTGATCAGTAACATAGGTATCGCTATCTGTTTAACTAAAGACCAGGCATCTCCAAAGGGTTGAGCAACGAGTAATATCACTGCCATTTGTAGCAGTTCAGCGGAAAAAGTGACTAAAAAAACCAGTAGTGGAGCATAAATTAACTCTCCTTTGCCTTGTTTTCTGAGATAGAGGCTGATGACACCTGCAGATAATCCCTCAAGTGTCGTTGAGATGGCACAAGCCAGATCGGTAAAACCTCCCATGCTATATCTATGCAAGCCGCCTGTGAGCCCAACTAGAAATCCCGTTACAGGGCCACCGAGTAAACCACCAAGCACTGCCCCCATAGCTCGAGTATTGGCTAATGCATCATTAGTGTGTTCACCGAAATAGGTGGCCATAATACAAAAGCTTGAAAAGGTGAGATAGATAAATATCTTATGGGGAAGCCGAGTGGCTGCTTCTGAGAAAAATTTAAACAGTGGTGTCTTGCTGACAAGGTACACTATCACCAGATATAGGCTCATCTGTTGTGTTAAAAGCAAGATTAATGACATCGGTATCTATCCTAATAAATGATAGGGTTATTTTGCCAGAGCATTGGAAAATTGCAAAATAGAGTATTATGGTTTCCACTCAACAGTGAGGCGTTGAGCATAGTCTTAATATAAGGCAGAACAATTATTTGAAGACCATAATATCTGAGACTTGTAAGTAGCGCGATCGATATATGGCCTGAAATGGTGGGGTATCTTGAGGTTTTAATGCGCATTTTCAGATAGTTTGGGTACGATATGTTCGGGGGGCATTTTCAGTAATTGTCTTTTCTCGTCAGATCATTTTACTTCTCACCATTGCTTATTATCTGGCGTTTTTCTGAGTCACATTTATCAAAAAAATAGTGAATTAAGATCCGTACCAAACGAGATTTTGCTATTTCTGATTGTGTTGCTAAATCGTCTAAAATAATAATGGCATCTTCAGTCAATGAGAAGGTTGCATGTTTAAATATTTTTGTCGAATGTTTATCCAAACCATTTAACTGCGCTTGTTTAAGTTTTTTTCTGTTACGACTGACGGCACTTTGTTGTCCAAAAGCATAGCTGTTGGCATTTTCTATAAAGTCATCGACAGAGATAGAATCCTGTGGGGACTTCTTTTTTCTTCGTTTGAGATCAGTTAAGCTCATAGCAGTTTTCTGGCTCTATAGCGAAAATTTCATCGGCGATGGCAACGATCTCTATCGCGGCTTTACCTTCTGGTTCTATCTCCATAACCGATGCACCTTGCTCTTCACTGTCGTCATAGATATTTCTACTGAAAGTCACTGAGTTCAATACCCTAAGACCAAAGGATTGTACAACCTCTTTGGCCTCAAGAATTCGTTTATATTGGCTTGGAAGTGAAGGGCATTGTGTCATGACGATACAAGCTACCATCTTAGGGTTAACCATTTTACATGTACTGAGCATATCTTCCATATGAGGAAGTGTTTTGAGATCCCGGCGTTTAGGTCTTAAGGGAAGTAAAACATAAGTCGCGACAGACATTGCCGCTCGCATGGCGAGGTTATCTTGTCCTCCACAGTCAACAATCACGTAATCAAACCTTTCATCTTGACTGAGAAGGTCGTTACGAATTTTTCCGTAGAGTTGAATACAGTTGATGGTTGGAAGCTCTGGATCCTCATTACGGGCTTGGATCCAATCAGAGGTTGTTCGTTGGGGATCACAATCGACCATCAGCACATTTGCCTGATATTTCTGGGTAATATGAACGGCCAGATTCTGAGCTAAGCAGCTTTTTCCTGCTCCACCCTTTTCACCACCCACGAGCATTATCATATAAGCATCTCCATGACATTTCTTCTTATTATCCGAGGATTATTAAGTAGAATAAGTATAGAACAGACTCTTTGATGCTGCTGAAAACTAGTCGGAAAATGAAATAGATTCTTTAATTGAAACCAATTAGCTGAATAGCAATGTGGTAAGCATCGTCAATATCTTTGCTACGACAGACTTGGCCTTTGACTGTGTGTTTACTTCCTTCATTATCAGGGTTAAATGTAATATTGAGTAATGAACCTAGAGTAAAGTTGCCACTGTACATTAGGAGTACACCGCGTCGAGATAGGTCAATACATCTTGCCATTGCAACTTGTTCGTGCCCATTTTCATCGAGCCAGATTAACTCTACTTTATCGGACTCCATATCGATTCTTAAAGATTGACGCTTCTCTTCAATATCTTCCATTTGCACATCCTTGATATATTCACCCTTTTAAACGTAGCATGTTTATCAAGTTAAAAACAAAAATTAAATAGGATGGTTTAGTGTTGTTTTTTTGAGGAAACTCAGCCTAAAGCTGGCTGAGTTTATGTTCAATTTTCTGTCGTATTAATCTTCGCTTTTTGGGTATGGAAGCTTGAGCTGCCCCCATCGAATAATAATCACTGTGGATGCGAGTATCAAAGTGGCCATTGCGATGGCGATGATTCGCCAGTCACTCATTCCTTTCATATCCAAAATAAGATAACGAGCGAGAGCAACTATCGCAATATAAAGCGGCATACGAACAGGTAACTTTCCTGATTCGATATAGTTGGCAACCATGGCCAACACTTCTAAGTAGATGAATAGAAGAAGAAGATCTGCAAGACTAACCCTGCCAACCTCAAAAATATGAAATATTTCTTGCCCAATTGCGACTATGGTTGCTAATGCAATGATAAACAATACGAGATGTTCAACTGCCTTTAAGCTTTTGGAACTATATCGTTGGTATGCTGATCTCATGGTTGCCTCTGAATAATTTTTTTCAATGGTATCAGGATTTACATTCTATTCTTGTCTATATCTGTGACGCTTTTCACAATAATACCAATCGACAAGGTAAATGACACCTATCATGAAGCTGAGCATTAATTCAAGGGGAATAGATACAGAAAAGCCATCCTGTTGGATGGCTCTCTATGACACTATTTACATCTGTTTTATGCATACTCAAGCGGTTTGGGAATATATTAACGCTTAAGTGCTTCACTCAACAGTGGACGAGCCGTTTTGACAATTGCAGAGGTTACTTTAGGCGAACCTGCAATGATGTTGCCAGAGGTCATGTACTCATGGTTTCCAGTAAAGTCAGTAACGGTACCGCCTGCTTCACGAACCAGCAGGTCACCTGCAGCTATATCCCAAGGCTTAAGGCCAATTTCGAAGAAACCATCAACACGACCTGCAGCTACATAAGCTAGATCAAGAGCGGCAGAACCTGCACGACGTAAATCAGCACATTGTGTGAATAGTTCACTCAATATTTTCATGTAAGTTTCTGTGTGCTGTTTTGCTTTGAAAGGAAAGCCGGTCGCAATAATTGTTTCGCTAAGTTCGTTTCTTTTAGATACGCGCATCCGGAATTCGTTGTACTTAGCACCTTTACCGCGCAGAGCCGAAAATAGCTCATCGCGGATAGGATCATATACTACAGCGACCTCAGTTTTGCCCTTGTATTGCAGTGCAATAGAAACTGCAAAGTGAGGAATGCCTCTAACAAAGTTGTTAGTGCCATCCAGAGGGTCAATAATCCAAACGTAATCTTTATTTGCGCCTTTGTTCTCACCATTTTCTTCACCTACTATGGTGTGATCAGGATAAGATTTACGGATCTGATAAATAATAGCTGCTTCAGCTTCTTTGTCTACGTTAGTCACGTAATCATTGATACCTTTCGCTGTAACTTCGACTTTATCGAGTTCAGCGAAAGCACGTATAATTGTTTGGCCGGCAGCGCGGGCAGCGCGCACAGCAATAGTTTGCATTGGATACATTGCAATCCCCTGGATGTTAAAGAACAGATATAAATAATCGGGGCGCATTATACCTGAGCTATGCTTAAAAGCAAACTGTGCTCTGGTTGACTTTGGTCTTGCTCTCGTGGATTACTGGTGTGATTATATGAAATACTGATTTAAGTATTAAAATTTCACACTCCGCTGTGATAATATTATTTTCTGTGTTCCGTCATCAAAATTAAGTAGTTTCATGCTCAGCAATATTCGCGTAGTACTCGTTGGTACATCTCATCCTGGGAACATAGGTTCCACAGCCCGTGCAATGAAAACCATGGGACTTTCCACTCTTTATCTCGCGGAACCGCGAGTTGAACCTGATGGTCAATCAATAGCCCTTGCCGCTGGCGCATCGGATATCCTTAAACATGCTGTCACCGTAGACAGTGTTGCTGAAGCAATTGCAGATTGCAGTTTAGTGATAGCAACCAGTGCCAGAAGTCGTACACTAGATTGGCCTATGCTAGAACCAAGAGAAGCCGGTGAGAAGCTCGTTTCTTCAGCGTTAACAGGGCCTGTTGCGATTGTTTTTGGTAGGGAAAATAATGGGTTAAGTAATGAGGAATTACAAAAGTGCAATTATCACGTTGCTATTCCTGCTAACCCAGAATATACCTCTTTGAACTTAGCACAAGCGGTGCAAATTATCTGTTATGAGGCGAGAGTAGCCCATCTCGCTCAGGTTCAGCGAGATTTTGAAAACACAAAGCCTGCGGATTATATTGAACCTGTGGATGAATATCCATTTGCACAAGAGCGTGAGAACTTCTTCGATCATCTTGAAGATACACTGCTAAAAACAGGGTTTATTGTTAAGCAACACCCAGGACAAGTGATGACCAAGTTACGTCGTCTATTTAGTCGGGCAAGGCTTGAAAGACAAGAGATGAATATTTTGCGTGGCATGTTGACTTCAATCGATAAAAAAATGACCAAGAAAGACGAAGAATAGTCATAAGGAGTCGATAACAATGGGAGTGATAGCTAGGCTTAAAGATGATATCGCCTCGATATATCATCGCGATCCTGCAGCCCACGGTAGATTAGAGGTGTTGTTGAATTATCCGGGGATGCAGGCGATATGGATCCACAGAGTTAGTCATAAACTTTGGTTGCGTCAATGGCGGCTCACCTCTCGTTGTTTATCTACTTTTTCCCGCTGGTTAACTGGGGTTGAGATTCACCCCGGTGCACGTATTGGTGATCGTTTCTTTATCGACCATGGTATGGGGGTTGTCATTGGTGAGACGGCTGAAATCGGAGATGACTGTACTCTCTATCATGGCGTGACATTAGGTGGTACGACTTGGCAAGCAGGTAAACGTCACCCTACGTTAGGCAATAACGTGGTTATTGGCGCTGGGGCTCAAATTCTCGGCCCTATCACTATGCATGATGGTGCTCGGGTTGGGTCTAATTCTGTGGTAGTTAAAGATGTACCAAAGGATACCACGGTTGTCGGGATCCCCGCTCGAGTGGTATCGACACCGAGTGATATCAGCAAAGAACAGTCCAAAAGACGCAGTGAAATGGCAAAGAAATATGGGTTCGATGCTTATGCCGTATCCCCAGATAATCCAGATCCCGTTGCCAATGCGATTGGTCAAATGTTAGATCATATGCATTTGATGGATTCTAAGGTTCAGGAAGTGTGCCAAGCGGTGCAAACTCTCGGTGGCAGTGTTTGCACTGATAAACTGCCGGAGTTAGCCGTGGATGATTTCAGTGATGTTGAACATGCAGCAGCACAGAAAAGAAAGAAAGCGATTGATGAGTTTGATCCCATAATCTGAGTTTTAGTGAGGGTTATGGTAAAGAGTCGTTGAAAAAATTGAGTAAAACAGGTTAAATACCCCACCAAACTCAGGGGTAAATTTTGTTAAAGAGTTGAATGTCAGACTGACAATCACATTGGGTTAGTACTTGACTATATTACTGGGTTTAATACTTGACTAAATCACTCGGGTATGTTTGAATTCACTTAAGCATTTTTGGGAGCTGTAGTCGCTATGAAACTTACATCAAAAGGTCGGTATGCCGTTACAGCCATGTTAGATGTTGCTATGCATTCAACTTCTGGTCCGGTTCCGTTGGCCGATATTTCCGAGCGTCAAGGAATTTCACTTTCTTACCTCGAACAACTTTTCGCAAAACTCAGAAAGCAAGGATTGGTTTCTAGTGTCAGGGGACCTGGCGGTGGTTACCGTTTGGGCGCTGATGCCGGTGAGATATCTGTAGGAATGGTGGTGCGCGCTGTGGATGAATCTGTGGATGCAACACGCTGTCAAGGGCAAGGGAATTGTCAAAATGGTACACGTTGTCTTACTCATTCGCTTTGGGGTGACCTGAGCAAACAGATTTCAGATTTTTTAAATGGTATTAGTCTTGCGGGTTTAATGACGAAACGAGATGTGCAGTTTATTTCTATAAAACAAGATGAAATACAACAGGAACAAAGAGTAACACTATAAGTTAACTTTGTTATTTAATAATATTTTTTGTACTTTGTTCGACCTTACTCAAGGTTACGCTGTACGGAGTGTGTAATGAAGCTTCCTATCTATTTAGATTATGCTGCGACTACGCCGGTTGATCCCCGTGTTGCAGAAAAAATGATGCAGTGCATGACGATGGACGGCATCTTTGGTAACCCAGCATCACGTTCTCATCGTTATGGCTGGCAGGCTGAAGAAGCGGTTGATATTGCCCGTAACCAAGTTGCGGATCTCATTAATGCAGACCCGCGCGAAATCGTGTTTACATCCGGTGCAACTGAGTCAGATAACTTAGCGATTAAAGGTGTTGCTCACTTCTACCAGAAGAAAGGGAAGCACATCATTACCAGTAAGACAGAACATAAGGCTGTACTTGACACCTGTCGTCAGCTTGAGCGGGAAGGTTTTGAAGTGACTTACCTTGCTCCTGAAGCAAACGGAATTATCTCGTTAGCAACAATAGAAGCTGCAATGCGTGAAGATACTATTCTTGTCAGTATTATGCATGTAAACAATGAGATTGGTGTTATTCATGACATCGATGCTATTGGTGAATTATGCCGTAGTAAGAAAATTATTTTACATGTAGATGCTGCACAGAGTGCAGGTAAGTTACCTATTGATGTTCAGACGACTAAAGTTGATCTTATTTCTATTTCGGCCCATAAAATGTACGGGCCAAAAGGTATTGGTGCATTGTATGTTCGTCGTAAGCCGCGTATTCGTTTAGAGGCAACTATGCATGGTGGCGGACATGAGCGTGGTATGCGCAGTGGCACATTAGCAACTCATCAGATTGTAGGTATGGGTGAAGCCGCTGCTATCGCTAAAGCGGATATGGCGTCTGATAATGCACGTATCGCTGGGTTACGCGATCGTTTGTGGAATGGCGTTAAAGGTATCGAAGAAACTTATATTAACGGTGATGCTGATCAACGTTACTGTGGCAACTTAAATGTCAGCTTCAACTTTGTTGAAGGTGAGTCATTAATGATGGCACTTAAAGATTTAGCTGTTTCATCAGGCTCAGCCTGTACTTCTGCAAGTTTAGAGCCTAGCTATGTACTTCGTGCGCTTGGCTTAAATGATGAGATGGCACACAGTTCAATTCGATTTTCTATTGGTCGCTTCACGACCGAAGAAGAGATTGATCACGCAATTGAAACAATTAATAAATCTATTGATGGTTTACGGGAGATGTCTCCACTTTGGGAGATGTTTAAAGATGGAATCGATCTTGAACAGGTTCAATGGGCTCACCATTAATCCGTCGTTAATCAATAAGTAATCAATAGAATATTGGAGTAGTATCATGGCTTACAGCGAAAAAGTACTCGATCATTATGAAAACCCACGTAATGTAGGGTCTTTCGACAAAAATGATCCATCGGTTGTTACCGGTATGGTTGGCGCGCCAGCTTGTGGTGACGTAATGAAACTTCAACTTAAAATTGGTGCTGATGGCATAATTGAAGATGCTAAGTTCAAAACTTATGGTTGCGGCAGTGCGATTGCTTCGAGCTCACTTGTGACTGAGTGGGTTAAAGGTAAGACAATTGAAGAAGCGGGTGCAATCAAAAATACTGATATTGCTGAAGAGCTTGCTCTACCTCCAGTGAAAATTCACTGCTCAATTTTAGCCGAAGATGCAATTAAAGCGGCAATTGATGATTATAAATCAAAGCAAAATAAGTAATTTTCGGAGTTAAGATGGCTATTTCAATGACTCCAGCAGCTGCCGAACGTGTTAAAAGTTTTCTGGACAATCGCGGTAAGGGAATTGGTCTACGATTAGGGCTTAAAACATCAGGATGTTCAGGGATGGCATACATTATTGAATTTGTTGATGATTTAAACGCTGATGATGAAGTCTATGAGATCGGTGATGTCAAAATCATTATTGATGCAAAAAGTTTTATCTACCTTCAAGGTATCGAGTTAGACTTCGTCAAAGAGGGACTCAATGAAGGTTTCCAGTTTAACAACCCTAATGCTAAAGGGGAGTGTGGTTGTGGTGAAAGCTTCACAGTCTAACAGTCTAAGAATTAAACCATGAACTATTTTGAGTTGTTTAGTTTTACACCTGCCTACCAAATTGACACCGCCTTACTTGCAGAGCGCTATCGCGAACTGCAAAGGGCGGTTCATCCCGATAAGTTTGCTAATGCTAGTGAGCAAGATAAGCGCATTGCAGTCCAGCGAGCGGCACAAGTGAACGATGGCTTTTCAACGCTAAAAAATCCTATATTGAGAGCTGAGCATATGCTTTCATTACACGGTATTGATTTAAGTCATGAATCCACAACAGTGAAAGATACTCAGTTCCTGATGCAACAGATTGAATGGCGCGAAGCGCTTGAAGATATTGCTCAAAGCAGTGATCCAGATGCTTGTATCTCTGAGCTGGATGAATCATTTAGTGCTTATGCGAAACGAATAGAAGATAATCTGAGTTGTTTGCTAGCGAATCTTTCCGAAGAAGCGCTATTTCAAGCTGCCGATCTTATTCGTAAGCTTAAATTTATGGCAAAACTGCAAGTTGAACTCGAACGTATCGAAGATGCCTTGTTTGACTAGTTTTATACTCAAGCCATTTCAAGATGCAGAATTCAATATCTTGCGGTAGTTTGAGTATGTCACAATATTAATTTTCTTTTAATTGATTAGCTTATTATTTTTGCTATTTTTTAGGTTGGAATTTTATGGCCCTATTGCAAATCGCCGAGCCGGGACAGAGTGCCGCTCCTCATCAACATCGTCTGGCCGTAGGTATTGATTTAGGTACGACTAACTCTTTAGTTGCTGCCGTGCGTAGCGGAGTTGCAAACACCTTAGCCGATGATAACTCACACCACTCTTTACCTTCGGTAGTCAGATACACTGAAGCGAATGTTGAAGTGGGGTTTGATGCAGAGTTGAACTCAGCTAAAGATCCGCAGAATACCATTATTTCCGTTAAGCGTTTTATGGGACGCAGTCTGAGTGATATTCAGTCTGGTTCTCAAGACTTACCTTATCAATTTGAGACTAGCGAAAACGGGCTACCTCTATTTGTAACTAAGCAAGGTAAGGTTAACCCCATACAGGTTTCCGCTGAGATCTTAAAACCCTTAATCTCCCGTGCAGAAAAAACCTTAGGTGGCGAATTGGAAGGGGTGGTGATCACAGTGCCGGCCTATTTCGATGATGCACAGCGTCAAGGCACTAAGGATGCTGTAGGATTACTGGGTGTTAAAGTACTTAGGTTACTTAATGAGCCTACCGCTGCAGCGATTGCTTATGGGCTTGATTCAGGCCAGGAAGGCGTAATAGCCATCTATGATCTTGGTGGTGGAACTTTCGATATTTCTATACTGCGTTTACATAAAGGCGTATTTGAAGTGCTAGCGACCGGTGGTGATTCTGCATTAGGCGGTGACGACTTTGATCACCTTTTACATCACTATTTGTCAAATCAGTGGCAGCTTAAAGCGCTTTCTGCAACCTTGAGTCGCCAACTTTTAATAGAAGCAAGAAGAGTAAAAGAGGCGTTAACGGGTGAAGATCAAGTCATTGCGACTCTGAATCTAGACGATGGAACTCAATTGAGTCACGCGGTAACTAAAACGGCATTTGAGACATTAATCAGTTCGCTGGTTAAAAAAACGGTTAGTAGTTGTCGCCGTGCGCTTCGTGACGCTGGAATTAAGGCTGATGAAGTACTTGAAACTGTCATGGTCGGTGGTTCAACTCGAGTACCGCTTGTGCGTGAGTTGGTTGAACACTTTTTCGCTAAAAAACCATTAACTTCAATTGACCCTGATAGGGTTGTTGCGATTGGTGCTGCCATTCAAGCAGATATTCTTGTCGGCAATAAACCTGAGTCAGATCTGTTACTTCTCGATGTTCTTCCTCTGTCATTAGGCATCGAGACTATGGGCGGGCTTGTTGAAAAGATAGTATCGCGTAATACTACTATTCCCGTCGCTAAGGCACAGGAGTTCACCACATTTAAAGATGGCCAAACGGCAATGGCTTTTCATGTGGTTCAAGGTGAGCGTGAACTTGTTGATGATTGCCGCTCCTTAGCAAGGTTCACCCTGCAAGGCATTCCTCCGTTGGCAGCAGGTGCGGCTCATATCAGAGTCACTTTTCAGGTCGATGCAGATGGATTGTTAAGTGTTACTGCAATGGAAAAATCGACTGGCGTTCAATCTAGCATTCAAGTTAAGCCCTCTTTTGGGTTAACTGACGAAGAGATTGGCACCATGCTCAAAGACTCTATGGCGAATGCGAAAGAGGACATTACAAGGCGTATGCTTGCTGAGCAAAAAGTGGAAGCTGCTAGAGTGTTAGAAACCTTAAGCGCCGCGCTGCAAAAAGATGCCGACCTCTTATCTGAGGACGAGCATAGCTTGATTAAGCAATGCATGGCAGCGTTGGCGCAGATTAGTAGTCAAGATGATGCAGATGCAATAGAAAAAGCCATTGAGGCTGTAGATGCTAGCACGCAAGATTTTGCGGCTAAGCGTATGGATAATTCAATCCGATTGGCACTAAAAGGCCAATCAGTTGACAGTATTTAATTGGTAATCAATAGGTAAACAAGATGCCACAAATAGTATTTTTACCCCATGAAGAGTTATGTCCAGACGGTGCCGTGGTTGAAGCCGTTGAAGGTGAAACGGTATTAGATGTTGCTCTACGTAACGGCATTAACATCGAACATGCTTGTGAGAAGTCTTGTGCGTGTACGACATGTCACGTGATCATAAGAGAAGGTTTTGATGAGCTTGAAGAGAGCGATGAGTTAGAAGATGACATGTTAGACAAGGCGTGGGGCTTAGAGCCTGAAAGTCGTTTATCGTGCCAATCTAGAGTTACTGGTGCAGATCTTGTGGTCGAGATCCCTAAATACACGATCAATATGGTGAGTGAAAGTCATTAACCTGATTTATTAAGTTAGTTATTTTCATGGTTATTTTCAAAAGATCAGTCCTAAATGGCTGGTCTTTTGTACTTTTGTATTAGGATCCTATAATTTATCAATGAACTTTAGTCAAAAAAGGCGCTAACTATGCCTCTTAAATGGATCGATTCACTTGATATCGCAATAGAGTTACTTGAAAAATTCCCTGATGTTGATCCTGAATCTATTCGTTTTACCGATCTTTATGAGTGGGTCTTGGCTATTGATAGTTTTGATGATGAACCGAGTCATTGTAATGAAAGGATATTAGAGGCGATACAAGCTTGTTGGATAAGTGAAGTATAGATTACGAATATTGTTGAGATTCAATGGCTAGATAAATATTTTTTAAAACATATTTATTGAGTAATTCTTTAAATGTGACGTGTGTCACTGCGCAGTTCTTCATTTTTTAGATCTTGATCTCGTGAGTTCGCCGCTAAGGGTAGGATTTTGACACGAAATCTCGTATAATCCGCGCGAATTCAAAAACCTGTTTATTAAAAAGGAAGCTTTTCATGGCTATCGAACGTACTTTTTCTATCATTAAGCCTGATGCTGTTGCAAACAATAACATTGGCGCTATTTATAACCGTTTTGAAACTGCTGGTCTGAAGATCATTGCATCTAAAATGGTTCACCTAAGCCAAGAACAAGCTGAAGGCTTCTATGCTGAACACAGTGAGCGTCCTTTCTTCGGTGCACTTGTTGCATTTATGACATCTGGTCCTATCATGGTTCAAACGCTTGAAGGCGAAAACGCTGTACTAGCTCACCGTGACATCTTAGGTGCTACCAACCCAGCTGATGCAGCGCCAGGTACAATTCGTGCTGATTTTGCTGAAAGCATCGATGAGAACGCAGCACATGGTTCTGATTCTGTTGCTTCTGCGGAGCGTGAAATCGCTTATTTTTTCAGTACTGAAGAGCTTTGCCCACGTACTCGTTAATTTTCGAATACAGAGTGTAAAACATGTAAGTCGATAAAAGGAGCCTATGGCTCCTTTTTTGTTTTCTTAACTTATTGAAATTAATTGCTTTTATGATTTTGGTGTCCACGTGTTGTCCACGACTGTTAGGGCCCCACAAAAAAACCGCCATCTTTGACGGTTTTCTTATTTCAATTGAACTCTACTTAAAGCCGGCTACTGTTTGATTGAAAATATCAGCATCCATCTCGATACCAATAAATCGGCGCCCTAATTTTAATGCTGCTTTACCCGTAGATCCACTCCCCATAAAGCAGTCCAGAACAATTTCATTTTCACGACTACTAGCCTTAATAATATGCTCGAGCATCGGTGCCGGCTTTTCGCATGGATGTTTGCCTGGATAATAGGGTACTGATGCAAATGACCAAACATCGGTAAACGGTACCTCTTTCGTCACCTTAAACGGCCTTTTAAGTGATTGATACTCAGCTTTCAAATCGTCGTACTGACGAACAAGCGTTAAGTAGTCATTATTTAAAGCGGTAAATTGACTGGTTAATTCTTCATGTGAAACGTCAAGCGCTGTGCGTTCGTATTGCCCAAACAAATCCTGCAGTTGTGTGTATTGTTTTTCTGATGGTAACTTCCACTGTGAAGCACTAAACCAATGAGACGACATCTGTGTGCTGGTGACTTTATTAATTTCTTTAGCAGGCACATTCAATCGCTCTTTCGCATTTTTGAAGTAATTAATGAGTGGCGCGAATACTTCACCTTTTAAGTCCTGGCATTTAGCATGATAACGAGAGGTGCCCTTAGCAACACCTTCTGCCCCATAATGGCCACACATGATAATTCTCTCAGTTGCCGGAAAGAATGTACGCAGAGACTCTTTGCAAGCACGATTCCAAGGGCCTGTAGGCTTTGTCCATACGATATGACTTAACACTTCAAAGCGTTGTTTGAGTAGCATCTCTGTTTCTGCACCAAGACGAGAACTGCAGAACAGATAGAGCGTGCCAGATGGCTTCAAGACGCGCCATAATTCTAATGCCACATTATCAAGCCAGGATAAAAACTCGGCTTGCGTGGCCCATTGATTATCCCATGCGTCACGCTTTACTCTAAAGTAAGGGGGGTCGGTGACAATGAGGTCAATACAACTATCAGGTAGCGCTTTTAGCGCCGTTAAACAATCATTGTTGAGGAGCGTTAATTTCTTTTGCATTACTGTTATTTCCAGTATGGACACTCTGGGTGTTCTGGTCAGTAATAAATTTGCAGCGTGGGCATTTTATTGTGATGTGGCCATATTCGATGTAACACAGCTTTTTGTTACATCGAGGACAATGTACCGATTGCATGTAATCGCTCAATATACTGTGTAAAAATACAGTATATCAAGTTATCTAATTTTGCACAGTAACTTAACTAGGCATACGTACAGAAGGAGAAGCTCTGCTGAAACTTTAGCAAGGAAAACTAAAAATACTCTCCGGGTGAATAGGTATTAATCGTAACTCAAAAATGGACAGAAACGTTTTAGAGCATTGAGCCTAATTGAGCTGATATTGATTAGAAAAAGTATCTGAATTTACCTGAAAGTTCTAATTAGATCCTCTCCCTTTTTCCCTGAAAAAAGGATGGGTCGGTATTCATTATGCCTAACCTATTTAGGTGCTCTAAATGAACCAGACTATGCGGAGCGGCATGCAGGTGGCTAGATACCTACGGCTACCCGATTAAGTATCCGTGTCATGAATTACCATCATGTTTTTTAAGATTGTAATTAGAACCGCTACAAGTTCGTAAATAACTAGAAATGCGATACTTGCTACAAAAATTTCTAAAGTTGAAAATAGCTTTTGTTTTAGATAATCAGATGACAACTCAAATAAGCTCAAGGTTAAAGGGTAGTCTAAAGTCCTGAGATACGGTAATGCGACAATAAAGCATAAGCAAACAACAAGAATTTTTACATCCCTCTCTAAGCTTCCGATGAATCGAGAGAATTTTTGGCTAGTTTTCGCTTTTTGCTTAGTATCTTTAGATGAACCTGACAAAACACTTACGACGATTGAAGTGCAAGCTAGGACACCACCTAAACAGGCTCCTAGTACCGGTGGTAATGAACGCTCTAATATTTGATATGAGTCAGCCTCGACACTAGAGAATACCAATGCTAATAAAGCTAACGCTAATAAGTACAGTGTTGTTTTCATTTTTTAAATGTGTACCTATCCCTAATCATTTCGACTATTTCAGCAATATCTTGAGGCTTATAGTTTTCCAATTCAAGCTCTGTAATATTCCCATCAATTAGAAGTAACTTAGCACGAGTCTTACTCCCAATATTTTTATATTTATCTTTGTATGACCTTTTTCCACGGATATTCCAAGTTCCAGCACCATCTTTAACCCAGTCTATCATTGCATTTAGCCAACTAGATGGTTTTAAATTAAGGTTTCCATCAGGGTTCTTGAATACAGGCGAAAATTCAGAAGCATTGGTTTCTTCAACTACCTCATGAAGAAAGTCACCTATTTCTTTCTTTGTACTACCAAATAAATTAGGTGCTGCAAGGTTAAATTTGACTTCACTAACGTACTCAAAAGATTCAAAGGTTTCCCAAAAAGCACTCTCTACTGTTTTAGGGTGAACATGAGCTCGAAATCCATGCTCCGCGAGGGTTAAATTATTCGATATGTTTGAAAACGCTTTCGCTGCAACATTAGCACTACTAAAAACAGATGTTTTGTTTTCAACAAGGATAACTTGTTCACTTCTATCCCAAAGCCAAACTACAGGTGGAAAATCGTCTTCATTATGTATCTCAAAATTACGGTCATGTAGTTTAACATTTGATTTTCTGGATATAACTCCAGCCATATAGCCATTTACATGGTCGTTTATATAAACCTTAATAGAATATTCATCATTTCTTTCTTTGGAACTATCCAAGGCCTTTTCAAATAGCTTTATATCTCTAACTAGACCTTTTTCAGTAAACAACTCTTCATCCATTGGTAGTAGAGATACCAGTAATACATTCAATTCCATATTCTGATACAACTCCATAGTAGATTGAGGATACTTAACGGCTTACTCAATAGATGCATAATAACGTTCTTGGCTGTTTGATTATGTAGGAGAGATTATCATCTACAACTCATTGGAATAAAGGGTTTTTATTGAGTAAATAAAACTTAAAACGGGCAGATAAAAATATAAGTGGGTGTTAATGAGGCCTGCATGAGTTTTAAGGAAGGCAAGTTGTGAATTAGCATTAGTTTTGTTACTGCCAGCCTAAATTCGCAACGGACCTATACGTAGTCGCTTTAACGCATTTTGGGGCATAAATGGCTTAGAGTGGTCACTTTAATCTGAATCAACAGGAGCGATTAAACTCAAGTTAAAGAGGGTTTAAATCTATTCATAAACTAGATTTGAATGCTGGTAGGGTATGTGAAAGCAAGTTACCTTCTCTCAAAATCTCGCCACGTACTATATTTTCCGAAACCAAGCGACGCGCTACAATTAATTAATGTTACAACATATAATAGAAAGGCCCATAAGGGCCTTTGACTAGCCTCTCGCTTGTCTCCCTGGCTCATCCTCGGTAACTCGCCAACGCCAATAAAAGTCTGAGCGAACCCAAACCACATTATCTGGCGTTGCTATTTTAAATGCTTTTAAAACTGCTTGTGAAAGAACTAAATTTCCATCAGCATTCTCTTTAAGAAGTTCCTCGGCTCCAGATTTGACGATGTAATCAACTACATCATCTTGATAGATACAGTCTTCTTTCTGAAGTTTTATCAACATCCAGTCTGATACATCAGTAGGAGTCATATTAGTCTGCCTTTTGAGCAGCCAATTTTAGTGACTCTTCAGGAAATAGGCCCATCTCAAGTTTTTTACCAGCAAACCACTGTGCCTTATAATTACCTTTAAAGCCTGCTAGTTGAATAATTTCTTTAATTGCCATATCTGGTCCGCCGCTAACGAGTGTCACAACGTTACCGAGTTCATATTTGGGTTTTCTTTCTTTTGTCATCATGATTATCCTGTTTTGAAGGTACAAACAAGACATGAGGGTATTAGTTTATAATTCAATGGCATAAAGTGATTAATGTTTGCAACGTGATCTTTGTCACGTGTTGAGGGGGGGGAAGGTGAGAGAAGATTAGAATCTAATCAGTTGTAGAAATAAATGTCGTGTCTATGGGCTTACCGTGCAAAGGGCAAGAGCAAATATATTTTAAGTGTTCGATTAAGCATGTTTTAAATCTAGTTTAAACATTCTGTCTCAATCCTCTCTAACTTTTTTCTCAAACTGTCCGACTTAAAAATATCAAATTATATCTTCGTAAGTCTCAAACCAACCGAACTCAGATCTCAAACCTCGCGGCGCGCTACAATTAGATCGATTAGGAAAATTTGGTCAAATGGTATCTATCATAAATCATAGGAACAACAGCTCTAAATCGAAAAGGGGCATAAATGTGTTTGGGCGAAAGGCACACAATCTTTCTATTGCTAAATTCCGTGGCTTTTATTTTGCAAAACGATGATTAGTTACATTAGAGTTTAATTGTGCAACTTTGTGCAGTTCCAGTTTTTGCTAATATGCTCTGTAATGCCCGTCTCTTCTCGATCTTTGCGATCACTCACGATCTTTTTTACTTCACTGTTTTTTATCTACACCCCACGGAAAACAGAGGGTTTTATAATACTATCAGCTAGTTAGAGCGTTTAAGTTGTGTGGGTTTGATCTTCCATTTCTGCACAAAACTGCAATTTCTTGCACACTTGTGCAGAAATATACAATCTGTTTTACCCTATTGCAGCCCATACGGGGTGTGGCTTAGCGGCTTTTTGCATGGCAAAATATTTCTGCAATTTTTTAGTATAAAAGCCCGCAGCTTTGGGGGGGGAGTTGTGCGGATTCCGTGGGTTTTACGTGGCTCTGTAGATTCCGTGGGATGAAGCGGTGTGCTTCGCTATGATGATTTCATGCTTTATTTGATATGACGGCACACAAACAATTAGGCACGCTGTAGAGCGTGCCTAATTCGTTTAAAGACTGGTTTAAATAAGAGGGGAGAGCGTGGTTTGCAGTTGCTTGGCTGTAGATGATTGCCCGGTGAAGTCACCAGCTTGAAGTGGGGCGCTGGTTGGCGTTCCTGACTTGCTAGAGGTGTGTGTGTGACTGCTGGCCGTCTTGGCCAAGGTTTCAACCACAGACATGATCTGCAATAAGAGTTGATAGATGTTGGTGTCTTTGCTGCCAGCCCAATGAGTTTTAGCAATAGACTGCCTGAGGTTAGCAACGGTCTCAAGCAACGAACCGTTCGCTAACAGCTCATAGTCCTTGTCTGTGCCAAGCTGCAGCCCTGACAAACCAAGCAAGGATAAGATGTTAGCCTGAATAACACGATGCCCTAAGCTGCTTTCAGTATCATGCCCATCAACTTGCCTCGTATGCTCTCCTAGCGTCTGATTAAGGTGATCGGTATTCAACGTCATTCCCTGACTAATGAGTGCGATTGCCTGCTCTGAATGAAGTTGCTGACTGCCGCCAGAGTCGATTCGATGGAAGCCTTCATTAAACTGAGTGAGATGGTCACCATAATCCACGCCTGGCATTGACCAGTTCAGCCCCAAGATAGTGCGCACAAATGGCTGATGGGTATGGCCGAACGCAAAGCCCAGTTCAACCACACAATCAGTTTGAGGGTAAGCAAATTGGCCTTGGCCATGATGTGTTGCACCAGGTAGTGGAACATTGCGAAACACCGGCACTGCTGTGTTATCGCTGCCATCAGGATTAAGCAGCTGCACATCAACCCCAAATGCGGGCCGATAGGCAGTTTGGATATGTCCTGGTGAAACCGCTTCGCCAATCGCAACCACGCGGCCCAGTAGTGCCAAATGGGTCAATGATGCCAATTCTGGAAACTGTTGTTTCATAGCGCGCTGGGGGGCACCCTCCTTTTGTGCCATTGCAGTGTTAATTGGGTACCGTCAAACAGCACGTTCCCCACTCGTTGCCCGTTGAGCATACAATCAGGGCGCACGGCGGGCAGCATGGGGATCTGCACTCCAGTCGCTACTTTCTCGCCAGAGTAAAGACGTGGGTCTAAGTCTATAGGGCGTGTTGCCCAATGGCATTCATCCCAATCACCAAGCCAGATAGAACCATCTGGCTGACTGAACCAGGTATAACGCTTGATAGCGAACATAATGCCCAGTTGAGCCATCAGCGCGTAGCCGGTGCCGGCGTGAGTCATGTTGGCTATCTGCTTAGCTGCATCGATGTCACTGCAGCAAAACACCAACCCGGTTTGAGCCGTTATGTTATCGAGTAAGTGCTGTAATGTCGGATGCACCATTGAGATTGGTAAGGTGCTGGCGAGGATGGCGGCAGGTTCACGTATAATTGCACGATGATACACTGCAGTCATTTGTTCCGTTGATTCGACAAACCCTGTAAACCAAGTGCGTACTTCATCATATCCAAGTTCGATTGATAGCAGCTGGCCAACGTTTAATGCTGTGGTCGCCGTGACAACTGCTCGTCCAGCGGTGTTATTGCTGAGCATTGCTTTGATGCTGGCTATGGGGGTGACTCGCTCACCTTGTCTTAATTGTTGATGTAATCTCACAGCGCCACCTTATTCGACCTAATCAGTGCCTGTTGAAACTGGGCTTGATCGACTTGCTGGGCAGAGCTGCTTCCTCTTTGCGTACGACTCTCCTGTTGCTCTGCGACACTCTTTACCTCACGTAAGGTAAAACTGATATTCCATGCCATTAAATTGATTTGCTCGGATAAACTGAGAGTGCCTGCAAATTTGACCTGACGGCACTTGATGATCCTTGCTGTGCCGTTGCCAATACGAAATACTTTTCGACTGCCGTCTTTTTCTGTCATGCGGCTCAGCTCAAACAGTCGCGCGGCAGTTGCCTCGTTGGTGTAGCTCAGTTGTCCAGAGACTTTGAGCTCCATGGCTTTCACTCCTTCTTCGGCACTGTCAGCCATAGCACTTCGACCTGAAACATCGGTATCGGCGAGGGTTTGTGACACACTGAGCGTCATATTATCCAGAGGGATCCCTTCGCCATCGAGCGTGAGCATAATGGTCATAGGCTTTCAAACTCCGCAATAGGGGTTGCGTTGATGATGACGCAGGCCACAAAATAATTGTGCGCCGGCAAGGTCATTGAAGCGATGGATTGCTCAAGCTGTACGGCATTCCCTGCCGATTTCCACGACCACAATTCATGTGTGCCTGGAGCTTGATCCAATATGGCTTGATGATGCTGTTTAGCCGTGTCGATTTTATGTTTAAGTTTGGCCAATTGTTCTGCTATGGGGTTAGGTTCGGCAGCAATAGCGTCTAGTGCAATTGTGCTGTATTGCTGTTTACGGCTAAACACGCTGTGGTGATAGGGCATTTTTCGCCAATAGTTGCTCTGTCTACTTGGCTGCAAAAAATTATCTTGCTCGAGGAGCGCTTTGATTCGAGCAGCCTCGCTATTCCACCAAGAGAAGCCGTACTCATCCTGAAATCCTGCTAGTTTTCGAGACAAACCATGAAGATCGTGAGCAAAAATAGCATGCATGTAAGCATGCCATTGTCCCGCAGGAATACGCACACTGTTAAAGGTGTGTTGATGGGAGTTGATGAGTAATATTTGCATTGTTATATGTCTTAATTAATTTTACGCAGGATTGACCTACTGAACTGAAAACACTTTAGTGACATAAATGTGTTAGACAGGAGCCGGCAATAGTAGGTCATTGAGCAACTTCTTATTTATAGCTGTAATTAATACCTATGATTTTTAATACTCGTGAATTTTCATATGAGATCCTAAATTTCTTTTTAGATGTATCGGCCATGATCCAATACGCATATATCTCAGAGCCCCTTAAGAGTTCCATATGCTTAGATGTCCCCGCAATGGCATATATTTCATTCAGTTCATCAACAGTGATAAGCGAAGTGATGACTTTAGTTGCACTATCATTTGTTCCTACTACAGCAATTGCGTCATAATTAGACCAAGGTTGAGATAAGGTATATACAGTCGAGCCACTCGACGCAATGACTCCTGACCAAAGAGTGGTTTTACTTACCGTTCGGTTATGGTGCTCGTGTATCGCAGCGGCTTTGCCATTAGCAGCGTTAATACCTGCGGTACCTCTATCATAAGCAGCCTTAACAGCACTTGAAGTTGCATAAGTAGTCGTAGAAGTCGAGCTTACTGATGTGCTAGCTCCCCAGTTATTTACTGCACTTAAGCCCACTTCTGACTTGTTCGCCCAGCGTGTTGCGTAGACAGGGATCCCTGAGATTTGTCCCCATGTATGGCTATGACTTGCGTTTGCTTTGCCTGATGCCAAACTGTAAGCAGAATCTGCGCGCGTGTGGGCATTAATAGCCCGAGTTCGAGCGTCCGTAGCGTGGGCATATGTTTGTTGCACTGCCCCTGCCGTTGCGTACTTCACGTCACTCGTATCCGATACAGAATCAGTGGCTCCCCAGTTATTTACGACACTTAAGCCCACCTCTGACTTGCTCGGCCAGCGTGTTGCGTAGACAGGGATCCCTGAGATTTGTCCCCATGTGTGGGCATGGCTTGCGTTTGCTTTGCCTGATGCCAAATTGTAAGCTGAATCTGCGCGTATGTGGGCATTAATAGCCCTGTTTCTTGCGTCTGTAGCGTGAACATATGTCTGTTGTACCGCTCCTGCCGTTGCATACTTCACGTCACTCGTATCTGTTACAGAGCCTGTGGCTCCCCAGTTATTTACGACACTTAAGCCCACCTCTGACTTGCTCGGCCAGCGTGTTGCGTAGACAGGGATCCCTGTGATTTGTACCCATGTGTGGATATGGCCACTCGGTGGCATAGTAGTTGCGGCTTACCTGATACTTCTGTCCATGATGGCCAGCGAGTTGCTTGCACAGGTATGCCCTTGATCTGTGCCCATTGATGATCGTGCATGACTCTGGCAAATAATGATTCAGCCTGAGAAAGTGACAGTGTCTCAGTGTTGTCCGTTTTAAAAAACGCATCGGTGACACGGCTATAATTGATTTTGTCATTGACCTCATAGCCAATATCGTTAATCACACCCGCTTGGGTGACAAACCAAAAAGCACTGACCAATTGACCATTACCATCATTATCAGTGACGTAAGGCTTAGGGGGATATTCGCCACTGGATGCATCATAGGGCCCGAGATCGAGCACCATGCCTTGACCAATGGATATGGCCAAATCTAAACGGCTTTTCAAACCTGCGGTGACCGCTGAGCTCGGCACTGTGTCAGGATTATCATTCGTGTCATCTTGGCTGATTTGAACTTTGGCGATGTACTGCGTATGAGGATCGTTATGCTGCTTATGTTCCTCGAGAGCGTTTGCTGCCGCCTATCAAGCCAACGATCACCTTGACGCTCAGCAAGTACCGCGCAGTAATGCTGTACACCTGCCTCATCAATATAGTCAACGGGTTCATCATTGACTGGATGACGGTTAAATCACTTTCCCATGCGCCGGTCGCAGTACCCGCTTGCCACACATCGATGATAATGAGCGATTTATTTGCATCAGGGATTAATGCCATTACGTCGGTATCGACCCTGACGCCTTTGATATAAGCCACGCCTGGCATGAGTTGATTATCTTGAAAGAGAAACGCATCGCCGACAAAGGCGCTATTGCCGACACTTTGTATGTTCGATAAGCGCTCATCTTGCATCAGGCCTGCGAGCCGCTTGGCATAATCAATGGTCCATGTCCGCTCACTTACACTGATATGAGTTGCCGCAGCTGCGCCACTGTATGGCATGATCATGGTTTTAACGATGCTGTTGCCAGTTTGTCCAGGCGTAGAGGCAAGCTTATCTTCAACGCCCTTATATATCGCCATGGCGATAACATTATCGATACTGTTGATCAGAAACATAGCATTAAAACTAAAGTCGCCCACGCGGGTATCGAGCAGTAGCGCATATGCCACTGCATTGTGATTGATCGCAGTGATTTGGTTTACCTCAAGCTTATGGCGGTGAACCACCCAATCCTCAAGATAGCTTATCTGATCGCGGTCAACGGGCTGTTCAGGATCTAAGCCTGGAATGTTTGCCAGAATAATGGTGTCGAGAACGACTGCAGTTTTGTTGAGCTCACAATGTTGGCGGTATTGTTCAAATGCAGTGGGTATGATGTTTTGACTCATCGAACACTCTCGTTAATTAGCGACGTAAACGTCATGGGTAAAATGGATGCATCCGGCATAGATCTGTATCGATGCGTGGTGGGTGACTTCATAGCGATAGCGGCGGCAGGTGCGGCCATAGAGCTGAATAATGGTTGCGACTAGCGCTTGGTTTTCGCTGATAGCGTTATCGGATAGTTCAATGGTGATCACGTCCCAATCGGTATTGGGTTGGCGTTGCTTAATCGTGACGTGCCCCAAACCTAGGCGCTCAAAGATCTGTTTAAACCCGATGGCGCTGCCCGCATCTTGGTAGTTGGCCCAAGCGTATTTCACCCGCGTTCTAAATAGTGCATCTGGCTCTTGATACAGTTGTTTCACCCCCCGCTCCCAGGCGAGCAAATGCAACACTTGGATATGACAGGTCAAGGGATCTTGTTGCGATAAGGGAAACAGTAAAACTTGTGTTAACTTTTGCCAAAACACTCGCAACCCTCTAATTAAAAACATCGGCTCCTTAGGTGTTAATGGCAAGGTTTCACCGTCCATCCACCATGGGGCTTTTGCTAGGGGGACAGTAGGGGCATAGTCGTCATGCTTCATGGTGAGCATTCTCAAGAGTAAGAGACTGTAAAGCGGGGATGTTCATGGTGCTTATGATGTCGTCTTCGACAAAACGTAGACCGCCTAAGTGAGGCATCGTTGTGACATTCAGCAATGAGCTGCGACAAGCTAAACGTACTCATCGGCCACACTCTGCTAATGCTACTGAGCTCACCGTGCTGGCGAAAAGCGGCGTGGATGCGCAGGGTTATATCATCTGATAATTGTGCGACATGTAACGCTGTCGCGGTGGGTGCTGGCCAGTATGAAGCCGTTAATGCAATAGGTTGGCTTGGCATTGCCATGACACGCATATCATCGCCGTGGCCGTGATAGCCCTTTGCGATATGAGCGTTTGCGGCATCAATGCTCGCTTGTGGCACATCACCCACATCGGCAAAAATATAACAGTTTGCGGTACCAGGCCCCCGGGGCGCATCATGCTCAAAGTAAATATGATCAACACGCACCCCTGAACTATTGGCGACAATATCTCGATACACGGCATCAATGTGATAATGACCGGCAGCGCCGTAACGGTTACGAATACGCAGTGACAGTGCGTCATCCGTTTCTTCATCTGCACCAGGCTGCGTTATCCAATCGGGCTCATTGCTGACAAAGGCTATGCCCTCAATGGGGACACGCAGCCGGTTAAAGTATCCTGCAGAGAGGTTATGGTTCTGGCCATTCACTGTGGCCATACAATCAATCAAGCTTGAGGGCTGCTCTGCCGTTATTTGGGTATCGTGCAAGGTTATTAATGACAACACCACACCGTTAATCGGGGCCGTGTCGATAAGGGTATTGGCTGAAACCATGATAACGGCAGTGGGCTCCAATTTTGTGAATAGCACCCGCCCCAATGTGGACTCGTCTTGGTGACGTTCAAGTCCAATATCACTGGCTTTTAAGTCTAAATAAATCTTCTTCGCTGTCGCCACAAATAGGTTTGGCAATACATGTTCAGCAACCAAGGTGTTGGTTAACCACATCGTTGGGGTGACAACCACGGCTTTTACCAGTCTCCACCAAGGTGACATGGCGCGATCGTTCGCTATTTGACTGCCAGCAGCGGTAACGGCCTGCGCTAACCTCTCGGTGATATCCGCATCCGTTGTGGGGACTCCCGATTCAGCTAACACTTGCTTAAAATCCACTTTAGGCACGTTCATTATGCAATTCCAAATTCAAGGTAATAGGCTCACCCGTATTGACGGTAGCTGTTAATTGGTAGGTTTCATGGTCTATTTCATTCACCCAAATGCTGCCGGCTTGAATGCGAAGATCATTCTCAACCAGTAATTCGATTTCCGTTAACACATCGGCACGCTCTGTACGGCTACGATCCCTAGTAATTGACGGCTAAACCCGATTCCATAATCGTGTGTTTGATATCCTGGCTAATGGACAGAGTGTTCATGGTTTGGATGGGCTGACCGCCGTCATCAAGTACGAGGCCACCGTCTTCAATGAGCCAATCAATGTATTTATCCAATGGTCAACATCCTCTGTTCATCAAGCCCCAATAAGCTAAATTCTGATAATGCTTTGTGGATATGAATATCACCGGTTGTCAGTGAGTTAGAGGCGCGTTGTTGCATGCTGTATTTGCGCTGCTCCTCTAAAATACCTTGTTGAGGAACTGGGCTGAGTGTTTGCTTTAAGGATCAAGGTGCTGGATCGTATTAATGGATTGAGTGAGTACCGGTTGAGCCGGCGCGATAGCCGCCATCATTTCAGTGTGATAATCATTATTGCTGACGTTGTGATTAACCGTGGGCTGAATGCTTTGCACCTTGTTTACATCTTTGATAACAGGGCTTGCCGATACGATATTTTCCATTGGGAACACGGGCTGAGCCAGAGCCGGAGCTTGTGCAACTTCGGTGTTATTCTCATTATTGTTGTACTGATAATGAATAATGGATGGGATACTTTGCACCTTGTTGGACTCTGCCACTGTGGGGCTGATAGCAGCAGGTGTTTGAGTTGGTATTAATGGAGATAATACCGGCTGGACACTTTGCACCTTGTTGGACTCTGTCACCGTGGGGCTGATAGCAGCAGGTGTTTGAGTTGGCATCAATGGAGATAACACCGGCTGAACGCTTTGCGTCTTATTGCTGTCAGCCACTATCGGGCTAGCAGGCTCTAGGGTGATGGTGGAATCATCACGCACGAGGGCGTCGATTTTAGGCAGTTCTATTTCAATGCCAGGGATCTTATTGAGCAGTGAAATAACACCGTTAAACAGGTTCATCAGTCGCTCACCGATGGCGCTGAAGAAATCCCCAATCATGCTGCCGACCATCATACCGGTAGAGGCAAAACCCGCGAGTTCATCATTGGCATACTGCAGCGGCGTTAACCATCCGGTCATCGCTTGCCAAACACCGGTGACACAATCCCAAATCCAGCTAAATACGGCGCCCAGTGGTGCAAAAGCATCAAATAGGCCGGTTGCCCGTAATCCTCAACAAAGCCACCAAAAAACGCTTTTATCGGCTCCCAATAGCGCATCACCATCATGCCGCCAATCGCTAATCCCGCAACCAATAAGCCTATCGGGTTTAGGCTCATCACCAGGTTTAACATGGCTTGGCCAGCGGCTAATGTTTTCGTGACGGCGGCTTGGCGAATACTGGCCAGTGTTAAGCCTTGCAGCATCCGTGTCATTGAGGTGTATCCGTTACTGACCGTCATCTGCAGCGTGATTAATTGCCCATAAGCAAAGAGCTGGGCCCGAGTCGATAAGGTTTGTAGCCATTGGGCACCGGTCAGTAATTTCGTTTTCGCTGTACTCAGTACATTGGCAAGCGTGTAGCGCCCAGTGGTTACCGTGAGGGTTGATAATACCGATTGGACTAATGTAAGTACGGGCGACATGGCTGTCATGCCAACACGCATCATCGCAATACTGGCGCTACCAAGACTAATGGCGGTGGTGAACGCGGCGATAACCAATACGGTAGCAATCACTGCCGTGGTTAACTGGGGAAACGCTTGGGTAAAGTCATTGATCCAATCAATGCCGGTAATAAGTGCTGAGCCCACAACGGTCACAACGGGCATGACTGCCTGACCAATATTCTCACTAAAGGCAGTCCAACTGCCTTGGAGTTGTTTAAGCACATCGGTGTGGTGCGCGGCCATGGCATCAAGTTCGTTAGTGCCATTGGATAGGTTCATTTTTGACAGTGAAGACTCGAGCTTGTCACTCTGTCTTAGCAAAGTCTGGAGTACCATACCTGCATCACCAGCAGTTTGGTCTAACAACTCAAAGTCGCTACTATTTAGATCGCCAAACTTAGTTTTTACTTGATCTAATATGTCTAGAATCGGCCGCATTTTCCCCTCAGCATCGAGCGTACTAATGCCTAACTCACCTAATTTACTGCCTTCTCGGATAAAGGCTTCATAGAAAGATGATGCATCTCCTTCGCCATATTCAGTCTGTTGGATCACTCCCATAATGGCCATTTGCTCTGGCAGGCTAATATTATAGTTTTTCGCCAGAGAAGAAATAGACTCCATGCTGCCTGCCATTTCATCGGCTGACACACCAAACTCTTTGGCCGCAATGGCAGTCATGTTCGCCATGTTAGAAATGAAATCGACTTTACCGATTTTATCGGCTTCATCTTGATAGGTATGGTACAAGCGGCCAAGGTATTTGCTGACCTGAGCCACATCAGATCGCGTTGCGTTCGCAAGCTTTGCGGTTGCCGATGTGATTTGAGCCAGCTCAGTCTCATTCACATCACCAATGGCGCGTTTCATGGTGGCAGCATGGTTCACAAATTCACTGCTTGTGCCGCCAAAGTCTTTGGTGAATTGCTGGGCAGAGTCACGAATTGCGCCCAGCTCACCATCAACGCCTAATGCCTTGAGTGCACGTAAACTGCGCTCAAGTTCGACATTAGGCATGATGGCCGCATAGATACTGGCACCGGCACCCATGGCGGTACCCACACCCGCCACCATATCGTCAAAGTTACCACGCAGCTTTTCTTGAAAGGCAAGGGTGCGTTGATTCAATTGCTCAAGGTTGCCACCAATCTTACCAAGCCCACTGGAGAGCTTATCCTGTAGACTGATCTTAACCTTTAAATCTTCGCTTTTTGCCATTACTGCCCCGTAAATGCTTTGCTTATGCCTATTGCGGTTGCCATGCCCATTGATTGCCAATGATGCTTATCAAGCCACAATGCGGTGGAGGTTGTCGTCTGAGTCATTCTCATGGGGCAAGTAGTGCTGGCGTAGCGCCAATAACTGCCCCAAAGGATTACTCTCTAATGCCTCAACGGAGGCCATTATTTTTTTATGGACACCTCAATGCGTGGTGCAAATTCAGCAATGAGCACTTCCCCCATGATTTGCGCAGCGGCAGGGTTGTCGGCTAAGAACGGACTGAGCTGCGCCTTTTGTTCGGGGTCCACGGTGCTTTCTAATAACTGGGTGACAGCACCGGCAGGGTTTTTACCTGAGCCGTTAATTAACCGGTTATACGCTTGCATGGTGAGGTTAAATGAAAAGTCGATGCCGGCAGCGGTTAAGGTGATTTTTGTCATGATGGTTTCCTCTGTATTTTTAATTCAATCAGCTCAAAAAAGTGCTGAAATTGTTTTTCCATATTGCGGTTAATTTGCTCGGCAAATTTATCCAGATCTTGTTTCTTGCAGTAGTGCTCAGCGACGATACTTTTGAACCCATTCATTTGGTCTTTGTTCTGTTCAATCGCGAGCCGAATAAGCTCCATTTGCTGAGCGTGATGACGAGCAATGGGCACCACAATGGCGATGATGGTGCCCATGACCGCCAATAGCAGACTGATGAAATCAATCAGTGAAATGGTCATACGTTCCCTTTTTTGAAGAGGCTGTTTTTAGGGTTGGCGCCCATCCAAAAATTAACCACCGAGGCGGTAAAACCAATGATTTGGCCAAAAATGAACATGGCCATATCACGGTTCTCTGCGGGGATGGATTCACGCACAACCACATAAGAGATCAAGGCGGTCATCAATAAAAAGGCGAGGGTAAGCACGGACACCATCGGGTGATCTTTATTGTTGAGGCGTGCATCTTGTACATCGTTAATCAATCGTTGTTCACTGGCTGCGGCGGCCTGTATTTCACTTAACTGCAGTTGGATTAATTGTGCCTTGTTCTCAAATTCCAACTTTTGCAGTTCAATTAACAACTCAGGGTGAGCATTGAGCGCATTGGTGATATCGGTTGGGGTCGCTGGCACACCGAGCGCCCCTGCGATTAAGTTACCGACTTTCTCGCCGCTACTGCCTGCGAGTAATGAACCCAGTAATGGCGCGGCACTGCCAATGATGTTTTTTACGCTATCCCACATGGCTATGTCCTTCATATTGCGCTAGCCATTGCCCTGACAGCATTTGCTGCTGATGACGTTTGGCGCGGTTAGGTGTTTGCAGTGCCCAGGTACTGTCCATCATTTCAATGGCGGCATCGGGCCAGCGATCACCCGCCACCGCGTTGAGCATCATCTTGAAATTGGCCAACCCCGTGACGCCCATTTGGTATGCCATCGAGACAAGCACGGCGCGGCGCGCATCGTTGCAATTAGCCAGGGCATTGCAGATCAACGGGTGTCGCTCCATCGCGGATAGTGTTTGCTCGATAAGTGACGTTAACCAGGTATCGCAAATCGCATGGGTGAGCCTGAATTGGTAGTGTTCAAGCGGGGCACCTTTGGGCCCAATGCGAAAACCATCACCAATGGTGGGATAGCCTTCTGTGCACAGATATGGGACGAGCTTTCGTCCCTCTTCAACCTTGAGTAACGTGATGATGTTGGCCATTAGAAGTCCCTCACATCGTCTTTTGATAGGTAATTAACGCCATCAATTTTGATGAAATCGGGGCTTGTCACAAAGCCATCCAATTTGGTTTTGCTCTTATCGGCACCGCCGTTATCGAGGTTGATTACGTCGGTGAGTTTAATTTTCACGCCAAACACTTCAATGTGCTGCTCTTGCTTGAATGCCTTGCCAAAGCAGTCAATATCAAAGGGCTCAATATCACGCCATGAGCCGGCACTTTTGGCCACTTCGGTTAGTAGCGCGAAGTTTTCACTGTCGAGCTCAATACTGACAGCCGCTTCGACGCTGCCACGGGTATAACCATTGGTGACACCTCGCGTCATGGCCACTTGGGTGTTGTCAGTGATTGAAACACTGAGTGTTTCAATCATGATGAGCTTGCCGCCTAAGCGGATATCAAAATTCATTGCACTGAGTTTCATTACGCGGTTGCTCCTGTGTCGCTTAAATCCAGCATCACGCCAATGTCGATGGCCTTAGGTGAGTTCCATGGTTGCACCTTAATAAACAAGCTCAACGTGCTGTTACTTTGCCAAGTCAACCCGATGGCATCGCTTTCTGGCGGACGTATTTCCCCCTCAAACGGGGTGTCACCAATTTTTATCCCCTTGGACATGTCGCGCAGCGGCTTAGCAAAATAGCTTTTGGCGGCAGCGGTACTACTGGCAGAGTTATTGAGGCTACGGTCAGCAATGCGAGGAATGGCCAATAGACGAACGCGGCGCGCCGCTTTCATCAAGGGACGTAAATACTCAATCACCTGTAAGTCACCGCCCTCGGCATCCAAGGTGCGACCATCCGCCCAATAGGTACCTGCGTAATCAGGGAACGTGGCAATGACATTGAAGCGGTTTGTTTCCAGGGCTTGCAAGGTGGCGCTATCAATCTCACTATTGGTGCTATCGAGTACTGCTTGACCTAGGCCAACGAGTGCCCCTGTTTTGACTCGCATCGGACTGTCGGCAATGGTGACATTGCGGTTACACAGTCGCCCGGCTAACACGCCTAAGTTATTGGTGTGGGTTGGCGGGACTAACATGACCGCTTGCGCTTTAATGCCAGTTTGAAGTGCGGCCATTATCGCTAAGTATTGCGCCCATGTTTCGCTGGCAACAGCGGCTTTGCTTTTTGCCGCTGCAGTGCTGAGCAAGCTGCGGGTTTGCAACATGATAAATGTCCAGCGCGCCCACGTTGATACCAGTTGGATATGCAGGGTGTTGGCAGCGCTAATGTCATCTGCAGTGGTAATGGGATCACACACCACAATGGCTTCAAATGAGCCGGTTAACTGCGCCGCTAAGGTGGCTTGGCTAAAGGTTTGGTTTTCAGCCAATGCCCAAATAGCCGCGGTCCAGTTTTGGCCGCCATTGAGTTGGGCGGCGGTGACCGTGGTCTTTAATGGGCTATCGGTGGTGAATAATGTATTGATGTCCGTTTGCGCATTAATGGCTATCAGGCTGCCTTTATTGGTGATGTTAGCCGCACCGATAAACAGAAAGTGACGTTCAATTTCATTGCTTTCGCCTTGGCCTTGGTTGAGTAAACTCACATTGATTGTGGGATACATGCTTTTATCCTATTGATTAATAAATTGACGTATTTCAGCCATGACAACATCAGGATGTGTTCCTAGCATTTGCCTGGGTGATAAGGTGATATTCCAGCGCGATTTGCCTTTGGTGCCCCGCAGGTTGTGCAGCTGCGCCACGCATTGGCGTTCCGTTAGGTTTTGCTTTATCCAACTGAGCGTGGGCGAGATGGTTTTACTGCGCCCTTTGGCCATGGCTTTGGTCGTGGTATAGCCAGCTTGCTTTAAGGCCTTGGCGAGTTTTGAACTTGGCGGTCCATCATTTTTGCGTTTGTACATCCGAGCCATTTGAGCGGCTGTGCGTTGTTGCTTAAAGCCGGCGTGTTGTTGACGCGCGATAACGCCACGAAAGCGGGTTTTAAACCGAATGAGCACGCTGCCATCATTTTGCAAACGGTAGGTGAGGTGTTTGCCCATGCCTTCAAGTTTGCGGCCTTGTGGCTTTTTACGCTTACGTTTTGGGGCATGCCAAGGTTTACCCTCTGGGGTTAGGCGTTGCTTGGTGTGCTGACTGTTGGCTTTGACCGCCGCACGAGCTATGCGCCTATTAAGCTTCTTGCGTTGCTCACTGTTAAGGCTCATTAACTGCAGTTGTTCAATCAACTGGGCGGCTTGCACCTGGACATTAATCATCAGTGGTGCCCACCGTAATATCGATACTGTCTGCCACCCTGAATATCGGGGTCGTTAAGGTGTAGCGCTGACCATCAAAGTCGATTGAGCCGCTCGCATCACCGACCATGCTGATGAGCTCACAAAACATCACATCGATGTCAATATCAATGGTGTCGTCATCCACTTTTTCGGTGTCGATTAAGATTTGGCTTTCATCACTGCCAAGGCGGGTTCTTTCATTATCATGTTCAATAAGCCAGGCACTGACTTGGGCAAATAGGCTTGCGGTGTCGATGAGCTTAAACGGCACGTTCTCAATACGGATCGTCGTGGTGTACGTCATCCACCCAAGCTCTATGCCTGCGCCGGTATCTTTGGCGGCAAGCGCAATACTTGATGGCTGCATCCAGCTTTCAACCAGGTGGTGAAGGTTGCTGGGTAAGAACTGCAATACTGCGACGGTAATGGCCTTGTGCATGCGACCAATGCCTTGGTTATCACTGTGATGACTCATAGCAGTGTCACTCGAACGTCACTCACCTCGAGCAAACGGTTGATGTGTGAGTTCGCCTCGGCTTGCAACGAATCAACACTGTCCTCTTCTTGTTCATAGGCATTGTTGGCTTCTTTACGCTGCACCACGGATGAAAACTCGGGCAATAAAAGCGATTTAGCCTGGGCGAATACGGCGCTTACATACAGCGATGACGCCCAGCTCACGCCTTGGACATTCATCCCAGCAATGTCATTCGATGAGGTGAGGTTGTCGTGTTGGTATTGGGCTTGTTTGTGGCTTAGTGTGTGATTGATGTGCGTCGCACTGTTCATCAACGCTGAGATAATGTGCGACTCATCCAGTGAAGGCGGTAGTTTGCGACTATGGATAAAATCAGCCACGACTAAATCAGGCCAGAAGATATTGCTAATCACCGCTTTTGATAAGGTGTCTGATTTACCGTTAAACATGGCTTTGCTCGCACTGTTTTCAACAATTGGGTGCGGTCAAATCAGAGTGACAAGGCCAATAATCAACATTCAATGATGTGGTTTGCTTCTCTGACCGACCGCTTTTGGGGTTGTCGTTACTGCGCGGCTAAGGCTTTCAGCCGCATTTCAATTCGGTTTCGGTGGGTCTTAACCCCGATTTTGTAATGTTCCTGCTCTGCACGTACAAATAAGCTGTCTGCTAAGCGCAGTGTCTTTTCATCCACAATATGACTTGGCAACCCTGTTTCATGGGCTTTGCTGAGCACATACAGGCCAGCCAATTTGAAATACTTGGCGCAAAGCTGCTCTGGCAGTTTCCAATCCGTTAACAGGTGATTGAGGACAATGGCAAAATAAGGGTCGATATCGCGGCCTTGCTCAAATTGTTGGACAGCCCAAAGGTAAATGGCGTCTGCAGCAAAGGCGGCGAGGGAACGTTTAAAAGGGCTGATTTGACCTTGTTTGGTGGCAATGCCGGTATACGCTAAGGCCAACTCAAATTGCTCGGTATCAAATAGCCAGACGGTGCATTGCACCATCACGGCGTGATAATAGATTTTGCCAGACTGCAGATAACGCGTGACCTCAGGCAGATAGCGAGGCAGCAATACATCACGTTTGTGGGTTTGCTTATCCTCTTTGCGCGCTAAACATTTTAAGAAGTGCATATCCTCTTGAAATTGGGATGTGATGCTCACAGAGTCACATGGCTTTGCACTGTCAATCTTGAATGTTTGTTGGTTACGGTGATCTGCAGCTGGCGAAATCATAGGGGTTACTCGCTCTGGCTGTTTTGGGCAGCGATAAGCGCCACGTCAATGGTTGATAATGGTGTGACTTCTGCTGAAACGACTTCAGGTTTTGCTTTGGCGTTAGCCGCCTTTGGTTCTGCCTGACTAGCTTGTGGCGTCATGTTGTCGACATCGATAACACCTCGCTCAACATCTGCGCTTTTAAGTGCCGGAGGACGTGGACCGATAATCATCGCCGCTTCATCAATGGCCGCATACGCTTCTGACTCGGGCACCGCATAACCTTCATAGCGCCACAATGATGATTCGTGCTGCTTACGGTCTTCACTGTTTTCAGATTTACGGCGGCGACTGCCTTTTTGCGTATAAAGATGCAAGTTCTCAAGCAGTGTCACAACCACTCGCTTACTAGGGAAAAACGGCGGCGTGTAGGCTTTACGACCGGCAATGGTTTTACTTAATGATTGGGCAGCTTTGTGCTCAGTCGGTGTCGTTGCAGCATCAAGCAAGCGATGTTGCTCATATGACACCAAATCGGTACCGACCAGCACGACTAAGCGCGGGTCATTTTGAAACACCGGGTGAATATGGGTGTTGATCACGTCTTGCACTAAGCTATCAAGGTTTTTATAGGTGCCGTTACCCTCAACATCGAGATAAACCGGTGCAGTAATGATTTGGGTTGGCGCGGTGTTTTTTACATACTGGTGCCAACCAATGTTCACATCTTCACCCAATGGATTTTCATCAGGGTTCGTCACCGGCACAACGGAGGTGCCATTAAAGCCAATCTTTAGCATGTCCAATGCAAAGTTCTTATTGGCGTTTTCCGTCACCAGTCTAATGAACTCTTTATCAGAGCCACTATTCCCCCACGCCGCTAATACGGCCCAGGAATACACGCACAAGAGTCCGTTTCAACTAGGCTGTATTGCTTGCCATCCATGCCCACTTTTTTACGAAAACGTTCAATGGCGCGGCCAGTGAACAATTTACCTAAGCCGACATCGACCACTTGACCTTGTATTTGGTCAACATCACGGTGGGTGATGAGCCTTAGGAATGCGTCAGACTCTAAGATTTTCTTACGCAGCTTAATTTCCATCGGCTCCGTTAAGCTAAATTGCTTAGTGGGGTCGGTGATGCCATAAACTGTTTGCAACGCCGTGGTGAGGGCGCTGAGTTGTAGTTCAGTGCGTTTAGTCAGCATTACACCACATCCTCATATTTATCCACTGCTGTTAATCCAGCTGGGTTGGGTGTTTGTCCGGGAGGAACGCCGCTTAGCTGCAACAGCTTTGCATCAAGGGCTTCCATCTTGGTGGTTAACTGCTGCAATGCATCTTCACCTTGTTTTAACTGGGTGTTTTCAGTTTCAAGTACCGTGATTTTTGCTTGCAGCTGTGCGAGTTCATCGGGAGCAGTGAGTGTGGCAGAGGCGATGACGGCTTCTGTTGGTGTTAACGTACTGAGTTGTGTCAGTACGCTATCTAACTTCGTGTTGAGCTGGTTTAGCTCATTTTGGGTTTCTAGGTCGGGCATAGTCTCATCCACTTTAATCGGTTGTCTTTGAGGGTCGGTACTGAGCTGCTTGATGGCGTGAGCCATTCGGCTAAACACGCCTTCATGTTGTGTAGCCAAGGCGCTTAATTGAATTTCGTGAGAAGTGATCAGCAGTTTCTGTTGTTGATTATTGAGGTTATCGCTGAGTTGAATGCGGTCTAAGCCAAGGCATGCCGGTGCATCGGTGAGTGACGCGCCTTTGATATACGCTTTGCTTGAGCCAGCAAACTCGGCATCTATTTCAAGGGAGACATAGCAAAGTTGTTGGCGTTCATTGAGGCGCACCATGTCACTGTAAGGGCGTAACTTGGCATAAACAGACACCACGCCATCTGTCGCGGTTTCGGCTTTTAACTCAACAATGTCGCCCACTGGAACACGGTCATAGCTCCATTCGTATAAATGAACGGGATAAATACGAGCCTCATAAACATCAGGGCTATAAGCGGCGACGGCATCGAGTAGTAATTGTGGCTCAACCATGCGTTTATCAGCGGTGAGTCCTGATGTACAAACGCAGATCCAATCAGTGAGTAGTTTTGCCATGTGTGCGTGATCACGGTGGTTATTTTTGCCAAGGATAATCATGTTTATTTCGGCTGACACCTTGATAAATTCCGCGAGGTTCCGATTTTCAGGCTCTAGGACGGGATAGGAAGTTTAGTGCGTGGAGGGGGATAATTTGCCCCCTATCATGACGCCAATATCACTACCTGAACTCATGAAATGGCCTATAACGAAGAACTGCACCATGCCGCTAGGCGCTTATATTTAATGTGCCGAACACCGGATGAAATAGCCGATGAGTTGAGTGTGCCTCGACGCACTATTTACTCATGGGTCTCTAAGTTCAATTGGGCTGAGCAACTGCAGGAGTTTGGTCTATTAGAAAGTATTGATCGCCGTATTCAGTCACTGCTGACCGTTAATGATAAAAATAGCCTGCAGATGAAAGAGCTGGAGCTGTTGATTGACCGGCATATTAAATTGCTGGCAGCGCGTATAAAAATACAAGAAGCTAAAGAGATCAACGCGCCAAATGCATTCGCACAGCCACCTCATGAACCCCGCGAACGCTCGAAAAAGAAAGGCCGCACCCATAAGAATGATGTGAGTCATTTAACCGAGGCTGATTTTCAAAAAGGGCTAGACATGCTCTATCCCTTTCAGCGTTATGTGGTGGATAACCGTCATCAACGTATTCGCAATATCCTTAAATCACGCCAAATAGGGATGACGTTTACCTTGGCGTTTGAAGCCCTTATGGATGCCACGCTATCAGGCGATCCCTGTATATTCTTATCAGCCAGCCGTGCTCAAGCGGAAGTGTTTAAAACCTATATCGTGAAGTTAGCGTGGCAACTGTTTGAGATTGAGCTAAAAGGCAATCCGATAGAGCTGCACACCGCCAAAGGCAAGTCGGTCTTGCGCTTTTTAGGCACCAACTCGAATACCGCACATTCATACTCAGGGCATCTTTATACGGATGAATACTTTTGGATCCGCTCGTTTGAGAAGATTAAGAAAGTGTCGAGCGGCATTGCCACCCATAAACATTGGCGGTTGACGTACTTTTCAACCCCGTCCAGCGAAGAACATGAGGCCTATGGTTTTTGGACCGGTGATGATTGGAAAGGCACAGATCCCAAACGAAAACACATCGCGTTTCCAAGCATCGAGGATTATCGCGATGGTGGCCGATTATGCCCTGATGGGCAGTGGCGCTATGTCATTACGATTGAAGATGCGGTGGCACAAGGGTTTGATTTAGTCGATATAGAGACGCTTAAAAATGAGCGTAGCGAGTTGGAATACCAAAACCTGTTTATGTGTGTCTTTGTGAGCTCAAAAGATGCCATTTTTGAGTTTAAGAAAGTCATGCGCTGTATGACGGACAGCACCTTATGGCCAGATTTTAATGCGGCAGCATCTAGACCCTTTGCCGATAAAGAAGTGTGGATCGGGTATGACCCAAGTCGCACGAACGATCCCGCATCACTGGTGGTGGTCGCGCCGCCAACCACACCGAAAAAGCCGTTTAGATTATTGAAGCGCACCCGACTAAAAGGCATGAGCTACAAGTACCAGGCTGCAGAGATCATTAAGCTCTGCAGTGTGTATAACGTGCGTTATATCGGCATTGATACCACGGGCCTTGGTAGCGCGGTGTATGAAATTGTGTATGACAAATTCCCGACCATTACCCATGCCATTCATTACAACGTGGAAACGAAAAATGCCCTGGTATTTAAGATGGTCGATTTGGTCGATGAGAAACGTATTTTTTGGGATGCAGACTACAAGGATATTTCGCTGTCGTTTCTGGCCATTCGTCGCATTGTGACGCGCAGTGGTGGCAGCGTCACTTTTGCTGCGAACCGCACTAAAGATACAGGCCATGCCGATGATTTCTTTGCACTGGCACACGCCTGTATCAATGAACCCCTTAATAACGAAACTGAGCGAAAGAGCGAATGGAAAATTTACTAGTGAAAAATGATAGCAACGTCATGGCGCTTAGCTTTGGTGAGCCCGAATTACTGTTAAAAGATACCTGGCTAACAGATATGGCCGGTGTGACCATCAATGATGAATTTGGTTTTTATGAGCCGCCGATTGATCGGCAGCTGCTGTACCGCGCCGCTAATACCAATGCGTATTTAGGTGCGGTTCTTAATGGGCGCCGTAATATGGTGCTTAATGCCATTAAGACCACGGGGATATTGAATCGCTTTACGCTTGGCGCAGCGATTTACAATTATTTCCTATTTGGTGATATGGCGTTATTAAAAATCCGCAATAATGCCAGGCAAGTGGTGAGCGTTTGTCCGCTATCGACGCATTATTTACGCATTGATCCTGATGGTGGTTATCAATACCTGCAACAATCAGTGGACGGTGATATTTTCACTAAAAAGTACCGCGCTGAAGACGTGCTCTTTTTGCCGCAATACGACCCCGCACAGCAAGTCTATGGCATGGTGGATTGGATAGGCGGCTTACAATCGGCGATGCTCAACACGGATGCAACCATGTTTAAGCGCCGGTACTACAAGAACGGCGCGCACATGGGCTATATCCTTTATACCTCAGATCCAAAGCTGAGTGATCCGGACAAACAATCCATTGAAGATGCACTCGCTAGAAGCAAAGGCGCGGGTAACTTTAGGAACATGTTTATCAATATTCCAGACGGAAAAGAAAAGGGCATTCAGGTTATCCCTATTGGAGACTTTTCCAGTAAAGACCAGTTTGCAAGTGCAAAGAACATTTCAGCGCAAGACATCCTCACCGCTAATCGTTTTCCGGCAGGTATGGCAGGCATAATCCCCCAAGGCACCGCATCACTTGGTGACCCCATTAAGACTAATGAGGTTTACCAGCAAAACGAAGTCCTGCCTAAGGCTCTGGAAATTGTTGAGTTTATTAATACGGATGTGGAGTTGGCAAGGCTTGGAAAATTGAACGTCATGTAGGTTGTGCGGGGACAAGCTGCTTAATGTATAGAGCCCTCATTAAGAGGGCTCCAAGTCAATTAGCCAGCAGCTAACAACGAACTTAATTGGTTACCGGTACCAATAGTTCCCCCGCTTGTATTCTTTGTTTTGTTCGTTTTCGGATCGTAATAACCTAATGTTTTACCTTTAACATTCTTAATAGTTTGCCTTCCATTTTTATCTTGATAAACAGCCCCAATAGTTACGCCATGAGCATTCTTTAGCTTTTCCATAATCATCACCATATTTAGTAGAATAAACTCTGAATTTATCAGTATGACGATAGCAAGACTAATTTTCGGGGACTTTACAAAAACCATATGAGATGGCTAACTTAAAAAACGCGACTCATGAGTCATTAGATTGTTAAGTGGCTTTGCCTTCTAGTTTAAAATAAACCAAGTTGTTTGATGATTTTAGCTTTTTCGGTTTGGTCTAATCGTTGAATCATGTTGACTAATAAATCAGACGTTTGCTGTAGGCTTGGGTTCAAGGTTTTCTCATATGACCAGGATGCCACAAATGAATGACTGCATTTAGGGTTGGTGCAAATACAGTAAAATTTGGCGTAGCCTGGCATTGCATCTTTTGTGCTTTGAATGATTGATTTACTGCCGCATACATTACAGGTTATACGCATTCACTGTCCTTTCTAAAAGAATTCAAACTCATGATCATCTTCATCTAGCTGATGTTCGAACCACAACTGACCCTCTCTGAGCCACCAAACTTTACCCCTGTCAGTCAATATTCCTGAGCCGTTGGCGATTTGGTCTAATGTATGGGGATGCGTTACCCCGTTAGAGGCTAATTCTCTAAAGTTATCCTCTGAAATTTGATGTCTCGGGCGGCTTGAAATGGCGCCTGTACAGTTATTCCTACAAGTCCAAGGTAGATCATGAGCGACAGGCAAAGGCGACAAGCCTGAGTGTTGCGGCTGCTTCCACCTTGGCATTTTTTTCTTAAGCTCTTTCTTGCTCATGCGCTCATTTTCTGGCATTTGACGTGCATCAAAAAAGAACAAAGCTCGACGTTTCTTAAGGGCTTGGTAAGCGTCTTTCTCAGTGTCGGAGGCACCTCGTAATGTCCATTTTTCTCCGCGCGTGATGATGTTTCGATGTTGCCCGAACGCTATCCCGTCAAGCCCTTGCACCCGCTTGACCACTTCGCCGTACTCATTACCACATTCGGTAATGTCATAGCTCAGCGTTAGCTTTGCGGTTTTCATTGCAGCTTCAAAGCCTTTCCAATCCGATGCGCACGCAGCAGATTTAGCGGCTTCTATTTCAGGAGATTGTGGACCAACCTTGATACGTCTTAACTCGCGCCACACTTGTACGGAGGAGGTGCCATAGAATTGAAATTGACGTAGGTGATATCGGCTGGCCCAGGCTCTCGCGAATTTTGCGCCCTCAGAAACCTCAACGTTGGCTTCTAAATCCAATTCACCTTGCATGAACTCACCTTCAATGTTTTTTGACAGGTACTTAATGACGTAACCCACAGCACCTCGCTTATCGATAGGCTTTATGTCTAATCGTTTTTCCTTTGCGCCTTTTTCATGGCCATCAACTTGGAAAGCATATCTGGTCACCAATTTTTTGAAGGTTTCCTCATGCTCAGGCTGAATAAACGTGCACATGTGCCAGTGTGGCGTTCCGTCCTTATGAGGCTCAGCGACACGAATGCCAGGAATGTTAATCCCTCGGTAATCCAAAGCCGAACGGAGTTTGGCGAACTGTTTGACCAGGTATTCTTGCGCGACTTTATAATTGGTCATGTTCCACTTGTATGAGTTAGCGTGGTACTTGCTTGGACAGGTAATGGTGATCATAAAACCAATCATTCCGGCGTCCTTAGCCATTTCCTCAACACCACGGGCACGAACAACGAGTTCAACTAAACGATTTGATGGGTTGGCATTACCCGCCATAGCGGCCTCAACTAACGGCAAGACCACACCTTCATCATTTTCAATCATGGTGTCTTCTAGCCACTTCATGGCGCTTTTTTGTTGCTGAATAAATTCTTGAAGTGTTTCCTCGCTGACGTATGGGCGCGAGTCAGATACCAATCCCGCTGCAACGTTCATGTGCTCACAGCACAAGTCACGCATTCTGTTTAATTGTTTTCCCCACCATTTGGGACAGGTCATGCGCAGAAGTCCGCATTCAGCGGCTGCTAAAACGTGGTCTCGTTTTACTGCAGATAGGTACGGAGGAATGATGTCCCATTGTTCACAAAGTGTGGCTGCAGCAAAGTAGGCGGTGAAGCGTCTATCTTCCCCGTCTTTCTCCTTCGTCTCTAATGCAGCTTGCATGACGTTGTAGGCAATTCTATTTGCCACAGCCGTCATACGTTTACTTTTACGCTGGCGTAGCAGTTCATAACCTAAAAATGGTGAATCGATATTTTGTTCTGCATCGGCTTTATAGTTTTTATCATCGCGGTCCACACCCATAATGATGCTGGCGAATGACACGTCACTTGCAGGCATAAGCTTTCGGGGAGCCTTAAACTTGATGGCGGACTTAATCTCTTCTTCGTCGTCGTTTTCATCACCACGAACAGGTTGCAGATATGGCAGTTTGTAGAACGGATAACTTTTCCACACGAATAGCATTTGTTGCAGTCTTTTACTGATTAAAAGGAGGGCGTTATCGCGCCCCTCTCTTTTTTCATCTGTGTAAAAATCTTTCATGAGGCTATTGCGGATACGATGAGGCAACGGCGCGATAAGCTCTCTAATAATAGGGAGCTCAACGGCTCTTTTAGGGCGGTTGAAAATTGGCTCGTACAGTGCTTCTATGTCTACTGGCGGCGAGGGGTTAACGGCTTCGTCTTCCCATAAATCGACCGCCCAAAGATTAGGCTTTAATCCTGTCCTGACGGGTAGATTATCAGGCATAGGGGAAGGCAAGTTGACTAACCTGTAGGGCTTTTTAGGGCGAGAAACTAACAACTGGGCATTAATCATATAAGCGAATTAATACCCAGTTGAATAGTGATAGTGAAGCGGTTCAAGGTGCAGAGGCATAGCGTGCGGCCGCTTCAATGGTTCTGCGAATGCCTTTGGCGAAGTTGATCAAACCTTTACCGGCAGCTTGAGCGTAAAGACAATCAAGCGCGCCGCGTGCAGCAGCCATGTTGAATGCAGAGTCAGTGGAACGCTCTGTACGGTAAATGGCCATTGCGTAGCGCAACGCAAGCTTATGATGGCGGTAGTGTTTTAGAAGATGATTAAATTCAGGGTTTTTCATATCGACCGCTCTCTTTTGTAACCGTCACAGCCTTTGCACTTAGAGTTGTTCACACAGCGAATAACAATATCGCCACGTTGATTTGCACAACCAAAATCCTCAAGGTCATCCGCAACAGCTTCAGTTAAGCCTCGCTTTTTTAGAGAGACTTTGAGATATGTTGTCTTAAACCCCTCTGGATCATTCAGTGCCAACCATTGACGCATTTGTAATTGCGTCATGTTGTCGAGTTTTATCGTTGAGTTATTCATTCAGGCATGTCCTCGACATCAATACTTGCCAGCCTTTAATCAATTGTTTTCGCTCACTCTTCCACTTTTTTCTGTGTGGTTTACTCGCCTTCATTAACACATAGCCTAGCGGTCCAGTTGACTCGAATTCGCCATGCAGATCGCTCATTACGTATAGGTGCCACTCCTCATTTTCCACTTTAGTTAACACCACTGAATTCGATTCACGGTTCAGTCCGTTCAGCATTTCACTGACCGAAAAGCCACAATAAACAGCCTCACTTTTAATTAAGTTATTCATCAGAATGGGCACTTATCGTTATTGATCGCGGCCATTGTCAAAATAACTTCACGCGCTAATTGACAATCTTCAAGCGCACGATGACGTGTAGATGGGAGTTCAATACCCATTTGCTTAGCTGCATTGTCGAGTGAATGCCATTTGTATTCACCATAGGCGTTGTTCCAATCTCCCCTGAATTGGGCATAATTCAACATGGCGCAGTGCCAACGATTCGTATTATCTGAATGCTGCCGTATGCATGGGACTAATTGACATTCAACGGTGAATGGCATGGTGATATGCAGTGTTGATAGCAATAGCCTTAAATCGAATGAAGCATTCCAAGCAACAATTTCACGCCCGAGAGTGGTCTCTAAAAGATCTATTAATACAAGATTAAATTCAGGTGCGTTTTCAACCATGTCATTAGTGATCCCGTGTATAGCAATAACTTCATCAGGGATTGGTGTAGTGGGCTTAACTAAGGTGTTCATAATTATGTTGCCAGTGGCTAACTCAATAGCAGCAATTTCGACAACCTCACAACCCCATTCAAGACCTGTCGTTTCGGTATCAAGAATGATGGCGTTTTGGGCTATCCATTTTTTGGCTATTTCAGCGGCATAGATGCTTTCGACATTACTTTCATAGGTAGTCATGATGGCTCTCCAACTCGTGGGCTGTTAATGACATAAGGAGCCTGAACTGCCTCTCTCAATTTCTTTATTAAGGCGTGTTCTTTTTCAGTTGCCGCCAATAACTTAGCGCTGATGCATGACGGGCAAGCGGCTAAACACGTTTCCTCCAATGCTTCGCACCCGTACCAGCCTTCTTTACCAGCTAAATCGATAATTTCATTAGTACTGCATCGCTTCTTAGCTAAAATAACGAGTTCCGATCCACACTTAGAGCAGCTGATGATGAAAGCGGCATGCGCTTTAATTTCTGTTACTTTGATTGGGACGAGTTTCATGATTGCAGCTCCATGCGGCTGAGCAGTAATTTATTCGCTTTATTGATAATGGTTTGCAGTGCTTTCTTACGAGAAGTATGGCTTGGTTGGCCCCTACTGTTTAACTCTTCGAGGGCACTTGTTGCTGCACACAGCGCGCTTTGCGGGTTACGCCTTAGCTCACACTCGAGCGTTACTTTGCAGTCGTCAACTGAGGTGTTAATACAAGTCAGATAGGAAACGCTTTTATTATCATTCATAATTTTTCTCCGGTTAATTCTGAAACGCTGATACCAAGGCTTTTAGCTTCTTTGATGAGTGCTATTCTTCGGCGGCAAGCCAATTGATGACGAATAGCTTCATTTGGCTTATCTCTAAGTTTTGCTTTTGGCCGTGGAGGATAGTTACTGACTGAGTTCAGAAGATTCATGCTGGATCCCTTAGCGGGATACGCAGCTTAGATTCGGCGTCTAGCGCAAAGGTATTCGCGCGTTCCTGATTGAATTCACCAATCTCACTTGAATCGATATACTGAGCAACGCCCCATCCGTCATGATTGTCAGGCGTGTACGTGACACAAACTTGTTTAACGGGAAAGTTAACATTCCAGCGTGGACTGGATACTGTGACAATACCGTGGGTAACTAAGAATAATTTAGCCATGGCTTAACTCCTCAGTTCGAAATGCAGCGCATCTTGCAAGCCGATTGCTTCTAGCAAATCAAGGCATAAGATACGTAACGTATTATCTTTGAGAACATCCTTAGCAACGCGGGATAGTCCGTATGCCATACCACTGTAATAATCGGAGCGGTTATTACATTTGTTTAACGATGCAGCGTTACGCTGATAGACATCGGCCATTAACCGCCGCATATCGATGTGCTGTTGATTGGTTAAATCGAATTCCCACTTGATTGTAGGAATGAATGCAGAGTTGCAAGCAGGTTGTTCAACTGCTAAGATCTCGTTTGTCATATTTATAGTTCCTAAAGTTATGAATTGATGCGCCATTTCAGTTACAGCTGAAGTGGCTTTTTTACGCCTGTGTTTTAGTGTTTCTCTTGGGTTTGTGGCTGAACTGTTCACGACTCAACATCCCCCCGCCAAAAACGTGATTAATTTCACCCAGTGCAATGATTGATAGTCTTATTTCTTCGCGTTCGTCATAGCTCATCTCGTCTATTGACTTCGAGATATACAAACTTGGTTTGAGCTTTGCGCCAAACAAGATCATGGCTTTTTGTTGTTCGGTAAGTCGGTCATATAAACTGGCTACATGACTACGACCTATTAACTCTCTAACTTCGTTAAACTCTCTAAGCTCTTTCTTTTTGGTTAACGCATCTACTGTATTCATGATGCATTACTCCGAATACCCGTATGTATTCCCCATAACGCTGTAGGTTTCTGGTGTTCATAAACTTCTTCGGCCAATTTGATTAAACCGAGCAAGTTCACGTACCGATTGCCACGTACAACAGGTTGATAAACAGGAATTGAATGGTTATCCATTAGTGTTGTTACTGCTCTCAGTTCGACCCCCATCATTTCTGCGTATTTTTCTGGGGTAACAAATGGCGAGAAATCAGGGCTGTATGCGGGATTACTCATCACATTCTCCATAGCGCGACGGCCAGATTGTTTGCGGGGTAACTTCGATATGCTTAGCAATGATCTTCTCACCAAATCTATAGCGACGAACCAATGTCGTTCTTAGCGTTGTTGGTGCAATTCTGTACATGCGAGCTAGACCAGCAAGGGTGATCCCTTTCTTTTCTAGTGCCGCTTTAATGTCCGCGTTGTGCCAGTCCATGGTTATGCCTAATAGTTGGATTTAACAATATGATAAATCCAACATGTAGGATTTTCAACTTAAAACTACCATCATTTTGGATTTAATATTTACATTGTTGTTTCTAAAGGTTTTTCTTTAATTTATTTCTGTTAAATGAGGGCGTAAATCTTGGTTTATGGACAGATTAAGCTATAGTCGTCCAACTACTTGGTAATTTTAGAGAAGAATCATGGCTTTAAAAGATGATGTTTTGGCAAGAGTTGGAACGCTGGTTGGCAGTAGGTCTTTAAAAAAAGCTGCTATTGATTGGGATATCCCGCAATCGACACTGCACACTATGATTAATGATCGACGAGAACCCAAATTACATAATTTAGAGCTGATCTGCAAAAATGAAGGTGTGTCAATTGAATGGTTAATGACTGGAGCTAAGTCATCATTAGTGAAAGTTCCTGAATATGACTTACGTGCTAGTGCGGGGCATGGTTGCTTTGTTATTGCTGAAAATCCTATTGCTGAGTTTTCGTTTTCTCAAGATTGGCTAGTAAAGCAAGGTCTCAGTAAGGCTAATCTGTGTGTTGTTTCTGTTTGCGGCGATTCAATGGAACCAACATTAATAGATGAGGATTTAATGCTGGTTAAATTAATTGATGATCCTAGCCAAGGGCGTGATGGTATTTGTGTAATACGTATTGATGATGAAATTATGGTTAAGCGTATTCAATTTGATTTTATTCAAAACGGATATCATGTATCTAGCGATAACACAGCTTATAAATCTTTCTTTGTTGGTTCGGATTTTGATAGTCGATTTACAGTTGTAGGTAGGCTGGTCAGAGTGCTGCAACGAGCGAAGCAACCTATTTAGGTTTAATGGGTATTCGTAATGACTATAACAAAGCAAGAGAAAGGCTACCTTGTTGATATTCGCCCATCTGGGAGAAATGGTAAGCGTTATCGGCGTACGTTTTCAACTAAAACAGAAGCTACAAAATATGAAAAGTTTGTACTTTCTCAGCATCACAATAGAGAATGGTTAGATACACCAACCGATAGGCGTCCATTAACTGAGCTTGTTGAGCTATGGTTTCAATTTCATGGTAAAAGCTTGAAAGATGGAGAAGCTACTCGGGAAAAATTACTCGCTTCGTGCAAGGCCATGGGGGATCTCAAAGTATATCAAGTTACCAAAAATCAATTTTCGCAATACCGAGCTGTGCGACTGGAGAAGGTAACGTCAACAACTATTAATTTAGAGTTAAAAAGATTGCAAGGGGTGTTTAGTGCGCTAATTAAGGTTAATGAATTTGTTGGCGTTCATCCACTTAAAGGGCTGCCAATGGCTAAGACTCAAATCAGGGAGCTGTCATTTCTGAGGAAAGAGCAGATCGATCATCTTCTCGGTTTGCTTACTGGTGATATGCTAACGATTGTAAAAATTTGCCTCAGCACTGGCGCTCGGTGGAGTGAGGCTCAAAACTTATCATCAAGCCATGTCATGTGCGATCGAATTAATTTCGTGAACACTAAAGGGGGTGGAAATAGAACTGTCCCTATTTCCGATACTCTACGACAATCTATCCCCAACAAGTCAGGTGCATTATTCTCTCGCTGCTACAATGACTTTATGATTATTTTAAAATCATCAGGCATTGAGTTACCTAAAGGACAAGCCAGCCATGTATTGCGGCATACCTTTGCGAGTTTCTTTGTGATGAACGGTGGGAACATTCTGACACTGCAAAAAATACTAGGTCATGTAAACATTCAAATGACTATGCGGTACGCTCATTTGGCACCAGAACACCTGTTTGAGGCTGTCAGACTTAACCCTCTTTCTCCCAGTTCACGATCCACATTTTGACCACGTTAGTTTGTTTGGGATTGATTTACATTGATTAGGATTGATGATCCGCTAATTGCTGTCGTTTTCTTACGTGTTGTTTTTAAAGATAAATACATGATAATCAAACGCTTACCTGCAAGGGTTGAAATTATATCAAAGGAGCCTATGGCTCCTTTTTTGTGTCTGATTATAACTGTTCCCAACCTTTCACCACAGATACACAAGCATATGGGTGATGTTTTTAAAGCGTGTGAAGTGCTTAAGACCTTGGAAGTCTGAGCACTTATGCTTATTGCTTCGGTGGATTGAAAAAGGCTGTGTGTTCGCGCTTCAGTAGATCAACAAGTCGTCCATAACATACTTGTATTAATATTATCTCTGTTTGTGAATACTCTCTACTCACAGCCATTAATATTGGAGTTAATAACAACCGCTGTAGAAATAGAACAATGCATATTTCAGTCTTAATTGTAATAAGTTCGGTTACAGTTTGATACCTGGGCTAATAAAAGGTTGCTAATGTTTTTTCTGTTTTGTGATTACCAATGGCTAGTAACTTATATTTCAATTTGTATCGCACTGATGTCATTTTATTGTAATTCATTATTTATTTAAGTATTAACTTGTACACTCTATCTAATTGTAAATAGTGGGCTTATTCTCTACCTGGTTGTTTGTTGAGCAGTTGATTAACTCTATTTGTATCAATTGTTTTCATTAACGTTATTTAAATGTGAATGCTGTTGACTTAATTGTGTATTTTTAACATTATTAATTCAGAAGGTTATTTCCTTTGCGCGATTTCAAAAAATAATGATTTTAAAATATAACAATAATTATTATCACATTAACAACTTGCTAATTAAGCAATTAATAATAATGATGAGGGAGAATATATGAACTCTTTGACCTTAACAGCCAAAGCCGTACGTAATAGCGTTATTGCAGTAGCTGCATCAACAGTAGCATTTTCAGGATTAGCCTTTGCGGAAGAACAGGGTGATGGCGCTAAAGTAGAACGAATTTCAGTAACGGGTTCGCGTATTAAACGTGCTGATATGGAAACATCCAGTCCAGTAACAATTATCGATGCGTCTGCAATCATAGCCTCTGGCGCAACTTCTATTGACGATGTATTGCAAAATATGACAGTGTCCGGCGGTGCGATGACCAATGCTGCTGTTAATAATGGCTCTCGTGGTAATGCACGAGTTAATTTACGTGGACTAGGGTCACAACGTACTTTGGTATTGGTTAACGGACGACGTATGATTGCATCGGGTACAGGGGCGGCTTCCTCTGTCGATTTAAACACCATTCCAGTCTCTATGATCCAGCGTATTGAAGTCTTGAAAGATGGCGCTTCAGCGGTATATGGCACTGACGCTATTGCAGGTGTGGTAAACGTGATTTTGAAGCGAGACTTTGAAGGTTTCGAGATGAACGTTCAAACAGGTCTCTCTGGTCATGGTGATGCAGATGAATCAAGCGTGGATTTCACTATAGGCAATACCTTTGATAAAGGTAATGTGGTTATCAATGCACAGTACACTACGCGTGGTGAAGCAAGCCAAGCCGATCGCAATTTTTCTGAATGTCCAATTACTGAAACTTCAGATGGTAGTGACATCTATTGTGGTGGTAGTTCTTATGCTCAAGGTGGGCACATTTGGGGTGATTCACAGCACTTGATGACAAAAAGTGGAACAGATGAGGACGGTAAACCTATAATAATTAATGGTGACTTTGGCTATTATGGACAGTACGTTCAAAGGCTTAACGAAGATGGAAGTGTTTGGCTTGATCAAGATGGCAAGTCTAATGATGCTTATTATCAAAGTTGGAATGCTATCACGAGTGCCGACTCTCGTTATTATAATGCGAGCATAGATCCCACATTTGGCGATAGGCAAGTTGCAGATCTTAGTGGACGTGGTGGCGAATACCATGATTTTACCAACGAGGATAAGTACAACTATTCAAAGGATAGCTATCTATTTACGCCAATGGAGCGTTTGAACCTGTCATTCTCTGGTACTTACGAGTTGTCTGATTCAATTCTGTTTTTCTCTGAAGCTATGTATTCTAAGCGGTGGTCTGAGCAACAAATGGCGCCCCAACCAATTTGGAATGATGATGCTTGGGCATATGATTCATCTTGGATGACAGACGAATTAGTCGGTCTGGTACAAGAAGGTGAGAAATTAAATTACGGTCGCCGTGTGGTTGAATCTGGTACACGTAACTTTTCTCAGGTAGTCGATACAGTGCGTCTTGTTGTCGGCCTAGAGGGAGAGTTCGATAATGGCTGGACTTGGGACGCTTCCTACAACAAGGGCAAGAATGATTCAGTCGATACATTAGCCAATCTGCACAACCTTGGTTCTATCAATGATGCCGTATTAGCACAAGAGTTTGATCCATTTAATCAAGAATCTTGGACTGGTGAGAGTATGGAACCTTTTATCTATACTGAGATTAACAGTGGTGGTAGTGAGTTAGATGTTATGGCAGCCTCCCTTTCTGGTGACGTTATGGAATTGCCTGCAGGTGTGCTTGGTTTTGCAGCGGGCTACGAGTACCGAAAAGAGTCGGCACATTTCACACCGGACTCGTTAACTTCACAGGGACTAGCTAATGACCCGCGTGTTGAAGCGACAGGTGGCTCTTTTGATGTGAATGAAATCTATGCAGAATTGGCCATACCATTACTAAGCGATCTGCCATTGGCGCAGCAAGTCGACTTAAGTGCTGCTATTCGATATTTCGATTACAGTACATTTGGTTCTGACAACACTTGGAAGCTTGGTTTAACTTGGCGTGTCATTGATGATCTAATGATCCGTGGTGTGAAGTCTACGGCATTTCGAGCTCCCACGGTTGATGAATTATACGGCGGTAAATCACCATCATTCGATCAAATTAAGCATGCTGCGACAGAACAAAGTCAAGCAGAGGTGACTGTCGGTGGTAACCCTGACTTAACCCCAGAAGAAGCTGATATCACAACGCTTGGTTTAGTGTATTCGCCAAGTTTCGTTGAAGGTCTGTCTCTGACGCTTGATTATTATAATATTGAAATTACGAACACCATTACAGCTGTAGATTCAAACTACATTGCTAATCAATGTATGGATGCTAGTGGTAGCAAGATTAATACTGATACGGCGCTTTGTCAGTCAGCTAATATAGCAATTGACGGTACGGGTCGGATCTCATTTGATAACGGTTTACAGAACTTAGGCCAAACAAATACCGCGGGTTATGATATCAATGTAGCTTATGTTTTTGAAGGTTTAGGTTTAGACTGGAAAGCTGGTCTAGATACGTCAATCGTTGATAAGTTTGAAGAGTTTGACCAAGACGGTGTTGCCGTAGATTATCTAGGGTTTATCACCAGTGGCTCAGGTTCATATGCAAAGTTGAAGACTAACTTTAACTTGACTGCGACAGGTGATAGTTGGAGTGCAAGATACGAAGCACGTTATATCGACGGTATGGACTCATTTTCTTGTAAGGATGATCCATCAGAATGCTATGCACCAAGTGTAGACAGCGTTGTATACCATGACTTATCGGCAAATTATGATGTCACTAACACTGTTAGTCTCTCTGGTGGTGTGAATAATATTTTTGATGAAGAGCCTCCATATTACTCAGGTAACAACGACTCAAACACAGATCCATATACCTATGATGTTCTAGGTCGTTATTTCTTTGTAAGAGCTAGCGTTAAGTTTTAACTCTAATTTATTAGTTTTATGACGAACAAAAAACCTCCTACTGTCGGAGGTTTTTTGTTTATCGATTAAAATAGACTTGGAATTAACCATCATGCTTGTGGTAATTAATTCGATAAGTTGATTTAGTGATTAAGCCTAAGCTCTTGCCTGTGTTGATGTTCATACTTATCTGCGCAACTGGTGCATCTCTGCTCTAGCAGGTCTTTGGCTAATCTTTCTGGCTCAATTTCATTTTCGCAATCAGAACACAAGCCATAAAGACCAATATCTAGCTGACAAAATGCGGCATCAAGTTGAGTGAGCCTCATAAATAGTGGCTTATTACATAACTTTGCTTGAGTTAATATCTCAATAATGTCACAGAGACTGGCTTGTTCATTATCGAGTAAAAGTCGATTTCTAATGGCAAGCTCACCTGTCTCTTTTCTGAGATGGCTTTCAAGCTTCGACAGTTCATGTCTAATGTGGGTTCTGCGCACGGGAATATGCCTAAGTTATGTTGCTAACGGACATTAAGTCTAAACAGGTGGTGACGGATAGTTATGACTGAGATCAAATCTCAGTCATATTTACGTTATTTATATTCACTATCAGGGTAGTGAGTTAATGATTAGCTTCACTTCTTAGTAGCGCTAAAATATCTTGGGTTTGCTTCATGACTCGCACTTGGGCAAACAGAGCATCGGCTTCGGGATAGGCTTTTACCATAAATTTGAGCCACTGCTTAATTCTTGCAGGGTAGTACTTCTCTTTTACGCTAACAACCTCGTAATGAGAATATTGTAGTAGTAATTGCATCACTTCGTTCCAAGGCATTATGGCTTGATCTGTCTTGATGACATGAGCCAAGTTTGGTACTGCTAAAGCGCCTCGGCCTATCATGACGTCATCACAGCCACTGGTTGCCCTACATTTTAGGTAGTCTTGATGTGACCATACCTCACCATTGGCAATGACTGGGATGGATATCGATTCACGTATTAAATTGATATATTCCCAATGAGCTGGAGGTCGATAACCCTCCTCTTTGGTTCTGGCATGAACCGTAAGTTCAGTGGCTCCAGCAGATTCAATTGCTTGTGCTATTTCAACACAGCGGCTTTTATCATCCCAGCCTAATCTAATTTTTGCTGAAACTGGGTGAGTTAAAGGTACAGCATCTCTTACTGCTTTGGTGACTTTGTGGATGATTTCTGGCTTTTTAAGTAACGCAGCGCCCCCATTGCTTCTGTTTACCATGGGAGCTGGACAACCATAATTTAGATCAACCCCTTGGGAGCCCAATTCGATCGCTCTTACCGCATTTTCTGCCATCCAATTAGGGTGTTGACCCAAAAGTTGCAACCTTACGGGAGTGCCAGCCTTCGTTTTACTGCCATACGCTAATTCGGCACATAGGCGATAAAACACTTTTTCAGGTAAAAGTTGATCAACAACACGAATAAATTCACTGATCACAAGATCATAACCACCTACGCTGGTGAGTAATGAGCGCATGGGGTCATCGGCAACGCCTTCCATTGGAGCAAGTATTACGCGCATTTATATATTTCTTATCTTAAATAGCTGAGATGGGGAAGACTAAATGATGAAGCATAGAGTTTGGCTCCCAGTAATCGTTATTTTACCTTAAGGCGTTAGGGGATACAAAAACTATACTCATTGAAGTGTTACGCCTTTGTTGCTAGGGTTGCGATATGGATCTGTATGGTGCGTAAATATGATCATTATAGGAAAAATGAAATAAAATTAAAGCGTGTCGGGTCTATTAATGCAAGCCAGCTGACAACAATGTCGTTGGCAACAAAAACAACTTAAATTAATACGGAAGGAAATTATTATGAATTTAGTTAAAAAAACTGTTGTTGCTGCTGCTTTAGGTACTGTTGTTGTCGGTTCTGCATTTGCCGCTCAAGCACAAGTTAATCCATTTGGATATAGCCAAATGGAGTCTGGTTATCAACTTGTTGATGGCGAAGGCAAGTGTGGCGGTGATATGAAGAAGGGTAAAGAGGGCAAGTGTGGTGAAGGTAAATGCGGCGGCGACATGAAGAAGGCCAAAGAGGGCAAGTGTGGTGAAGGTAAATGCGGCGGCGACATGAAGAAGGCCAAAGAGGGCAAGTGTGGCGAAGGTAAATGTGGTGGCGACATGAAGAAAGCCAAAGAGGGCAAGTGTGGTGAAGGTAAATGTGGTGGCGATAAGAAAGCTAAAGAAGGTAAATGTGGTGGTGATAAGTAATCTAGCCTTGGATTAGATTAACATTGCTATATGAGCTTATGCGGTTGATGTAGATGCTCCATCGCAAAGTTAAGCAAAAAAATTAAGGCCAGTTTTGCTGGTCTTAATTGTTTTTGCACTTAATACCAAGTTTTAGATTTGAAACATGAATGATTAGGAGAGGGCATGAGTGAGCATGTAAAAGTTGGACTCGGTCTTAGACGAGAGATGCTCGATGAATTTTGTCAGGCTTCTCCTGCGGAGATAAATTTTTTTGAAGTCGCACCTGAAAACTGGATGACGTTAGGAGGCAAATATGGTCGCCAGTTTAAACAGCTAACGGAACAACATGAGTTTTTTTGTCATGGTTTGTCACTTTCTATTGGTGGCCCATCAGAACTTGATGTGCAGTTTGTGAAGAATATTAAATCCTTTATGGATGAGCATAACATTTCGGTCTATTCCGAACATTTAAGTTACTGCTCTGGGAGCGGACATATGTACGATTTGATGCCGATCCCTTTTACCGAAGAGGCTGTTCATTACGTTGCAAAGCGTGTTAAGCAGGTTGAGGATATTTTAGAAAGGTCGTTAATTCTCGAAAATGTTTCTTTTTATGCTGCACCTGGCGCACAGATGTCTGAAGTCGAGTTTGTCACTGCAGTCTTAAATGAAGCAAATTGCAAGATGTTACTCGATGTGAATAATATCTATGTAAATTCAGTTAATCATCATTATGATGCAAGCCAGTTTTTGCGAGCGATGCCAACAGAGCGGATCAAGTACTTGCACATCGCTGGCCACTATGAAGAGGATAAAGATCTAATAGTTGATACACATGGTGCAGACGTTGTTTCACCTGTATGGGATCTGCTGGCCGAATGTTATGCCGTTCATGGCGTTTTTCCTACGTTATTAGAGCGAGATTTTAATATTCCAGAGACTCAGATTTTACTTAAAGAGATCAATAAAATTTCTCAATACCAACAAACTACGATAGGCGCTATTTCTAGGAGGGCATGATGAGTTTTCTGCAGATCCAACAATCTTTTATTGATCATATTAAACGGCCTTCATCAACGTTGCCTACAGGGACTGATGCTCGAAGAATGAAAGTGTACCGGGAGTTGTTCTTTAATAATGTGGAAGGTTTTATCTCCAGTGCCTTTCCAGTATTAAAGAGCTTATACATCAAAGATAATTGGTTGGTTTTAGTACAAACATTTTTTGCTGAACATGACAGTCAAACACCAATATTTATCGAGATAGCGCAAGAATTTTTGGTTTTTTTACAAACCGAATATGAATTTAAATCAAGTGATCCAGCTTTTATGTTAGAACTGGCGCATTATGAATATATGGAGTTAGTTGTTGCAGTAGCAAAAGACAATCCACAACACAAAAAGATAGAAGTACCTATCGTCAATCAAGCATTATGTTTGTCCGATACAGCAAAGGTGTTGCAGTACTCATTTGACGTGCAACATATTAGTGATGAATATCGACCTGAAACAGCGAGTGGTTCACCGCAATTTTTTTGCCTCTATCGAGATGATGAAGATGAAGTAATATTTTTACAGTTAACGCCTTTATCAGGCCAATTGTTGGGGTTCTTGTCTCAATATAAAGCTGTTAATTTCGATGATTTAAAAGGCTGGTTGGTGAGCGTCTATTCTAATATGGATGAAAACGCTCTAGCGCAAGGCGCTTTGCAGTTGTTAGAGGATCTTGCTGCTAAGGGCGTGGTGAAACATTTACCTACCCTTAATTTAAACATGCCGTAGTCTAGCTATTGAGTGACAAACAAAGGTACTAAACTGTCTTCCTATATGTTCAGCTTCACACTATAATGAATGGATAAATAAATTGATCTAGATCAATAAAGCGTATAAATATTGTTGTGAGGAAGTCATGAGCGAGCCGTTTAAAGATGCATTTAACATATACTACCTAATTGGTTTTATTCTGGTTTTATTAATACCAACCTTGCCAGCGACATTGTCGTGGTTAAAAGTTGCTGGTGTGCTCTAATTATCAGTAGCTTGGGTATATACTAGCCACTCTTTAGAGTGGTTTTTTTGTGTATATTCTCAGTGTTTATAGTAAAGTTTATATTACTGCATTAGAAAGTAACTAGGTATGTTGAGGGCGGTGATGGTATTTAAGCGTGGGTTATATCTTATTTGTGGATTGTGTAGCTTAGCGTTAGGGTTACTTGGGATACCGTTACCCATCTTACCTACAGTGCCATTTATCCTATTAGCCGCTTTTTGTTTTGCGCGATCGAGTGAGCGTTTACATCAGTGGCTAATGAACCATCCTTGGTTTTCAGAGGCGCTGGCTGATTGGGAAAAGAAACGAGCTATGCGCAAAGGATTAAAGAGGAAAGCATATATTGTCAGTGGCTTGAGTTTTGCTGCTAGCATCACTATTGTTCCTCTCATTTGGGTTAAAGTGATGCTTGTGTGTTGTGCCATTGGGTTGGGCCTATATCTAAGGCAGATCCCTGAGTTGGAAGATTAAACTAGTATAAAAAGTCATCTTTTAACTGTGCAATAAAACAAGAGAATAGCTCATGTTTTGTGAGAGCTCCGTCAAAACAACCCCATTAGCAGCACCGCTAGTTGCAACTCATGGTAAAGCGGCTTAAGCTTTAGCAGATTTTTTAAAGTCAGCTATGACAGCGGACAAAACCAAAAGATGATGGCATGAATAACGAAAGCTTAGCGCTAATAAAACAGAGTATTAAAACGATTCCGGATTATCCAAAGCCTGGGATTCTTTTTAGAGATGTGACGAGTTTACTTGAAGATCCTATCGCCTATAGAGCAACGATAGATATCTTGGCCCAGCATTATAAAGATCATGGTTTTACCAAGATAGTGGGTACTGAGGCTCGCGGATTTTTATTTGGAGCTCCATTAGCATTAGCGTTAGGAGTGGGTTTTGTTCCTGTTCGTAAACCAGGTAAGTTACCTCGTGAAACGATCTCTGAAAGCTATGAACTTGAATATGGTCATGATGTTTTAGAACTTCATATTGATGCTATCAATGAAAATGACAAAGTGCTTGTTGTTGATGATCTGTTGGCTACTGGTGGCACGATTGAAGCTACCGTTAAACTTATTCGCAAACTCGGTGGTGAAGTTAAGCACGCCGCATTTGTTATCTCCTTACCTGAGTTAGGCGGTGATAAACGTCTTCAAGAGATGGATCTTAAATTAGTCACGCTTTGTGAGTTTGAAGGCGAATAAACCAGCGTAAAAATGTTCCTCGGTAGCGAGTTTTAGATTGGCATGCTATTGTGCCACAATCCGAGGAGCATGCTCCCGAAATTGATAAAGAAACACTTTGGGGAGTTCCATGTCTTATCAGGTGTTGGCCAGAAAATGGCGCCCTGCCACTTTTGAGCAAATGGTTGGCCAGTCTCATGTTTTACATGCGTTAACCAACGCACTCACTCAGCAAAGGTTACATCACGCTTATCTGTTTTCTGGTACTCGTGGGGTTGGCAAAACCAGTTTAGCACGACTCTTTGCAAAAGGTCTGAATTGTGAACAAGGTGTCACCGCGACGCCATGTGGTCAATGCTCAAGTTGTATTGAAATATCTGAAGGTCGTTTTGTCGATCTGATTGAAGTCGATGCAGCCTCAAGAACGAAAGTCGATGATACCCGTGAACTACTCGACAACGTCCAATATCGTCCTAGCCGTGGCCGTTTTAAGGTTTACTTAATCGATGAAGTGCATATGCTTTCGCGAAGCAGTTTTAATGCGCTACTTAAGACGTTGGAAGAGCCACCAGAACATGTAAAATTTTTACTTGCCACAACCGATCCACAGCGACTTCCTGTCACTGTGTTATCACGTTGTTTGCAATTTAACCTAAAGAGTCTGACCCAAGACGAAATCACACAGCAGCTTGCTCATGTCTTGACCCAAGAGGTTTTACCCTTTGACGACCAAGCCTTAAGCTTATTAGCTAAAGCGGCTAATGGCAGTATGCGTGATGGATTAAGCCTGACTGATCAAGCGATCGCGTTTGGTGGTGGTGAAGTTAGATTGAGCCAAGTTCAGACCATGCTAGGTTGTATTGACGAACGACACGTTATCACCCTTTTTACTGCGCTTATCCAAGGTGATATCGCGCAACTTATGCAAGTGACTTCTCAAGTGCTCTCGTTTGGTGCAGATCCTCAAGAGGTGCTGCGTAGTTTGCTAGAACTGCTACATCAAATAACCTTAAGCCAATTTGCTCCTGCAGCTGCTCAACTCTCTATTCATCGTGAACAGATTAAATCTTTTGCCGAGCAGTTAAACCCAGAGCAAGTGCAGCTTTATTATCAATTACTGCTTACTGGACGTAAAGATCTTCCCCATGCACCTGATCCAAAGTCGGGTCTGGAGATGGCGTTACTCAGGGCGGTGTCATTTGTACCTGAGACGCCAGTTAAGCGTTGGATTACCGATAAGCCTGCCATCGTTTCAGTGTCGGAACTCAATACGATTAATTCAAAGGATACCGTTGCAAGTACAAGGCAAGCAAGTGCTGCACTAACCAATGAGCTCATAACATCGTCAGCTTCAGTTGTTGAAGCATCTAGAAATGAGCCACGTAAAGAGTTAAGTGAACAACAGGTATCTCCTCCAGAAGTCGTTGATGATGAAGACAGTGCACTTGATCGTTTAAACAGTGAACAGGCGTTAATATTAAACCAGGCTGCAAGTCAGGGGATGGAACAAGAGGTGATTCACTCAGTGGCTCAAACCAGCCAAGCTGATGATGTCGAAGCACTAATTTCTCCTATCGTTGCCCAAAATTCAGTAGACCCTAACGCTGTTTCCGATGAATATTATGCTCAAGCAGCGCAGTTTGATGCCCAACAGGATTATCAAGAACATTTTCAAGAAGGTTATTCAGACCCATATCCTGAATCATCTGGAGACGACAAGCATCAATTAGTGCAGCAAAGTGATGTGGTGAATGTTTCTGGTTCAGCAAGTACACCAGAAGAAGATGACATCCTCGATGCTGTTTTAGCGGCGCGAGATAGCTTATTGACTCAACTGAGTGCTGAAGAGCCTAAGGAGAGTGGTGGAAAAAAGTCTGAATCGGGACGCAAAGAGTTCGTAGCACCAAAACGAAAACCTTTAAAAGCAGTGTCCCATGAGGCAACACCGACTGATGATAACAAAACTCCTGAAATCGAGGCTAAGTCAAATTCGGTAGAGAATGAAGATAGGCCACCTTGGGAGGAGCCCGTAACGCCAGTTATTGCCGAGGAAGAGGTCGTTGGTGATATTCCATTCAGTCAGGCGGTTGAACAGCATAACTCAGCTATTCAAGGGGTTAAAAATCCTAAACCTGCACTAGATTCAAAACCGCTCGAAGTTGTGCCAATTCATGATGGTGCAGTGACGGGAAATGACATTGATTTGAAATGGTATCGTTTGATGTCAGCCCTTGATGTCGGAGGACGGGTACGCCAGTTGGCAGTCAATTCAGTGTGCCATCATTTTGTAGAGCCTCTTGCACTCTTGTTAAAACCGAATCAGAAGCATTTGTCAGCAGATGTCGCCATCGTTCAGTTAGAAGAGGCCTTGAGTAGGGCCTTAGATAAAGAAGTACATGTCACGGTTTCTGTGGGGATGGATACTACACGCGAAACACCATTGGAGATACGTCAGCGTTTTCATCAAGAATTACTATCTCAGGCACATCACGGCTTAATGAATGACAGTCATATTCAATGGCTGATTGCTGAGATGGATGCGGAGTTTGAAACCGATAGCTTAAGTTACAGTCCTGAATTGTTGAGTTTGAAAGGAAATACCATTGAGCTTGTCGATAAGTCGAACTTTAAGACGCTGCCTGAGTCATAACTTTGTGCGGCTTTGATTGATTATCACTATTTTTTAAGTAAGATGAGCCAACTTTATTAGCCCCTTAATTGAAGAGATATAGCTATGTTTGGAAAAGGCGGTATGGGTAACCTGATGAAACAGGCCCAGATGATGCAAGATAAAATGGCCAAAGTGCAGGAAGAGATTGCACGTATGGAAGTCACCGGTGAAGCGGGTGCTGGTCTTGTAAAAGTGACCATGACAGGTTCTCACAGTGTACGTAAAGTGGATATCGATCCTAGCCTGTTAGCAGATGATAAAGAGATGCTAGAAGATCTTATTGCTGCGGCGTGTAACGATGCAGCTCGTCGTGTTGAAGAGAATCAAAAAGAGAGAATGGCTGAAGTGACAGGTGGAATGCAACTACCACCTGGCATGAAAATGCCATTTTAATCAGGGTAAAAAATGAAATTTAGTCCTCTTGTTGATGAATTGATTCAATCATTAAAGTGTTTGCCTGGTGTAGGACCTAAGTCCGCTCAACGCATGGCGTTTCAGCTCTTGGAACGTGATCGCAAGGCGGGGCTATCTTTAGCCTCTGCATTGGCGAGTGCGATGAGTGATGTTGGTCATTGCCAAGCTTGCCGTACGTTTACCGAAGAGAAATTATGCCCGATTTGTGCCAGTCACAAACGAGGGCACTCTGAGGTTATTTGCGTGGTTGAAACGCCAGCTGATGTTTTGGCTATTGAAGCAGGAGGACACTTCTCCGGTCGATATTTTGTGTTGTTAGGCCATCTTTCTCCTCTTGATGGAGTCGGGCCTGACGAACTCGGTTTGTCACTGCTTGAAGCTCACTTAGCTTGTGGTGATATATCTGAGCTGATTCTCGCAACTAATCCGACAGTTGAAGGGGATGCAACGGCGCATTTTATTGCCGATATAGCTAAAGGCCATCAAGTCGTCGTTAGTCGAATTGCTCACGGTGTTCCTGTTGGCGGCGAACTTGAATATGTAGACAGCACCACATTGGCACTCTCTTTTAATGGACGTTTGCCCTTATAGAATGAGCTAGATACAACAGAACTCTCACTCTGTGTCTGTCTGCGGTCATCAAAAAACCAGTACTTACTTTGTAGGGGCTGGTTTTTTTTTAAGCAATTGAATGTATCGAAAAATTTGTCCCTTGAAAATTCAGATTAAAGCCCCATCTCTTACTGCATAAAGAAATAGTTTTTGTGAAACACTAAAGGAACAATGCATGTCTCAACAAGAAACTCATGGCTTTCAAACTGAAGTCAAGCAACTACTTAACTTGATGATCCACTCTTTGTATTCAAACAAAGAGATTTTCTTGCGTGAATTGGTGTCCAACGCAGCCGATGCCGCAGATAAACTTCGTTATGAAGCGTTAACTAATGATGCGCTTTATGAAGGTGACGGTGAGCTGAGAGTTCGCATTAGTACAGATAAAGAGAAAGGTACTATTACCATAGAAGATAATGGTATCGGTATGACTCGTGACAATGTGATCGAGCATTTAGGGACGATTGCAAAGTCAGGTACAGCTGATTTCTTTAAGAACCTCTCTGGTGATGAATCAAAAGATTCACAGCTAATTGGTCAGTTTGGTGTCGGTTTCTACTCTTCATTTATTGTCGCCGATAAAGTGACAGTTCGTACTCGAGCAGCAGGTCATAGCAGTGACGAAGGCGTTCTATGGGAGTCCGCTGGTGAAGGCGACTTCACAGTAGAAAGCATTGTAAAAGAAAATCGTGGTACAGAAATTGTGCTTCATTTGCGCGAAGAGGAGAAAGAGTTTGCCGATGACTTCCGTCTACGTTCAATTATTACTAAATACTCAGATCACATCTCGGTGCCAGTTGAGATGTTTGAAGCTGGTACACCTGCTGTTGAAGCAAGCGATGATCAAGAAGCAATAGCGGCGACTGAAGGTCAGTGGAAGCCGATGAACAAGGCGACTGCACTATGGACTCGTAATAAGAGTGACGTATCTAAAGAGGAATATGAAGAGTTTTATAAGCATATCTCTCATGATTATACCGATCCGCTAATATGGAGCCATAACCGTGTTGAAGGTAAGCAAGAGTACACTAGCTTGCTCTATATTCCTGCAAAAGCACCTTGGGATATGTGGAATCGTGATCGTAAGCATGGGCTGAAATTATTTGTACAACGTGTCTTTGTTATGGATGATGCAGAGCAGTTTATGCCTAGCTACCTGCGTTTCGTACAAGGCCTGATCGATTCAAATGATCTGCCGTTAAACGTGTCTCGTGAGATTTTGCAAGATAACAAGGTAACGACAGCGCTTCGTACTGCAGTGACTAAGCGTGTCTTAGGCATGCTTGAGAAACTAGCGAAGAATGATGCTGAAAAATATCAGTCTTTTTGGGCTGAATTTGGTCAAGTGTTAAAAGAGGGGCCAGCAGAAGATTTTGCTAATAAAGAACGTATTGCAGGCTTGCTACGTTTCGCATCTACTCACACAGAAGATGCTGCGCCAACGGTTTCACTTGCTGATTACGTTAGTCGTATGCAGGAAGGGCAAGACAAGATTTACTACATAGTTGCTGACAGCTATGAAGCGGCTGCAAACAGTCCCCACTTAGAGCTACTGCGTAAGAAGGGCATCGAAGTCTTGTTGATGTCAGAGCGAATCGATGAGTGGTTGATCAATCACTTAACCGAGTTTGATGGTAAGCAACTTCATTCGGTAACGCGTGGTGATCTTGAACTAGGCTCTCTTGAAGATGCTAGTGAAAAAGAAGCGCAAGAGAAGTTAGAAACAGAATCTGAAGGCCTCGTTAAGCGTATCAAAGACGCACTTGGTGATAAAGTGTCAACGGTTAAAGTGACAACGCGTTTGACCGACACTCCTGCGTGTGTGGTTGCTGGTGACGGTGAAATGTCAACACAGATGGTTAAGTTAATGGAAGCGGCTGGTCAGTCAGTTCCTGAAAGTAAGCCTACTTTTGAGATTAACCCTGAGCATCCACTGGTGTCTCGTCTAAACGATGAGCAGGATGAAACGTTATTTGCTCAGTGGAGCGAGTTGCTTCTTCAACAAGCTCAGCTTTCAGAAAAAGGCAGTTTGGCTGATCCTTCAGCATTCATTAAGTTGATGAACCAGATGCTTTTAGCTCAATTAAAATAAATTGTTTTTTAATTGAAATATACTCAAGCGACCTCAGTGGGCTGAATCCTGCATCTTGAAGAGGTTTGGGTATAATATGGGGCATGACTTGTTTTTATTAAGAGTCGGCCTCTTTTTTTGCTTTAAAATTTAGGATTGTTATGGAAGCTATTTTGGAACTGACTAAAGATAATATTCAAGATGTGGTTGATGCATCGATGAAGCAAATTGTTGTCTTAGCTTTTTGGTCGCAACAAAGTCCTGAAAGCGTTGCGCTATCTCAAACCTTGACGGAGATGGCACAAAAGCAATTGGGTCGTTTTGTGTTGGCAAAAGTGGATTGTGATAATGAGATAGAGATAGCTAACTATTTTCAAATTCAAAATATGCCGACCACGTTAGTGTTAAGCGAAGGAAAACCTATTGATGGCTTTGCTGGTCAACAAGAGGAGGAACAAATAGTCGCGATGCTGGATAAGCATCTGCCCGCTCAATGGCAAGTTCAACTTAATGAAGCAAAAACCCTATTGGCGTTACAAGATGCTGAACCTGCTTTAGTACTATTGAAGCAAGCATACACAGAGTCAGCCAATGCCGAAGTGGCTTTGGTTTATGCTGATGCATGCTTGATGTTGGGTGATTTTGAATCTGCTGTAGAGCTGTTAGCCACCGTAGGACTTGCCGATCAAGACAGTTATTATCAAAGCTTGAAGGCAAAGTTGGCCTTGGCATTAGATGCGGCAGATAGTCCTGAGATTAGGCAGTTACAGCAGCTTGTTGACAATGAACCTGACAATATTGCTCAATTACTCTTACTCGTTAGAGCGCTGCATCAAGCAAAGCGTAATGAGGAAGCCTTAGCCCTCTTATTCAGTCCGTTATCGAAAGATATTGGTGTCGAAAACGGTAATGCTAAACAGTTATTTTTAGAAATTCTGACGGCGTTAGGCCAGGGGAATACACTGGCAAACCAATATCGTCGTAAGTTATATAGTCTCTTATACTAAAGTAAGGGGTAGAAATAGATAAAATACTAAGATGAGAGGTTAGCCAATTTCATTGTTTTGATTTCCTTCTTAGTACATAGGGCTAAAGTCTAATGATTATCTGGCTTAAAAGCCCGATCAGCCTCTTCAAAATAGCGGCCAAATGTGCGAAGATCGCGGCCTAATGAAATATACGTCAAATAAAAGGACAATCGAGATGCGCATCATGTTATTAGGTGCCCCAGGTGCCGGTAAAGGCACTCAGGCACAATTCATCATGGAAAAATATGGTATCCCGCAAATTTCTACAGGCGATATGTTACGTGCTGCAGTTAAAGCTGGTACTTCACTGGGCTTAGAAGCTAAAAAAGTGATGGATGCTGGTCAATTGGTTTCTGATGAATTGATTATTGGCCTAGTAAAAGAGCGTGTTGCTCAAGCGGATTGTGAAAATGGCTTCTTGTTAGATGGTTTTCCTCGTACGATTCCTCAAGCGGATGCTATGGCGGAAGGTGGCATTGCTATCGATCATGTCGTTGAGATCGATGTGCCCGATGAAGAGATTGTTAAGCGTATGAGTGGACGTCGTGTTCACCCTGGTTCTGGCCGTGTTTATCACCTTGTTTTTAATCAACCTAAGGTTGAGGGTAAAGATGATGTGACCGGAGAAGATTTGGCTATCCGTCCTGATGATGAAGAGAGCACAGTGCGTAAGCGTCTTGATATTTATCATGAACAGACTAAGCCGCTCGTTGCTTATTACGGTAAAGTTGCTGATAGTGGTCAAACTAAATACAGCAAGTTTGACGGTACGCAAAGTGTTGCAGTCGTTAGCGAAGAGATTGTGGTTGCTTTAAGTTAAGCCTTACTTCAATTACACGTATTTAATGAGCAAACACTCATTTAAAAAGTCCGCTTACTTGAGCGGGCTTTTTTATTGGGCAAAGATAATTTAATGTAATTTGATAGCCTTTCATGAGGTGAATAGGTAAAACTTGACCTAGGTTCTGGTGAATTTCGCTGTTTGTGTTAGTATCTGCCGCCATTTATATTGGCTCTCAAGCATTGAAGCAAATATAAATATTTAATTGTCTTAATACCTGATACTTTTCTTATCAGGTATTTAATCCAAGCCACAGTGTCGATGTTCACTTTTGCCTTCTGTAACGGGCTTAGCGGGTGTATTGTGGCTTTGGGTGAATCCGTTACCATTCAACGAGAGCATTACATGAAGTTTCCAGGTCAACGAAAGTCAAAGCATTACTTTCCTGTACAAAATCGTGACCCATTGTTGGCGCAACTCACTCAGCAACCTAAGCGGTTTCCAACGTACGTTACTGGTATAGATCAAACTTTGGTTGATATTGAAGCTAAAGTTGCTGATGAAATGCTTGCTCGTTATGACTTACCTAAAGGTAATTCAACCTTAATCGATGATGAGACTGCTCACACTTTATATTCAGAGTTAAAGAGTCTGCAGTTAATCAGTGATGAATTTGCTGGTGGTACGATTGGTAATACGGTTCACAACTACTCTATTCTTGCAGATGACAGATCAGTATTATTTGGTGTGATGAGCAAAAATATCGAAGTCGGCAGCTATGCTTACCGTTACCTTTGCAATACCTCTTCTAAAGTTGATCTTAACTATTTGCAACCGGTAGAAGGTCCAATAGGCCGTTGTTTTACGCTTATCTCTGAGTGTGGTGAGCGGACTTTTGCAATTAGTAAAGGTTCGATGGATAAGCTTAGCCCTGAGTTTATTAATAAAGAAGTAGTTCAAGGCGCTTCAGCTCTGGTTTTAACAGCTTATTTAATGAGAGCCAGCGATGGTGATCAGATCTCTGCTGCTGCATTAAAAGCGATTGAGTATGCTAAAGAGGCAGAGGTTCCTGTGGTATTAACCTTAGGTACACGCTTTTTAATTGAGAGCGATCCTCTGTGGTGGAAAAAGTTTATTGAAGAGAACGTCACCATTCTTGCGATGAATGAAGATGAAGGTGAAGCACTAACTGGTTTTAAAGATCCGCTTCAAGCAAGTGAAACAGCACTTGAGTTATGTGATCTCGTATTAACGACTGCAGGTGCGTTGGGTTTATACATGGCGGGTTACACGGATGACTCTGAAAAGCGTGAAACGACTCATACTTTATTGCCCGGTATGATCCCTGAGTTTAATCGTTACGAATTTTCTCGCCCTAAGTTAAAGTCGGCATGTGACACTCCAATTAAGGTGTATGCCCATATCTCACCTTACATGGGTGGCCCAGAGAAGATACGTAACACTAATGGCGCTGGTGATGGTGCCTTAGCCGCACTGCTTCATGATTTAGCTTCTAATACGTTCCATAAGGCGAACGTGCCGGGATCAAGTAAGCATAAACGTGATGGTCTATGTTATTCATCATTCTCACAAGTGTGTAAGTATGCTAATCGCGTCGCTTATGAAGTGTTAGCGCAACATAGTCCACGTTTGTCCAGTGGTTTGCCTGAGCGTGAAGACAGTTTGGAAGAAGCATACTGGGAAAGATAAGTTTAAATAAACAAGGCGTCCAATGAGGACGCCTTTTTTATAGTTTCAAGTGAAGAGTGTCATTGTTGTTTTATTTTGCGTGCAGTTGTGCGTTAAAGCTACCTGCCGTTTTTCCAGCTTGAGTATCATTATAAACGACTTCATCAAACTCATTTTCTGACTTTGCAATAATAACAGTTGCAACAGTATCACCGGTGACATTCACCGCCGTTCTTACCATATCCAGTAATCTGTCTACGCCGATAATCAGTGCGATGCCTTCTACTGGCAGTCCGACTTGATTAAGTACCATGGCGAGCATTATAAGCCCAACACCAGGCACTCCAGCTGTACCAATCGAGGCTAATGTGGCAGTAACAACGACCATAGTATAGTCAGTGATGGTAAGATCTACACCATAAACTTGTGCAATAAATACCGTCGCTACACCTTGCATGATGGCTGTACCATCCATATTGATTGTCGCTCCCAAAGGCAGAGTGAAAGAGGCGATTTTATTATCAACACCTAACCTATGTTCAGCGGCTTCAATCGTGACAGGTAAAGTGGCGTTTGAACTTGCTGTACTGAATGCAAATAGCTGCACGTCTCTCATTTTACGGATAAACGTAAAAGGATTAAGTCCGGTAAAGATTTTGAGTAGAGCTGGGTAAACAATAAATCCATGGATCAACAACACTCCTAAGACTACCAAGAAGTACTTAACCACACTGCTGAAGGTTTCTAATCCCAATGTGAGCGCCAACTTTGCCATTAGAGCAAAGACACCATATGGAGCTAACTGCATGATGAGTGTCACCACTCGCATAATGACTTCGTTAAGGTCATTGAATAGCGCTGCAACGCGTTTTCCCCGTTCGCCGATGTGTGATATAGCAAAACCGAAAATGACAGCAAATAGGATGATTTGAAGCATGTTACCTTCGCTCATCGCCTTCATCGGATTGGTTGGGACTATATTGATTAACACTTCTGATAAACTGGGGGCTTCTTTTGCGTTAAAGCTGAGTCCTTCACTGACTAATGACGCGTTGCCAGGATGGATAATAATTGCAACGGAGATCGCAACGGTAATTGCGATTGCGGTAGTGAAGAGATAAAAAGCGAGGGTTTTGCCGCCGAGTCGTCCAAGTTTAGAAGGATCACTCAGTGAGCAGGTCCCGCAAACGAGAGAGATAAAGACCAAGGGGACAACCAACATTTTAAGGCCAGAGACGAAAACAGTGCCAATGACGTGTAAAAACCCCTCAGTGATATATTCGTCTATAAAACTGCTATCGGGAAATAAATTCCTTAAAAGTAACCCTATTATGATACCGGCTCCCATACCGATAAGTATCTTACTCGTGAGACCGAGCTTTTTTGATTGAGTTAATGCCATTGTGATTCCTGTATAATTATTATGCTTTCAATTTGCGCAATAAGCCTAACATGCAAAATACGGTGAGGATATGGGCAGTAAGTTAAACTTTATTAGTGTTTTGAGTAAATAAAACAAGATAGTTATGGAAATGTAACGTGAAAATTATGTAATCTTATCCTATAAGTAATAGGCGCTTTGCTAAAAATTACATTTTGAGTAACGGGGAGTCTGACATGCAGTCAGCATATAAATTGTTTATCGCATTCTTTTTGTCTTTTTTTATGATTGCATGTAGTGGTGGTGGGGATATTTCAGACCCCACGGATCCTGAACCTGATGAAGGTTCCATATCCATTTCGTTATCTATTTCGAATACCGATATTAATGCTGCTACGCCTGCAACAGTTACCGCCATAGTGTCTAATTCAAAAACAGGTGTAATGGTGGATACCTTGGTGAATTTCGCGTTAAGTGATGACTCTTTAGGGGCTTTTAATCCGGGGACAGGGACGGCATTAACTAATGCTGAGGGCCAAGCGCAAATTGAACTTGCCACTTCTAACGTCGTTGGGGCGGCTAGTGTCTCTGCTAGTGTTGATGGTTTTAGCGGAACTTCACCAACCGTTGGCGTCAATATGGCCGGAGATGGTGGTGATACTAGCGGGGGAGCTGTCATTGTACTGACATTAACAGATTCTGATGGTAATGCTACTGATACAATATCGACAACTAAACCTGGCAAACTTGTTGCGACTGTTACAGGGGTTAATAAGCCTGTTATTGTGACGTTTACATCAGCGAAAGGTGAAATACCCGTTGATGCTGCTGTTACTGTTGAAGGTGTTGCTATAGTCGACATTTATGCGGGAACGGATTTAGGCGCAGGTAAAGCTGTCGCTTTATTAGAAACAGGTGAAAAAGGAGAGGTCATTGTTGTAGTGGGTGCTACAAACGTATTTATGGGAAGTGGTGAGCCTTTTGTTTCCGGAGTTGCTTCAATCTCGACAACACTGTTATCTGCCGGTGGTACTGCAACTGTTAGTGTAAAACTTCAAGATGGCGATAATAATCTATTTACTCAGCCTGTTGAAGTTAACTTTACATCTACTTGTGCGTCTTTTTCAACACCTCAAGCTATTTTAAGCACACCTGTTACAGCCGTAAATGGCGTGGCATCTAGCACATACCTCGCACAAGGATGTAGTGGTGATGATCAGATAAACGTAACAGCTAACGCTGGGGGGCAGAGTCTATCAGCCAACGCGAGTATTTCAATTTTGCCGGCCAGTATAGGCAGTATTGTTTATTTATCAGCAACACCTGAAAAAATAGGAATTGTTGGAACTGGTTTACCTGAATCATCTACGGTTATTTTTAAGGTACTAGATACAAATGGTTTGCCTGTTAGCAATCAGCTAGTCGATTTTAGTCTCAACACCGATGTCGGTGGCATTAAATTAAATCCAGTGTCTGCGAGTACAAATGAGCAGGGTTTTGTTCAAACCGTTGTCGGTTCAGGTTCAGTAGCAACCGTTATACGCTTAACAGGGACTATCAATGGTTCTGATCCGGTTATTTCAAGCCAATCAAGCCAGTTAGTTGTCACAACAGGTATTCCTGATCAAGATAGCTTCTCACTTTCAGCTTCAAATTTTAATCCTGAGGGGTGGAGTGAGGAAGGTACGCTTGTTCAGATAACTGCAAAGCTTTCAGATGCGTTTAATAATCGAGTACCAGATGGTACATCAGTGACGTTTAGGACCGAAGGTGGTGACATTGTTGACTCATGTTTGACGACTAATGGTGATTGTACTGTAGATTGGCAGAGTAAAAATCCACGGCCTTTTGGGGCAACAGTCCAACCGTTAGCTCTAGATGGACAAGGACGTCAGTATTGGGATGTCCGTCAGCATTATTACTTAGGTCAACCAATGGGGGGAAGGACAACAGTAACGGCTACAGCAGTAGGAGAGGAGTCTTTTGCTGATACTAATGGTAATGGACGATTCGATACTGATGAGTTAACAGCCTTTTTAGGAAAAAATACTGCCGGTGTAGATTTTGATTTAAATGAGCCTTTTGAAGACTTTAATGAAGATAGCTTGTTTAACCCTGAGCAGGGTACTGGTGCTGGTGGTGGTGATTTAGAGGAACTCATTGATTTTGATTCTAATGGGAGTTTTGACACAAAGGATGATCTCTATAATGGAGTGTTGTGTGCAGAACCTGTTCATGCAGGCTGCGCATCTTTTACAGCTCAAAGTACCAGTACTTTTGTTAGGCAAAACCTTGTTTTAGTCATGTCTGGAAGTGCCGCTATTGCTTCACAGCCTATAGTTACAGATAGCGCAACAGATACTGGAGTACATATATTAGATCTAGCACCTAAATCGATAGGCTATGTTGCTCTTTGTATTTCAGATTTACATAATCAGCAAATGCCTTCAGGTAGTCAGATTAATGCTGTGTCTTCTGCTGGTAGTGTTGCGACCACGAATCCTATTGCATGGCCTAACACTAACTTTAATGGTGCGCGGTGCGACACGTTTGCGGTAAAAGCTCCTGATGAACCTGAGGATGGTGTGTTGACGATAAGCGTGACAACTCCTGACGGAGTCATCTCAACAGTTGCTGTAGTTGACATAAATATGTGATGTATACAGTTCGTCAAATATTAGCATAAAGTTTGACTACATAAAAAACCACCAGTGAAGGTGGTTTTTTATAGATAAATAGTAAGACTTAAGTTACTTCTGAAATTGATACACACTGCCGAGTTTCATTATCTGCGTGAGTTCATCCAATGCGGTTCTAGATTCGATAAGTAACTGAGGGTTTGCTAAATCATCGACGATAAGACGATCGCGGTAATGTTTATCAACCCAAACGTTTAAGCGAGTGAATAATGCCTCATTCATTAAGGTATTCTGATTAACCGCCGCTAACTCGATATCATTCATGGCTATCCGCAGGCGAAGGCAAGCGGGACCACCGCCATTTTGCATGCTTTGCTTAACGTCAAAGTAGTTGACCTGCTTAATTGGGGTTCCTAATGTTATTAGCTCATTGAGGTAAGCGAAAACCGCCGGATTCTCTTGGCAGTTAGTCGGCGCAATGATGGTCATATCACCAGAGGGAAGGGTGATAATTTGAGTATTGAATAGGTAAGTTTTGACGGCATCCTCAATACTGACCTTTGCGGTTGGCACCTCGATAAAATGAAGGTCTGAGTTAGCAAACTTACGCTGTATCTCATCGAGTTTATTTTGTGTATTCAGAAATGCTTGTTGGTGGTAGAAAAGTACGTTCTGGTTGCCAACTGCAATCACGTCATTATGAAATACACCTTGGTCAATCACATCAGGGTTTTGGGAGATGTATACCGTGTTGTTTTCACTTAACCCGTGAAGACGAGCGATCGCTTGGGAGGCTTCTAAGGTTTGCCTTGCTGGGTACTTTTTAGACTTAGGTGCGTTTGGATTTGTCGCTTCTTGTCCATAGACAAATAGCTCAAGACCTCTGTCACCATAGCTTTCACAGAGTCGCGTGTGATTAGCGGCCCCTTCATCACCAAAACTGGCTTGTTCAGGCAGGTGCTGGTGATGACTGAAGTAGCGAGGATTATTAAAGGTTGCCGCTAAAATATTCCCCGTTGTGGTTGGTTCGATACTACGATGCAGCTTATCTACGAGGTTTGCAGGGGTAAAATGCACTTTACCATCTTGGGTATCGGCACTGGGTGATACGGTTGCTGCATTGGCTGTCCACATACTTGATGCACTACAACAAGCCCGCAGGAGCGCAGGAGCCTCTTTGGCTGCTTTATTTAATATTTCAGCATCAGTGCCCGAAAAACCAATTCGGCGTAGTGTATGAAGGTTTGGGCGCTCCTGAGGGGCCAGCATACCTTGAACCATTCCCATATCTGCTAGAGCTTTTGCTTTTTTTAACCCCTGTTTAGCTGCGGCTTTAGGATTGGATACCGCTGATGCATTGCTAAAAGAGGCTACATTGCCAAAAGAGAGACCGGCATAGTTATGGGTGGGTCCAACGAGTCCATCAAAGTTCGCTTCAAAATGCTTCATTTATTATCCTTGTTATGCAGGCAATTAAGGTTATTGATTGGATTCTCTTTTCCTGTAATCACCCGTTAAGTTTGAGGTCGCCTGAGTCTGCCTCTTCTTTAAACTTGTTTAATTTTGGCTCAGTATACGTGAGCTTTAAGGGTTAACAAGTTGTACCTAAAGAGTGAATTGGTCATATGTGCATTGAAATTCACAAGATAACCTTGCTAGCTGACTAATAATGAAATATTTGTTTTTAAATACGCAGAAATATATTTTACATTTTTTTAATTAATGCTCAAAAATTGGCTAAACGATATAAAAAAAAGAGGGATTAACTTGAAACTATCGAGACAACACTCTATATATGGAGCCAATTAACAAATTTTTGAGACTTTTGGCGCAGATCATTCTATGGGTAAATCGCTAGTTATTGTCGAATCACCGGCCAAAGCCAAGACTATTAATAAATATCTCGGCAAAGATTACATCGTGAAATCGAGTGTGGGTCACATACGTGATCTACCAACATCATCAACAGCTGAAGTGAATGTGGCGACTAAAACGCCCGCTGAAGTTAAGAAGATGTCTCCTGAAGAAAAAGCTATTTATAAGAGTAAAAGAGCGAAACAAGCGCTGGTTACTCGTATGGGAATTGATCCTGAAAATGGCTGGAAAGCCAAGTATCAAACGCTCCCCGGTAAAGAGAAAGTGGTCAAGGAACTGCAAGCTTTAGCGGAAAGCGCAGATCATATCTTTCTCGCAACCGATTTGGATAGAGAGGGAGAGGCCATTGCTTGGCATCTTCAAGAGGTAATTGGAGGGGACCCATCTCGTTATCAACGGGTTGTTTTCAATGAAATAACTAAATCAGCTATTCAGGACGCATTTAGTAAACCTGCAACTTTAGACACTAATATGGTCAACGCGCAACAGGCGCGACGTTTTCTTGACCGCGTGGTTGGCTTTATGGTTTCTCCGCTGCTTTGGAAAAAAGTTGCAAGAGGACTTTCGGCTGGCCGTGTGCAATCGGTAGCGACTCGTTTAGTGGTTGAGAAAGAAGGTGAAATTAAAGCTTTTGTGCCAGAAGAGTTCTGGGACATACATGCAAACTTAAATACCTTGACTAACGATTTGCTAAAAATGGAAGTGGTTAAATTCCAAGATAAGGCATTTAACCCTGTTAACGAATTGCAAGCCCAAACTGCTGTCAATGCATTAGCACAGTCAAGCTTTGTGGTTGCCGCTCGTGATGATAGAGCAACATCGAGTAAACCTTCAGCGCCTTATATTACCTCTACATTGCAGCAAGCTGCGAGTACTAGACTTGGTTTTGGTGTTAAGAAAACCATGATGATGGCTCAGCGCCTCTATGAAGCGGGCCATATTACTTATATGCGTACCGACTCAACTAACTTGAGTCAAGAAGCAGTCGAAAATGTTCGTGAGATGATTAGCAAAGAGTATGGTGAGGAGTACTTACCTGCTGAGCCATTACGTTATGGCAGTAAAGAGGGGGCTCAGGAGGCTCACGAAGCGATTCGTCCGTCAGATGTTTCTGTTCATGCTGCAAGCATGAGTGATATGGAACGTGATGCTCAGCGTCTTTATGAATTGATTTGGCGTCAGTTTGTCTCTTGTCAGATGACGCCTGCAAAATACGATGCGACTCGTTTGACTGTTAAAGCTGGCGAATATGAGCTCAAGGCAACGGGTCGAACTTTACGATTCGATGGTTGGACACGAGTTCAAACCGCGGTTAAAAAGAAAAATGAAGAGGAGAGTACTTTACCTGCAGTGACAAAAGGGGATGTGCTTTCTTTAGATGAGTTACTGCATAAACAGCACTTTACTAAGCCACCCGCAAGGTACAGCGAAGCCTCTTTAGTGAAAGAGCTCGAGAAACGTGGTATCGGTCGTCCATCGACTTACGCAACGATTATTTCAACCATTCAAGACCGTGGTTATGTGAAGGTTGAAAACCGTCGTTTCTATGCAGAAAAGATGGGAGAGATCGTTAGTGAGAGTCTAGTCGGTAGTTTTAAAGAGTTAATGAGCTATGACTTTACCGCAAGCATGGAACAAACCCTTGATGATGTTGCTCATGGTGAGCTTGAGTGGAAGACAGTACTTGATGGTTTCTATAAAGATTTAACCAAACAACTGGATCAAGCGGAATTAGCACCAGAAGAGGGCGGTATGCGTCCTAATGAGATGGTGTTAACGGATATCAAATGTCCGACTTGTGGTAGACCCATGGGGATCCGAACGGGGACTACAGGTGTATTCCTTGGTTGTTCAGGCTATGCATTACCGCCAAAAGAGCGTTGTAAGACAACGATGAACTTAACCTCTGGTGAAGAGGCGATAAGTGAGAACAGCGAGGATGCTGAAACAGATGCATTACGTGCTAAGCATCGTTGTGACGTCTGCGGTACTGCGATGGACAGTTACTTAATCGATGAGACTCGTAAGCTTCATGTCTGTGGCAATAACCCCATATGTGCTGGTTATGAAGTTGAGTTAGGCCAGTTCAAGATTAAGGGCTATGAAGGACCTATCATTGAATGTGATCGTTGTAGCAATGATATGGAACTGAAAAACGGTCGGTTTGGTAAGTACTTTGGTTGTACCAATTCTGAATGTAAAAATACGCGTAAACTGTTGAAAAGCGGTGAGGCAGCACCACCAAAGGAAGATCCTATTCATCTCCCTGAACTCAAATGTACTAAGTCAGACGGTTACTTCGTGCTTAGAGATGGTGCAGCAGGTATTTTTATGGCTGCAAGTACCTTCCCTAAGTCGCGAGAGACACGTCCACCATTAGTTGAAGAGCTGGTGAGGTATCGTGAACTTTTGTGGCCTAAATATGCTTATTTAGCCGATGCGCCAGTGGAAGATGATGAAGGTAATAAAGCCACTGTACGTTTCAGTCGTAAGACGAAAGAGCAATATGTAGCGACTGACATTGATGGTAAAGCGAGCGGCTGGACATCAAAATACATCGACGGTAAATGGGTGACGGAGGCTAAGAAAAAAGCCAAACCTAAAGTGGCGGCAAAACCAAAAGCTAAGACTACTAAGGAAAAAGTTAAAGAGTAAGTAGCGTAAGTTTACTACCTTGCACTTGTATCTAACCCCGACGTTCATCGGGGTTTTTTTATATTTACTTTTAACGTAGATGATGTTTTTCAGGCCTAAAAAAACCAGCGGTTAAGCTGGTTTCATTATCAAGGCGTTAAGCTATATTGAGTGGGATCACCATTTCTTTTTGGGTTGGAAGAGTACATCAATATCCTCTTCTTCTTCTTTGTTATCCTGTCGTGCTGCAGGTGCCGCTTCTTTTTGAGCATTCATTACTTCATCTAACAAAGCTTTTGCTTCATCTACTTTACGACCAATAAACGGATCATTAGGCGTTTGCGCCTTAATCGCTTGCAGTGTAGAAAGTGCTTTGGTCACCATTTGCTTTGCCGAGCCGTATTGCTTGGTCACTGATGCATTTCTTGCTCTTGAAAGCATAGAGTCGACGTTAATACGTAACTGAAGACTGTCTATCCTTCCTTCCTCTTCAGCGAATACTGCAATATCGACTTTCCCTTTATTATGTTCTGCTCTCAAGATTGCTTTTAATTTCTTGAGTACCTGTACTAAAGTCAGAATTTGCTTATCATTATCCGGAAGTCTAAACCCTTCAATTGCTGGTGCACTTTTAGGGCCTGAATTTATACTTGTGACTTGAGCATTAATGTCATTTAAACGACGTTCATAATCAGAGGCATGATTTCCTGCCATATTTTTTGCTAATTTCAATGAATCTTGAACACGCTTATAAAGAACTAAAACAATTTGTGATGAACAAGGAAACATCCCAGTATGCGATAACACCTCTTCGGTCTCATCAATAATAGCCCGTTGTCTGGCCAACTCAGCTCTTCGTTCGGCTTCCACTCGTTCTTTTTGTTGCTGAACGACGTTTACACCAATAACCAGAAATAAGAGAGCACCAATTAGGACCAGAACCAAAGTAAATATCATAGGTCTACCATCAAATAAGCAATTCTTTTAATGCTACTATAAATCAAGAGTCTAGCATAGTTATCTTAGTCTTGGATTTTGCTAATGTCGTGTGATTATCGTGAACTCTATGTTATATTCCATATTGATTTAATTTTTACCGTAAACTATAACTAATTCTTATAGTCATTGACCATACCGACCTAATGAACTAAGCGATAACTTAGGTCAAATTGAAGGATAAAAGATGAAGCTACAGCAACTCAGGTATATTGCCGAAGTGGTAAATCATAACCTCAATGTGTCGGCAACGGCTGAAAACCTTTATACATCTCAGCCAGGGATCAGTAAACAGGTTCGAATGCTTGAAGACGAATTAGGAATTCAAATTTTTGGTCGTAGCGGGAAGCATTTAACTCATGTGACACCTGCTGGCGAGCAGGTAATAAGCATAGCAAATAGTATCTTAGGTAAAGTTGAAAGTATTAAGAAAGTGGCTGAAGAGTACACCAAGCCAGATCAAGGCGAGTTGAATATAGCCACAACAGATACACAAGCTAGATATGCATTACCGAATATTATTCGAGGTTTTATCGATCGTTATCCTAAAGTGAACCTTCACATGCATCAAGGTACGCCTTCACAGATAAGTGAGCTTGCAGCTCGTGGAGATGCGGACTTTGCTATTGCGACAGAGGGCATGCATCTTTATTCAGATTTGATTATGTTGCCGTGCTATCACTGGAATCGTTCTATTGTGGTTAAACGTGATCATCCACTGGCATCTCGCAGTAATATCAGTATCGAAGATTTGGGGCGTTTCCCGTTAGTTACCTATGTATTTGGTTTTGATCGTGAATCTGAGATTGAAAAATCATTTAACCGAGCTGGGCTAGAACCTAGAGTGGTGTTTAGTGCAACCAGCGCCGATGTGTTAAAAACATACGTACGCTTAGGGCTCGGGGTTGGGGTTATCGCATCAATGGCGATTGATCCTACGATAGATAGAGATCTTGTTGCAATCGATGCAAGCCATCTGTTTGGGCACAGCACAACTAAAATCGGTTTCAGGAAAGGCAACTTCTTAAGAACTTATATGTATGAGTTTATAGAACATTTTGCTCCACACCTTACAAAAGAAGTGGTTGAAAAGGCCGTCGGATTAAGAGACCCACAGTTGATTGAAAATATGTTTTCTAATATCGACCTGCCGGTGCGCTAGTCGATATTCGGCATTCTACATTTAGAATAAAAAACTCGCCAAATGGCGAGTTTTTTATTCTTACTAATGAGATTCGATTAGCACTCTACGATATTAACAGCTAAACCACCTTTGGCTGTTTCCTTGTATTTACTGCGCATATCTTTGCCTGTGTCCATCATAGTCTTAATCACTTTATCTAGAGAGACTTTGTGGTTCCCATCACCATGCAGTGCCATTCTTGATGCATTAATCGCTTTTACTGCTCCCATAGCATTTCGTTCGATACAGGGAACCTGAACTAAGCCACCGACTGGATCACATGTAAGGCCTAGATTATGCTCCATCCCAATTTCAGCAGCATTTTCAACATGCTCAATGGTACCACCCATAATTTCAGTGAGTGCACCAGCTGCCATAGAGCAGGCAACACCAACTTCTCCCTGACAACCCACTTCAGCCCCTGAGATAGACGCATTCTTCTTATAGAGGATACCGATAGCAGCAGCGGTTAACAGATAGCGGCAACACACTTCGATATCGACTTCTTGAACAAACATGTCGTAGTAACAGAGTACGGCAGGAATAATTCCGGCAGCTCCATTGGTGGGGGCTGTGACGACACGATCTCCAGCTGCGTTTTGTTCGTTAACTGACAGTGCAAACAGATCAACCCAATCGAGAACAGTGAGAGGATCGACACTGTTTTTCCCTTCAGCTTTAAGTCGACGGTACATGGCAGGAGCACGACGCCTAAGTTTCAGTCCTCCTGGTAATATTCCTTCTTTTTGATAACCCCGTTCTACGCAAGTTTTCATGGTCTGCCAGATAAACCATAACTTTTGTTTTATTTCAGCTTCAGGGGCAATACTGAGTTCGTTTGCCATCATGAGTGAAGAGATACTTAATCCATATTCGGTGCAAAGAGCTAAGAGTTGAGTTGCGCTATCAAAATCATAGGGAGCGGATTGGATAGGAACTGCAGGTGAAGCATTCTGTGCCAGAATCTCATCTTGATCTAAGATAAATCCGCCACCGACGGAGTAATATGTTCTATCGAATATACACTTGCCTTGGTTATAGGCATAAAGTGTCATAGCATTTGCATGAGCGGGAAGGCTTTTCCGCCTATGAAAGGTGATGCCTCGTTCACGAGTGAAGATGACTTTTTTACCGTTTGCCATCAGCAGTTGTTCACTTTGACTGACTTTATCTAAAATCTCATCTATGGTTTCAGTTACAACCGTATCCGGTGCTTCCCCCATTAGCCCTAAGATCACAGCTTTACCTGTACCATGACCTTTACCTGTTTGACCTAATGATCCAAACAACTCTGATCGTAATTCATCTGTTGAATTTAATAGACCTGCTTTATCGAGATCTTGAACAAAGATGTTACCCGCTTTCATTGGACCTACAGTGTGGGAACTTGAAGGACCAATGCCTATTTTGAACATGTCAAATACACTAATCATGTTTAACACCTTATTTGCTTTAATTGTTATGTCAGCACTATCAACACTAGATTAAATTTTCCTTGAGATCTGTAAAATGTAAAGGGAAAAAGCCGTGATATGGTAATCTACAGAGATAGTGTGGTTGCTTTTCCTGAAAGTATCCCACATTTTTATATAGGGCTTAGCATGAGTTTTTTTAATTTAGATTTTCAGATTAGATTAGCTAAGTCAATTTATGATTAGAAGTTTGTATAATTTGTGTTTGTTTTTGTTTCGATTTATGAAACAAAAAACTTAATTGACCCAGTCATTTTCATTGTTCTATTTCTATAATTAAGGGGTATTGTGAGTTACTTAATGCTTGATCTGCTTTCGACTCAAGCTTCTGAAGAGGAGCTGATACAACTGAAACATCCTATGGTGGGTGGAGTCATATTATTCAGTCGAAATTATTCTGACCGCCCACAACTAATTTCATTAATACAGATGCTTCGCTCTGTACGACCAGATCTTATTATTGCAGTGGATCACGAAGGGGGCAGAGTACAAAGGTTCAGAGATGGATTTACCTACATTCCAGCCATGGGAGATATTCTACCATTTGCATCTGGCGATATGGAACTGGCCAAAAAATGGGCCGTTGAGTTAGGTTTTCTTATGGCTATAGAGTTACTTGCTTGCGATATTGATTTGAGTTTTGCACCTGTGCTTGACCTCAATCGAGTGAGTGAAGTGATAGGTAAACGTGCCTTTAGCTCAGAGCCTAGTGAAGTGATAGAGCTTGCTGGAAGTTTTATCGAAGGAATGCATCAAGCAGGAATGGCATCGGTAGGTAAACATTTTCCTGGACATGGAAGTGTGGTTGCAGATTCCCATATTGCTCAACCTTATGATGAGCGTAGTAAGAAAGTGATATTTGAGATTGATATGCAGCCCTTTAAACATCTCATTGCTAAGGGGCAGTTGCAGGGGGTAATGCCTGCACACGTGATCTATCCAAAGGTAGACCCTAATCCTGCAGGCTTCTCTTCATATTGGTTACAAGAGGTATTAAGGGGGGAGCTTAACTTCAATGGCGTTATATTCTCTGATGATTTGGGGATGAAGGGCGCTGGAGTTGTTGGTGGCTATAAAGCGAGAGCTCAGGCTGCACTCGATGCGGGCTGCAATATGATTTTAATTTGCAACGATGCAAAAGGGGCAACTGAAGTACTTAATGAGCTGATATGGCCAGAGAGTAAGCCTGAGTATCCTGGCCAGCTTTTAAAGCCTGAGGGTAAGGCTGTGGCATTGGGGTTAGAAAACAGTGAAAGATGGCAGCAAGCGCAAGCGCTTGCTATGACATTTATTAAAGATTAATAATCAATAATGTTTGGAATTTTGATTTATCTCAATATTCCAAACATTCAACTTAGTTAAGGTTTATCTTCTGAATTTTTATAGGTGATCAAATGATTCTCTATTTACATGGCTTTGATGCAACCAGTCCGGGTAACCACGAGAAAATTCGTCAGTTACAATTTATTGATAAAGATGTACGTTTACTTAGTTATAGTACCTTACATCCAAAACATGACATGCAGTATTTACTTAATGATGTCAGTAAGCAGTTGCAGTTAAGTGATGATTCTAACCCGATCATTATTGGTGTTGGTTTGGGGGGCTATTGGGCTGAACGAATTGGTTTTTTGAATGGATTAAAATCTGTACTCATTAACCCTAATTTAACACCTCAACATAATATGCTGGGTAAATTAGATAGACCCGAAGAATATGCTGATATTGCGAATAAATGTGTGGCAGATTTTAGAAATGAAAATAGAAAAAAATCTTTAGTTATACTCTCAAGGAAAGATGAAGTGTTTGATAATCAAGCAGTGAGTGAAGCGCTTAGTGATTTTTATCAGATCTGTTGGGATGAGGAACAACCTCATAAATTTCCCATGTTAGCGAGTTATCTTTCTGTTATTCAAACATTCAAAAACGCATAATACCAGCGCCGTATTATTACGGCGTGTTAACTTCAAAATTATCCTCCCAATATATTCACGCGCTCAAAAATCAATCGATAAATAGATGTCTAAATTTACCAATTTATAATACTTTTTTTGGTAAGACTTTAAATATGATATGAAAGTTCTGCTTTACAATAAATATTGTTTATTATCTTAACAATAAATAACATAGTGTAAGAAACTGATTTAATCTTGAATGTAAGAGCTTAAGATCGGTTATTGTTCTTTTTTTGGTTAAAAAGTCTATTTTTTGTTTTAAAATTGCATTTTGCAGTGTAAAGTAGCGTCCATAATTAATTCGTTACATAATGATACATAATAGAATTCTGGTCTAAAACTGACCATACCCTTTTGCGTATGTCGCCCGATGCAGCTAATCACTTTTTTGTTAGCTGTTTTTTTTTGCATGATTTTTGCCCAATGATAAGGATTAGGTTATCTTCAGAGAAGGGCATTATTGATAATGGGCTTATGATGAAGAGAGTACTAATCAATGTGACAGGTAAAGTGCAGGGAGTATGCTTTAGACGTTCTGCACAATCTAAAGCCAACGAATTGGGTATTACTGGCTATGTGATGAATAATGACAATGGCTCAGTCAATATCTTAGCTCAAGGTGCATTTCCTGCGGTGGATAACCTTATTGAGTGGTGCAGTCTTGGTTCTCCACAATCTCAAGTTGATCAGGTGTATGTGCAAGAAGACGAGGAGAATGAGATTTACCTCGACTTCTCAATTTTACCTTACTAGAATTCGTTGGCAGTCATCTCATTGAGCTTATTTTTTGGTTGCTCCATTTTTCTGATCTGTAAAATCATGCCCATCTTTGGATGATCAAAATAGTGTATTTCATCACTTCGTACCCTACGATTTTGCGTTAAAGGAAAAGCATAAAGAAAAGGAGTGATTTTATTATTTTTTTCCAATGTTTCATTAAGTGAACTAGATGAAATATCAAGATTTTTTGTTCCCTCTTCTCGCAAGTTCAATGCGGTTTCAACATAAAGAAAATGATCCAGATAGATGTTAACTGTCCCGTCTAGTTCCCAAACAGGTTTATCTGTTTTGGCGCTAAAACCTGTATCTAAAAAGTCAAATTGCGGGATGGTGAGATCCGATTGAAAACTTTGAATTGTTTGACCATTTATCTCAAATCGGTCGGAGTAATCTTGTCCTGAAAAGAGCCTTACAGGCTTAGCTTTGTGTCGGGGCAACATCGATTGTTGCCAAGACATATGCAGTAGGCTTTTATTTCCGGGCTCCCTGCTTATTTTGCTCATGATCTCGCTAAATTGATTTTGCTCTTTAGAGAGCAAAACAGGAGGGCCGCCTGGCACGCCGTATTGTTCTGTTGCTGCGACGATATTAACTGGGATCTGGCTTACATGATTCACTTGAGTTGATTCTAACTGGGCATTACATTGATCAGCATTCGTCGCCCAATCGCTAGATGAACAGCCCTCTAATCCTAAACTTGCGCCTGTGATATCTGTGCTAAAGAGTGGGGATATAAGATCAACAGCTTTGGTTGTATCTGTGAGGGTTAATTGTTCAGGGCTGCGTTCCTGGCTGTGACTGGCGTCGCGTTCAAATAAGTAGACCTCGACTTCAAACCATCGCTCATCTTGAGCAAAAGTTTGCGTTATCCAGAGCATTCCTATTAGGGGGAATAAGGTTTTCTTTAACACATTAGTCTCCAAGACGATGTTGTGATAATTGCTCCAATAGCAATTTTACTAGAGCCAGTCTGTCCGCATGAGATTCAGTTGGAATGATGAATTTTAACTTACTTGGGCCATCCATTCGATAGTTTTGTGGTTGGCTTTGCAGTAAGCCGATAATAAAGCCTGGATCGACGCAGTGATCGTCATTGAACTCTAAGCTACCTCCTTTAGCGTGCATCTCAAGTTTTCTGATCCCTAAAGCCGTGGCTTGATGCTTGTAAAGTGTCAGTTCCATTAAGTTTTTAGTAGAAGATGGCAGAAGACCGAAACGATCTATCAACTCTACCTTCAACTCATCCAGTGCTTGCTCTGTCTCACAGTTTGCGATGCGTTTGTACAGAGATAGTCTGATGTTAACGTCGTGAACAAAGTCTTCAGGTAACAGTGCTGGAATGCGAAGATCGATTTCACACTGGCGTCTTAACATTTGACTTAATGAAGGTTCTTTGCCTTCTTTTAGGGATTTTACTGCATCTTCGAGCATCTCCATATAGAGAGTAAAACCAATTTTCGAGATATGGCCACTTTGCTCATCACCTAAGAGTTCACCTGCGCCGCGTATCTCTAAATCTTGAGTCGCTAGCATGAAACCTGCCCCGAGATCTTCTAGGGCACCAATGGCTTCGAGGCGCTTTCGTGCGTCTTTTGTCATACTTTTCGGATGAGGCGTCATTAAGTATGCATAGGCTTGATGGTGTGATCGTCCTACTCGCCCCCTGAGTTGATGAAGCTGAGCCAGACCAAACTTATCCGCTCGTTCAATCACTATGGTGTTAGCCGACGGGACATCGATGCCTGTTTCTATAATGGTCGTACAGACTAACACATTGAACTTTTGGTGGTAAAAATCAGACATGACTTTCTCAAGTTCACGCTCTCGCATCTGGCCATGTGCGGTCACCACACGCGCTTCTGGCAGCAGTTCACTTATTTCTGCTGCGCGCTTCTCAATAGTCTCGACTGTATTGTGTAGAAAGTAAACTTGACCACCGCGTAATATTTCACGTAATAAGGCTTCTCGAATGGTTGAGCTATCGTACTCTCTGATAAAGGTTTTTACTGCCAGACGCTTCGCTGGGGGAGTGGCAATAATGGACAGGTCTCGCATGCCCGACATTGCCATATTCAAGGTGCGCGGTATTGGTGTTGCTGTTAACGTTAAGATATCAACATTGGCTCTTAATGCCTTAATTTTCTCTTTTTGACGAACACCAAATCGATGTTCTTCATCTATGACCAATAAGCCCAGATTTTCAAATTTAGCATCAGATTGCAGTAATTTATGAGTGCCGATAACGATATCGACTTTACCGTTGCTTAGTTCCTCCATAACACTTTTTTGCTCTTTGGCAGTTTTAAAGCGTGATATGACCTCAATTTTTACCGGCCAATCGGCAAACCTGTCTTTGAAATTTTCAAAATGTTGCTGAGCCAGTAGAGTGGTAGGAACTAAGATCGCGACCTGTTTACCATCATTTACAGCAACAAACGCAGCGCGCATGGCCACTTCAGTTTTACCAAAGCCAACATCACCACAAACTAATCTATCCATGGCGATGGGAGACGTCATGTCGGTGATCACTGCATTGATTGAGGTTTCCTGATCCACCGTCTCCTCGAAGGGAAAACTATTACAAAACTGTGCATATTCCTCTTGATCAATATGGCAAGCGTCCCCGGGTCTTGCTTGTCTTCTGGCATAGACATCAAGCAGTTCAACGGCCACATCACGTATTTTCTCGATGGCTTTTTTCTTGGCTTTGGCCCACGTTTCATTACCGAGTTTATTGAGATGTGCCTCTTCATCTGGGCCAACACTGTATCGACTGATTAAATGCAGTGAGGAGACCGGAACATAAAGTTTGTCGCCTCCGGTATATTCAAGTTTTAGGTATTCAGCAACTAAACCACCCGTATCGAGTGTTTCCAAACCTTGGTAACGGGCGACACCATGATCTAAGTGGACGATAGGTTGTCCGACTTTGAGTTCTGCAAGGTTTTTAACCAATGCATCGCTACTTATTTGTCTTTGTTTATCGCGTCGACGCTTCTGTGAAATACGGTGACCAAAGAGTTCCGTTTCACAAATAATACTGAACTTTGAGCCTCTTGCTTTTTCAACAATACAACCTTTGGAAAGAGGTGATACGATTAGACCTAATTTGGCTTTTGAGTCGATGAACTCATCGAAGTGGTTAAACACCTGAGGTTTGACATCAATCTTGCTGAAGAGATCCAATAGGGCTTCACGTCGACCTTCAGATTCAGCACTGAACAGTATCCTCTCACCACCGTCAACATAATCTTGAAGCAGAGTAAGAGGTTGCTTAAGCTTATGATTTGCTGTTAATTCTGGCAGAGTTTCAAGTTTAGCATTGTGACCTTGTTCTTGCGCATCACCTATCCTTAGCAAGGTTCTGGGGTATTTTTTAAAGGCTGAAAAAAGCTGTTCAGTGAGAAGATAAAGGTCTTTAGGCGGCAATAAAGGACGAAGTGGGTCCACTCGTCTGTCTTCATAGCGAAGTCCAACTTCCACTAAGTGAGCCTTTGATGCGGCTTCAAGATCGCCAATATTGACCAGTTGAGTATGTTCTGGTAGATAATCGAACAAGCTGGCAGTTTCATCGAAGAAAAGGGGCAGGTAATTTTCTATTCCCGCCGGAATGATGTTACGACTGACCATTTGATAGACTGATTGAGGCTCTTTAACTAAAACCTCAAAATGACGTCGGTATCTCTGCCGAAAGCCTTCAATGGCTGCATTATCTGTGGGAAACTCTTTTGCAGGTAATAAGCGTATGGAATCAATCGTACCACTGGATCTTTGGGTCTCAGGATCGAAGTGTCTTATCGATTCCACTTCATCATCAAATAGCTCGATACGAAAAGGCTGATTTGAACCCATAGGGAAAAGGTCGATAATCGATCCACGGACGGCAAACTCTCCATGTTCATAAACCTGCTCAACAAGATGGTAGCCGGTATCAATTAATTGCTGCCTGACATCTTGAAGACAATAGTTATCACCCTTTGCGAGTATAAGTACGTTACCGGCTAAATATGATTTAGGTGGCAGTAAAACCATTAAGGTGCTGACAGGCACTATGACCACTCCCCGTTTAGCGTTGGGGATCTGCGACAGCGTTTCTAGACGTTGTGAAACAAGATCTTGATGGGGAGAGAAACTGTCGTATGGCAAGGTCTCTCTATCGGGAAATAACCAAACCGGGAGAGAAGTATCTTGAAGCAAATAACCTAATTCATTATCTAATAACAGGGCCGTTGGCGTGTCATTGGTGACCGCCAGTGTGAGTCCATCATACCCCTTAACCAAATTTGCTAAGGTGATGGCTTGGGATGCTCCGCCTAAGGTATACAAAGTTTGCGCCTTAGTGGCAGTTTTTACTACGGGTGGTGTTAATATGGAAAATGCTTTCATTGAGAGATGACTGGGGATCAGCGACAAAGATGCCTGTTATTGTAGTGGGATACAGGCTCTTGTGCTAGTGAAAATTTATGGACTTTTTCTGGTAAGTTTTCGTTGCTTTAATTGTTTTTGCTGTACGCTTAGGCTGGCTTTTACCAACTGTTCTATGTCTGTATCTGAAATTTGGGTGAACTCAATATCGACTAAGTAGCATTCCTTGCTGTTAGCGTCATTAGGCTCAATAGCTTGAGAAGCTGTAACTTGGCCAAAGCAAAGTAGGACGACGAGTTCCTCTTTTATATGGCATGTTATCTTAAATTGAGCTCCTGGATTAAATGGGCAAACACTTCTTATGCGGATGCCACTGCCACCAAAAAATTGCCCTAAATGCAGTTCGCCTTCATGGGTTTCCTGCTCAAGGACATACTGAAGAACGAGGTCAATTTTTCTCGATTGCAGTTTAAGGTATTCGACAACCGTTTTCGCTTCATCATCCAAGTGTCTTAATTGCAGTAAACAATCAGCCTCTAAGGATTTCACATCACTAATGAGTTGCAAACCAAGCGGCAGCATTAGGGCTAACTCGCTTTCAGATGGAACAGGCTGATTCTCTGGCCAAGGTGTTAAGTAGGCCTTAAAATCGTGCTTGACACTAAAATAGTCGCTTGAGTCAGTGATCAATGGATTTCCTCTTGTTTTTGTATAGCTATTACCCCTATTATCGTGCGCATCTTAATGATTTAGCAAGGCTCATATTTAAAGAGTCGTTGGGCAACTATGAATATTGCGTTATCAGCACATATTGGCTTCCGTTATTGGCGTGCAAGAAAGGCCAATGCGTTCGCCTCATTCATTACTTTTTTTGCGGTTTCGGGGATTTTACTCGGAGTCGCAGCGCTGATTGTTGTCAGCTCAGTAATGAATGGTCTCGAAGGTCAATTAAAGCAACGTATTTTAGGTGCTGTACCTCAGTTAACCGTTCATAGTGAGCAAGCCCTAACTGACTGGCAAGCCAACGTTGCTCAGTTAACGAGTATACCCGGTGTGCTCGCCGCGACTCCCAGTATATCCACTCAAGCTATGGTGCAGTCAGCCTCTAACATTAGCGCTATTCAAGTGTATGGTGTCTATCCTGAATATGAAAAAGTCCTCGAGGACAAGATGCAAGGTGTGTTAACAACCCACTTTAGTGAGCTTAAAGCTGGAAAGTATCGCGTTATCTTAGGCTCTGAACTTGCAAGACGCTTAGATGTTTCCATTGGGGATAAAGTTCGGATCCTCAGCGCTGAAGGTGTGGTTTACTCACCGCTTGGACCTGTGCCAAGTCAACGAAAATTCGTCGTTGCAGGTGTATTTGAGATGGGATCACAGGTTGATGCCAGTCTGGCCTATGTTCATTATGAAGACGCACAGCGTTTGATGAGGCAAAAACCGGGAGAGATAAAACATCTTCGTCTTTATCTTGGTGATCCTTTCAATGCCGAGAGTTTAAATACACAAGTAGAATCTCAGTTTACCTCACAGGGAATAAAAGTCAGCACATCGGACTGGCGAGATACCTATGGTCATCTGTTTAGTGCCGTGAAGATGGAAAAGAATATGATGTCTTTGATGTTGAGTTTAATTATCGCCGTAGCCGCATTTAATATTGTTTCGGCCTTGGTCATGATGGTGGTTGATAAAACTACTGATGTGGCGGTGTTAAAAACTCAAGGTTTGAGCACATCGAGTGTGATGGGCATATTTATTTTTCAAGGTTCGCTTAATGCAATCATAGGTCTCATTTTAGGCGTGGTTATCGGCATTGGGTTAACTCTCAATTTAAACACCATGATGAACTCCGTCGGGATCTCTATTTTAGGAGCGGGTCAATCTCTGCCTGTGCAACTTGATTGGATCCAAATAGCTTGGATAATACTTGGCACTTTAGTGATCACATTTTGTGCGACGATTTACCCCGCGCTTAGGGCTGCCAATGTACAGCCAGCAACTGCGTTGAGATATGAGTGATCAGTTTAACAGTTGATTAATCAAACCAGATAATCACGCGTCGAAGTAGGGATAGGTTTTCCTGTTTGATTGAGCAAAGAATATAAGAGTGAACAAGATATGCCAGAGTTATTGCTAGAAGTAAAAAATGTCAGTAAGTGTTTTCAAGAGGGAAGCGTTGATACTCAAGTACTTAAGGATGTGGATCTGCAAGTGTTTAAAGGGGAACAACTTGCGATTGTTGGTACATCAGGCTCAGGTAAGAGTACGCTATTACACATAATGGGAACCTTAGATCGTCCAACAAGTGGCAGCGTTATCATGTTAGGTGAAGATCTTTATGGTTTGTCAGCTCGTCGCCAGTCAGAGGTGAGAAATCAAGATTTAGGCTTCATTTATCAGTTTCATCATCTGTTACCTGAATTTACAGCACTTGAAAATGTGGCCATGCCAGCGTTAATTCAAGGGCGAAATCGAAAAGAGGTTGAAGCTGAAGCTAAAGTGCTATTAGAACGTGTTGGTCTTGGACACAGACTGACCCATACCCCAGCAGAGATGTCAGGAGGTGAGCGTCAACGCACCGCAATAGCAAGGGCGCTTATCAACAAGCCTAAGCTGGTTTTGGCTGATGAACCTACGGGAAACCTTGATGCCAGTAGTGGTGAGGCAGTTTATGAATTGATCCAAGAACTGGCTAATCAGCTAGGCACCGCGTTTGTCGTGGTAACACACGACACTAAACTTGCGGCGAGAATGGACAGACAAGTGCAGATGAAAGATGGCTATTTGCAACCATATATAATTGCGGATATTAAAGGTAAGGCTTTATGAGTCAGCTCCTCTCTATTTGGATAGGTTGGCGCTTCTATATGGCGCGCCAATCAAATAATCTTATCAGCTTTATCTCTTTTGCATCGACGGCTGGTATTGCATTAGGTGTGGCGGTATTAATTGTGGTGCTCTCAGCCATGAATGGCTTTGAGAGTGAACTTGAGAATAGAATGCTTGGGGTTGTTGCTCATGGAGAGCTCAGTGGTGTCAATCAGCCTGTTAATCACTGGCAGGGTATCATTGAAGATGCTAAGAAAATTCCAGGTATTGTTGCTGCAGCACCCTATATTCGTTTACAAGGTTTAGTGCAGAAGCCTGGCGGGTTTCAAGGCCTGACTATATTGGGTATCGATACTCTGTATGAAGAAAAGGTTTCCAATATCTCACAGTTTATGGCCCCAGAAACGTGGTCTAAACTGGCTGTTAAAGATAAAAATAGCATCGTTTTGGGCAAAAGTTTAGCGACAAGTTTAGGGTTAAGTGTTGGTGACTCTTTAAGCTTGTATATGCCAAACGTTAATCCTGATCCGACTACGAAGCGCATAGGTTCAGCTAAGAGTTACCGTTTTACTGTGGTAGGTGTGTTTGAGCTAGGCGGGGAGCTTGACCTATCGACTGCCTATGTGCCGATGCAATACGCTGCTTCCATTTTGAATATGGACGATCAAGTTTCAGGGGTTCGGATCAAAACTGCTGAAGTATTTGAAGCGCCGCGTCTTATTCGTGAACTGGGCTTTAGCCAAGAACAATATCTCTATATTACAGATTGGACACGTACTCAGGGACATCTTTACCAAGACATTCAGTTGGTTCGCAGTGTTATGTACTTAGTGCTTGCTTTGGTGATTGCCGTAGCCTGTTTTAATATCGTCTCGACGTTAGTAATGGCTGTGCGGGATAAACAAGCTGAGATCGCAATCTTATTGACCATGGGAATGAAGCGCAGTGCCATAATGACCATATTTATTGTTCAGGGAGCATTAAATGGTTTGTTGGGGTGTCTACTCGGTGGTGCTTTGGGTGTTCTGATCGCAGAAAACTTAAGTTTGATAGCCAAAGGGATAGAGAATGTTTTAGGCATACAGCTTCTCTCTGCTGATATCTATTTTATCGACTTTCTACCATCAGAGTTACATCTATACGATGTTGGCTTGGTTTTATTGTTAGCCTTTGTGATGAGTTTGATAGCGACTCTATATCCAGCATGGAAAGCGAGTCAAACACAGCCTGCTAGCGCCTTAGCTGGTCGGTAGTCGTTTACTTTATGTAACTTTGATGTTTTGGGAGTTGGTACAGTGAATACGGCAATGGTGATTTTAGGTGCGCCCAATGACAGTGAAGGCAATCTATCTGTTATCGCCCTGTCACGTTGTGAGGCAGCGTTAACTGAATTTATAAAAAGACCTACACTTAAGGTTATCTGCACCGGAGGTGTGGGGGCTCATTTTAATACCACTTCGATAGCCCATGGACAATATCTAAAGCGGTATCTGCTAAGTAGAGGAATACCAGAAGTTAACTTTTGCCCCATTGTAGAGAGTCGATTCACCTTTGAAGATGCCACTTTATCTCAAAATATTATTGAAGCGCATGGAATAACATCTGTGGTTTTGGTCACTTCTGACTTTCATCTTTCCAGAGCAAAATTGGTTTTTACTGGTGTGTATCCAACAATGAGGTTTCGTTACATAGTCGCGATCACCCCACTTTCAGAAGAGCAGCTTTTAGAACTTGAAAAACATGAGCTGTTAGTGATGCAAAGAGAGAGAGGCAATCTTCTTAATTTAATTCGCTAAGGTACTAAACCAAACACCAAATGTTATTTGAGATTTGGTGTTATATATCTTACACCTGAACGTTCAGATTAGCTTTTCCTTTTACCCCATTTCATCAATATTGAGTACTTCCATAAGGTTTTGATCAAGAAAAAACCGACAACTGAAGAGATCGCTCCCATCACTAGGCAACCCAATAAAAATGGAGGCCCTATGGTGGAAATAGATGCTTCTATCCAAGCCCATGTGGCTTCAAATGCAAAGTTCTGTGGTGGATGGTTGAGAATTTTAGCGCCGAGCATATAAGCGGCATAAAACATAAACGGCATAGTAATTGGGTTCGTAATCCAAACTAATGCTACCGATACTGGTAGGTTACAGTTAAAGATGATGGCTAGAGCTGCTGCCAGTACCATTTGAAATGGCATAGGGATCCAAGCGACAAAAAGCCCAATGGCAAATGCGGCTGGCGCAGAGCGTCTGTTAAGGCTCCATAAATTAGGCTTATGCAGCAACTTACCGAACATTTGCAAATGTTTGTGATTTTGCAGTGTTTCAGGCTTCGGCATAAATCTTTCAATAAATTTTTTTGGCATAAATTGTTATTGCTGTCTTAACTTGTTCAGTATGAATCGATTTATGTTTGGCTATAGCGCCACAATACTATCAGCGATGCTATGGCCTTCACTGCCATTAGCCCACCTAGTCCCTATTTTGATCGGGATTAGTATCGCAATAGTGCTATTTAAACGAGCCCCGTTATTGGCTGGAGTCGTGTTGGCTGTGGCATGGATATCGATTTATGCTCAACTGGTATTGAGGTGGGAGCCTGACAATATCGAACCCCGAGAACCCCTTATTGGGGAAATCATAGCACTAGTAAACCAAAACAGCGACTGGGTAAGTATGGATTTTAGGTTGTTGGGTCCTCATTCTACAGCCGTTAGCTCAAAAAAAATACGCTTGAGCTGGAGCAAGGCACCTGAACTCGAAGTCGGGGAGATCTGGCAATTAAGAGTAAAGCTAAAACCTATCACTAGTGTACTGAATCAAGGGGGATACAATCAGCAGAAAATGTTGCTAAGTCGACATATTGTTAGTAAGGGAAAGGTGATATCTGGTCAGCGGCTTGAGGCCAGTGGTTCACTTCGAAACGCTATTTTGCAAATACTAAAACCTAGCTTACAAACATTAAATAGTGGGGATCTTATTTTAGCCTTATTGTTAGGAGATCGGAGTCTGATAGACAGTGAGCGTTGGCACTCACTTAGGGTCACAGGTTCAGGTCATCTGATCGCAATTTCAGGTTTACACCTTTCAGTGGTGGCAGCTTGGGTGTTTGTCACTGTTGCGACACTTCTTGGTTATCTTTCACTTTCCCTAGGCCGAAGGAATTTAGTACTAGCGGCGCTTACATCGGCAGTAGCTTGTGCTTTTTACGCTTACCTCGCAGGATTTTCATTGCCGACACAGCGAGCGCTGATTATGTTGCTACTGTTGGTATTTCTGACTATGTCAGACCGTTACTCCTCGTCTTGGGAACGATTGCTATATGCGTTATTTATTCTTTTAGTTATCGATCCTTTTAGTTGCTTAAGTGCTGGGTTTTGGCTGTCTTTTTTTGCTCTGTCGATTATCTTATTGACGCTGCAAAGCCAATCGCTAGTGGTTGTTCAAGAAGGGCTACAAACTCGTAGAGATAAATTAATACAGCGATTCGCTGTATTTTGGGCGATACAGTGGAGGCTGAGTGTAGGGTTAGGTCTACTGCAAGCGCTGTTTTTTGGTGGATTAACTGTCTACGGTATCCTGTTCAATTTTCTGTTTGTTCCCTGGTTCAGTTTAGTGGTGATTCCTGTGGCTATTCTAGTCTTCACCATTTGGGGACTATGTTGGATTGTGGGTGTTGATGTTTCATCCTTGTTTTATGTGGTTAATCTCACTTTGTGGCCAACTGATCAGACTTTGAAAGCTTTTGTTACTTTTCCTGGTGCTTGGCTTCCTATCTCTGAGACAATGATGCTAGCTCTTCTATTTCTTCTTTTGGGTTTACTGTTCATCGCTAAAGTGACGAGAACTGATTGGAAGTTAATAGCATCACTTCTGTGTTTACCATTCATTATCTCTTTATTTTTAAATTGGTTTTCAGTATCTGAGGATGCGTGGCAAGTACATTTGCTTGATGTTGGCCAAGGTTTATCTGTGGTTGTAGAAAAGGATCGGCATGCATTAGTTTACGATACTGGTGCTAGGTACGGGACATTTAGTTATGCTGAGCGGGTTGTTATACCGTTTATCCGGGCAAGAGGAATAACAGACGTTGATTATTTAGTTCTGAGTCATAGTGATAACGATCATGCTGGTGGGGCCAATGAGCTTATCTCTGCGTTTCCTTCGGTGACCGTGGTGAGCGATATTAAGCAGTATTCAACCCTCACTTGCAGGCCTAAAAGTTTCTCGTGGCAAAATTTAGTCATCGAAATTGTCGGTCCAATGCACCCTGAAAAGGGAAATAATGGTTCTTGTGTGGTTAGAGTTAGTGATGATCACCATCAAGTGCTTTTAACAGGTGACATAGAAAAGTCAGCTGAACAAGCACTACTGAGCATTGGGGAAGGACTAAGAAGTGAAGTATTAGTCGTTCCGCATCACGGTAGCCGGACTTCATCGACAGTAAACTTTATCAAACAAGTTTCTCCTGAGTTAGTATTGTTTCCATCAGGGTTCAATAATCGCTACGGTTTTCCTAAGACAGATATCCTGCAACGTTACGTAAATCAACCAAGTGAGTATCGTATTTCAGGTCGAGAGGGGCAGGTCAGTATCCTTTTTGATCGCGACTTGCGCGTTATTCGAACATATCGTGCAGATTTAGCACCATTTTGGTACAACCGATTGTTTGAATTTGGTGAGAATGACAATCCAGAGTAGAATGCTTTTTTCGAATTAAGAATAGATTTGGTTAATGACAACATCTTCGAATCAAGAAGTCTGGACAGTATTTAAGCGCCTGATGGTATATATCAAACCGCTTAAAGGTGTGTTTTTTCTGGCTGTGGTAGGCTTGGTGCTTTACGGCCTAGTGGATATGACTTTTATTGCCATTATTAAGCCGTTTATAGACGGTGGTTTCGGTGGCCAAGCGAGTCAAATCCCTTCAGCTGCCAGCGGTATAAATTTAGGCACTAGTGATGGGTTCAGCTCCTCAAGTGATGTCCTTACGATGGCGCCCTTTGTGGTTATTTTTCTTTTCACTCTTCGTGGCTTAGCTAATTTCCTGTCGACATATTGTGTTTCATATATGAGTGCCAGACTCATCATGGATATGCGCCAACAAGTGTTTGATCACTACCTCACATTGCCAGTGAGTTATATGGACAGAGAAAATACCGGCAGTTTAATTTCCCGTGTTACCTATGATACCGAACAGATTGCACGTGCAACGGGCAGTGCATTGATCTCTATAGTGCGAGACAGTATCACTGTGATCGGTATGTTAGTTGTGATGTTTTACTACTCTTGGAAACTTTCCCTTTGTATTTTGATTATTGGTCCCATTATAGGCCTCATTATTACGGTTGTGAGTCGGCGTTTTCGTAAAATATCAAAACGTATTCAAACCGCGATGGGAGGCGTAACAACAGCTACGGAACAGATGATCACTGGCCATAAGAATGTGCTTTCTTTCGGTGGCCAGAAAACGGAATCACAGCGCTTTGGTGTCGTTAACGAACAGAACCGCTATCAAACAATGAAACTTGCGATGGCCCAATCTGTGAGTCAGCCATTGGTGATGGTGATCGGTTCTTTTGCTTTGGCGTTTGTCCTCTATGCCGCCAGTTTAGAAAGTCTGCAGTCTGAACTGACAGCAGGTACATTTGCGACCATCTTAGGTGCCATGTTGGCCCTACTTAATCCAATAAAAAGTCTGACACGCGTTAATGCGGAATTTCAGCGTGGTATCGCAGCTTGTACGACCGTATTTGAACTGTTGGATATCGAGCCTGAGACGGATAACGGAACCCATACAGTAGAGAGAGTTAAAGGGGATCTTAGTTTTAATCATGTGAGTTTTAGCTATCCAGGGCAAGAGGCGTTGGCATTAGACAAGATCGACTTTTCAGTAAAGCAAGGTCAGACTATCGCTTTGGTTGGCCGCTCGGGTTCTGGCAAGTCGACGATTGCCAGCTTAATTACACGTTTTTATACCGGTTTGAGTGAAGGCGAGATCATGCTTGATGGTGTCGATATTAATGACTACACCATCAAATGTTTACGTAGTCAGGTGGCACTGGTCTCGCAACAAGTCACTCTCTTTAATGACAGTATTGCTAATAACATAGCCTATGCCTATGCCGGTGAAGCGACAGCTGAACAGATCATAGACGCGGCACGTTCGGCACATGCGATGGAGTTCATTGAATTGCTCCCCGATGGCATGGACACCCAGATAGGTGAAAATGGTGTGATGCTATCAGGCGGCCAAAGACAACGTATTGCAATAGCAAGAGCGATACTGCGTAACTCGCCAGTGTTAATTTTAGATGAAGCGACATCTGCCTTAGACACTGAATCTGAGAAGGCGATTCAACAGGGATTAGATAACCTGCGGTTAAACAGGACTTCTATTGTTATTGCTCATCGCTTATCGACCATAGAGTCAGCCGATATGATTTTAGTTATCGATCAAGGAAGAGTGGTCGAGCGTGGAGACCATGCCAGTTTGCTTGAGCAAGGTGGTGTCTATTCAAATCTCTATCAGATGCAATTTGGCAGTTAATTAATGCAAGATTTTGTCAATAAACTCTGGTATCCCAAAGCCGATACTCATATCGGCTTTAAGGGACTAAAATGGCTCTTAAGTCCATTGAGCCTATTGTTTTGGATTATTAGTTCAATACGTAGATTACTTTTTAAGCTTAGATTAAAAGCCGTTGTCTCAATGTCTGTCCCAGTTATTATTGTGGGTAACATTACGGTGGGTGGGAGCGGGAAGACACCCACTGTTATCTACCTAATAGAGCTGTTACGGCGTCAGGGATTTAACCCAGGAATTGTCAGTCGTGGTTACGGTGTTGAGTTTGATGGCGTTAAACGGGTCGAATTAGGTATGGGGGCGGAGCTTGTGGGCGATGAGCCTGCCATGATAGTTGCAAGAACCCAAGTGTCTATGGTAATAGGTCGCGATCGGGTAAAAGCGGCTCAAGCTTTAATTGAAGCTTATGATGTCGACATCATTATTAGTGATGATGGTTTACAGCACTATAGGCTGGCACGGGATATTGAGCTTCTTATCTTAGATGGCGAGCGCCGATTTGGTAATGGGTTACTGTTACCATCGGGGCCGCTTAGAGAGCTTACCGATAGACAAAAACATGTCGATTTCACCATCGTAAATGGAGAAGCTCAAAAGGGGGAGTTTCAGATGACACTGAAGCCGACTCAATTTATTCCTGTATCTCCCTTATCTCAACAGGTTTTCAATCTGTCGACGCCTGTTGTAGCGATTGCTGGGATCGGCAACCCGGAACGCTTTTTTACCACACTGCGCCAATCTGGTGTGCAAGTGATGAAAACTAAAGCGTTTGAAGATCATCAGAAATTCAGTTTAGAAGCCATCACTAAAGTGACCCAATGCGGACCCGTGCTGATGACGGAGAAAGATGCGGTTAAATGTCGCGATTTTGCAAAAGATAACTGGTGGTATCTGGCGGTAGATGCCAAGCTAGCAGCAAATTTTGATCAGCTATTGATGGAGCAAATCCGTCAGGTTATAGCCGTTAAACAAGGAAATTGAGATGTCGTTTGATAAAAAGTTATTAGAGATTGTTGCTTGCCCTGTGTGTAAAGGGAAATTAGATTACGATAAAGCTAAACAACAATTGATCTGCAAAGCCGACCGTTTAGCTTACCCGATAAATGATGGGATCCCCGTTTTACTTGAGAACAAAGCTGAAAGCTGGCAAGAAGCTTAATAGTTAAAGAGACCATTAAAAAGCGCTTAAAGAGCGCTTTTTTTGTTTATTATTCGCTGCCATTTTTTACTGGTTGTTATAGAATTTTAGGCTGGTTAATTAACGCGATAATATTTTAGGCTTAACCTGAAGGCTTTTTATTGTTATCGTAAATATCGGTCTAAGGTTGAGTTGGACAAAATTTCGCATCGTATGTAGTTTTGATTGAATGCGACTTGAACCCTTTTTTGTATTGTGCTCTAGCCTTTCTGCCGTTAAACTCTCGCCTCTAAAATTATTGGTTAGGCTAAGATTTGGTGACATTGGGCTTATGCAGATCTTAGTCGATGAATGTTCACTATTGGATTTATCCTTTATATAAGGGACTAATCGCCCGCAGGTAATAACATGATTAACCACTTTAGTGTGCTTGGCATAAAACCAAACGCAAATGAAGATGATATTAAAAAAGCATACAAACGCTTATCAAACCGATTTCATCCTGATAAGTTACTTGGTGCATCTGATGATGAGAAAGTGCAAGCTGAAGCTCAGCTGCAGAGAGTAAAAAACGCTTATGATGTGCTTTCAAACCCTAAGCTTAAAAGCGCTTTCATCAAAGATTTCAATAACGTTATTGTAACTGATCCTGCTGCCGCGATGCGCGAGCTGTGGGACCAATTTTATTCTTAAGTTAAATTCTGAGCACTCATGGCCACATCACTTAATCTCTCACGCATTGATGAGTTAAAAGAAAATGCATACAGCAATATCGAATCTTATAATGATCCCGATACCCCAAAGGCACTAGAGAAGTTTACCAGTCAAATTAAAACAATTTTGCTGGCAGACCCTAAGTTACTCAATTCTGTACCTGAGTACCTACCGATTGCGCTCTACGGTAAGGTTAAATTTCCACCAGAGGCAAAACTCAAGTGGTCAAGCTGGATAGCGGAAGGGATCCAGCCTGAATGGAATGATTTTAAAACCACTGTTGCTTTTAATAATGCTGACTTACCTCTCATTTTGGCTGTTCGAGGCTATTCTGAAAGCTTGTTGATAGAGAGCTGTGCAGTTCTATACTTGTTGGAAAATGATAACAAGGCACCTGCAGCGAGCAAAGAGAAGGACCAAGATGATAATGATGACTACGTCGAAGAAGATGATGAAGAAGGTTATTACGATCAGTATGATGATGAGGAGCAGTGATGAATAACTTAGTTGCAATTGCTGCGGCAGAAATCAAGCAATTGGCCGATATCGAACCTCAACAGGCGAGCAAGAAATTTGAATTAATGGCCAATACCATGACGGATGAAGTCTTGATTGAGGTTATTGAGCATATGGATATCGTGACCTTAACCCAGATCAATAGTTATCATGATATCTCTTGTCCCTCTATTATGTCTGAGTTGATGAGTCCTGAGCAGATCCGCGATATTGTCTGCCAGCAACCTCTGTACTGGGAAGAGAAGATCAAGAGTAATGCCGATGAGTTAATTCAGCATACCTTTGATTTTTTGACCTATCTTATTCGAATCCAAGATAGTGAAGCTAAACAGACCAAGATTTTAGAGTGCATTGCAGAAGACCCAGCAGGTCTTTTCTATCTGTCGATCCCTTTTATTGAATACGTATTAGGCCCAGCAACAGAAAACGACAATCACAGTCACATCAATGATAATTATGATGATGAAGATGATGGTGAGACTGTTGGTTTCAATGACAGAAGCGCCGAAGAGGAAGCTCACAGTTTAAGTATTGATGATCCGCGTAGCCTATTAGCCCTGATCCGTGAACTTGCTCCAGATGTTGAAAAATCGATTAAATACCTACTTCGCAGTGAGAACTCAAGTTGGGTGACGATTATCAACAAGTTTGTTAGTGAGTTGGTGATTCAAGCAAAAGAGAAAAACCAAGTGACTGACGAATATGCTGAAGTTGATGATATGTTTAGTTTTCTTGATTAAAGGATCGATGAATGCAAGTAGTATTACGCGATAATGATCAAGGGCCATTTTTAAGCAAAGTGTTAGCTTATGGTCAAGCTAACGCGCTGTTAGATGAAGCTCAACTTGCTCAGATTAAAGCTAAAGCTGTGCTGATGAGCCTTAAGCTTGCTGATAAATTCTATAATAAATATAAAATGCACCTGTTAGAACATGCAGCATTCGATGTGATAGGTGTAGCAAGCTTAGGATTAATGGCATTAAGTGATCGCGATCTTAATCGCGGACTGACCCTGTTGGTGACTCCTGATGGCATCGTTAAGTCGTTTCAGAAAGGCTGGAGCATGCTCAGTACGGTCAGTAAATATAAGATCAGTGGCAAGTCTGTGTATGGTGATATCGATAACATCTTGCTGGAAAAAGTATCCAGCCCGAGCGATGCTGATGAATGGGTTGGTTGGCAAGCATATCAAGAAGCCTTGTTAGATTTTAACCGTGAAGAGTCAGTGGCTTGTTTATTGAGGCAGTTTTATGCCCAAGCAAGCTATGATCCTTTAGATTGTTTAGGTCTTGAAAGTGTTTTTGCGGAAGTGATACTTTACCGCATGTTTTTTGGACAGGTTAAGATTAAGCAAGATCTCAAACAACGCTTGGCTCACATTGAACTGCAAGAGAGCTGGTTTTCGATAGAGCACCTTGAACAGCAGGTTGAAATCACTCTGGCTGAGCTGCCGTCGACACTTGCCGAAACAATAAGCGTGGATCTAGGTAAATACTTTTCACCTGGCTTACTGCGCACCTTAACGTTTGCGAAAAGTTATCAAGAGCAGTTGCTAAAAGGCGTGAGCCCGGAACGGCTAGAGCGATTAGAGTATAAAGAGGGACTGTCAGGCTTGTTAGGCTGGCCTATCTATATTGTGATGTAATACTATTTTGAATCAAGGTTTGGTGATTCAGCGAAATGGTGATTTACGATAAAAATGGGAATATCTGTGAGGGTATTCCCATTTTTTATTGAGAAACATTAGTGACTGTTAATTAAAATAGTGACAGTGTGATCTATTAACTTTATTTATAGATACTATTTATCTTTTGTTTCCCACCATGTGTGTAGTATATTTTCAAGTCGTATAAAACAAATTAGCACGATACATAAAGTAACATATCTTTATTGTTAAACAATAAAGATAAAAGCTAAAAATAAAAAGTAGCCCCATGAGAATTCAACTTGAGAATATTGTTTTTTTTATTGCTGTTGTCGATGCCGGTTCCTTTAGTGCGGCTGGTAGGAAGTTAAAAAGATCACAAGCTGCTATTAGTTTAGCGATCCAAAATCTAGAGATAGATTTAGGTTTTAGCTTATTTAATCGAAGTGGAAAATATCCTCAGCTGACACAGCAGGGTGAGCAAATGTTAAAGGATGCTCGACTGCTCATGTCTCAGTATCATGTTTTTGTCGAGCGGACAAAAATCATCTCAAACGTTCAACAAATGAAATTGAGCATAGGTATCGATCCTTTGGTGTGCAGTCATGAGGTCGACCAAGTTTTACTCAATTTTTCAATTGCATTTCCGTTTATGCAGTTAAAAATAGTACAACAAAGTAGCGAGTCATTGGCGTTAAAGCTGATGGATAATAGCTTAGATTTTGCATTAGGCTTATTCAGTCGTGATGTCAATAAGTTTGAACATACCCCTGCATATCATCTTCAGGGTAGCTGGGTGGCGTCACCGCTTTATCTGCAAGCCCATAGCCAACAGTTGATAAACAAGATAGGTGTTGACAGTGGGAATGGGCTTGCCATTATGGATAAGTTATCCTTTAGCCATGCCCGTTTCTTGCTACCAACGGAGGCTCTGTTGGCGGATATCGATGAGTTTAGTCTCACCCAACAGATCTGGTATGTGGAAGATCTTCATACCTTGCTCTCATTTTGTCGTAACGGCTTGGGCATCGCATTCCTGCCTAATTTTGTTATCGAAAATGATCTCGATAGAGGCACGTTAACTAAACTTGAGTTTGATACCGAGCGCCTAGGCAGCAGTTATTGCCGCGCCTCATTAATATTTGCAATCGGTTATCAAAAGTCCCCCGCAGTCCAATGGCTAACTCAACACTTTATCACATTATGTCAGCCTCATTTAATCAATCCATTTGATACTAACAAACTATCCACTAACAATATCTCCACTAATAAACTAAAAGTTAATTAACCTTGCCCTAATCAAACCGATTTATTAAGTTAATTTATTATCCATAGGTTTTACTTATAGTACCTAATTATCTTTCTACAGTTTGTATCGATAATATTAAAACGTTGAATGACTCAACGCTAATTAATACCAATGTGCTAATTGACAGTAAACCCTATGGAGTAACTTATGATTAAATATTACTGCAATGCGATGGCTTTTCTCGCTACGTACAAAAAAGATGAACGCGGCGTGACCGCCATCGAATATGGTTTGATCGGTGTGGCGATGGCAAGCTTATTGGCCGTGGTATTCGCTGCAACTGGTGATGAAAGTTTGATTGCTAAATTAACAGCTGCTTTTACTGCAATCACTGATAGTATTGGAAAAGTGACAACTGCAGCAGCACCATAAATTAAACGAAGCCATTAATCATGTTGGCGATCGCTGTTTTATTTGTCGTGTTAGTTAGCTGTTGTGTCAGTGACCTATGCCAACGACGAATCCCCAATACAGGTTGTATCGCCACCTTGATTAGCTGTGTTTGGTTGGCGGCCAGTCAGCAGCAATTAATTGAAGGCCTAATTAATGGCGGCGGCATATTTTTATTGAGCTTAGTGCTGTTCAAGTTTAATTGGCTTGGGGCGGGTGATGGCAAGCTTGCCAGCGCACTGGCGGTGGCGTTGCCTACATCGCAGCTGCCAATAGCGATGGTACTTACCTTAATGTGTGGTGGCGTACTGGCTGCATGCTACCTGATTAAATATCGGCTGATACAACAGATCCCTCGTGGTGAGGATCGTGGTTTGCCCTATGGCATTGCTATTTCGCTGGGGTTTTATATCCCCATTCTAGCCTCTCATTTAGGCGAAACCGCGGGCTAAGGTGCTGCGGTGGACGAGCGTTAAGCTTAATTTTAGCTGTAGTCGTGGTGAAGCGTTGCAAGCTCTAACATTAACACTAACTCTAACTCTAAGAATGTCTAACAGAATCTAACAGAGCAGCAGACTCATGATTAATTCGAAATTGATTTTTACTGTCGCATTTATTGCGCTGTTAACTGGTCTGTATGGTGTGGCAGATAAACTGCTCTCAACGCCTGAGGCTGTGGCTCAGCCTGCGAGTATTGAAGAACTCCCTACAACCTATGTTTTATGGCAAGTCAAAGCGTCTCACAACAAAGGCAGCACCTTGAGCTTGGCCGATGTTCAAAAAGTGCAGCTAGGTGAAAAGGAGGCACAGACATTGGGCATTAACGCCGATGTCGAACTTAATCTTGGCTCGCAAACCTTGTTAAATTCATCCCTTGTAGCGGGGCAATATCTATTTCCTGAGCAGCTCACTCACCCAGGAGAGCTGGGGTATTTGAGCTTGATCACGCGTGAAGGTATGACCCTGTATCCTCTGAGCGTAGCGACCAACAATATGATCCAAGATTATATACGCCCTGGTGATGAGATTGACATTATGACCTTGAGCTCACCTGAATATAACTTAGCCAATGATACCCAGCATCTTGATGATTTTTCTGGGTTACGCGCATCAATTTTAATGAAAAAGGTGAGAGTTATCTCTGTGGTCAGCGCGGGTTTAGGGGCTAAATCATCTGGGGTTAACCCGAGCATGAAGAGTTCAAGTAAGGCAGAGACTCGCATTGTTATCGAAGTTTATCCTGACGACCTACCACGTTTAACCTTGGCCCAGCGCACCATGCATATCGAGGTCTATCACAGCCAAACCTATGGTGGTAAACCTGAGGTTGGTGTCAGTGATGTGATTAAAAATTATACCGGCGTGGTTGAGCTTCGTGGCGCGTCGGCAAATAATATCGGTGGAATATTCTAATGATACAACGTCAAACTAAGACCTTTGTTAGTGGCCTATTTCTGAACCTGTTCCTGAGTCTGTTCTTGGGAAGTTATGCTATGGCTGCAGATCGGTTTATCACCTTAAACGATGCGGCGAGTATTGTGCTTGAGCAAGAGGTTGGTACGGTTTTCATCAGTAATCCTGAGATCGCCGATTATAAGGTGACAGGCAGTAATAAGTTGGTTGTTTATGCTAATCAACTAGGTCAATCTAGGCTGTTTGTGTATAACAAGGCCAATGAGCTTATCTTATCTGAACTGCTGCATGTTGATATTAATCTGTCTCAAATCCGCCGTCAGCTGCAACTCTTTTATCCCGATCTGGAGCTAACTCTGACCTCTGTGGGCGATAAGGTTGCCGTGCGTGGCATCGTTTATAGTGAACAGCAACGTAATGATATCTATCGTCATGTGGCACATTTTTTAGGCCGAGAAAAAGTAGAACGCTTTGCTGAGTCGGAACTGGTGGAGTTTGAGGACTCCTTTACCGAAGCCAGTTGGTTGGCCTATGAGCGTAACTATACTTGGCAAGGGATTATTGAGGGCTTGAGTTTGTCACAAACTCAGCAGGTGAATGTCAAAATATCCGTTGCTCAGGTCACCAAGGAGTTCAATGAAACTTTAGGGGTTAATTGGTCGACGGTTGGGCGCAGTGTCGGCGAATTCTCTTTTCTAGATTTTAAAGCCAATGATTTGACCACAGTGATCAATGCGTTAGGTAACGATAGGATCGCAGAAGTCTTGGCTGAGCCTAACCTGTCTGTGATGTCTGGCGAGTCGGCAAGTTTCCTCGTTGGGGGAGAGATCCCAGTGATTGTTACCAACGATAGCAGTACCAATATCACCTATAAAGAGTTTGGTATCCGGCTGGACTTATCCGCTAAAGTGCTAACAAACGACAAGATAAAACTGCAGTTAATGCCTGAGGTGAGTGCTATCGAAGGCTTTATCGAAGCTGCTGGTATGAAGGTGCCTCAGCTAACGACTCGTCGCGCTATGACGACCATTGAATTGGGTGATGGTGACAGTTTTCTTCTCGGTGGTTTGATGAGCAGTGATGAGCTTGAGAATGTTAGCAAGATCCCTTTACTAGGCGATATTCCCGTTTTTGGGGCTCTGTTTAGACAAGCGGGAACGACCCGCAAGAAAACAGAGCTAGTGATTGTGGCTACGGTTAATCTGGTTAAGCCTATTTCGCCCACTGAGATTAGATTACCTAAGATCACGCCGACTCAATCCTTGGCGCGTTTTTTCAATGTCGTGCCTCATGCTGGCGAAGATAAAAACGTCAACGTTATACAGATGCTTAATCAGGGGGGCTTTATTCAGTGAAAATCTTAATCACTCTCACTCTGCTCGTTCTGAGTTTAAGCGGTTGCGCCGATAGAGCCAGCACTCAGCTTGGCAGTGAAGCTATTGTGTATCAAGAGTTACATCATTTTGTTATCGAGCCTAAAAAGGAAGCAAAACAAGCAGATATAGAGGCTCAGTTTGAGCGTATCATCGTCAGTTTTGGATCTGGATTTGAACAGACACGTTGGACCTTACATTATCGAGGATCTGCTAGTAAATCTTGGGCAACAATCATGGAGAAAAAACTGCTGAGTTTAGGATTATTACCGTCAAGGATTCGGGTCGAAGTGTTGGATTCAACGGGTGCTGGTGTAGAGATCCGTGTCGGGCAGTATAAGATCAACACACAAACCTGTGATCGTGGTATTTATGCGAATATGAGCAATGATATCGGTTGTTTTGTGGACTCAATGCGACTGAAGCATGTGCGGGACCCTGAAACCTTAGCTGTGAAGGAAAGGTGATAAAATGTTTGATTTAGCAAAGGTTATCACTAATAAAAGCGAACAGCAGCCCCGGGAGCCTGCGGGCCCTGCGAGCTGTTCATTCTACTACCAAACCACAGAGTGCCTTGAGCTTATCCAGCAAGTATTTCGTTTTGAAGGTTGGAATGCTCCTGATTGCGTAAAAAATACTAACATCAATCAGTCACAGCTCGAAGCGCTAAAAGATATTGTGATCTTAGAGCTTAACCAGTCCAAAAATGTAGTCAAAGATGCCCATGAATTCGCTGCAATGCTTCCCAATCAGAAGGGGGTTATTGTTATCGGTAAAGAGGACACTATAACGACGCTGCGCGAGCTAAAGGAGATGGGGATTTACTATCTTTTTTGGCCACTCAATAGCTTAGAGTTAAGCGAGTTCCTGCGCCATGTACATAAAAATCTGTTGCACTTATCTGGGGTCAATAAAAATCGTAAAGCTAAGCGAGTTGCAGTGGTGGGGACTAAAGGAGGCATAGGCAATACCATGATCACCTGTGAGCTTTCGGCAACCTTAGCTTATCAAGGAGTCGAAACGATTCAAGTCGATCACCAATATTTTAATAGCAATACCGATATTTTATTGAGTTTGAAGAAATTTATACGCCAAGATACAGAAAATCTCTCACTACAGCTTCGTGATATGGATGATGTGAGTGCCAGTAACTATCTAAGTAAGGTCGATAAGCATTGGCGTTTATTGGCATTAGGTGGCACACAATCGGCACAGGATTTATACAGTGATAGCCAGAGTATTGCGGATCTTCTGAGTCGACAAGCCAACTTCATTATCGAGGATTTCTCAAGTTCCAATGATTTCGTTATGGATCCCGCCGCTCTGTCTGAGCGAGTTGATGTGTTTGTTATTGTGCTTGATGCAACCGTCTCTTCGGTTCGGCATGCCAGCCAGATAATTGAAAGAATAGAGCGCAATAATCTATCGGGTATTAGGGATATCCGCATCTTAATTTTCCTTAATATGCATCGTCCTAGCGGCGCTTTTCCACTCAAAAAAGATGAGGTTGAACGTTATCTTGGGCGGCCTGTCAATGTGCAATTGGATTATGCAGCGAATTTGGCTGCACTGATGTTATCCGGTAAGCGATTGCACCGTTTGGAGAAGCGTAATGGTGCCTTTAAAAAGTTAGCGCAGTTGATCCAGGGTAAGCAGTCAGACTCTGATCTATCACCTTTAGCTAAATTAAAGGCGCTGATCCACTATGAATAATCATAAACAGATCTACCTTAACTTTCGTAGTCAGATATTTGAGGTTCTCGACGCTCAAGCGATTGCCAATATGCCTCGAGATGAGCTGTTTAGGCAGATCCAAAGTGCAGTAGAGGTGTTGGCGGAGAATTCTAGTCAACCCATTTCTACAGCATTGCGCAGAATGACAGTAAAGAACTTGGTTGATGAGTTGGTCGGTTTAGGTCCGTTACAGCCCTTGCTGGAAGATGACAGCATCAACGATATTATGGTCAATGGCCCCGATCAAATTTTTTATGAACGTAATGGCAAAATTCACAGCTCGGAAGTCGTTTTTGTCAATGAAGCCCAGCTGTTGGAGATCTCTCAGCGTATCGCGGCCAGAGTGGGACGTCGTATCGATGAATCTTCGCCTATGGTTGATGCTCGTCTCGAAGATGGTAGCCGAGTTAATATCGTTATCAAGCCTATCGCCATTGATGGGACGACTATCTCTATTCGTAAATTTAGAGAGCAAAAAATTGGCTTAGAGGATTTGGTTGGATTTGGTTCTCTTTCACCTGAGATGGCCCGGGTCTTGATGATTGCGGCTCGATGTCGTTTAAATATCCTGATTTCAGGTGGTACAGGATCAGGAAAAACAACCTTACTCAACGCATTGTCTCACTATATCGCCGATGATGAGCGGATCATCACCATAGAGGATGCTGCCGAGTTAAATCTGCAACAGCCCCATGTTGTTCGGCTTGAAACCCGTCCAGCCAGTATTGAAAATACAGGAAAAATAGATCAAAGAGACTTGATCATCAACTCATTACGTATGCGGCCCGATAGGATTATTTTAGGTGAGTGTCGTGGTGGAGAAGCATTTGAGATGTTGCAGGCGATGAACACGGGTCACGATGGTTCCATGTCAACTTTGCACGCCAATACTCCAAGAGATGCCATCTCTCGGGTTGAATCTATGGTGATGATGGCGAATCTAAATCAGCCCTTAGACGCCATTCGCCGTACTATCGTTGGTGCCGTACACCTTGTTATTCAGGTTAATCGGCAGCGAGATGGATCACGAAAGATCGTCAGTATCTCTGAAGTGGTTGGCCTTGAGGGAGAGAATGTGGTGATGGAGGAATTATTTAAGTTTCAGCCCGCTGAAGGACAGAATATGGACAGGGTGTTGGGAGAATATGTTTCCACTGGAATATTGCAGCGGTCTATTTTGATGCAGCGGGCGGCGTATTATGGCCTCCAAGAGGAGCTTAAGTTAGCCTTTAGAGGTGTACAATGATCTTCTCTTTCTCGTTGATTTTAATCGGTATCGCAGTCCTATTATGGGGGTTAAGAGATCAAAGCTTTAAGAGTGAGTATCTAGAAGGTAAACAGGAGATTAAGGAGGTTGTTCAGTTCGGGTCAGCCATTAAACTTGAGTCTTTGCAACGCACAAATCGGTTAGCTAAAGTGCGTATGTGGTTGCGCCCCGCCTTTATGGTGTTGGGTGATAAAGCTTGGTTAAAACTTATCACATTTTTAACATTTCTGTGCGGAGCAGGGGTTTACGTCAACGGCCTCTTGCAAGTGGATAATATTTGGTTACCGCTGATTCTGCCAACTTTAGGTTTTTTCTGGGGATGGAACTGGCTGATGCAAAAGCGTCAGAGGGTGTTTGATAATACGTTTCCCGATGCACTCAATATCATGATGAGTGCGGTATCATCTGGCGAGAGTATTATGCAGGCGATCTGCTATGTTGGTCATTCATTGGATAACCAAATTGGCCAAGAATTCAGAGATATGGGGGATCGTCTTAAGTTAGGTGAACCTCCTGAGCAGGTATTTCAACGGGCGTGTAAACGCTTCCCTTATCCGCCATTTCTGTTTTTTATCGTTACTATTCGCGCCAACATGTCTAGGGGCGGGCAACTTAAGTCGGTCATGGCAAGGTTAATCCGTGTATTGATGGATGCCAGAACGTTAGATAAGAAGAAAGCCGCTATGACCTCTGAAGCAAGGCTTTCGGCTAAGATTGTCGCCTCATTACCTTTCTTTTTTATGATTTTACTCAGTTATCTCAGTCCCCAGAATCTCGACTTTATCCTAACAGATCCCTCTGGGAGATATGTTTTGTACTACGTGGTCGGGAGTGAGGTATTAGGGATGTTTATCATTTGGCTACTGATTAGAAGAGTGCACTAGTGATGATTTTGTTTGTTGCTGAGATCGAATGTGGATCAAGGTGTTCATTTCAGTCCTGCCATGTGAGCATTTATTTAAGGGGTGACAGATGTTTAATTTAATATTGGTCATTATTGCTATTAGCGGTTTGCTGGCATTAGGCTTGGCTTTATGGCATCAAGAGAAACAACGTCAATGGCAAATACAGCGCTATCTAGAAGCTTCACAAGATACCAACCTTGAAAAGTTAGCTAAATTAGTGGTGCGTATTGGTCAGGAAAAACGTGAGGAGTTAGAGCTGCAGTTTATTGAAGCTGGATTCTACGATACTCGATTTGCCCGTTTTTATGTGTCTGCCAAGATTGCTTTAGCCTTGTTGATCATTTTGCTGATTGTGGTTTCGGACATGACGCTTACCAATAAGGTGATGTTTGGTGCCATATCAGTGGTTGTATGCTTGATATTACCTGATTCTATTTTAGTTATGCGAAAGAAGATGTTAGTCAAAAAAACGTCACGTCAGTTGCCATATATGCTGGATATGATGTCTGTGTGTGTGCAAACCGGGATGACGGTTGAAGCCGCTCTGGCTTATCTTGCCCAAGAGCTAAAAGCATTCGATAAAGATCTTTGCTTTCATATCCAGAAAACGGCTGATTCATCGCGAATTAAAGGTTTGGAGAAAGCACTGTTAGAGCTCAGTGAGCGGATCCCCACCCCTGAAGTCCGCAGTTTTTCATTGACCCTTATTCAGAATATTCAGTACGGAACCTCGATCGCGAATGTGTTGGCTGATCTGGCCGAGGATATGCGCCGGATGCAGGTACTTACCATGGAAGAAAATATAGGTAAGTTGGCAGCGAAAATGAGTATTCCACTGATTTTGCTGATTATGTTTCCAATTGTTATCTTGATTTTAGCACCTGGCTTTATGCAACTTTCATTAGGCTAACCCATGAACCAATGTTATGTAATTTCAATACTCTTGCTACTGTCATTAGTAGGATGCAGCACTGCCTCAACGTCTCAGAGAGTGACGACTGAAGATCTACAGCTAGTGGGGAATCATGCAGGTCTTATTCAACACTACAAGTTTGAACTGTCTAAGAAACCTGACTCTCCTGCAGTGATGCTTAATTTGGCTCAGGCTTATTATGACTTTGGTGATGTGGAATCTGCTAGTTTCTACGTTGAGCAGCTAGAGACTCTGGGTGCTAAACAAGCTGGTCTGTATTTTCTTGCGGGTAAAATAACGGCGGATTTAGGGCAATTTGAACAGGCCACTTTAGACTATAAAGAAGCACTATCTAAAGGTTATCAAGGGGCGGATCTGTTTATCAATTTAGGGATTGCTCTGACCAATAGTGGCCAATATAAAGCAGCAAAAGAGGCGTTCAATCAGGCTAGATTAAAGGGGCATGATGATATTACGGTTAAGAATAATTTAGCCGTTCTCTATTTGGCACAAGGGCAATATCTGCAAGCGGTAGCACTGCTTACGCCTATTAATGAACAATACCCAGATGAAAAAAAACTGGCTTTTAACTTAGCGATTTCACTATTTAAAGTCGGTGATTATCGGCAGGCACACCGTTTACTTAGTGATGACTATTCTGATGAGCAGATCTTGGCGTTGTTTCATAGTTTACGTCAGAGTTCGGAAGGAGGCCATTAATGACCGGATTCAGTTTATCCAGTGCCTCTAAGCGTCAACAGCGAGGCGTTTTTTCGATTGAATTTGCCATAGGCGCGATGGTGATGTTTTTGGTCACATTTGGGATCTTTGAAATGTGTCGGTTTATCTATGTGATTAATTTAGCGGAATCTTCACTGCGTGAATCTTCAAGAGATACCCGTGTATGGGAAGGGGAGCGAACACGGGATTTATACCAGCAACGATTAACTGAGATGTTTGAGAATAAGGGGGAGATCTGGCACGTCTTGGTTGACCCAAGTCGTTACCAGTTATCCATCTCCTATTTTGAAAATTTGATTGATTTGGTCAATGACAAGCCTAGCCTAAGTGCTACTAAACAACAGCGAAGTCCCTTAGCCCTGTATGAGATCGCCTATGACTATACGCCAATGTTTATATTCACAGGGGTAATTGAACAAACCATTAGTCGACGAATTTTAGTGACCATGGAGCATGAAGGGTGGCCAATTGATGAAGAGTAATCAAGATGGTGTTTTTACCATAGAACTGGCATTTGTGTTGCTATTTCTCTCTGTCTTACTGGTCTTTACTGGAGATGTGGCTTTTCAGCTGTTTAATCGAGTGAATGTAGACCGAGCGAGCTACTCACTCGTAAATGTACTAAAGGAGCGGACGCGGTTTTATGATGAAAACTTAGTGGTAACCCAAGCTGAAGTGGATGACTTATATACCTTGGCTGCGAGATTACTCGGGTACTCTCATAAGCCTAATATCGCTTCCTATGGGATGCGTGTCGAGTCGATAGTCAATGGAACTTTTTCATCTATCGACATACAGAACAATGGTGGGGTGCCCTGTATTTCTAACGATTCCCTAATCAATAGAGAGCACCTAGTACCGCAAACGTCCGCCGATAAGCAATTTCCACTCTACCAAGTGACCTTATGTTTGTACGTCGACTCTTGGTTTAATCAATTTTGGGCAGATAGTACTGATCACTACGTTCATTCCAGCTCAGTCATGCCTGGAAGATAGCTGTGTATAAAAGAGGAATGTGGCGATGAAAAGTCAACGAGGTGCGGCAGCAATTTATCTAGTTTTTTTGCTTGTGCCACTGTTTGGCACCGTTTTTTTAGCCTTAGAAGGGACACGCTATATTCAGAAGAAAAATCGTCTCGGTGATGCAACGGAAGCGGCAACGCTCGCTGTGACTATGGCTAATCGGGACGACAAGGATCAAAGCTATGAGATTCAACTGGCTAGAGATTATGTATCAAGCTATATGAGGAATACCGACGAGGTTAGCCAGATAAAAATTGAACGTGAAGAAGCGATTGATCATTATCCAATGCCAGATGGCACTTTTGAAGAGAGAGAGTATACTCAATATCGGGTGACTGCTAAGACTGAGCATAGTTCATGGCTGCATAGCGATTTAATCCCTAGTTTTAACGCAACTGAAACCCTTGCCAATCGTGCCTTGGCCCGTGCTTATCCTGAGTACTTGGGAGATCGTGATGTTGATATCGTGTTTGTGTCCGATTTTTCAGGCTCAATGGAAGATGACAAAATTGACAGTCTTAAAGCTGCTATTACTCAAGTTGCTAATGTGATCCTCATTCCTCGGGATGGAGAAACAGATATCCGAAACCGTATTGCCTTAGTGCCCTATAACATGCGTGTTGTGGAGGAAAATCAACAACATCTCTGTATGACTCAGCTTAAGTATCGAAATCCAAGTGGAAAAACAGACGATAAGCACACTAGTTATGAATCTATAAGTTGGACGGAATGGGCCAATATTAGTCATGAAAAGGTTGAGGATTGCTCAAAGAAAAGCCGTAAATGTAGTGGCTTACCTGGCCCAAGAGCTGATGCCCGCACAATTATGTCTGTAATGGATGATCGCCGTTATCCGGATAACGAGGAGTGGATAGATTATTCGCAGACCGTTAATGAGATTTTCATTGAGAGTCCGATTAATGTTCAGCATCACCCAAAGAAGCAGCGTCTCTATAGTGCTGGTATATGTGGTGATTCTTTTTGGACAATTCCGTTAACCAATCAGAAATCAAAAATAATGACAGTAAAAGAAATGTCGCCAGATGGTGGTACTTCTGTCTATCAAGGGGTGTTAAGAGGGGCACAGATTTTAGATAAGGGGCGGCCAACAACGCCTAATGAAGAGGAGGATAAGCTGTATAAGAAGCGTCTAAAAATGCTCTTGATGATCAGTGACGGCAAAGAAGACCCTTATAAGAACACGTTTTCTACTTTGGTTGATAAAGGTATGTGTAATAAGATCAGGGAGCGGTTTAATGATGGTGATATCCCTGTACATATGGGGGTTATCGGGATTCAATTTAGTGCTTCTGGGCAAAAAGCTTTTAAAAAATGTGTTGGCGAAGAGAATATTATCGATGTGGATGATTTAGATGATTTGATTCAGGAAATTTTAGATTTAATTAAAAAAGGGGCCAAGAGTGATGGCATTCCTAAACTTTATTATCGACATACAGAGAGCTAAATCATGATGACAAAAATATCTTCTATCTTAGTGTGCAGTTTCAGTGCTGTTTGCTTGTTATCTGGTTGTGCGCAAGAAATATCGCTACAGGTACCGGAACCTGTGATGGTGGAGAAACCCGCCGAGATGGTTCAATATGAATTGACGTTATTTTGTGCCACTAAGACTCATAATATAAGTCAGCGGGTGACCATTTCTGATGTGACCGCCATCGCCCATCATAGAGATGGTAGGCTACTGATTAAACAAGCAGTGCATCAACCCAAAACCGAAGCCGCTCTATTGAAATTGGCAAAACATCAGGATGTCACGTCACAGTGTATGGAATATCTGTCCACCAGTGGCTTAATGACCGCAGAAATAGATGGCGGCTTGCTGGCTAGGGTTTATTTTAATTTCGACAGTGAAGCATTGACGCCGGAGTCTCGATATATCTTAGAACAAGTGGCTGAGAATCTGGCTCGAGGTCATGAAAATATTCAACTTGTTGGTCATACCGATGGGGTGGGTACCGATAAATATAACTACGATTTGGGACATCGCCGAGCCATTACGACTCAGACCTACTTAGATAAACATGGAGTGAACGCCGCACAACTTAGTCGCGAAAGCCAAGGTGAAAAAAGCCCCATTGCCAATAATGACACTGCCGATGGCAGAGCGTTAAATCGAAGAGTCGATCTGCACGTTTCAGGTCAGAAATAAACACATCGGTATAAGAAAAGCGGCAACATCCTATGGATGTTGCCGCTTTTCAATCACTTGGGCTTTGAAAGCCCATTATAGAGAGTGTCTATCCACTTCTTCTCTGAAATAAACTTCCACTGCCAAGATGCTAACTTCTGAGGAATACCTTCGGCCTGAATATCTTCTAGCGATAGTCCGGCCATGAGTTTGCTCTCCATCCAGTTAATGGAATCATCCAGCATATGTTTAAATCGAATCAGATCATTTTTATTCGCCAGTGAGCCATGTCCCGGTATCACCTTGGTTTTGCTGTCAATCTTCGCGATCATGGTGGCGACATTATTTCGATAGCCTTTCACAGAGCCTCCAGCATTCAAGTCGATGTAGGGAAATTTGTCTTTAAAGAACAGATCCCCCATATGAACCACACTCTTATCCTGCCATAACACGACGCTGTCACCATCGGTATGGCCTGGCCCCATGTGCAGCAGTTGCAAATTATCACCATTAAAATGGATATTAATCCCCTCATGGTAAGTAATGCTGGGTAGACCTGTTGGTGTGTAGCTATTATTACCTGAGAGGCGGGAGAGTACATTGTGATGGGCTAAGATGACGCCATCAATTCCAAAGAGGTTGTTACCCCCAGTATGATCGCCATGATAATGAGTGTTTACCACATACTTAGGTTTTCCAATTTGTATTTTTGACAATGCCGCAGAGATTTTATCGGCTAGCGGTGCAAACTGGTTGTCTATGATAAGAATGCCGTCACTACCTGCTGACACTCCAATATTGCCACCTGAGCCTGTGAACATGTAGCTTGTTTGAGTGAGTTGTTCAGGCTTAATCTCTACATCTTTGAACCTATTATTATCGGCAATTGTAGAGGTTGTCAGTAGATAACTTAAGCTTAAACTAAGCAGTAATCGAGTGTTCATCCAATGCCTCATATTATTGTTATTATGTTACTAAATATAACCTTGCGGGCACAAGATCACAACAAATATACTCTGTAAAATGAAAAGACTGCAATTAAGCAGCCTCTGTAGTTAGTCTGTATCTACTGTTTAATTGGCCCAAGGCAGTAATCGCCTCGACACTCGATTTGCCTGACCTAGCTTAACTGAAGCACTAAATCGCATTCTATATAGCGCTTGGTAACATAGCGGTACGAGATAGAGACTGGTGACTGTTGAAAAGGTCAGTCCGCCTATAATCGCGATTGCCATGGGGGAATATGACGGACCTCCACCTCCTAGCTGTGTATCACCCATCGCTAAGGGAACAAGCCCAAGTACAGTGGTCCCAACTGTCATCAATACTGGACGTAAACGTGAGTTACACACCTGACTGATGGTGTCTGATAGTTTATCCAGATCCGGTGAAAGCTGATTTATCTGGTCAACGAGAACGATGCCGTTGTTGACCACAATCCCCATTAAAATCAAAATACCAATCATGGCCATAATATCCATCGGTGTGCCAGTAAACAGCAGTGCCCAAAAAACACCGGTTATGGAAAATAGAATTGATGTAATGATGGCCGTTGGTAATAACAATGATTCAAACAGGGCTGCCATGACGATGTAGATCATGGCAATGGCCAGAATCATATTCGTTGCCATTATCGCTTCATCTTCATCCTGTTTCTGAAAGCCTCCTCGCAGAGAGTAGCCATAGCCTGATGGGAAGTTGACAGCTTCCATTATTGTTGTTATCTGCTCCTGTGCTTCCTCCATGGTAAGATCATCAAGGTTAGCACCGATAGAGAGTGCTGTTTGTCTGTCGTAATGCCTGATAGTGTCGAACCTAGGTTGGAATGTTATCTCAGCTAAACTCTCCAAGGTATAAACCCGATCGTCGATACGTACCACAGGAAGCTGTTTGAGTTTTTCCAAAGATAAGCGCCATTGCTGCTCAAATGCCAATTCAATTCGAAGTTCACCATTGGGATCGTGGCGAAATGATCTAAGCTGAGTGCCACGCAGTGCCATAGAGATGTTCGATGCAATCTCATTGAGCTTAAGATCAAGACGTGCAGCCATCTCCCGGTCGATATGGATAATCACCTCTTGTTGAGCCCCGCTTATTTCCGATCGCACATCGGTGAGACCTTCAATAGAGGAGAGCAGAGGGATCACCTGCTCACTTAACGTGATGAGTTCGCTGGTAGAACGTCCGGTTAAAGAAATCCTGAGGCCATTGTTATCATTACCCCAGCCAAACTGTGGTTTAGCAATGGAGAATTTAGGAAAACCTTCACGTATGATGTTCTTGAGTGCCTTCATATCTACTTCAATATCTTCATTGAGGATAAGGGTTGATTGACCACGGTCGGCAGAAAAATAGCTATACACAGAATCGATCTGGAATGCTTCTTTATTTCCGTAAAGGTAGTTTTCCATCTTAGTTATCATCGCCTCGGTAACATCTAAGCTATGGCGTCCTTCGACCTGATAGTTGATATAAAGGCGATTATTTCCCTCACCGTCAGATTGATCTTGATTAACGAAAGAAAGGGGTAGGGCTGTGGATGCTAATAATGCTAGGGCAATAACCCCAGAGATTTTAGGATGAGATAAAATCCAATTCAGGCTCCGTTGGTAATAGCTGCGCAGCTTACTCTCTTTTTGTTCCGCTTCTATTTCAAAATGCATTTTGCTTAGCATGAGAGGTAATAGCGTCTTTGCCACCAGTAGCGATGCTGCTAGTGAGATACAGATGGCGATGGCCACATGCTCTAAGAAGATGGTTAATTCGACTTTAACGCCAAAGATATTAGGCAGGAACACGATAGCAGTAGTGAGGGTTCCGGCCAAAACAGCCAGTGAAACCTTATTAACACCCGTTAATACTGCATTATCATTTGCAACTTGTTCATCAACCAACTCCGATGTTGGAGAATTTTTTTGAGTTTGTTTTTCCTGCAATACACTTTCGGTCACGACAACGGCATTATCAATGAGCATACCAACAGCTAAAAGCAGACCCATCATAGAAAGGATGTTTAAGCTGTAACCCAGTAGATACATAGTAGCTAACGTCATGCAGATAGAGATCGGTACAGAAGTCACTACCACTAAAGTCATTTTTAGATTTCGTAGAAACAGATAGAGCACGGCAAATGAGAGCAGGGCACCAAGCAGACCTGCGGTTAACAGATCTTCTAATGATGATGTTACCCCATAGGCTTGATCTTCCATGACGAATAACTTGACCCCTTTAAATTGCGGATCTTGTTTAGCGCTTTCAATCACTTTCATCACACGCTTGGATACTTCAACTAAGTTGGCTCCGGACTCTTTAAATACATCCAGGCCAACCGCATATTTTTGATCTAAGTGGCGACCATCTAAACGTTCAGGTAGTGAGAAACTGACGTTGGCAATATCTCCTAATGTAATACCTGGTTTTAGAACGAGTGCGTTAATGTCATCAAGGTTTCTAAATTCGCCTTTAGGGGACACCTGATAAACTTGTGTTCCAGTGCGTAATATTCCTGCGCTGACAACAAAGTTTTCCTGTTGTAATCGACGTTTTAACGCTTGAATTGAGATGTTGCTCGACGAGAGTTTATCTGCATTTAACCGTATTTCAATCTGCTTTTGCTCAACACCGTATAAGGTTACTTGTGATACACCTTCGACGCGTTCGAGGGGACGTTTAAGTTGTTTATCCAGCAGGTCAAAGGCACCAGATAGCTCACGATCGCTCGATATTCTTAAGTTAAGTACTGGCATGTCAGCGGTTGAGAACTGACGGATTAAGACTCGCTCAACATCTTTGGGTAAAAGGTGCCTCACAGCGTCTATTTTTTCTCTCGCTTCTAGGCTTTTCGTGGCAACATTTTGTCCCCATTTCATCCTGAGTTCTATCTCTGCTCCATTTTGTGAAGAGTTTGAACGAAGCTCCTCAATACCACTCATGGTCGCGAGTGACTCTTCGAGCACACGGGTGATATCTCGTTCCACTTCTGCAGGCGTTGATCCTTTATAAGGCACCTCTATATTAACCTGTGGCATATCAATGCCAGGGAACATCTCCAGTGGTAATAGACGACTGGAAGCGAGGCCAAAGAGCAGTATGGCAACGAAAAACATACTGGTTGTGACCGGTCTTTTAATGGCTAAACGGGTTAAGTTCATGGCTGACCTCCCACACTTTCGACGGACATATTCTGCTCTTGAACATTGTTAACCTTGTACTCTTTACGGTCAAAGAGGGCATAAAGCACTGGAATAACCACGAGGGTTAGCAGGGTTGAAAGGCTAAGGCCAAATATAACTGTTATCGCCATCGGAGCTCTCACCTCGGAACCATCACCTAGGCCAAATGCCATGGGAGACAAGCCTAAGGCCGTGGTCAAAGTGGTCATAATGATAGGACGTAAGCGAGACTTCGCCGCTTGTGATATTGCGGTGAGTTTCTCTAGACCCTCTTGGCGAAGTTGGTTGATTCTATCGACTAGCACAATCGCGTTGTTAACCACAATACCGGCCAACATGATTAAGCCGATAAACACCACCACACTTAAATGGGTCTGGGTGATGTAGAGGCCTAAAATACTACCGCCAACCGCCATCGGTACTGCGATAAGGATCAATAAAGGATGAAGCAGTGACTCAAACTGGCTCGCCATGACGAGATAGACCAAGAAAACAGCAAGCACTAGTGCGATTTGTAATGATTGGAATGAGTGTTCCATTTCCTCATTTTGACCACCGAACCTTGCTTGAATTGAAGTCGGCAGGGTTTGTTGACTCAATATCGTTCTGGCTGCTAGTACAGCTTCATTGAGATCGCCATAAGCAAGGTTTGCCGAGACAATCGCGACCCGCTGTTGACTGATTCGGTTGATAGCCGATGGTCCCAACTTGAGTGATACATCGGCTACGGCACTTAATGTGATTGGGTAACGACTGTTTGGGTTAACAATCATTGAGTCAATATCACTGATTTGATTCCGCTCTTCAATCTCACTTCTGACCAGAATATCTATCTTTCGATCTCTGACGGTATACTGACTGGCGACAGTTCCCCCTATGCGCTGGGCGATACGATTTGCCACCGTTGGTGCATCCATACCCAGTTTAGCGAGGCGTTCATGATCGAAACGTATGCTGAGTTCTGGTTGGCCATCTCTTAAGCTGGTATTGATATCAGCAAAGCGGTCAGAATCTGACAGAGCATCAACTAAACTGTCGGCTGTACTCTTAAGTTGAGCTAAGTCATAACCGATGAGTTCAATCTCTAAAGGTGTTTTAAAGCTAAATAACTCAGGATGTTGGATTTTTGCTTCCAGTTCCGGGATCCGCATGGCAGTGCGTCGCAGCACATTTGCAACCGTATCAAACGCGCTGTGATCAGCTAGTACGACTTGTAAACGGCCCCAGTTTTCGCCACCACGTGAGGTATCAGATGTCATCAATCCACCGCTACCAGCTTGACTGTATGCGTGTTTTACATCTTCTCGGTCTTTAATCGACAGCGCTAGCTTACGCAGGATCTTGTCGGTTTCTGATACTTCAGTCCCTGGTGGAAGTAGTATCTCTACATAAAACTCTCCCTGATTCATCGGAGGGATAAGTTCCATACCGAGTTTAGGGACTAAGGAGGCTGCGCCTAAGGTTACTAATAGGGCGATAGCGATGGTCAAGATTTTAAACTTAAGAGCCAGTGCCAATAGAGCATGGTAAAAGATCTCTAACTTATGGTAGACCCAGTTGAAGCCTGAACTAAGAGGTCTCATAAATAGACCCACAAACCATGAGAGGAGTCGAGTTAGCATTAAGGCTAAAGTGAGTAGTGCACTTGGCAGATAGCTGAAGAGCAAGATGAAGGGAAAGGAGAATACGGTAGCGCTGTAATACTTAAGTTTACCGACTCTTGTTTCAGGCTTAGCTTTTTTAGTTTTTTCGATGAGAGGTGGTAACATTTTAAACCCTTCTCGTGATGCGAGCATAGGGATAGTGGTTAGTGCAACTAATAAAGAGGCCAGAAGTGCGAAGGTGACGGTTAAGGCTTGGTCTGAAAATAGGGCTCCAGCAACACCATCGACAAATACAAGGGGGACAAATACAGCTAAAGTCGTTAATGTTGATGCGAAAATAGCGCCAGAGACCTCTTTAGTGCCAGTTACCGCAGCATCAAGCTTGTTCATGCCTAGAGATTTACATCTGTCGATGTTTTCAAGTACCACAATGGCATTATCAACTAACAAACCCACCGCCAGTGCAATTCCCCCAAGTGACATGATGTTTAAACTAATACCGGCAAAGTACATCATGTTGAATGTGGCAATCACAGAAAAAGGAATAGAGATTGAGATAATTAAGGTCGGGATAATATCCCTTAGAAATAGATAGATGACGAGCATTGAAAGTAGGCTACCAATCAATGCTGCTGAAGTGACTTCACTGACTGCACTTTCAATAAATTCAGATTGATCGTAAATAACCTTGAGTTCTGTTTTGTTGTTATTTTCGTTTAATTTTGCAAGTTCAGCGGTGACTTTACGTGCTACAGCTACTGTATTGGCGTCTCCCTCTTTGTAGATCGCCAGTTCAATTGACTCCTGATCACCGATACGAGTGACATCGTTACGTTCTTTATGAGCATCGACAATTTCAGCTACCTCGAATAGCCTGACTAAAGTTTGTTGATCACGATAAACGACTATCTGACCCAGCTCCTCCAATGAGTTAAATTGGTTAAGTGTTCTCACTAGGTACTCTTTTTCTCCTTGGATCACCTTACCGGCGGAGAGATTGATATTTTCTTCTGCTATGCGACTTCGGATAAGATCGGCATTGAGGTTAAGTTGAGTTAACTTCTGTTGATTAAGTTGAATGTGAACTTCTTGTTCAAGACCGCCTGAAAGTCGAACCGCCGCGACGCCTGTCAATGATTCCAGCTGACGTTTTAGCTCCTCTTCGGCATAGGTTCTCATCAGTTTTAGATCACTGTCACTGGCTTCAGGTACCGATAGAGCTAAGCGAACAATGGGATCAAGGTTTGGATTAAATCTTAGCAATAAAGGTTTTTTTACATCTAAAGGCAGCTCAATTGTGTCGAGTTTTTCTCGCACATCTAAGCTTGCCATATCCATGTCGGTACCCCATTCAAACTCAAGCACAACATCTGACATGCCTGAGCGGGAGATGGAGCTGATTTTACGTAAGCCTTTGACAATACCAGCGGCTTCTTCAATTGGTTTTGAAACTAACTGCTCAACTTCTACAGGTGCAGCACCGATATACTGTGTTCTAATCGTGATGGTGGGATAACTTAAATCGGGTAGTAATTTCACTGCCAAACGGGAGAAACCCACCATGCCGAATAAAATGATGGCAAACATGAACATCCAAACTGTGACAGGTCGGTTTACTGATGTTTTTATAATAGACATAGACCTGACTCCTTTATTTGCTTGCTGACGCTAAGTCTAGAGAGCTGATGACTTCAACCAGTGATTGGTCTTTGAGGTTTTGATGTCCGCGGATCACGATCTGCTCACCAGGTTCAATGCCTGATAATACTTCTACAGTGTCAGCTTCACGATAGCCAAGAGACACTGCACGGCGGTTGACATTGCTTCCATCGATAACATAGAGAGCAAACTCATTATCTTGATTGACGACAGCGTTATAGGGAACGGTGATCACATTGTTGTGAGTGTCGTATCTGAGTTCGACGCGGGTAAACATCCCTGCTTTTAATTTTCCATCACTATTAGGAACAGAGAGTGTGACTTTGAAGGTCCCACTTTGTGCATCAACAACTGGACTGATGCGCAGTACTTTGGCATGAACGGTTGCAGCCGTATTTTTATTGGCAAAGCTATTTGCAAAGAGTTGAGCGTCCTGACCAAGTTTAAGGCTCTCAAGTTGTTTTTCTGGAAGGTGAACGATGCCATAGAGTTCATCTTGATTAACCACATAAAACAGTTCATCGAACTCCTTAGCCATATTGCCCTCTTTTACAAAGCGAGTCGCAATGACGCCATGTATGGGTGAACGGATCATGCTCTCCTGAACTTGAAGGGCTGCCAAATCTCTTTTTGCGATTGCAGCTTGCAGGTTATACTCAAGTTTGGCCATAGAATCGGCACTAAAAAACTGCTTGTTACTCATTTTGTTTAAGCGGTTTAATTCCTGCTCAATAATTTCAACTTCGGCTTGAGAGCTAGCCAATTCAAATGTTTGCCTTTTTGCATCGATCACAGCAAGCAGTTGACCTTTGGTCACTCTGTCACCCTCTTCAACTTTGATCGTTTCAATTAAGCCTGAGATCCGTGTAACAACATTTGCTTCCTGTGGTGCTTCTAGTGTTGCAGTCGTACTGTAAAAGGAGGACACGTCTCCTTGAAGTACGGTTGTTGTTTCAACTGGGACAGCATATTTTTCCTCCTCTTTGACTTCCTCTTCTGCGCCACAGGCACTTAATAAGGCGACTAATACTAAGGGGAGGGTAAGTTTGAAATAGTTATTAGCGCGTTTGTTTAGAGAGTCCATGTAAAGTTACCTATATTTTTTGATCCAATTAACTCTGAGTTGCACAAGTCGTGCCAAAGATTAAAGTCCTTATTAATCAGCGGTATATCATGTGTTTTAGTGAGTTGATTAACGAGGTTGTAAACTATGTGGTGATAATGTTTAAAATGTGATGGTTTTGACTATAGAATTATTCCACATTAAATGGGTGACTGAATTGATTCTAATTGCAACAAAATGTAGCTAGATATATTTACGTTGAAAATTGACATCAAGTAGAGATACAAGGTTTTAATGACCTGTTTAATAGGGAAAAAGTGTTGGCCAAGATAAGAGGGGTTAATTGGGATAGGTCGAGTTCAGATATTGATGAGCTATGGCCACTTAAATTTAATACAATCAAAAAAAATAAGCATTAGAAATTATACTCTGTCACAAGTGGCTGCATGAGCAGCGAATAGTCCAGTGTTTCATTCTGTCTCATGGTTCAGAAAGTGGTTTTGTGGCAATAAAAAAGGCGCTCAATGAGTGCCTTTAACATCAGTTACCTAATTTTAAGCTTTACGTTTTTCTTTAGGAACAAAGGTGCGTTCTGAGTCACCAGTATAAAGTTGTCGTGGGCGACTGATTTTATGACCTGGTTGATCTAGCATCTCTTTCCAGTGAGCAATCCAACCGACAGTACGTGCAAGTGCAAATAATACGGTGAACATGCTAGTTGGAATACCGATAGCCTTCATGATGATGCCTGAATAGAAATCAACATTAGGGTAAAGCTTCTTAGAGACAAAATATTCATCTTCAAGTGCAATACGCTCAAGTTCCATTGCAACATCAAGCAGTGGATCGTTGACTTTAAGTTCAGCTAAAACTTCGTGACAAGTTTCACGCATCACTTTGGCACGTGGATCGAAGTTTTTGTAGACGCGATGTCCAAAGCCCATAAGACGGAAAGGATCTTCTTTATCCTTAGCGCGAGCAATGAATTCAGGTATACGATCGACAGTACCAATCTCTTCGAGCATGTTCAGGCAAGCTTCATTAGCACCACCATGAGCAGGTCCCCAAAGTGATGCAATACCCGCTGCGATACACGCAAATGGATTCGCACCAGAAGAACCGGCTAGACGAACTGTAGAGGTCGATGCATTTTGTTCGTGGTCTGCATGTAAAATGAATATACGGTCCATAGCACGTTCTACAATTGGGTTAATTTTATACTCTTCACATGGCACTGCAAACATCATGCTGAGGAAATTACCCGCGTAGCTCAAATCATTACGTGGGTACACAAAAGGTTGACCAATTGAGTACTTGTAACACATGGCGGCGATAGTTGGCATTTTAGAGACTAGACGGTAAGCGGCTATTTCGCGATGACGTTCATCGTTGACATCTAAAGAGTCTTGGTAAAATGCAGACAATGCACCAGTAACACCGCATAACATTGCCATAGGATGAGCATCACGGCGGAAGCCTCTAAAGAAGAAAGCTAACTGCTCATTGACCATAGTGTGGTTTTTGACAGTGTAAACAAAACTGTCATATTGAGTCTTAGATGGGAGCTCTCCGTACAGGAGCAGATAACATAGATCTAAATAATCTGAATTAACGGCTAATTCACTTATTGGATAACCACGGTGAAGCAGTATCCCTTTTTCGCCATCAATGTAGGTAATTGCTGATTCACAGGAGGCCGTAGCGAGAAATCCTGGATCGAAAGTAAAGTGACCTTTGCTACCTAGTTTACTAATGTCTATCACATCGAATCCTGCGGTGCCTTCCATGACTGGCAGTTCGATAGTTTCATTTCCTGGCAGTTCCAACTTGGCTATTTTGTCAGCCATACCCTTCTCCTTACTTCATTCTTATGTGAGTGCGGCTTATCAATCGCCAATACTCTACAGTGAATATAGATCACATTTCAATTTAAATAAGTGTTTTAATTCGTTAGACCATGGTCTTATTTTAGTTAAACCGTATATCAGAACAGGAACTTGGCAGTTTTTTTACCAAAAAAACTAAATTTGCATAATGTGATGTTTGTATTTGACATTTGCCCCGCGTATACTTGCCACGGCTCTTATGAGCGACTTACATTATCACTTGGTTATCATTTATTTGCGTACTTAATAAGTGTTTACTAGAATGGTTAATTGTTTGTTTAAACTTTTCTTTTGCGACAATGAAAATTGTGATTGATATCACAGTTTGGTGTTTGAGCAAAAGCGGTTCGTATAACAAAAATATAGCTCAATAGAGCAGAGTGAGCAGAACGTGAAAAAGAAAAGACCTGTCCATTTAGATCTGCAAACCATTCGCTTTCCTGCAACAGCGATTGCGTCCATTCTTCACCGTGTATCCGGTGTCATCATGCTATTTGCTGTCGGTATTCTCATTTGGTTGTTAAATGAATCTTTAGCATCCCCTGAGAGTTTCGCGGGCATTCAATCTCTTTTTGATAATTTGTTGGTTAAATTTGTCATCTGGGGAATTCTTACTGCACTTGGTTATCACCTTATCGTTGGCATACGCCACTTGATAATGGATACCGGGCGTTGGGAAGAATTAGCCTCAGGCATTGCATCAGCAAAAGTCGCGTTTGCCTTGTCGGCCGCGTTTTCAATCATTGTGGGGATTTGGGTATGGTAACTAACGCAGCAAGTCTTGGCCGCAGCGGTGTCCATGACTTCATTCTTATACGCGCAAGTGCAATAGTTCTGGCTGTATATACCATTTTTTTGGTTGGATTTATTGCATGTAGCTCTCCACTAACCTACGACGTTTGGCATGGCTTATTTAGCGCATTGTCAATGAAGGTATTTACCCTACTCGCACTTGTTGCGGTACTGATCCACGCATGGATTGGGGTTTGGCAAGTACTTACAGACTATGTTAAGCCTTTAGCTTTACGTGGTGTGCTTCAGTTCGTTTTTGTCGTTGCCGCCTTCTGCTATATGGCTGCCGGTATTTTGATAGTGTGGGGTGTTTAAGTGAGTATTCCAGTTCGCGAATTTGATGCGATTGTTATCGGCGCTGGCGGCGCAGGTATGCGAGCAGCATTACAGATATCTAAAGAAGGTAAAAGCTGTGCGCTTTTATCAAAAGTATTTCCAACACGTTCTCATACCGTATCTGCGCAAGGTGGTATCACCGTAGCGCTGGGTAATGCCCATGAAGATCATTGGGAACAACATATGTACGACACCGTCAAAGGTTCCGATTTTATCGGCGATCAAGAAGCAATAGAGTTCATGTGTAAGACGGGACCTGAAGCGGTTATCGAATTAGAGCAGATGGGTCTACCATTCTCACGTTTCGAAAATGGCACTATTTACCAACGCCCATTTGGTGGCCAGTCAAAGAATTTTGGTGGTGAACAAGCTGCACGTACCGCAGCAGCGGCTGACCGTACGGGTCACGCGCTTTTACATTGTTTATACCAGCAAAACGTAAAACATAAAACTGAAGTATTCTCTGAATGGTATGCACTTGATTTAGTGAAGAATGAAGATGGCGTTATCGTCGGTTGTACAGCAATCGATATCGAAAGTGGTGAAATTGTTTACTTTAAAGCTAAAGCAACAGTACTTGCGACGGGCGGTGCTGGACGTATCTTTGCTTCAACCACTAATGCTCACATTAATACCGGTGACGGTGTTGGTATGGCGATGCGCGCTGGTGTACAGATGCAAGACATGGAGATGTGGCAGTTCCACCCTACAGGGATTGCAGGTGCTGGTGTACTTGTGACCGAAGGTTGTCGTGGTGAAGGTGGATACCTGCTAAACAAAGACGGCGAACGTTTCATGGAGCGCTATGCGCCTAATGCGAAGGATTTAGCCTCACGGGATGTTGTTGCCCGCTCTATGATGACTGAAATTCGTGAAGGCCGCGGTCTTCACGGTCCTCTTGGTCCACATCTATTGCTTAAGCTGGATCACCTCGGCAAAGAAACGTTAGAAGCTCGTCTTCCTGGGGTATGTGAATTATCTCGTACTTTTGCGCATATCGATCCTGCTGATGGGCCAATCCCTGTTCTCCCTACTTGTCATTACATGATGGGTGGTTTGCCGGCTAAAGTGAGTGGCCAGGTGTTGCGTAAGAACGCTGATGGTACAGAGAGCGACGTTATTGGTCTATTCGCTGTAGGTGAGATTGCTTGTGTATCTGTACACGGTGCCAACCGCTTAGGTGGTAATTCACTGCTTGATTTAGTGGTCTTTGGTCGTGCTGCGGGACAGCATCTAGGTAAAGCATTAGATGAAACCGCTACACCTAAAGATGCCACTGATGCAGATATCGCTAAGTCACTTGAGCGTCTAAATCGTTGGGAAAACAACAAAGACGGTGAAGATCCTGTACAGATCCGTAAAGACTTACAGCTTTGTATGCAGCTTAATTTCTCAGTGTTTCGTAGTGGAGATGCTATGGCAGAAGGCTTAAAAGAGCTTAAAGCCATACGTGAACGTCTAGCGAATGCTAAACTTTCTGATAACTCTTCTGAATTCAATACTCAACGTATTGAATGTTTAGAGTTGGATAATCTGATGGCAACGGCTATTGCGACAGCTTACGCGGCTAACTTTCGCACAGAGAGTCGTGGTGCACATTCACGTGAAGATTATTTGGAACGTGATGATGAGAATTGGTTGTGTCACAGCCTGTTTGATCCTGCAACCGAAGAGATGGATCGTCGACCTGTGAACATGGAGCCTAAGCTTCGTGCCGCATTCCCGCCGATCAAGCGCACTTACTAAGGAATTTGAGATGAATTTGAATATCGCAGTTTATCGCTATAATCCTGATGTAGACGCTAAGCCTTACATGAAAGATTATACGTTAGAAGTGGAAGATGGTACCGATATGATGGTCCTTGATGCACTGATACTTCTAAAAGAGCAAGATTCAACATTAGCATTTCGTCGCTCATGCCGTGAAGGTGTTTGTGGTAGTGATGGCCTGAACATGAACGGTAAAAATGGTCTGGCCTGTATCACACCAATCTCAAGCTTTAAAGGTAAGAAACTTGAGATCAGACCACTACCAGGTATGCCAGTTGTACGTGATGTTATTGTGGACTTAAGTCAGTTCTACAAGCAATATGAAAAGATAAAGCCTTATTTGATTAATGATGAAAAAACGCCTGCGCGTGAACATCTGCAATCTCCTGAGGAGCGTGAACATTTAGATGGTTTATATGAATGTATCATGTGTGCATGTTGTTCGACCGCTTGTCCATCTTTTTGGTGGAACCCAGATAAGTTTATCGGCCCTAGCGGCCTGTTACATGCTTATCGTTTTTTAATTGATAGTCGTGATACTGCGACAGAAGAGCGTCTATCAGAGCTTGACGATGCCTACAGCGTATTTCGTTGCCATGGTATTATGAACTGTGTGGATGTTTGTCCTAAGGGACTCAATCCGACTAAAGCGATTGGACATATTAAGTCCATGTTGCTGAAGAGAGCAGTATAAATGCAAGACCAAGAGCTGAAACTAATAATTATATAGCTCGAATTGAGTCACTTTTCATTTGAGAAGTGGCTCTTTTGTGTAATGGAACTACAATTTGTCGTGAAATGATGAAAATATTCATTTCTCGGGATAGCAGCGATTGTGTACTCCTTGTTTTATTACAAAGAATACATATCTAAGACTTGGCTAAATTCGTGTATAAAGTTTGAAAGGAATAGAAATGCACCAAGGCATCATGAAAGCCTGGCTCGAATCATCACACCTAAGTGGTGCAAATTCGACCTATGTAGAAGAGATGTATGAAGCCTATCAAGAAGACCCTCAATCTGTTGCAACAGATTGGCAAGTGGTGTTTGATAACCTCCCTTACGCAAACGGTGCATCGAAAGATGTTCCGGAAGCTGCCCACTCAAAAATACGTGATTATTTTCGTAGTTTAGCGTTAGAAGGACGTCAAAAGGGCTCAGCCCGAGTGACGGATCCTGAGGTTGATGCTAAGCAAGTTAAAGTCCTACAGATGATCAATGCTCATCGTTTTCGTGGCCACCAGAATGCTAATTTAGATCCTCTGGGACTGTGGAAACGTGATCAAGTCTCTGAACTGGACCCTGCCTTCCATGGTTTAACTAGCGAAGATATGCAGCGTGAATTCAATACAGGTTCATTTGCTCATAGTGGTGACACGATGCAGCTTGGTGATCTTATTAAAGCCTTGAAGGCCACTTACTGTGGTTCAATTGGCTCTGAATACATGCACATCACAGATACCGATGAAAAACGCTGGATACAGCAAAGGCTAGAACCTTCTTTAGGTAGAGCTAATTACGATAAACTCGCTAAAATCAGAATCTTAGTCGGCTTAAACGCTGCTGAGGGTATTGAAAAGTACCTAGGTGCTAAGTTTCCTGGTGCGAAACGTTTCTCACTGGAAGGTGGTGATGCGTTAGTTCCTATGATGCGTGAGATCTTGTACCGCGCAGGCGAAGCCGGGACTAAAGAGGTCGTTGTGGGCATGGCTCACCGTGGTCGCTTAAACTTACTTGTCAACATTTTGGGAAAAAAACCATCTGAGTTATTTGACGAGTTTGCGGGTAAACACAGTGATGAACTTAACGGTTCTGGTGACGTTAAATATCACCAAGGTTTCTCATCTGATTTTCAAACACCTGGTGGCAACATTCATCTAGCATTGGCTTTTAACCCATCTCATCTTGAGATTGTTAATCCAGTAGTGATGGGGTCAGTTCGTGCTCGTCAAGATCGTCGTGGTTGTGATTCTGGCTTGCAAGTATTGCCTATTACTCTTCATGGTGATTCCGCTATTACAGGTCAAGGTATCGTTCAAGAGACATTTAATATGTCTCAGACACGCGGTTTCACCGTGGGCGGTAGCATCAGAATTGTGATTAATAATCAAGTTGGCTTTACTACTTCTGCAACCGAAGATGTGCGTTCAACGGAGTATTGTACCGATATTGCGAAGATGGTACAGGCACCTATTTTCCACGTGAATGCTGATGATCCAGAAGCTGTGGCTTTTGTCTCTCAACTTGCTGTTGATTACCGTAATGAGTTTAAACGTGATGTGGTTATCGATCTGGTTTGTTACCGTCGTCATGGCCATAACGAAGCCGATGAGCCAAGTGCAACCCAGCCTTTGATGTATGCCCAAATCAAGAAACACCCAACACCACGTAAGATCTATGCCGATAGGTTGATTGCTGAAAACACGTTAGCGGCAGATGAAGTAACTTCGATGATTAATGATTATCGAGATGCACTTGATCACGGTGACTGCGTGGTTGAAGAGTGGCGTCCAATGACATTGAACTCTGTTGATTGGTCTCCTTATATCAACAAGGAGTGGGATGATCCATATGATGGCCAAATGTCGATGGAACGTATCAATAACTTAGCTGAAAAGATTAGTTATGTTCCTGAAAATCATAAACTTCAGTCTCGTGTCGCTAAAATCTATAAAGACCGGGCCTTGATGGCTAGCGGTGAAAAGCCTCTTGATTGGGGGTTTGCTGAAACATTAGCCTATGCCTCGATTGTTGAAGATAAGAAACGTATTCGTATCACAGGTCAAGATTCTGGTCGTGGAACCTTCTTCCATCGCCATGCGGTTCTGCATAATCAAAACGATGCGACAGCTTATCTGCCTTTGCGTAATATTTCTGAAGATCAAGGTCCAATCGATATTACTGATTCTGTTTTGTCAGAAGCTTCAGTATTAGCGTTTGAATATGGTTACGCGACAGCAGAGCCTGGCGGATTAACGCTTTGGGAAGCGCAATTTGGCGATTTTGCTAACTGTGCTCAAGTGGTTATTGATCAGTTCTTATCTTCGGGTGAGCAAAAGTGGGGCCGTCTGTGTGGTTTGACTATGTTATTGCCTCACGGTTATGAAGGTCAGGGACCAGAGCACTCGAGTGCACGATTAGAACGCTTCTTACAACTTTGTGCAAACCATAATATGCAGGTGTGTGTTCCTTCAACACCGGCGCAGGTTTATCATATGTTACGTCGTCAGGTCGTCAGACCTATGCGTCGTCCATTGGTTGTTATGTCTCCTAAGTCTCTGTTGCGCCACCCGTTAGCGGTATCGTCAATGGAAGAGCTTGCTCAGGGAACATTCCAGAATGTTATTCCTGAAACAGATAACTTAGACAGCAGTAAAGTTGACCGAGTAGTATTCTGTAGTGGCAAAGTGTATTTCGAATTGCTTGAGAAGCGACGCAAAGAAAATGTCACTAATGTTGCCTTGATTCGTTTGGAGCAGTTATACCCGTTCCCACACGAAGACATAGAAACAATGTTATCAGAATATCAACATGTTAAAGATTTTGTTTGGTGTCAGGAAGAACCTCAAAACCAAGGCGCTTGGTATTGCAGCCAGCACCACTTCTGGACTTCAATTCCAGCGGGTGCACAGTTAACCTATGCCGGTCGTGAAGCGTCAGCTGCACCAGCTTGTGGTTATCCATCACTGCATGCTAAAGAGCAAGAATCTTTGATTAAAAGCGCATTAAAACTGTAGTAATAGACAATAAAAAGGATAGCTCCTCATGAGTATCGAAATTAAGGTACCCGTACTACCAGAATCTGTTGCTGATGCAACTATTGCTACTTGGCACGTTCAACCTGGTGAACACGTTACACGTGATCAAAATCTGGTTGATATTGAAACTGACAAAGTTGTTCTTGAAGTTGTTGCTCCGGAAGATGGTTCTATTGCTTCATTCTTAGCGAATGAAGGTGATACCGTTCTTGGTGAAGCTGTTATCGCGATGTTTACCGCCGGTGCAGTAGCAGGTCAAGAAGTGACGAAAGCTGAAGCTGAAGCAAGTGTACCAGAAGCCGCAGATGACTCAACTGATGCACTTAGTCCATCAGTTCGTCGTTTACTCGGCGAGCACAGTATTGATGCTGGCCAAGTTAAAGGCACTGGTGCTGGTGGCCGTATTACGAAAGAAGATGTTGAAGCTTTCGTGAAGAGCAAGTCGTCAGCTCCAGTTCCCATAGCTGTAGCGCCGTTAGCTGAACGCGGTCAGAAACGTGTTCCTATGTCACGCTTGCGTAAAACGATTGCTAATCGTTTGCTTGAAGCTAAAAATTCTACCGCCATGTTGACTACGTTTAATGAAGTTAACATGAAGCCAATCATGGACATTCGTAAGCAGTATCAAGAGGTATTTGAGAAGCGTCATGGCATTCGTTTAGGCTTTATGTCTTTCTACATTAAGGCTGTTACTGAAGCATTAAAGCGTTTCCCTGAAGTCAATGCGTCTATTGACGGTGATGAGATTGTGTACCACAACTACTTTGATATCAGCATCGCAGTATCAACGCCTCGTGGTCTAGTGACTCCAGTTCTTCGTGATACAGATACCATGAGTCTTGCGGACATCGAGCGTAATATTCGTGAATTAGCGCTCAAAGGCCGTGACGGTAAGCTGACCGTTGAAGATATGACCGGTGGTAATTTTACTGTTACTAACGGTGGTGTATTTGGCTCGCTCATGTCTACCCCCATTCTTAACCTGCCGCAAAGCGCAATCCTTGGCATGCATGCCATCAAGGACCGCCCAATGGCAGTCAATGGGCAGGTTGAAATCTTGCCTATGATGTACCTAGCACTATCTTACGATCACCGTATTATCGATGGTCGTGAATCAGTTGGCTACTTGGTTGCCATTAAGGACTTCCTCGAAGATCCAACTCGTCTACTGCTTGACCTATAATTAGCAGTGACAGCTTACCGGTGATTTCAGGAGAGATCACTGGTAGATACCCTCGCTACTGACCCAATAGAGGTCGGTTGAATTTGATAAGAAGTATACGGATAGATCATCATGAATTTGCATGAGTATCAGGCGAAATCTTTATTTGCCGAATATGGTTTACCAGTGTCAGAAGGTTTTGCATGTGATACGGCTCAAGAAGCCGTTGAAGCAGCAGGCCATATTGGCGGTGATATGTGGGTTGTTAAGTGTCAAGTACACGCAGGCGGCCGTGGTAAAGCAGGTGGCGTTAAAGTTACTGGCGATAAAAACGAAATTAGGGCATTTGCTGAACATTGGTTAGGTAAGAATCTTGTTACTTACCAAACAGATGAAAAAGGCCAGCCCGTTGCTAAGATTTTAGTTGAAAGCTGTACAGATATCGCTAATGAGTTATATTTAGGCGCAGTTATTGATCGTGCTTCACGTCGCGTTGTATTTATGGCATCTACCGAAGGTGGTGTTGATATTGAAACTGTGGCTGAAGAAACGCCAGAGTTGATCCATAAAGCTATTATTGATCCGCTAACGGGTCCTCAGCCTTATCAGGCTCGTGATCTTGGCTTCAAGTTGGGTCTAAACCCAACTCAAATGAAGCAGTTCACTAAAGTCTTCATGGGTTTAGCTAAAATGTTTGAAGATCACGATTTCGCGCTACTTGAAATCAACCCACTTGTGATCACGACAGACGGCAACATTCACTGTCTAGATGGCAAGATTGGCATCGATGGCAATGCACTTTACCGTCAACCTAAAATCCGTGAAATGCACGACCCATCACAAGATGACGCGCGTGAAGCGCATGCTGCTAAGTTCGAATTGAACTATGTTGCACTCGATGGAAACGTTGGCTGTATGGTTAACGGTGCAGGCCTAGCTATGGGCACAATGGATATCGTTAATCTACATGGCGGCAAGCCAGCTAACTTCTTAGATGTAGGCGGCGGGGCGACGAAAGAACGTGTTGCTGAAGCATTTAAGATCATCTTGTCAGATGACAATGTTAAAGCTGTTCTCGTTAACATTTTCGGTGGGATCGTTCGTTGTGACATGATCGCTGAAGGTATTATCGGTGCTGTTAAAGAGGTAGGTGTAACCGTACCTGTTGTCGTTCGTCTTGAAGGTACTAATGCTGAACTTGGCCGTGAAGTATTGGCAAATTCTGGTCTAGATATCATCGCAGCTACAAGTCTAACAGACGCAGCTGAGCAAGTTGTTAAAGCTGCGGAGGGCAAATAATGTCTGTCTTAATCAATAAAGATACTAAAGTTATCTGTCAGGGGTTTACTGGTGGACAAGGTACTTTCCACTCTGAGCAAGCTATCGATTACGGTACTAAGATGGTCGGTGGCGTTTCCCCAGGAAAAGGCGGTCAGGTTCATTTAGGTCTGCCAGTATTCAATACTGTTAAAGACGCAGTGGCTGAAACTGGTGCAACAGCATCAGTTATCTATGTACCAGCACCTTTCTGTAAAGATGCGATTCTTGAAGCGATTGACGCTGGTATTGAGCTTATCGTTTGTATTACTGAAGGTATCCCAACTTTAGATATGCTTCAGGTTAAAGTTAAGCTTGAAGAGACTGGCGTGCGCATGATTGGTCCTAACTGCCCAGGTGTTATCACGCCTGGTGAGTGTAAGATTGGTATCATGCCTGGCCACATCCATAAGCCGGGTAAAGTCGGTATTGTTTCTCGCTCTGGTACATTGACGTATGAAGCGGTTAAGCAGACTACTGATGAAGGTTTTGGTCAGTCTACATGTGTTGGTATTGGTGGTGATCCAATTCCAGGCACTAACTTCATCGACGTATTGGAGATGTTCCAAAACGATCCACAAACCGAAGCCATCGTAATGATTGGTGAAATTGGTGGTACAGCTGAAGAAGAAGCGGCTGCTTACATCAAAGCTAACGTAACTAAGCCAGTTGTTTCGTATATTGCCGGTGTTACTGCACCTGAAGGTAAGCGTATGGGTCATGCTGGTGCGATTATCGCTGGCGGTAAAGGGACAGCTGAAGATAAGTTTGCAGCATTAGAAGCTGCCGGCGTAACAACCGTTCGTTCACTTGCCGACATTGGTAAAGCTCTACGTACTAGAACGGGTTGGTAATCCACTTACCCGTTTGAAAAAGGCGCCTATGCGCCTTTTTTGTTTCTGTAACATATTATATTATACCAATTGGTATTTATCTTGTTCAGCTTCACTTCACTGAAGCGCTAAATTCAGCTGGCCTTAGAATATAGCGATCTTCAACGTAAAACTGTTCAGCACTGCATGACTCCCACCAATTTGACCAAGCATCGTCACACTTATTTTCAATTAATGAATCTGTTTCTAATGGCTTAATCAAGCTACCTGTCGACATCAATAATCCGTAAGGAGAGCGGCGCTTTATCATCTGAGGAGTCAGATGGGCTGGATCTGTTAACCCCATACTGCTTACCAGCTCATAGAAACTCTTTAAGGTATTATGGTGAAAATTCTTAACCCTCAAGCTCTTATCATGAATATTTAAGGCTTTTGAACGAGCTGGATCTTGAGTCGCTATCCCGGTTGGACAGTGATTAGTGTTACAGTGACGTGATTGAATACAGCCAAGTGCCATCATCATGGTTCGTGCGGCGTTAACTGTATCGGCGCCCATGGCTATCTTGGAAAGTAGATCGAAACTGGAGGCCGTTTTACCTGATGCAATAATGCGGATCTTGTCTCTTAAACCGACACCGACTAGTGCGTTGTGGACGAAATAAACACCTTCCAAACACACCATACCTAAGCGGTTTGTGAACTCAACGGGTGCAGCTCCAGTGCCTCCTTCTGCGCCATCAACAGTAATAAAGTCAGGCGTTATTCCTGTTATTAACATAGCCTTACATATGCTCAAAAATTCTGCTGGGTTACCGATACAGAGTTTAAAGCCTACTGGTTTTCCGCCACTTAATTCCCTTAACCTTTTTACAAAGTTGAGCAAAGCAATCGGTGTTGTGCATTCAGGGTTGACTGCCGGAGAGACACAGTCTCTGTCCATTGGTACATGTCTGATAGCTGCGATCTCTTCGGTTATCTTTGCTTTAGGCAGTACACCACCATGTCCTGGCTTAGCGCCTTGACTGAGTTTTATTTCAATCATCTTGATTTGAGGGCGGGTAGCCATCGCTTTAAAAGAATCAGGGTTAAAGCTACCATTATCATCTCGACAACCAAATAGACCAGAACCGATTTGCCAAACGATATCGCCACCATGTTTAAGATGATAAGGACTTGCTCCTCCTTCACCGGTGTTATGGGAGCATCCTGCTAATTTAGCGCCTAAGTTCATTGCTTCGATTGCATTTGCACTGAGTGAACCGAAACTCATGGCTGAAATATTCAAATAGGAGGCATTGTAGGGCTGAGTACAATCTGGTCCACCAAAACGTATACGTTTAACGTCATCGTTAATTTCTTGTGGAGAAAGTGAATGCCATAAGCTTAAATAGTTCTCCTCCGTTAAGTCTCGTTGTGTTCCAAAAGCAATAGTATCACGAACGTTTTTGGCTCTCTGATAAACAAGGGAACGTTGCTCTCTATTGAAGGGTTTCTCTTCTGTGTCATTAGCAATAAAGTATTGCTGAATTTCGGTGCGATAGGATTCCAAAAAGTAGCGTAGATAGGCGACAACGGGATAAAGACGATTTAAGGTGTGTGGGCTGTATTTAATATCGTAAAAACCGATTGCTGAATAACCTAAGGTAAACATGAGCAAAAGGCTCGAGATCAGATTCATTTCAAGTTTTAATATATATAGCGCGGATAGATTTCCTAAAGTGGCTATCAGCCAGTATACCATTTGCATTACAGTCATGAAGTATCCTTAATCTTGGTGTAGGCGTTGGCTTATTGGAGTCTACATAGGTGGAGAAATCAAAGTTTTTAGTTAAGACATAGCAGCACGGATAGAAGACCGTGTATAGGCTAAATTTATGACATAAAAAAACCAGCTATCAGCTGGCTTAATATTTAATGATTCTTTTAGACAACTCCATTAATCAATCTAACGGGATGTTATGCTTCGCCGTGATTACACTCATCATTAGTACAAACACCATAAAGATATAAGCTATGGTTTGTTAGTTTTATGTTGTGCTTCATTGCGATCTCATCTTGGCGAGATTCGATAACATCGTCAGAAAATTCAATGACTTTACCGCAAGATAGGCAAACAAGATGATCGTGGTGGTGTTGGGTTGATAGTTCAAAAACAGCTTTGCCACTCTCAAAGTGATGACGTGTCACCATTCCAGCATCATCAAATTGGTTAAGTACACGATAGACCGTTGCCAATCCTATCTCTTCACCTATGTCGAGTAATCTTTTATACAGATCTTCTGCACTGATGTGTTGATTTTCTGGTCCTTGCATCAGTTCTAGGATCTTGACTCGTGGTAAGGTAACTTTCAAACCCGCTTTCTTTAGCGCTTGATTTCCATCTGTCATTTCTTATCTCTTGATTGCAGAACCTAAGCCAATATCGGTTCAATTGTGTATATTGAAATTCATTATATGTGCACTAACAGAAAACATAAACCTTTGATCTTGCTTTATAGTGCGATAAACAAATAAATTGCAGAATTAAGACAATAATAACGATATATGGTGCGAATTAAACACACTTTTTGTATTGTTATTTGGGGTTTTACCGAACCACTTGTTCAGTTACCCTATGGAAACGGTGAAACAAACACCATTGGGGCCATTTAAGATTATACTAACGCCCAATACCAATTAGCCATGTTTTTTGTCAGGGTACAATGATTAATCATGTCAATAACAAAGATAAAAAAGGACTGAAGATGTATCGGCAAATAGTGATATTAACTGGCGCAGGAATTTCAGCTGAATCGGGTTTAAGAACGTTTAGAGATCAAGACGGCCTTTGGGAAGAACATAAGATTGAAGATGTTGCTACTCCAGAGGGGTATGCCAGAGATGCTGAATTGGTTGAGACATTTTACAATGAACGCTGGGCTCAGTTACATCATGGAGATGTGGAACCTAACGTAGGCCACCGCGCATTAGCCCAACTCGAACAGGAGTTTGATGGTGAACTTTTAGTCGTGACACAAAATATTGATGATCTACACGAGCGCGCTGGTTCTCGTCGTTTGCTCCATATGCATGGAGAGTTATCTAAAGGTCGTTGTCCGCGATCACGACAAACATTTATTTTAAAAAACCCGCTTGGGCCGGAACATACTTGTACTTGTTGTATTCCCGCCCAACGTTTGCGTCCTCACGTAGTTTGGTTTGGCGAAATGCCCATTGGTCTCGATAGAATCCAGCATGCACTTGATAGCTGTGATCTCTTTATTGCTATTGGCACTTCTGGAACTGTTTATCCCGCAGCGGGTTTTGTCGACTCCGCAAATCATCATGGCGCACAAACCATAGAAGTGAACTTGGTCAAAGCCGATCGTCATAGTCAATTTCAATATCATCTGCAGGGTAAAGCCAGTGAAATCTTACCTGAGTTAGTAAACAATATACTTCAAGGTAAAATTATCAGTAGTTCAAGGTGTGAAGTCACCGACGAGCTAGTACTCAAAGGTGCAAATTGATGGAAAAAAATAACGCGGATATTTTTCTCCAAGAGAGCTCGAGAACATGAAACTAGCAGCAAGGCTAGCTGTCATTATGCGCGGTCTGCCCGGCAGCGGAAAATCTCACTGGGTGAATGAGTTTATAGCATCTCAGCCAGTTGAGATTAGTAGTCGGGTATTAAGTTCGGGCTGCTTCTCGACCGATAACTATTTTTATCGAAATGGTCAGTATCAATTCGATGCGAGAAGATTGTCTGAATATCACCAGAGAAATTTAACGGGCTTTATTCAAGCTCTCTCTGAACGAGAGCCAATTGTTATCTGCGATAATACTAACTTAGCTCAATGGGAATCAATAGCTTATGAAGCCGCAGCCCGATCATTGGGCTATCAAGTGCGCTTTGTGTTAATCGGCGCACCGGAGAATCGTGATCATCAAGCATTATGTGCTAAACGTAATCGTCATGGTGTGCCGTTAGCGCAGATAGAGAGAATGGCAAAACAGTTCGAGGAGTTTTAGTTTACATGTTTGGGCTTGCAACTTGTGAAAGCCATTCCTTTCAACTTAGTCAGTTACTTTTATTTTAGATTACCGAGTTTGGTGTTTAAAATGATTCGAGCTCTAATCTTTTTACTCATTTCACACTAGAGTGACTCTTGCTAGTTGGATAAGTATATCTATTGATCGCTAATGAAATACCGTCTATCTAGCTTGACAATATTCGCATCAAACTTACTGAAAATCTCAGTTTATCCATCGACATCTAATCTCGAGTAGATAATTTTCAGTAGAATGATATGACAGTGTTGCTCTTTGGTGAACCAACTTGAACACTAATGATTATTTGTGTAGTCTTGCGGTTATATAATCACCCCGTCGAGCTGGGAGCTCTATGAAAAACATCACTTTAGCCGTTAGCTTACTAAGCAGTCTCTTTATACAACAGGCCGCTGCCAATGAGCAATGTGGCAAAGTTACTATCGCTGATATGAATTGGAGCTCTGCTTCACTTATTGCTAACGTCGATCGCTTTATTTTGGAACATGGTTTTGGTTGTGAGGCAGAGTTACTTCCCGGTGACACCATGCCAACCAGTACATCAATGATTGAAAAGGGCCAGCCGGATATAGCCCCTGAAATGTGGAGTAACAGTGTAAAAGAACTGATTGAGAAAGCAGTGAGTGATAAACGATTAGTGATTGCGGGCGAGTCACTTTCTGATGGTGGTGAAGAGGGTTTTTGGGTTCCTCAATATATGGTTGATAAGGACCCAAGTCTAAAGACAATTGCAGGGGTTATCGCCAACGTTAATACTTTCAAACACCCAGAAGATCCTGAACGTGGAGCCTTTTATGGCTGCCCAGCGGGTTGGGGATGTCAGCTCTCAGCTGAAAACCTTTATCGCGCACTTAAATTGAGTGATGCAGGATTTGATCTTATTGATCCAGGTTCGGGTGCAGGTTTGGCAGGCTCAATTGCTCGTGCTTATGAACGAGAAAAGCCTTGGTTTGGTTATTATTGGGCACCCACGGCAGTATTGGGTAAATATAATATGGTTAAAGTGGATTTTGGTACTGATGTTGATGTAGAGCATTTCAAAGATTGTACCTCTCAGGCTGAATGTGCTGATCCTAAAGTGACCATGTATCCAAAAGCATTAGTTCAAACAGTTACCACTTCTGACTTCGCTAAAAAATCCGTTCAAGGATTTGATTATCTTAGTAAACGTGCCTTTACCAATGCCCAGATGAGCGGCTTACTTGCTTGGATGGAAGATAATCAAGCAGATGGTGATATTGCTGCGGAATACTTTCTGACCAATTATGAAGATGTTTGGACGCAATGGGTTGCGGCTGATGTTGCTGTTAAAGTGAAACAGGCAATTAAAGCACGTTAGATTATAACGCGAGGTTACTCAACCTCGCGGCTTTTCCCCACACAAAAATGTAAAACGATAGAGGTATTTATGGCCGATTCTTGGCTAAGCAAATTTCCTAAAATGGACCGTGTCGATCTATTGGAGATCCGCAAGTATTTAGACGGTGCATTCCGTGATTTTTCTCGAGAGTATGGCGATGAAATAGAGTTTTTTTTTAGCCCATTGCTCGATTTTCTTATTTGGTTTGAAAAGTTGCTAGTTCAGTCGCCATGGTGGGCAGTACTGTTGGTCATTACAGGTTTAGTTTATGTGGCAAGCCGCTCCTGGAAGTTGTCTTTAAGCGTTGTAGTTTCGTTTCTACTTATTGGTTACTTTGGCATGTGGGAAGATACGATGCGCACCCTAAGCATTATTACTGTGTGCACCATGTTAGCCATTATATTTGGGGTCCCAATAGGCATATTTATGGCGCGAAGTGATCGTACTCAAGCTACGGTAACCCCTATTTTAGATGTAATGCAAACTATGCCAGCATTTGTGTATTTGATCCCAGTTGTCATGCTACTGGGCATTGGTAAAGTCCCTGGTGTTATTGCTGTTGTCATCTACGCAATTCCCCCTGTTATTCGTCTTACCAACCTCGGGATCCGTTTAGTTGATAAAGAGGTGCTGGAAGCCGCTACCGCCTACGGTGCCAATAAGATGCAACGATTACTGGGAGTGCAGTTGCCACTTGCCGCGCCAACGATTATGGCGGGCATTAATCAAACCATTATGATGGCATTAGGAATGGTGGTGATCGCGTCCATGATTGGTGTTAAAGGTTTAGGGCAACCAGTACTTAAATCTATTACTAACCAGTACTTTACTTTAGGTCTCTTTAACGGTTTAGCGATTGTTGCGCTAGCTATCATTTTTGACAGGGCCTCTCAGGCTTACGCCAAACGCACTCAGAAACATTTGCAGGATGGCCATAATGTCTAGCGAAGTAAATAAACAACCTTTGATTCAGATTAAGGATCTTTACAAGGTTTTTGGAAAGAAACCAGCCAGTGTTATGCCTTTGGTGCGAGAAGGATTATCTAAGGATGATATTTTGGCTCAAACTGGCCACACCTTAGGCCTTAAAGCGATTAATCTAGATATCTACAAGGGTGAGATTTTTGTGATTATGGGGCTATCTGGCTCTGGTAAATCCACCTTAATTCGCCATTTTAACCGTCTTATCGACCCCACCGAAGGACAGATATTGGTGGAAGGCATCGATGTCATGAAATTGAATACCAAGGAGCTGGAAACGTTTCGACGCCAAAAGATGGCAATGGTATTTCAACGCTTTGGTTTGATGCCCCATCGTAATGTTCAGGATAACGTTGCCTACGGCCTTAGTGTACAGGGAGTAGACAAAGCTAGCAGAAACGCAAAAGCTAACAAATGGCTGAAGACAGTGGGTCTTGCAGGTTATGAAAAGCAATATCCATCACAACTTTCTGGTGGCCAGCAACAACGTGTCGGTCTTGCGAGAGCGCTGTGCACTGATGCTGAGATCCTGTTGATGGATGAGGCTTTTTCTGCTTTAGATCCTTTGATCCGCAGTGAAATGCAAGATCAATTGGTGGAGCTACAAAAAGAGCTGAATAAAACCATTATCTTTATCACTCACGACCTCGATGAAGCGTTGAGGATTGGTGATCGTATCGCGATTTTGAAAGACGGTGAGTTGATCCAGCTTGGTGAACCGGTTGATATTTTGCTTAACCCCGCCGATGACTATGTTGAAGCTTTTGTGAAAGATGTTAACCGTCCCCGAGCCTTAACGGTGGAGACTGTAATGAAGCCACCAGCATATCGCCTGACTGCAGATACTATCGGTGAGGCGCTGAAACAGATGAGACATATTCCGGCTAATTATGCTTATTACATGACTGATGATGGCTTCCAAGGTGTGGTATGTGAGAAAGCATTGGAAGTTGCTGCACGATCCGATGATCAAGCCCCAATGGATGAATTCAAGGTGGAGGATATGAGTCCGCTATCTCCCGATGCACCTTTAGAAAGTATCATTCCTGCGACCATGAAATCGGATTTTCCATTGCCTGTTGTCGATGATGATGGTGCGCTGCAAGGCTTAGTTTCAAGAGAAGATCTTGCGGAGGTCCTGTCGGGCTTCAACAGAAATGAAACTGATGGTGAAAGACAGAATGAAAACAATGATAAGTAAAAAGGATAAATGATGATCCGTAAGACACTACTAACCTCTTGTATCGCTTTGATATTAAGTGCTAACGCAAATGCAGCTTCAGTAGATGAAGAAATTCTGGCTCTAAAGACACGTATCGATCAATTAGAATCAGGAAAAATCTCATCAGAAACCATGGTAGAGGAAGAAAAGGAAAACTCCATCGAATTCGGCGGAGCGGCTCGTTTCCAATACAGTTACGAAGATTATGCAGATAGTAATAAAGATCGTGGCGGAGATCTCGATTTTGATCTATTCCGTATTGATGTCGACGGCAATATTGGTGACATTCTATTTTCAGCTCAGTATCGCTGGTTTCAGTATATGAACGTGATTCATCACGCCTGGGTTGGCTATGACTTTGATGAAAGCCAACAGGGTAAAATAGGTGTGACTCAAGTTCCTTTTGGTATTTTGACATGGGCATCTAACAGTTATTTTTTCAGTTCCAATTTCTACTTAGGGCTTGAAGATGACTATGATCTGGGTTTGAATTACACCTATAAAACCGATGATAATCGATTAGATCTGGCCTTTTATAAAAATGATGAATTAGGCGGCTTAGACGGTTATGTCTCTGATCGTAGTGATCGTTACGCCTATGATGTAGTCGGTGTGCGTCTTACAGGAGAGGGCACCTATGATGCGCCTACCTTAGAAGCGGCGGAATCTAATACTTTCAATGCACGTTATGTTCATAATTTAACGTTTAGTGATGTTGCTGTTGAGCTTGGTGCATCGGTTCAGTCGGGTCAATTAGATATTGCGGGTGCTCAAGATGGCGATCGGTTCGCTGCTGCAATGCATGGTGTTGTAAATTATAACCGCTGGAACCTTAAACTACAGGTTACAGGTTATGAGTATGATGTTGATGGTATGGATGTTGAGCAGATGGTCGTAGGTGCGTATCACTTTTATGATTCTATTCCTGCTGAAGCTACCACGTATATTGGTAACCTAGCCTACAGTTTACCAGTGAGCATTGGACCCATATCTAACCTGACTTTCTACAATGATTACTCGCTTGTGACCGATAAGTCGGCTGATCTGGAAGATACCTTTATGAATGTCACCGGTATGGCGATCACCGCGGGTGGTCTTTATACCTATGTCGATTTTGTTGTTGCTGAGAATCAGCCGTTTATTGGTGGTTCAATGGTGGGTAACGGCGAAGTGAATAAGCGCGTTAATATCAACTTTGGCTACTATTTCTAATCGATATAAGAGAAAATCTGTAAAGGGGCCAGTGTAGGCTCTGAAAAATAAACAAGATGAGTTCGATCTGTGGTTGAACTCATCTTGTTTGTAAATGAAGTAACACCTCATCATTTAATTCATCCAGTAATACCTTGGTTGTCGACTGCGTTAAGTCCAAAGCTACCCAACCATCAGTGCCCATGATATCCAGAGTCAATATCAGCAGTTCATTTTCTGTCATGGTTAAAGAGGCTGAAGTCCATTAGCCCGTTGCTTTGATGATGCCCTGAGTGGTATTGAGTCGAGTGATAGTAAAAGAGTTCTTTTCGGTATTAGACATCATCATCTTTAATTTCCTCTACTATTTGTATCTCCATGGATACTGATGCCAACTCGAAATCTGCTGGGTGTTGCCAATTGGTTTCAGCTAAGATTTCAAACCCTATTGATTGATAGAAAGCTACCGCATTAAGGGTGGATGAAAGCTGAAGTCGAGATAGATTAGCCTGTCGTGCGATTGATACTAAAGTTGTTGCGATTAATCGCCCCACGCCGCGTCTAGAGGCTTGAGGGTCAACAAATAGAGATTCCAGTTTGCTGCGTTCTTTATCAATAAAGCCAAAACCGAGCAGAGAGACAGGCTTATTTGGATCTGTATCTTCGGCGACAATGGCGTTTAAATGGATCAATACCTCTTCAAAATTGGCTGGCATAGGGGAACTTGCCCATTTGAGCACGATCTCTTTTGGATAGTGGGTTAAGCAAGTTTGCTTGATAGCCTTGGCTCTTAACTCCCAAATACTGTCAACGTTATTTTTCGTGGCAGATCTAATGTTAATCATCCCTTCCTTTTAACACTATTTAGCCAATCTAGCCATCAGATAAGTATCAACAAATTTGCCATCTCTGAATGCGTAGTCTCTAGCTGTTCCCTCCATGACAAAACCAGCTTTTTCATAAAGGGCAATGGCTGCATCATTGTCGGTGTAGACCTCAAGTTCGATACGTCTTATTGCTAGCCAGTTGTCGGCAAGATCAATCATGGCCTTCAATAACTGAGTGCCTATTCCTAGGTTTTGTTGCTTGTAGCTCACCGCCATACCTATATTTGCCACATGTTTACGGCGCGGAGAGTCCATTATCACCATGCCGATTTGACCAACGATCTGCTTATCAACAAGGGCGACTAAGTTGTAGTGGTCTTTACCCAAATTAGCGAGTCTACTTTGCCAGTTTGATAATGATGGATAGGGGAGTTGCAGAGTGCCTGAGTGACATGCAGGTTGAGTATACAGTGATTGTACTCCCTCAAAATCGCTAGGCTCCGTGTGTCTTATGATGACTTCCATCTCTATTCTCCTCCCACTGTATCATTGACGTTATCTCTTTAATCTATATCAAGTTAATTGTCATGGCTAATGATTTTCTAGCTGAGATTATCAATACAGAAACTTGACGCAAACTAAGGTTTTCATTTCGATTGGGATTATAGATAAGAAAAAGGCCAGCAATGACGATTGAGTCATTACTGGCCTTCATGTTTCTATTTGGAACGGTTAGCGACGAAAAGTGACGCTTTCAGCTTCGGCTAAATGAATTTGCGTGGTCGCAATTTGAGTTTCAGCTAAGACTTTACCGTGACGCACTGAGTAACGAACTGGCACTTGACGGCGTACGGCATCGAAACCATTATCTGCGGGGAGGATGATTAAGCTACCAGGCTTGCCTATCTCTATCCCATAGCGGTCTTGAATATTCAGCGTACGCGCAGATTTACTGCTAATCAGCGCAAGAGAGTCGTTTATCTGATCGTAACCCATGATCTGACATACATGCAAACCCATGTGCAGTACCTGTAGCATGTTCGCTGTGCCCAGTGGATACCAAGGGTCGAATATATCGTCATGGCCAAAACAGACATTAATATTGGCGGCTAACATCTCCTTGACCCGGGTTATTCCGCGGCGTTTAGGGTAATCATCGAAACGACCTTGCAGGTGGATATTGACTAGCGGGTTGGCGATGAAGTTTATGCCAGACATCTTAAGCAGGCGGAACAGGCGTGATGCATAAGCGCCATTGTATGAGTGCATCGCAGTGGTATGGCTGGCAGTAACGCGCTCACCCATATCAAACTTATGCGCCAGCGCAGCTACGGTTTCCACAAAGCGTGATTGTTCATCATCAATTTCATCACAGTGAACATCGATAAGACGGTCATACTTACGGGCAAGATCGAACACATAATGCAGGGATTCAACACCGTATTCACGGGTGAATTCGAAGTGGGGGATAGCGCCAATCACATCAGCACCCAACTTGACCGCTTCTTCGAGTAACTCTTTACCGTTGGGGTAAGATAAAATCCCCTCTTGTGGGAAGGCAACAATTTGAATGTCGACCCACTGCTTCATCTCCTCTTTTACTTCAAGCATGGCTTTAAGTGCGATAAGAGTCGGATCGGATACATCAACATGGGTACGAACATGTTGAATACCGTTGGCAATTTGCCATTTTAATGTTTGTTTAGCGCGGCTTTTCACATCTTCGATAGAGAGCATGGCTTTACGTTCTGACCAACGCTCAATCCCCTCAAACAGAGTGCCCGAAATATTCCAGCTTGGCTCACCTGCGGTTTGGGTGGTGTCTAAGTGCACATGAGGTTCACAGAAGGGAGCGATGGCCATACCACCTTCACCGTCAAGTATCTCAGCGGATATGTTTGGAGAGCTGAAATTTAAATGTTCCTCCATCGAGCCAATAGCCTGAAATTTCCCATCTTCAATGAGGATCTGATGCAGGCCCTGCTTGCCTTGAAGAGTAATATTTTGGATCAGCATATTTGCAGCTGGCATCGTGTTTTCCTTATGCATTGGTTGTATTTTTACAAGTTGATTTTACAAATGTTTTGTTGGTATTACGTTTGATCAGTGTATCTATGACTAGGAAGCTGAACGCCCCGGCGAATACCGCATTGAGTGGGACAATACCGGGTAGCATATGACCTGCAACGACACCAATTGCTACGCCTAGAATCGCAGCCCAGTTAATGGTGTCGAACTTAACGTTAGCAAAATCTTTGTATTTTTCACGATTCTTTAAGAAATCTGCGATGATTATCCCACCTATAGGCGGGATCGCAGCGGATAAAAAGGTGAGCCATCCAACAAAGTTATTATATAGCCAAAGCGCACAAAGGGTACCGATGACACCGTTTAAAATAGACAGGTACTTACTCGGCAGACCAGTAATATTGGAGAAACCTAAGCCTGAGGCGTAGAGGGCATTGTCATTGGTTGTCCAAATATTTAAGCCTAGGATGATAATGGCTGGAATTAACAACCCTTGTGCAATCATGACTTCAGATATATCAGCTTGGCCAGTGGCAGCAGCGCCAGCAGCACCAAAGATAAACATTAGTGAGTTGCCGACAAAAAAGGCGAACATAGTCACGAATACAGCACTTCTTGGTTTCTTACCGAATCGAACAAAGTCGGCTGTCAGTGTGCCTGCTGAGATAAAAGAACCGACGACTAACACCAGTGCGGTTGAGAACTCCATGGGGTTTTCTGGCGTGAAGGCTATCAAGCTATCCATGCCTCCCATGCTGTCCACCGCTTGAAATACTGAGAAACCGCCAAATAGGGCGATGGCCGGTACGGCGATGGCTGAAAGGATCATGATGGCGGCAATGCCGAAGTAAACGGTGGCGGTCATCAGTAGACCAGAGATAAGAATGAGGAAGTTAGTGTCTATGCCCGTCGCTTTATGGACAGGTATAGCAAACATAGCAACACCAACACCGAACCAACCAATTTGTGTACCACCGAGGAGAAGAGAGGGAAGCCAGGAGCCTTTTAAACCGAAAGAGTAACGTGCAAGGAGATGGGTCGATAGCCCAGTTTGAGCGCCGATGTAACCAAGAAATGAAGTGTAAATACCGAGAATTAAATTACCAATGAGTACAGCAAGAATAAAATCATTAAAGGAGAGTCCTACCCCGAGTGTGCCTCCTGTCCACATACTTGCTGAAAAGAAGGTCAATCCCAACATCACCATTGTGAGAGAGAAAATGCCTTTACGCGCCGATTGCGGCACCGGCCCTAAACTGTAATTATTATCGCCTGCCATCTGTTACCCCTGCATCATATGAATAAAATGTGCGGCTTGCCTAAAGGCGCTGTAACCCGCCATATTGATATGGTCAGATTTACCGCTTCTCTGGCAAACGGCGCGTATTTTAGTGATTTCAAATGTAGTGTCAAGGGAATTCAAATGGATATTTTATTTTTCAGCTTTACAGTGACATACCTCCTATAAAATGCGAGTTATGTAGGTAAAACGTTGCGAGTATCGGTCGGTTATGGTGTGTTTAAGTATTAGAATGTCACTCTTGTTATTAACAGCATATTCTAATTTTGATGGGGAATAAAATATGCTGTTCTATCCCTGCAATGGGGAACATCGTCATTGCTTTCTGAGTTTGATTAACCAATCCTGAGAGTAATAATCTCCAGACAGAGCATGGTTGAGTTGCTTGATAAGGTCGTTATCTCTTTGCTTCCCAGTTAACCAGTCGTATAAACGGTTCAGACTCCATACTTCCATGTTCGTTAGCCCTGTATTATTAACGTTGAAAAAGCTTACCAAAGATAATAAAAACGCTGTATTACAGTATATAACAGCGAGTATTCACTCTTTAGACAAATCTATTGTCATTTTGTATTTAAATTAATTAGTTATCTTGTTTTTAGATATATATTTGACCTGAATGTCATTATGGAACCTGTATTCACAATTTGTTACGAGAGGGACGTTATTTTCTATAGCAAGGGCTTGTAAGTCTTTGGTTTGTGCTGTATTAATTTGTGTTGCTGAATTAAATGCTCTGATAGGTAAACGATTAATAACTTTGGTTATTATTGGTATGAGTCATCGAGTCTGTTTTGCTGTAACCTCTGCAAAATTGGCGTTGTCATACGTATTTATCATGATGAGAATGTTATTTCAGCAAAACCCTGAGAGATACTTTATTACATGGAAGGAATATTAATCATGAGCATAGCCGAGAATATGACCAATGAACTTGCAGACGGTGTCGAGATCATTGTTCCAGCACCTGCGTTCGAAGGGAATAACATGAACGTGAGTACTGCTGTTAATTACTTTTCAATCACACCCGATGAGAGCTACCCTTGGAACACTGAGGTCTATCGAGTCGATAATGGGGTGTTAGCTCCGATACCGAGTCCATGTCCATCATTAACCATCAGTTTTGAGCCTTATAAGCCAAGCGAAACAAATCCTGTGGTGCTCAGTGAAGAGCTGCAGCTGCTACAGAGGGCGGTACTCATAGGCAAGATGAGTGATAAGGCCATTACGGCAGGTTGGCGTTTTTATGAAAGCGGCATCGTGTTTGATGAGGAACAAAATGCCAGTGCTTATCGTGTCACAAGTCAGGTGGCGGATAATGGGCTACAAGTCATATTGACCATTGCGCAGGTGACAGCTACGCCGGTTGCAGGAGATACTATCTCCTTTAGATATGTGGCATCAAAAGATCTACCGACTCCACCTTTTACTGATGCACAAGGAAAATTTACTGTTCATTACTCGCAAGATCCACAGGTTGGTGTGAGGCGTCCTATGGGGTAGGTTAATAGCCGTCACATCAATTTTTCAGCTGGCAACGCTCAAGCTTGTCAGCTTCTTCCAGCAGTTGGTTGAACTTCGGTATTTCACAGAGTGAATCAAACCAAGGCAGATTAAACCAGGCTGCGCCTATGTTGGAATTGAGTGCTTCTTCGACCTGAGATAGCGCAGAGATATGTTCACCGATTCGTGTGTATATGAGTGCAGCGACAAAGAATACCTCACCATCATTTGTGGATATTTTTTTTAATTGATTTAATGCCTTAATTGCCGCTCGGTGCTCTCCTATATGAACATAAGCTTGTGCTCTTTGTAGCCGAGCACTTCGAGTTTCTAATCCCTGATTTAAATTCAACACCTGTTGGTAGTGGACATGGGCTTGGTTTGTTTTACCTAAGATCAATTGAATATCGGCCAAGTTTAATATCCAGTTTGGGTGGTTGGGGCTGGTATCTACCGCTAACTGAGCCATTTGCAGTGCTTGTTGGTATTGGCCTGATAAGGCGTAACTAAGTCCAAGGTTACTGAAATCAATACTTTGATGGTTTGTTGCCACTAAGGGACGATAAAGCGCTATTGCTTGCTCTAAGTCTCCCTCGATAAGTGAAATATCAGCTAGTAGTTGATTGGCAAAATAGTGTTTTGGATTGATTGAAAGTAGAGTTTTTAAGGTTTTTTTAGTGTGTTTTGAATCACTTTGCCACCAATAACTGAGTGCTAAGTTATATAATAGTTTTGTACTTGGCCTCAGAGATAACGCTTTTTGGTAGGTGCTTATGGCAAGGTCTAATTGATTGCTGGCCAAGAAAAAATAGGCTTGAAATTCAATAAAAGTGGCTTTATTAGCGCCACGCTGTTTCGCTATGTTTAGTTGGGTATGGGCTTTGTCGAACTCATTGATGGAAGCATAGATAGTGAACTTATCTATAGCCTGTTCAACACTGTATCTGTATTCAGGAGGGGATTGGTCTAATATCTCCTTAAAAAGGTGAAAAAACTTTTCATCATTAGTACTGGTATAAAAACTTAATGCACTTTCTCTATATAGCGAATAGGCGGAATAGAGGTAAGGGGTTTTCTTAATTAATGTAGCTAAAGATTGCATCAATTCTGGCGTCACTTTCCCTTCGAGTAACATTGTTGAATAAAGATCAATATAAGTCAGGTAATCTTGTTCACTAATTTGCTGATTTACCTGTTCTCTAGGCTGGTTATCCGAAAATAGCTTAGCTACTTTCAGCTGAGTATCGTTGTGGGTGGCGTAGAAGTTCTGCAATATCGTGGGCCAGTGATCCTGCTCTGACACTGTCCAGCGCTGAGAGTTTGAGCTCTTATTCAATCGTGAGAGAGTAATATTGCAGCGGGTGATATCGCAGTTGATTTCACTGGTGAGGATATCTGTCGCGCCGGTATAGTTGCCGATGGCATTGATACCACCCTCGATGGCATCTACCTCTGCGCTTGAGATTAACTGCATCGCGTCATTGTGTATGATGTACTGCCTAATGGCATCGTCCATGGTTGCCATGAGAAGATTGGATTCTGCTGTATCGGTTAAGTTCGTGCTTTCAAGCGTTGGAGGAATAACTACCACTTGATGCTTAATCGTTGCGCTCGATGGTGCGGTATTCATTAAGGCTAATAGTGATGGATAACTTGTCAGAAGTAATATAACCAGTACGCTGATGAATGTAGTGATTAAGACGATACCTCTCTTTGACACTCGATTGAATACATTCGCTATACCAGTCGGGTTTAGCGCTTCTTTATTTGCAGTTAATGAATCATATACTGGTGCATTGGCAACAGTTTGTTGTTGTAGTATCTCCTCTTGGGTTAGAGCGATAATGATTTGCTTTATTTTATCAGCCACCTGCTTGGCACTTTGAACTCTGTCTGCTGGCTGCTTCTGCAGAAGCTGATTGAGTAAACTTGCTAATGCTGGTGGAATGTTAGGTATCAGCTCAGATGCATCACGGGGATTTTGATTAATGATGCTGTCACCGATTTGATTGATAGAGCCTGTACCGAAAGGGTGATGACCTGAGATAAAATTGTACGCTAGTAGCCCAAAAGAGAAGAGATCACTTAAGTGGTTTATCGGCTGACCGGCTAGTTGCTCTGGGGACATGGCTATTTTACTGCCTTGACTGGCTAGGCTTTCATTTAAAGTAGATGTAGGAGTCAGCGCTTGAGTATCTCTTATCAATTGTTGAGTTTGGGCAATGCCGAAATCAACAACCTTAGCGGTTACACTGTTGTCATCAGAATGAGCTGTGATAATGATGTTAGACGCTTTGAGATCGCAATGGACAATTCCAACGTGATGGGCAGCATCGAGACCTAAGCTTATCTGGTGCAATATCTGCAGTTTTTGAATGAGAGTTGTTACCTGCTCATTTTGAAACTGTTGCAGTGTTTTGCCGCTTAAATACTCCATCACCAATGCCACTTGATCTTGGTGCACCAACACGTCATAGATCTGAACAATATTAGGGTGATTTACCTTAGCGAGTGATCGGGCTTCATCTAACGCTTGAATTTGTGGCGATGTCAGTGTCTGCTGCTCAGGAACACGATGGAGCACCTTGATGGCGACGGTTCTGTGTAGCCGAGTGTCTTTTGCTAGGTAGACGGTTCCCATGCCTCCCTCACCGAGCATCTCGGTGAGCGTATAATTGTCTGAGATAAATTCAGGCAGTTTAGGCGGGAGTGAGGGAACGTTGTGCTTCAAGAGATTAATACTCCTTAATAGTTCAATGGATTATTGGAGTTTCGTTTCATATTGCACTTGAGTATCTACTGATGAAAGCTTATTCGTTTGATGCAAGCCACACTCAAGTTTATGGCCCTTATAAATATTAAAATGGGTGCTGCCAAAGCGAATTTTTCCTGCCTGTCTTTGAATTATATATTCGGCGTCATTAACATTAATGCTGTCACTGAACTGTTTTCTGGCTCTATGGATTTGAATATTAAGATGATGGATCTCTATTCCCAGATCTTTCACGAGTTGCTCAGCATACACCCAGCCCTGTTCTGACTCATCTAACCCCTGTTCAGCACTTAATGAACGGTATCTGGCTAAATTCAGGGTTAAATAGTGATGACTTCGTACATGGAGATCTAAGATTGATTCAGGGGTATGCACTTTTAGTTGTGATACCTCTTCATCTAAACTCAGATAAAAATCGAAAGTGATATCTTCAAGGGTTAATTGTGAGGCTTGCAGCGCTTGGGTTAATGGCTCCAGATGGCTAAGGTGTAGTTGCCACTTCTGCTGTTGAAATTCGATTATTTCATCTTCTGCCAGTGTGCAGCTGTCATCGGTTTCACAGTCAATCGATGACACTTTCCATGTCTCCATTTTTCTGTCGCGAAATAGCGCCAGTTCAGGGTTTTCTTGAGGGAGAAGATTATACTCTCCAAGTGTGATGGCTTGCTCAAGATGCTTGCTGTCTTGGCTTGTGCAAGGAATAAGAAGATCGGCTGGAGCGTCAACACTCTCTAAGCGATACTCTTGATTATCCAGAGAGGCAAAGTTGATTTTATCCCCTGCTTTGAGAGGATATCGTTTATTGCTAAAGATTTTTATCTTATTCAGCCAACAGCCGTTAGTGCTGATATCCCTAATGGACCAAATGCCATTATTCCACTCTATGATTGCATGGATTTTTGAGATATCAGGTTGACTGATTAATGTATTAACGGAATAAGCTAACCGTCCAAAGCTGTGGTGAGCATAGAGATAAATTTTGGAACTTGATACTGGATCAATAATATACGCCATAAAACAACTCCCTTTTATTTTTAAATAAAGTCCGATTTTATTTAAAATAAAGGTTAACCCTGAATAACCTTTACACCTTGAAATTATAGCTATCTATTGTACGGATTTCGAATGATAGACACAGGCTTATTATTTCAATTATTCATCTTAACGCGTTAAAAAATTCAAGGCTAGTGTTTGAAACTACAGTGAAAGAATTAAATTTTATATTTATTTGTAAATTTGCACCAAAACAAGGCGATAGCACTTAAATTGCTCATTATTTTTGCTGTGATTTTATTTATCATTTTGATTTTTAACGACTAAATGTTTGGCATGACTGCTGCAATGCTACGGACATAGGGATAATTGTTAGAGGTTGGGTAGATATGTTGTTTGGTCGCAAAAAAAGAAAACCGATTGTTATACCAAGCAAGCAAGTAAAAGAGTGGAAATACACCACTTGTAATTACTGTTCTACGGGGTGCTCTATAGAGATTGGCTTAGATGAGCAACAAAAAATCGTCACCACAAGAGGACATGCTGGCGCGGATGTTAACCGCGGTAAGTTGTGCATAAAAGGAATACTCGAGCATGAGCTATTTGAAAGTCCGGGCAGAGGAACTGAACCACTGATCCGAGACAAACATTTCGATAGTTTCAAATCTACATCTTGGGATCATGCTTTAGATACCACGGCGGCTCAGATAAAGCGGATCCAACAACAATATGGTCGTGACTCTTTTGCTATCGTGTCGTCAGGTCAGTTGTTAACTGAGGAGTTTTATACCTTAGGTAAGCTGGCTCGCGGTGTGATAGGCACCAATAACTATGATGGCAACACGACCTTGTGTATGGCATCAGCGGTAAGTGGCTATAAACGCTCATTTGGGGCTGACGGGCCACCGGGCTGTTATGATGATTTTGAACATACTCACTGTCTAATGGCGTTTGGTTCAAACCTTCCTGAACAACACCCCATTATCTATTGGCGACTTAAAGAAGCCCTTGAAAAACGTCATTTCCCCTTAATCGTGGTCGATCCTCGCGTGACCATGTTAGCGCAATTTGCCGATATTCATCTGCCTATTACGCCGGGCACGGATTGCGTGTTAATTAACGCCATGATGTACGTCATCATCAATGAAGGCTTACAAGATCAAGCCTACATTGATGCCCATACCCAAGGCTTTAATGAGGTAAAGGCACTCGTTCAGGACTATAACCCTAAGTCTGCACAGCATGTCTGCGGAATTGATGAAGATACCATACGTAACGTGGCACGCATTTATGCAAAAGCTCCTACAGCCATGAGTATTTGGACCATGGGAATTAATCAGTCAACCCATGGTTCTGATGGCGTTGCCAATATCAACAACCTCAATATGGTGACCGGTAATATTGGTAAGCCCGGTGGAACGAGCTTGTCAATAACGGGTCAGTGTAATGCCATGGGGACGCGGGAGTGGTCATCGTGTTCGGGGCTGCCAGGTTACCGCTATCTAGAGAATGAAGCCGATCGCAATGAGATCGCTGACTTTTGGGGAATCGATGCAGATTTTTTCCCTAAAAAACGTGGTCTTGCCGAGACGGATATCTTCCCAGCGATAGAAACCGGCGAGATAAAAGGCCTGTGGATTGTCGCTACCAACCCCATGACTTCGATGCCCAACACGGCACGAATTCGCAAAGCGTTGGAGAAGTTAGACTTCTTGGTTATTCAAGATGTTTATCAAGATGTTGAAACCAATCAATATGCTCACGTGTATTTGCCAGCTTCGGTGTGGGCCGAAAAGGAGGGCACTCACACCAACACTGAGCGTAGGGTTAACCTTATTAGTAATGTCTTGCCACCCTATAAAAACTCAAAGCCAGATTTTTGGATCTTTAATCAGATGGCTAAGCGTTTTGATAATGGCCAGAGGGTTCATTTTCCTGAATCGCCCCAAGAGGCATTTGAGGAGATGAAATACCTTTCTAAGGGCAAGATGGCCAATGGTCAGCCAAGAAATCTGGATATTTCAGGGATGACCTACGCTAAAATTTTAGCAGCTAAAGGGATACAGTGGCCGTTCCGAGACGGGGATATCGGGCTAAAAGGTCAAGTTAGACTTTACAGTGACGGTGTTTTTCCTACCGCCAATGGTAAAGCCAACCTCCTACCTATCCATTTTTACAATAACAATGAGCAGCCCTGTGCAGAATATCCTTTCTGGTTGAATAGTGGCCGAGTGGTAGAGCACTTTCATACCCGAACCCGCACGGGAAAAATTGGCAACTGTAATAAGTTCAGTCCTACGGCTTACATGGAGATGAACCCTGATGCGGCTAAGGCCTTAGGGGTTAAGCATCAAACCTATGTGCGCTTAACCAGCAGACGTGGCGATGCGGTTGTCATGGTGCAGCTTACCCAGCGGGTGCCGCGTAACATGGTGTTTATTCCGTTTCATTTCCATGATTGTGTCAATCGTTTAACCCTTGGCTTACTCGATCCATATTCAAGGCAACCTGCTTTTAAGCAGTGCAGTACGCGCATTGAACCCATTGACCAAGTCGAAGCCGCCCGCATCAATGCAGAGCGACGTGCATTTTAAGCTTTGAAAAATTATTAATTTATGGCTCACGCTAAGGACTACTGATGAACTCTCCGATCACTGAAAAAGCAAAGCCCACAATAGTAAAGCCTGAGGCTGATGTCGGTGTGTTTACCCCTGAGTTCCCGGGTAAAGTGAGTACACCTAAAGCGGGCCAAGAACAAGTAGGTCGCTCAAATCACTGGGAAGTGCGCAGTGAAGAACAAGCCTATGCCTATTTGCCAAAAACGCCGAGTGAAGTAGAGAACCGCTACGGCAAACGTATCGATCTGGTTGAATTAACTGAGAATCCGGTCGGTCGCTCACTGTTTATTAATGGTAATCCAGAGGTTGGTAGTAATCCTGAACGCAATAAGCAGCATGGTTTCTTCTTCACTGCTGATAACTGTATCGGTTGCCATGCTTGTGAGTCAGCCTGTTCAGAGAAAAATGATAATCCGGCCCATTTAGCATTTCGCTCTGTGGGTTATGTTGAAGGCGGGTCATACCCAGATTATAAGCGGATGAATATCTCCATGGCGTGTAATCACTGTGACGATCCCGTATGTTTAAAGGGGTGCCCGACACGGGCATACACTAAACATGCTGAATATGGCGCTGTGTTGCAAGATCCTGAAACCTGCTTTGGCTGTGGATACTGCACTTGGGTTTGTCCATATAATGCACCACAGTTAGATCCAGTGAAAGGGCAAGTCTCAAAGTGCAACATGTGTGTAGATCGCCTCGAAGTTGGGCTAAAACCTGCGTGCGTTTCTGCTTGTGTAGGTAATGCATTGGATTTTGGTGTGATTGAAAACACTCCTGAAAATCGTCAGCAATGTAAAACCAGTATTCCTGGGTTTCCATCACCTGATATCACTCAGCCCAATATTCGTTTTCAACAGACTAAAACTTTGCCTGAGGAGATGACGAGAACTGACGACATGCCAGTGAAGTACCATAAGGATGAGAGTGGCCAGTATTTACCTGTGGTGGATCAAAAAGCGGGTAAACAAAGGCATTGGAACCTGTCAAAACTGAACAGCCGTGAAAACCCACTGGTATTATTTACGTTATTGGCGCAAGGGGCGCTGGGGACATTTATGATCCCGTTTATAGGTTCTTTAGCTGGCATAGAGTTTTTTATCCAATTTACCGACTCAAATTTCTTTTTGCCTTTGGTCTTACTCTCGATTGGCATGACCTCCCTAGGTTTATTTATGAGCGTGACGCACTTAGGAAAACCGTTTCGCTTCTACCGTGGTTTTAATAACTTGCGTTACTCGCCTATGAGCCGAGAAGGGTTAGGTTTAGCCCTGTTTTCTGCCTTCATGGGACTTACCGTACTGTTTTTGATGCCTAGCAATGCGTGGGTAATGTCAATCTTGCACAGCGCTGGAGTGGATACCGTCACGCTTAACACGTTATTTCCGTGGGCAAGTTTTGTTGAAGTGAGTGGGGGGATAGCCTGTATTTCGGGAGCGGCAGGCTTGTATTATATGAATCAATGTTACCAAATCAAAGCGAGACCCTTTTGGAACCATTGGCAAACAGCTAGTAGTTTTGTCGGCAATAGTTTGTCTATCGGTGCGACGGTCAGTAGTGTACTGATGTTGATATTCTTTAAAACCGAATCACTGCCGAACCAAGCGAACCAAGGCGTAGTTGAAATTTTGGGTGTGTTTTTCTTACTGGGTTTGATTATCGAGGCACTAGGTTTAAAAGCTCATAATCACACGCTCAACCGTAGCGAAAATGAGGGCGGAGCGGCGCATTATGTGCAGTGCACTACCTTCGGTAAAACTTACCTACTACGTAATTCACTGCTGGGTTTCAATATATTGATAGCAGCTGGACTGGTGATTTATGCAAGCGTATTTACGGCGAATGAATCACTTTACCTTGCAGCATGGATAGCTATTAGTGTGATTAATCTTGTTACCGCACTTATCGGCCGAGCTCTGTTTTATAACTTAGTGATACCTACGACTATGCCTGGCGCTTTTTTCTGGAAAAATAAAGGGTTTGAGCAACATGCACGAGACATTGGGTTGGCTGATAACCCAGCTTGTGGTGTTGCGCTATTGAGTCATTAAAAGCAGTGCAACAACAAAAAATACTGAATAAAAAATAATAACGAGAGGTGAGTATGTTGACACTGGAAACCATGATAGAGAAAACGTGTTTGATTGGACTTACCTATTTTACTGCCGAAGGTGAGATGCTTAAACAGTCCCTTTTGGCTGGAAAGGTCACCTCCTATGATGCCGACAAAGGCATAATGATAGCGCTGTTCGAACAACTAAAGTCTGAGGGGAGGGATAAGCAAGTTAACAGTAACAAAAATACACCAACATCGGTTAAAGAGTTCCTGATCCCAACGGATCTGACTTGCTGGTTCAATGCGCCAAAAGGTCAATTCCACACAAGTGTTGAGGGGCTGACGGTGACTAACCCAGATTATCTTATCACCTGGGATATATACCAGAGCCGCTCTTATAAGCAACAAACTGATAAAATTCATAAGCATGTCTCTGATGAACAGATGCAGTGGTGGGAATGGAAGCCTAGAGTCCAGCAACCTGCAGTGAGTTAATCTCAACCCTATTTGGTCTATTACTGCTTAAGTCGAACATTTTTTACTCGATTGGTGACGTTAAATCAGGTATCTTTTAATATATCTAGGTTTTATAACCTGTTACCAGTTAATTAATCGACGACAAGATGCTTAATTAGGTCTATTTTTAATTGATAGGCCAATAGACAAGGATAAATGAATGAACATAGAGTTAATCGGAAACTTTGTTGGGTTAACGTTGGCGCACACTGCATTTATTGGCAGTGGGCAAAACGGTGAATTAATGGTCCCGTATCTTATTTTACAATCTGGCGCTAAAAGAGAAGTTCAGAATTTCGAGGCTGCAACCCAGCAAGAGGCGATAGAACTTGCACATAAAGCAATAGAGGATCAGCAAGCTTCGGTAGATGCTTGGGCATACGCTCAGGAAGGTGTTGTTGAGCTGGAAGATGGCACTAAACAAGATGTTTATCTGATTAAGGCCTGGTCAAATGATTTAGCTCAGCCTATTGAACTTTACCAAATGTTCCAATCTAGCCCCTTTAAACTTATTGGTAATATTCAGATGCTGAATTTTGAACAGGCTGGCTTTGGCATGGAGCAGGCTGAAACCTTTATGAACGCGCTTAACTCTGGGATTTTGTCCCATAAAAGTGCCAATGAAAACTGGCAAAAATGGTTCGAATGATCGAAAGGTAATCACTCATACTTATCGATACCACTTGGGGTTATAGCTGAGCACCCCAAGTTAGCTCAACTTTAACGTTAATTAAGATGGTACCTTATTGAATTTTGTGCATTTTGAGACAAAAACCTCGCGCTCTTGTTCCCCTTGTTAGATAATCCGCTTAACTTCTCTTACGACCTCTTTAGTCTCCTATGAAAATAACCGAAAAAGAACGTGATGCTGTCTATAAAACTATTTTTACGCGAAGGGATGTTCGCGGCGAATTTTCCCCAGAACCGATCCCTGAAGAGGTGCTGCTACGGGTATTAACCGCTGCTCACCATGCACCCAGTGTTGGGTTTATGCAACCTTGGGACTTTGTATTGGTGCAAGAGGCGCACACTAAAGAGAAGATAAAAGCGGGTTTTGATGTCGCCAATTCAACTTCAGCGACTCAATTTGATGGAGATAGAGCTGAGCAGTACAGTAAGCTGAAATTAGAAGGCATTTTAGAAGCCCCTTTAGGGATCTGTGTGACATGCGATCGTAACCGTAATGGTCCGGTGGTATTAGGTCGTACGATTAAAGCTGAAATGGATCTGTTTAGCAGTGTGTGTGCGGTGCAAAACCTTTGGTTGGCAGCGAGAGCTGAAAACTTAGGTGTAGGATGGGTGAGTATTATTCATGATTCTGTATTACGTCAAGCGCTTAATATTCCTGAAGAGATAGAGATTATTGCTTACCTGTGTGTTGGCTATGTTTCGCATTTCAAAGATAAACCTGAATTGGAAACATTAGGCTGGCAGCCGAGACGAGATGTTAACTCTGCTATCCATTATGGCACCTGGTCAAAAACAGATGACACAGGTGCTGGGTAAGGCATATCCCCATTTTCACTCGTTAAGCTTATCCGTGGCTAATGAATTTAGGTTGTTGATCTGAAACAGTGATGTTTCTTGCAACCGTTTTCATGGCTCTGGTTAGCTTGCTGAGTTGCTCTTTTGAGATAACATAGGGTGGCATAATGTAAATAAGGTTCGAGAATGGTCTGATCCAGACGCCTAAATCGACAAACTGCTGCTGTAACTCGGCGGTGTTAACGGTTGAATTCATCTCTATGACACCAATCGCGCCTAATACTCGCACATCGTTAACCTCTGGAAAATGAATGGCTTCTGCAAGCTCATCGGTTAATTGCGCTTCTATGGCACAGACTTGGGCCTGCCATTCATTATTTGCGAGCAGGTCTAAGCTAGCAGAGGCAGCAGAACAGGCCAGTGGATTACCCATAAAGGTAGGGCCATGCATAAAGACGCCAGCAGGTGAGTCACTGATCCCCTGGGCAACCTCGTCACTGCATAGGGTGACCGCGAGGGAGATGTAACCGCCGGTTAGGGCCTTGCCTAAACAGAGAATATCGGCTTCTACCATTTGGCCATGAGTTTGTGTGTGTTCATAAGCAAACAGTTTACCTGTACGGCCAAATCCCGTGGCTATTTCATCAAGAATAAGCAGTACATTGAATTCATCACATAGCTTACGCAGACCAATCAGATATTCGGGGCTGTAAAAGCGCATGCCGCCAGCACCTTGTAAGACAGGCTCGATAATGATTGCGGCTATGGTGTGGTGCTTAGATTCCAGCTTAGCGCGCATCTCATCGAGTTCGCTTGCATCAAAGGTCTGGCCAAATTTAGTCTGTGGGGCACTAACAAACTCATGTTGGGTGACGGAGTCACCGAACATGGTGTGCATGCCGCCTTCGGGATCGCAGACACTCATGGCTGCAAATGTGTCACCGTGGTAGCCGGATTTGACCGTAAGAATACGCTGCTTTTGTGGCTGCTCTCGTCCTTGCCAATACTGTAGCGCCATTTTAAGTGCCACTTCGACGGCAATGGATCCTGAATCGGCTAAGAATACTTTAGTTAGCTTTGGGCTGGTGATTTCCACTAGCTTTTTTGATAATTCAATCGCGGGCTGATGGGTGATGCCACCAAACATAACATGGCTCAATGTGCTGAGTTGGTGCTGCATGGCTTGGATAATCTTGGGGTGGCTGTAACCGTGAACACAGGCCCACCAAGAACTGGTGCCATCGACAAGTTTGCGGCCATCATGGAGTGTGAGCTCACACTCTTTTGCTGAGGCAACACCAAATGCGGGCAAGGCATTATTCATCGAAGTATAGGGATGCCAGATATGCTGCTTATCAAACTCGAAGTCGATTGAGCTGTTATTTGCAAGGGTATTTGAATCGATAGGCGTGTTCATAAATTGACCGTTAGTAAACCTTGTTAGCTAGATGGCATTGACAGATTACGGCTTGCAGGTATCCTAGGCAAGATAAAAACAAATTAAATAGAGCTGAAAAGGTAGGGTTTATGTCGGAAATACAACTGCGTCATGATTGGGAACGTGAAGAAATAGAAGCACTTTTTTCTTTGCCAATGAATGACCTACTGTTTAAGGCACACTCTTTACATCGTCAAGTTTACGATCCAAATGAGATTCAAATCAGTCGTTTGTTATCAATTAAAACCGGCGCTTGTCCGGAAGATTGCAAATACTGCCCTCAAAGTGCGCGTTACGATACCGGTCTTGAGAAAGAGCGTTTGATTGAGATTGATAAGGTGTTGACCGAAGCCCGTAGTGCTAAAGCTGCTGGCGCATCACGTTTTTGTATGGGCGCCGCTTGGCGAAATCCTCATGCGCGCGACATGCCATACCTGAAAGATATGGTCCGCGAGGTCAAATCTATGGGCATGGAAACGTGCATGACCTTAGGTATGTTGTCACCAGATCAGGCCGGAGAGCTCGCCGAAGCTGGCTTAGATTACTACAACCATAACTTAGATACGTCACCAGAATATTATGGCGACATCATTACAACTCGTACTTATCAAGATAGGCTCGATACTTTGTCCAATGTGCGTGCAGCGGGCATGAAAGTCTGCTCCGGAGGCATTGTGGGTATGGGGGAGCAAGCAAGTGATCGCTCTGGTTTACTGCAACAGCTGGCTAATATGGAGCAGCATCCGGATTCTGTACCGATTAACATGCTAGTTAAAGTGGCGGGTACGCCATTTGAAAATATTGATGATCTCGATCCGCTGGTCTTTGTGAGAACCATTGCTGTCGCCCGTATCTTGATGCCATTGTCTCGGGTTCGTTTGTCGGCTGGCCGTGAGAAAATGAGCGATGAGATGCAGGCTATGTGTTTCTTTGCTGGTGCTAACTCGATTTTCTACGGCTGTAAATTATTGACCACCAATAACCCAGAAGAAAATGAAGATATGTCATTGTTTAAGCGTCTTGGTCTACATCCAGAACAGGGACAGTACGCCAGTATTGAAGAAGATAAGGCGGTATTTGAAAAGGCGACAGCTAAGGTTAATGCCATTAAAGATAAGCAAAGTGCCGCTTTTTATGACGCTGCCGCACTGTAATAGGTCAACATTTTGTGACGAATGAATCTGCAGATAAACTTGAGGTTAAGCCAGTCTCTTTGGCTGACAAAATCAAAGCGAGGCAAGCCCAGCTTAAACAAGCTGGATTGTTGAGACGAAGACAAAAAATAGATTCAGTTCGAGTTCAATTGACTAAGCCGTCGATGCATTTTTTGGTCGATGGTGTCGATTATCTGAACTTTAGCAGTAATGATTATTTAGGGTTAACTCAGGCGCCAGAGTTGTTATCAGCATTGAACCTCAGTGCACAAGAGTATGGCGTCGGCAGTGGTTCATCTCCTTTAGTGACAGGTTATAGTCAAGCTCATCAGTTGCTTGAACAACAACTTTGCCGAGTGACAGGTCATGAAGCTGGTCTGCTTTTCTGCTCTGGTTTCAGTGCCAATACCGCGTTGATGAAAACCCTGTTCGACAGCGGTGACTGCGTGGTGGCTGATAAATTAGTGCATGCCTCAATCATTGATGGCCTGAGTGACAGTCAGGTCAGTTTTAAGCGTTTTTTGCATAATGATCTTGTTAGTGCTGAGCGGTTACTTGAAAAACATAAGCCGCAGGCGTTGGTCACTGAGAGTATTTTCAGTATGGATGGCGACTGCGCGCCGCTAGCGGCATTGTCCCGTTTATGTCGAAAACACGATGCTTGGTTGATTGTTGATGATGCACATGGGTTCGGCATTCAGTTGGCTTTACCACCGAATGTGATGCCAGCCAATGCTGAAGTCGCAGATATCCAAGTGGTGACGTTCGGTAAAGCCTTAGGCTGTCAGGGGGCTGCAATTCTTGGCAGTCAGATGCTTATCGATTTTCTGGTTTCCAACGCACGCGAGTACATCTATTCGACGGCGCTGTCACCAACCAGTGCTAGCCTTGCGTTAGCTGCGGTGAAATTGAGCCAAGAACCATCGCAAAGCGCGCTAACCTTGACGGATAATATCGCTTATTTTAAGCAAGTTTGTGCGAGTGTCGAAATATCCTTGAGCGGTTCTGTCACCCCTATTCAACCTTTGATTATCGGTGATGTAGATAAAACATTAGCCGTTGCACAACAATTAAAAACCTTAGGTGTCTGGGTCGGCGCAATTCGGCCGCCAACAGTGCCTAAAGGGAGTGCAAGGCTAAGGATCACCATCACAGCTTTGCACACAAAAAGTGACATAGATAAATTAGTGAGCGCGTTAGCATTGGCACTCATACCAATCAGTATAAAGATTTGATCGCTCAGCGAGAGTTTAGCGGTCCTGAGGCAAGGCAACGAGTGTAGAGCATAGTTATTCTACGGTTAAGCTCGTTAACACAGCATCAGAACCGCTAAAACTTGCCTGTAAGGAGTGTTTTTGGCTGCCTACTTCTGTGTTGAATGAACTCATAAGGGAACAACCATTATGTCATCCATTCGCCTTGAATTAGTTTGCCAAAAAACACTCTGAGTAGATCAACTTCTTATATTGATTGGTATCAGATAACATCCATGAAAATTGAAGTTTTAGAATCGTTAATGATTAAACTTGCTGTTAGATGAGAGCGTAGAGATGAGGCCCGTAGTAGTGAGTGATGGGGTTAAACATAAAATGAAAGCCAGTATTGTAGCCGAGCGTTTTTCAGCGGCAGCTAAAACCTACTCCCAGCACAATAGTTTACAGAAAATGTCTGCACAGCAGCTGCTTAACCAGATGAACCCAAGTGGGGTTTTACTCGATATTGGTTGTGGTCCAGGTACAGATTTTAGTGATTTTATACATTTAGATAAAGTGATTGCACTTGATATTGCCCAAGGAATGCTTGAGCAAGTGGCGAGTCAGTTTCCTGCATATGAAACCATATGTGCGAATGCCAAAGTGATTCCCCTTCCTGCTGGTACTGTCGATACCGTGTATTCCAATCTTGCTTTGCAGTGGTGTGATGATATCAGGCAATCTTTTTCGAGCACTGCGTCGGTACTGAAATCCGGCGGTGATTATCACTTAGCCATGGTGGCAGAAGGCAGTTTACCTGAGTTAACAGCGTTGGGTTTTAGGGCTAACTCCTTTAGAGGTTTGAGTGACATTGTTTCACAGTTTGATCCCGAGATTTGGTTGATTAAGGTGGCCAATCTCGAGGCTATTACGGTGTGCTTTGACGATTTAAAAGCATTGCTCTATTCAATTAAAGGCGTCGGCGCTTCTATTCATGCTGATGCTTCAGTATCAAACTTGAGTCAATCAGTATCAAACAGTGGGATACGTGGTCGAGGTGATTGGCAGAAGTTGTTAGACAAGGCTGAAAGTATGCGACAGGAAAAAGGGTTACCTTTGACCTATCAGATTGCACGATTACATATTGAGAGAAGGTAACAGATGATCTATTTCGTCACAGGTACGGATACGGACTGTGGAAAAACCTTGGTCTCATCGGCGCTGCTTTGTCAGGCAAAGCATCAAGGTAAAAAGACCTTAGGTTTAAAACCTATCGCTTCAGGCTGTGAGGAGACGGTTTCAGGACTAAGAAATTCAGACGCGCTCAGCTTAATTTCACAATCGAGTATTGAGTTAACTTATTCTCAAGTGAACCCTATCTCATTTCAACCAGCCATCGCGCCGCATATTGCTGCTGTGCAAACAGGAACGGATATCTCGGCGCAGTGTGTACTTAATCATCTGACGCCTACTTTGTCTTTGGTTGATGAACATGATTTTTGTCTTGTGGAAGGGGCTGGAGGATGGCGCTTGCCATTGGGCGATGGTGGTTACTTATCACAAGTCGTTCAACAACTTTCTTTACCGGTTATCCTCGTCGTGGGCATCAAACTAGGCTGCTTAAATCATGCTATTTTGACCCAAGAAGCAATTTTAGCCGACGGTGTAAAGATTGCGGGTTGGGTGGGTAATATCGTCGATCCTGATACTGCTTGTCTTGAAGACAATATTGCCAGTCTAGATCAAATGATGACCGCCACTTGTATTGGTATTATTCCACACTTAAACACAGCTAGTGCTGAGATGGCACGTCGTTACCTATCAAATATCACTGCTTAAGTATTAAAGGATGAACAAAGTTTAATGGCCTTTTTATCGCTTAACATGAGACCCTCCCATTTTTTTAAGACTGGCTTAATATAAGGCTTCTAGACTGCATCTTCTTTATTTTTAGCGAGTTTAAAGCAAGTTCGAACTGAGTTGATTATGACCATCTAAAGGTTAGTCGACACTATTTTTACGTTTCTCACTTGAATTTTCGCTTTTAGGACATATTATGTCTTTAAGAATGTAAAAATCTGGTACTCATGTACCCAACTGGAGCTTAATTAATGCGTATTTTTTTATTGATTGCGACTAACCTTGCAATCTTACTTGTGGCCTCTATTGTGATGTCACTACTGGGTGTAAACACTTCAACCATGGGTGGACTGTTAGTGTTCGCCGCTATCTTTGGTTTCGGCGGTGCTTTCCTCAGTTTAGCTATCTCTAAGTGGATGGCTAAGAAAACCATGGGTTGTGAAGTGATCACCACGCCTCGTGATAGTACAGAGCGTTGGTTGGTTGAGACAGTGGCTCGTCAAGCTGAGCAAGTTGGTATTAAGATGCCTGAAGTGGCTATCTACCAGTCTGCTGAATTGAACGCTTTTGCCACCGGCCCAAGCAAAGACAAAGCATTAGTCGCCGTCAGTAGCGGATTGCTTTACGGCATGACGCAAGACGAGATTGAAGGTGTACTTGCCCATGAAGTGAGCCATATTGCTAATGGTGACATGGTTACCCTGACGTTAATTCAAGGTGTGGTGAACACGTTTGTTATTTTTGCTGCACGCGTCGTCGCGGGTATTATTGATAATTTCGTTTCAAGTAATGACGAAGAGGGTGAAGGCCTAGGTATGTTCGCCTACATGGGCGTAGTGTTCGTACTTGATATGCTATTTGGTATCTTAGCTTCTATGATCGTGGCCTACTTCTCACGTATTCGTGAGTTCAAGGCCGATGAAGGCGCTGCTAAACTTGCAGGGAAAGAGAAGATGATTGCTGCACTTGAGCGTTTACGCCAAGGCCCTGAAACCGGTGCTTTACCTGCGCAAATGTCAGCACTTGGTATCACTGGTAAGCGATCTATGTCTGATTTTATGATGAGTCATCCACCCCTAGAAAAGCGTATAGCTGCTTTACGTAATAGCTAGAAAATAGAGAGTGTCTGAACTAATGATGTCAGCACGCACCCCTAGAAAAGCGTATAGCTGCTTTACGTAATAGCTAGAAAATAGAGAGTGTCTAAACTAATGATGTCAGCACGCACCTCTAGAAAAGCGTATTGCTGCCTTACGTAATAGCTAAAAATAGAGATATCAGTAAATTAAAACGGGAACTTAGGTTCCCGTTTTTTTGTGCTTGAAAAGTATCCGTTAGTTTAGTTTTAACCTCACTTTGAATATGAATCAGATACTTAGGGATATATTTGATAGAGATCACATTTAATTACTGCCGGAGTTGATAAGGTCTCATTAATATAAGGTTGCGAAATTGTATTTCTTAAGCTGTTTTATGCAATATCGTGCTAGGGTTTTAGGTTGCAAGATGAAGTTACTTAATATAAAACTTTACTATGCAGTTCTATTAAAAGGATATTATTGTGATGAGTAAATTTTTGAGTGTGTTATTCGGTGCAGTTTTAGCTACGTTAGCGTTATCTCCGGTTGCGATGGCTGAACCACAAGAGTTAGCAGAGATGCATGCTGAGATGGATGGGTGTGAAGCGTGTCATGCTGATGGTGAGCCATCTGCAGATGGTGCCTATGAGTTTGAGCAGTGCCAAAGTTGTCATGGAACTTTGGCTGAGATGGACGCCGTTCACCAGCCACATGATGGCAATCTGATGTGTGCTGACTGTCATGCGCCTCACGACATGAGTGTAGGTGAAAAGCCAACTTGTGATAGTTGCCATGATGATGGCCGTACATCTGAGGCTTTACTTAAGTAGTGGTTGTGATGTAACCATTAGATTTGAAAAATGCCAGCATTTGCTGGCATTTTTGTATCTGCCCATTTGAGCTTGTTTATCGTTTGGTTCATCACTGCTGTGTTTTCCCCGCTGATCTTTTTTGGTGCAAAACCTTGCACTCTTGCTGCTCAAACCACCAACAATATAATTGTATATTTTATTATTCAATTTAAAATCAAAAGGTTAACTAGTGGCAAGAGGGTTGCAACACCTTTGGATTATCGTGCTGTAAGCATTTTAGATAAAGCGTGTTGTATAGATTAATTACCCTATGAACTTTCTGGAGGTGCGGTGTGAAAATGACAAACGTGATTGAATTCGGCTTAAATCAATTTGCTAGCACTCCTTCAACAGTGGCTATTGTGGGGGCGGGTTGTGGCGATGTGGAGTTATTGACACTCAAAGCGGCGCGATATATTAGCAATGCTGATGTCATTATCTATGACAGTTTAGTGTGTGAGGATATCTTGGCATTGGCATCAAATCGATGCGTGATGCACTTTGTGGGAAAGCGTTGCGGTCAGCCAAGTGCTAAGCAAGACGAGATTAATGCACTGCTCGTTAACTCTGCCAAAAAAGGAGGGGATGTCGTCCGCCTTAAAGGGGGAGATCCCAATGTATTTGGTCGTGGTTGTGAAGAGGCGATATACCTTGCTGAGAATGGCATTAAGAGTGAGTTCATTCCTGGCGTGACTGCGGCACTTGGCTGTGCTGCGAGTGCAGGTATTCCTTTAACACATCGAGGTGTTGCTCGCTCTGTGACCATGGTTACCGGCAGGGTGTTCGATAACACGGGTCACAGTTGGCGTTCGCTGTTGATGGCTGAAACGACCTTGGTTTTCTATATGGGCAAAGAGCAGTCTGACAGCATTGTACAAAGTTTACTTGATGCAGGGGCGAGCACTGAATTGCCAATGGTGTTTATCAGTAATGGGGCGAGAGTGAATCAACAAGTGACTTATGCGAGCCTCGGCACTATGGCTGAAGTTGCTAGGCGTATTCAAGCTGATGGTCCGACGTTGATGATTGTGGGAGAGGTGGTGAGTGTTGGGTTGGCATTATCTGAACTGATGGACGGAATTGGAGAGATGAGCTCGTTAGCTACAACAACTGATGCGCTTACTGTTGAAGCCCTTGCCTCTGAAGCTATTACCGTTAAACATGGTGCGAGAAGCTTCGCTAAGTCACAATTTTGATGGGCCCTCTTGGCGGAGCAGAACCTGATGAAACCTCACTGAAGCAGCAAGAGTATCAACAGCTGGTTAAAGCGTTAGGACGAGGTGCGAAAGGTGCTCGAAGCTTAATGCTTGAGGAAGCCAGATTTTTAATTACAGGTTTTAATCATGGTTATGGTACGCGGGCGCAATTAGCGGCATCACTGATGCTGATGCGAGTTAGGGGAGAGAGTATTGCAGAAATAGCAGGCGTCGCCTTAGGTATTCAGTCGACGATGGATACCCAGTGGAAAACGATTGGAGCTAGCATAGATTGGCCTTGCTATGCTGGAAAGCGAGACATGCTACCTTGGTTACTGTTAGCTGCCAAGGTGCTGGCTGGAGAAGGGGAGCGGGTTTTGCTCCATGGAGATCCTTATTCGCTGTCCCACCGTCGTCATATTGGCAATTTTGTGACATCGCTTGGGATCCCGATAGTCACATCACCCGAAAGCGCAAAACTGGCATTGGACCAGGTTGGGATCTGTTATCTAGATGCCGACTGTTTAACGCCTTTAGTTGCAAAATTTCGGATTTTGCATCAGGAGCTTGGACTGCGAAGTTTGTTTCAAACAGCCATACGTTGTTGTAATCCTTCCTCTGCTCCGGTGAGTCTACGCAGTTACTTTCATCCTGGACTCGATGAAGTGCACGCTCAGGTGGCCGCAGCAATGGCGGGGTTATCTGGAGAACATCATAGTGAACAGAATATAGGTATTTTTAAAGGAGTACAGGGGGAAACTGAGGTTAATCCGCGGATTACGACTGAGCTATTAGTTGTTACCGCAAAGACTCAACAGCGACTTGTTATTCCAACACGTTTGGTAGGCATAGTTGGAATTAACTCTCTCGTATCCAAGACAAGATGTGATGCTGGGCAAGCTGACATGCTGTTGAGTGAGCTTTGGTGTAAAGGAAAGCTTGATCCCTTAAACGGCGAACTGAAAGAGGACTGTAATAAACTCACTCAATTGGCTACAGCAAGTGTGTTAAGCACTTTATCGGCGATATACCTGCTTAAGGGACGTAATCGCTGTGTGGAGGAGTCCGATAAGCAAGCGTTAAATGCGTGGCAAGGAAGAACTTGTCGAGCTAAAGAGATGAAAACAGACATTGAGTTGGAGGTGAGTTAGATGCGACTCATTGTAATATCTGAAGGCAGCTCAGTTGACTCTGATGCGTTATCGTCAATTTTTGGAGGCAAAACAGAGTTGATTTTTATTAACCGCTTAAGTGAGGTTGAACGTATGAACCTAAACGTCAGTGATGATGTTTTACTCTTGTTTACAACGTCGTTATCACAAAGATATTTAGCCTTCATTGATCGATTGATGAGGTTTTCTGCCGTTCCCTTGTTAGTGAGTGCACAGAATTGGCAACAAGAGGCGCTTAAATGCTTGCTTGCGTGTGGTCGAGTGACATTCGTGCCGGGGCAATTAGAGATGACGCGCTTAAAGAGTGTCATTGAACTGGCAAGGTTGCGGTTTGAAGGCGCGGATATGCAACTTAACAAGATTATCTCGCTGGAGAACGCCCTAAGAGGGCAAAAACAGATGGCGAAAGTGAAAGCTAAGTTACAGGCCGAAGGGTTAACAGAAGCACAAGCCCATAAATGGCTACAGACACAAACCATGAAGCAAGGTATTTCACTCGATCAGCTTATCGAACAACTCGCTTAATCGCTATGATTATCAATCTCTTTAAACTCTTCCTCTAACTTCTCCCTTCAGTATCTGCTCATTTCTGGTGCACAGGGGCTTAATTTGTGCATAAATTTTCTACCTATTTATATATACACGCTATTAATTCACTTTTAAATCAATGTATTACATGGTCGTGTTTATTGGCACAAGCTTAGCATTCCTAGTCTTAGCGTTTTATTTTGAAATGAAAATTAGAATTTATTGGCAATGGCGCCATATTCCCCTTGAGGGAGCATGGCGCTTTTGTTTTAAGAGTAGCAATGAAAAGTGGGGACTGGTCGATGGGATGGATACAAACAACTCAAATGCTAAACAGAGAATGTAGCGGAGATGATGGTGATCTAAAGCCCAAGTTACTGATTGTTGGTAATGGCATGGTAGGTCACCACTTTATAGAACAGCTTTGTGAGCAAGGTCTAAATGAGAGATATCAAGTTGAGGTTTTTGGTGCTGAAAGCTTGCCAGCCTATGACAGGGTACAGCTATCTAAATATTTTGAATCCGGTAGCGCGGATGCCTTGATGCTGGCAAGTGTCGAGGCTTATCAAGCTAAAGGGATTAAGCTTCACTTAGGTAAAGACGTTGTGCGTTTGGATGTTGACAATAAATGCCTGCATACCGCAGATGGTGATTTCTGTTTTTATGACAAATTGGTTCTCGCAACGGGTTCCTATCCCTTTGTGCCGCCGATTGAGGGGAAGGAACGTCAGCATTGTATGGTTTATCGCACCATCGATGATCTGCAGCAGATCCAAGTCGCGGCAGAAAATGCCACCTCAGGAGTTGTTATTGGTGGAGGTCTATTGGGACTTGAAGCGGCTAATGCGTTGCTTACATTAGGGCTAGACACCCATGTTGTTGAGTTTGCTCCTCAGTTGATGCCGGTTCAATTGAACGATAAGGCGGGGGAGCTTCTATGTCATAAAATTGAAGAGCTGGGTGTTTCAGTGCATACCAGTAAAGCGACCACAGGAATCATTGATGGTGAGGATTCATTCCATCGCATGACCTTCAATGACGATAGCTATTTAGAAACCGATTTAATTGTCTTCTCAGCCGGAATACGTCCTCAGGATAGTTTAGCGAAATCTTGTGGTATCGAGGTGGGTGAGCGGGGCGGGATCGTGATTGATGATCATTGCTTAACGTCTGATGGCGATGTTTATGCCATCGGTGAGTGTGCTCTTTGGCAACAGCAGATTTTTGGCTTAGTTGCCCCTGGTTATCAGATGGCACGTACAGCCATCTCTCATCTAGTGGCCAAAGTGTCAGGGAAAGAGGTGACATCGTTTAAAGGGGCTGATATGAGCACTAAGCTTAAGTTGCTTGGGGTTGATGTGGCATCCATTGGTCAGAGCCGAGGTTTTGAAAAGGCGCAATATGTTGAGTTAAGTGACAATCAAGCGGGAAGCTATAAAAAACTGTGGCTTGATGAAAGCGGCCGTTTTCTTAAGGGGGCTGTTTTGGTTGGTGATGTCACTGATTACAGTCTGCTACTGCATCAATACCTTTCAGGCGATGCATTAACGGCTCCGGCCATTGAGCTATTACAGCAAGAGGCTGGCGCCGGTATCGAATTTACGGATGAGTCGATTATCTGCTCATGTCATCAGGTGACTAAAGCGGACATCGTTGTGCGAGTTTTGGAGGGGGATCATAGCTTAGCAGCCATAAAAGGTTGTACTAAAGCAGCGTCAGGTTGTGGCGGTTGTAGTGCGTTAGTTCAACAAGTGATCACACAAACCATGGAGTCACAAGGATTAGAGGTTTCAAAAGGGATTTGTTGCCATTTCGAGCATGACAGACAAGCGCTGTTTCATCTATGTCAGGTTGAAGATATCCGAGATTTCCCTAGCCTAATTAACAGCCATGGAAAGAGTGAATTCAGTCAATTGGGGTTGGGTTGCGATATTTGCAAACCTGTAGCAGCATCAATTTTTGCCACGCTAGAAAATGAATATGTCCTCAATGTACAACATGCCAATCTGCAAGACAGCAATGATGCATACCTAGGTAATCTGCAAAAAGATGGCTCTTACTCTGTTGTACCTCGTATCGCAGGAGGAGAGATCACACCGGATAAGCTCATTGCACTGGGAGAGATTGCCAAGCGTCATGATCTTTATACCAAGATCACTGGCGGACAACGCATTGACCTTTTTGGAGCACAGCTCTCAGATCTGCCAATGATCTGGCAAGAGTTGATTGAACAGGGATTTGAAACTGGTCACGCCTACGGTAAGTCGCTTCGAACGGTTAAATCTTGTGTTGGTAGCACTTGGTGTCGTTATGGGGTGCAAGATTCGGTGGGTTTAGCGATAGATCTGGAGAATCGTTATAAGGGTTTACGTGCGCCACATAAAATTAAGTTTGCGGTATCTGGCTGTACTCGAGAGTGCGCAGAAGCGCAAAGTAAAGATATCGGGGTGATTGCTAGTGATAAAGGCTGGAATCTCTATGTTGGCGGTAACGGCGGTATGAGACCTAGACATGGCGATCTGTTTGCAACGGATCTGTCGACTAAGGAGTTAGTGATCTATATCGATAGGATCTTAATGTTCTACACCAAAACTGCAGCACGCCTGCAGCGCACTTCTGTTTGGCTAGAGTCCCTTGAGGGGGGATTAGCCTACCTTCAATCTGTGGTTATTGAAGACAGTTTAGGTCTGGCTGCAGATCTTGAAACTCACATGGAGAAGTTGGTTTCAACCTATCAATGCGAATGGAAAACCAGTTTAGAAAACCCAACATTTTTATCTCGATTCAGTGAATTCGTTAACCCTGAGTCGATGCCAAATTTAGCGGTTGAACAATACGGATACAGCCGTGGACAACGCTTCCCTATCGCGTCATCAAGTAAGATTAATCTGATTAACATTCCCGTCGATGAAAGTGTTCAATTAACTGAATCAAATGAAATTTAATGTTAATTGCTAAGAGTTCAAGGAGATAAAGTATGAGTTGGGTCAATATTTGTGATGAGAAGGCGCTTCCCTGTTTCGGGGGCATAGCCGCATGGATTGAAAACAGAGCTATTGCCATTTTTAACCTGAGAGAACAGGGATTATTTGCTATTTGCAACACCGATCCGGCAACAGGAGTAAGCCTACTCTCTCGAGGACTTATCTGTGAACTTGAGGGAGACATCTTTGTCGCTTCTCCGCTGCATAAACAACATTACAGTTTAACCAGTGGTCAGTGTATTGAGGATGATAGTTTGAGCGTCCAGCTCTATCGGGTTCGCTGTGAGGATGGAAGGGTGTGGGTTCAGCCGACATCGGAAGTCATTGATCCATTGCAGTCAGGGAGCTAACAATGAACAGAGAAAAATTCAATCTATTTTCATTTTCAGGGAAGATGAAAATCATGCACATGAGTTGGATGGCCTTCTTTATTACGTTTGTGGTTTGGTTTAATGCCGCTCCTTTGATGAGCGTTATTGCCGACAGTTTAGGGTTAACTAAAGATCAGATAAAAACCTTACTGATCCTCAATGTCGCCTTAACTATTCCAGCCCGTATTATTATTGGCATGGTCACGGATAAAATAGGGCCAAGGTTGACCTATTCAGGATTACTCATTTTGTGCAGTATTCCCTGTTTTATGTTTGCGTTGGGTAATAGTTTCGAGCAGCTTGCCTTAGCTCGATTCCTACTCGGTTTTATTGGTGCGGGCTTTGTTATTGGGATCCGCATGGTCAGTGAGTGGTTTCCTGCCAATGAGCTCGGGACTGCCGAAGGTATATACGGTGGTTGGGGGAATTTTGGCTCAGCAGCTGCGGCCTTTACCTTACCCGTGATAGCATTGGCTTTTGGTGGTGAAAACGGCTGGCGCTACGCTATTGCAGTTACTGGCATACTCAGTTTTCTCTTTGGTATTATCTATTATTTCAATGTTAGCGATACCCCAAAAGGTTCAACCTATTTTAAGCCTAAAAAAGCGGGGGCATTAGAAGTCACGAGTAAAGGCGATCTTGCTCTGCTGGTTTTGATGAAACTGCCCATGTACGCCACGTTAGCGCTACTGGGGTGGAAGTTATCGCCCTCTGGTGTGAGTATGTTCAGTCAAAGTGGTACTGAGTTTATCTATTGGGTGTTGATATTAATATTGGCAGTCGACTTATATCTGACCTACCGAGTAAATAAGTATTTGTTCGATGGGCCGGTACCAGAATTTGAGCGCTACCCTTTTAAGCAAGTTGCGGTACTTAATGTGCTCTATTTTTCCACTTTTGGATCTGAGCTTGCCGTGGTCTCTATGTTACCCCTATATTTTGCTGAAACCTTTGAACTGGGATTAACGCAGGCGGGCATATTGGCATCGAGTTACGCATTTATGAATTTAGTTTCTCGTCCTGGTGGTGGCTGGATAAGTGATCGATGTGGACGTAAGCCAACCTTGATGATCTTAACTGCAGGGTTAGCTTTGGGCTATTTGGGTATGGCGCAGATAAATGGTGACTGGTCCTTACCTCTGGCTGTGCTAATGGTCATGGCTTGCTCGTTTTTTGTTCAGAGTGGTGAAGGTGCCGTCTTTGCGGCTGTTCCCTTAATTAAACGTAGATTAACGGGGCAAATTGCAGGTATGACCGGTGCTTATGGTAATGTTGGTGCTGTGTTTTTTCTGACCGTTTACTCCATGGTGCCAACGCAGGTGTTTTTCTATGTCATTGGGGCAAGTGCGCTACTTGGACTGATTAGCTTACTGTTTTTGTCTGAGCCTAAGGGGCATATGACAGAGGTGAACGAGGATGGTGAAGTGACCATGATTAGTGTGAGTTAATGGGAGCCCCTGAAGAGGTGCTTGATGTTGCATTGCCATTAAACGGTAAACTTGAGATTAATGCTGGCCAATATTCTAGCCGTGGATGTAAACCAACGAATGAAGATGCGGTGGGGATCCGCATTCCTAATGGGTTAATGTTAACCACAAAAGGGGCTGTGTCGGTTATCTGTGATGGAGTGAGCGCGGCAGAAGCTGCCGAGAAAGCCAGTCATATCAGTGTGACTAATTTCATCTCTGACTATTATTCGACGCCAGATACCTGGGGGGTGGAAAAGTCCAGCTCACAGGTATTGACGGCGCTAAACCGCTGGCTGTTTGGTTTAGGTCAAGATTACCGTGATGCAAGAAGAGGGTATGTTTGCACGTTTACAGCGCTTATCTTTAAGTCGTGCAGCGCCCACTTGCTCCATGTCGGCGATTCTCGTGCCTATCGCTTTCGGCAGGGAGAGTTGGAGAGGTTAAGTCGGGATCATGTCAGTGTATTGAGCCCTAGTAAGCGTTACCTTGCTCGAGCTTTAGGGCTAGATGTTAAGCTTGATGTGGATTATCGTCAGTTAAATATCGAGGTGGGTGATCTCTACTTGCTGACTACCGATGGTATTCATGATGTGTTTACTGATGGCGAGCTTGGTGATGCTTTGACTCAGTGGTTAAGCGAAAATATAGGTGGCAGAAGTGTGACTGGCAATGTTGAATTTACTGAGCTAGATCTATTTTGTCAGCAGGTATGTGGACTAGCAATGGAGAAGGGCAGTGATGATAACGTCAGTTGTCAACTACTTTCGATTGACGCTTTGCCCTCGCAAAACATCAATGACATTTATCAACAACTGTCAGAGCAACCTTTTCCGCCCCCCTTGTCGATTGGAATGAGATTAGATGGTTATCGGGTAGAACAGGTTTTGCATCAGAGTCAACGCAGTCAAGTCTATTTAGTGAGTGATGAAGAGGGGAATAAGGTTTGTCTCAAGACACCCTCCGTTAATTATCTCGATGATGCCGCCTATATTGAGCGATTTATCCTCGAGAGTTGGATTGGACAGCGGATACATAGTCCGAATGTGGTGAAGTTGCTCGATAGAGATAAACCAAAGTCTGCACTTTATTACGTTACTGAGCACCTCAATGGAATTCCCCTCAACTTATGGATAAGTCGAAATCCTAATGCACCTGTCCAAGAGGTGCTGATATTGCTGAAACAAATAGAGTCAGGAGTAAGGGCTTTCCATAGAAAAGAGACCCTGCATCAAGACCTCAAACCCGATAACATTTTTCTCACCTATGAAGGTCAGATTAAAATTATCGATTTTGGCGCCTGTTATATCAAAGGTGTAGCCGAGATCGCAACGCCACTGCAAAGGGATAGAATATTAGGGACTGCGGATTACTCCGCGCCGGAAAGCGTGCTCGGTTATCGAGTAAGTAATAAAGCTGATTTGTTCTCTTTAGCCGTCGTCGCATTTGAGATGTTTACTGGTCAACTTCCTTTTAAAGGAAAGTTGGCTCAATGCCGAACCAAGGTTGATTATCAAAATCTTACCTATATTCCCTGTTATGAGCTAAATCCGTTAATTCCACTTTGGATAGATAAGCCATTAAAGAAAGCCCTAAGTTTAAATCCAGAACATAGACAAGGGGATACCTCTGAATTTATCCATGAATTACATCAACCTATGACAGACAAGGATAAGCCTGATCTTGGGCTTTCTGTGCTGGATAGACATCCATTAAGGTTTTGGAAAGGTCTGACACTGTTTTTTGCACTTTCAACTCTCCTCCTGTTACTTTTTCATTAAGGAAATAGTGCAATCCAAGAATCAAGAGACAGTAAGTTGAACATTTCAGGTGATTAAGATAGCTTGTGACGTTGAAGTTAAATCTTTTAAGCGCAGGATTCTGATTAGATTACAGATTACAGCAAGTCATGTCAGTTGCTGAAGCAGTGGTAGATGTTGTTCATGATTTTATTGGTCAGGATCAAATTTCTCAGTTACCAAAAAACAATCAAGTATATGAATATATTAATAAAAAGTTAGTTAATTTTAATTATGAAGGTCAAAACCTCTCTGCAACAGAAGCACTCGCAAAAGGGCTGCTGAGAAGTCATTAGAAATAGCATTGGAATATACTCATCTTTCTAAAACTCAGCGTCAATATCGAGTCAAGCTACCATGGCTGCAACAGAATCAATAATTGTTTACTTCTGTAGACTGTGTATTAGTAGTTAAGTATTAGTACAAAGGTAAAAATAGCAGTTTGGTATAACAATCTTAATACTTTAGGTTGACGATGTTGTTATCTATCAGCTACATACTATTGAATTCACGGTTATTAGTATCGTTAACTTTTATGCTATGGCTTATCTATGAAGGATAAGGTTGTCATTTTTAATACAAGTATTCTTTGCCATCGAATAGTGAAATTTGCTTGTGAGTGACCCCAAAAAGTTAATTTTAGTACAATGGCTTGACGGGATATTTGTTGTTATTTTTGTTCATCAACGAAATATAATGTATAGGTTATTCGTTTTAATTGGTGTAACTTATAGGTCTGTGCTTGTTTGGGCAGTCAATGTGCATAAATTTTGTCGACATGGAGTCAGCAGTATGTTCAAAGTCATAAATTGGGTTGTCATCTCTCGTTCGAATCTTCTTACTGATCTCCTGGACACGCGTTGGCCTCAAGAGTTTTTGGTTAAGTTGCTCAAAATTCCACCAGAGAACGTTGAGTTTGAAGTTTCCAATGGCACTTTTTCATTGGTTATCATAGATCTCGCCACTGTGGATATACAAAAGGCTTATCAAATTCAACGATTCGTTGAAAAAAAACTATCTGCAAGAGTTGTGTTTCTGCATTTCCCAAGACAAATTGATGCTCGCTTTCTTATTCATCCAACAGTGACCGCAGGGGTGTTTTTCTGTAATACAACGCTTGAAGATATTGGTCATGGCTTGGGGAATATTCTCCGAGGCCAATCAGTGATTCCTTCAGATTTGTTACAGAAAAAACAGGATAACCCCTCTCAACTTGAAGGAAGTGAAAGTTTAACCATAAGAGAGCGTGAAGTGTTGCAAGCACTCTTAAGTGGTAGTACTAATGTGGATATAGCTAATCAACTTTTTGTGAGTGAAAGTACGATTAAAACCCATCTCTACCGTGCCTTTAGAAAAATAGGTGTTTCAAGCCGAGGACAAGCGATTGCTTGGGCGCAGACTCACCTGCATGAGGTGCAGCATTAATGTGATAACCTGCTATAAGTTGCTTGTTAGATCAAAGCGCATATTCTCTATTAAGTATGAGAGTTATGAAGTTATTACTTAATCGTTAGCTTTGATATTTTTATTTACTAGGCAACCAATATTAAATTGGTTGCGATAATTGATTCTTAACAGTAACATTTTGTGAATCAAATTGATTTTTTGTTTCAGTAAATGATAGGCTGTAATATTCAAGCAATATATAAGCTTTATTCTTGTTTGCTCCTTGGATTGACAACATGGCAGTGTTACCTTGTTTTGATTTGGCATGCCAGATGTTGCCGTGACAGTTACTTTGTATAATGCAGTGGTAGGATCCAAATGTTCCCGCTTGTAAGCCAACAAACTCATAACCTTTTAAAAGCAAATCATCTTTGACTTCCTTATATATATTTTTAAGTTTTACATTGTCTAATGCGTATGTCTCCGAGGACACTCTAATTAAATTGAGCCCTCGATCAGTACTTCCTTTGAGAAAGTAGCTTTTTGCTTTTGAGTAGCTTTCAGGTAGTTTATTAGTGAATACAGTTACTGTTTGTCCGTTTACATTAGGGGTTCCATATAGGGATAAATCTGCTCCCCATGTCAACCCAAATGGAGCGTGAGCCAAAGATGATGATGAATAAAGCATAAAAATAAGAATTAAAGTAATTTTGTTCATTGTCTCTACGTCTGTATAACCAAATAATGAAACTAATAACTAATTATAATCTTATTATTTGAAGTACATGGGATTCAATGTTTGAAGCTAATCACAAATTGTACAATTGATCTCGATTACACATATGTGTATACTCCTGCGCTCAACGTTTCCATTTCGAGGCTAATATGTTTAACACAAAATCTCTTTCTACTTGTCTGACTTCTTTGATGTTTGTTATGGGGATACTGACGCCTACACTATCGAGTGCTGCGACTGTGGGCTGTGAACGTGCTGGTGGAATAAAATGTCAACGGGTAGTACCTAAACGTGTGACACGAACACCGATTATTGCGCCAGTGATTATAGTACCGAAACATCACCATCATTATCGTTCCTTTCATTCACCGATACTAACCGCGATGGGAATTGCCGTAGTGTTAAATGCAGCAGGTGAAGCTGTAACAGAGAAAGGACAAAAAATCATAGTATTAGGTGATGGCAATAACGTTAGTAACGTTTATGAGAAAGACGGTATCGTTTATTTAATTAAGGCTTAACCGTAACGGAAGATTATTGAGTCTTTAGGTGCGAAATAAAGACTCAAAATATAAGGTATAAATAATTAAGCTTCTTTAAGACGCTCTTCATTGAGGAAGTTGAAACCTTGTTTCAGGAATGAAAACTGCTCGATATCCGGAAGAGATTTCACTGCTGAAAACATATGGTTAAATGCAGAGTCAATCATTAACCGATCAGCAAGTTTCAGATAATTATAGACGACAGGCCTTAAAACTACGGTAAACTCCGCCGTTATCTCTGTATACCTTTGTTCTTTAAGTGCTGAAGTGTTTTGAACAAGTTCTCTCATACACAATGCAGCAAGCAGTGAGTTTTTATCACTAAAAGATTGGTACTGGGCTGCTCTTGAATAACCAGCTTTCTTGTGTACGTCAGACATATTCAAAGCGATCATGCCATGTTCTTTTATCAAATCCGTGGCGGCGTTTAATAATGCTGTCTCTTTACCCGTTAGCATACTGCTATCTCAAATAATCAAATAATCTAAGAATCTATATTCTTGGATTTTCTTGTCAATGTCAATGTATATGTGTATACAATTGTGTAATCGTTACTTATTTTAAGTGTGTTGAGATTTTATGTTTCAATTTCCTAGTAAGTTTGTTGTTTAACTAGGTGGGTGGCTCATATTAATCCGTTATCGATGTCAGTGACACCTTACAACCGAGAGTGACAGAATACTCCCAATAATGGCAATTACAGGTATACTCCTAAGATTCCCATGTTGAAGAGGACAGTGAAGTGGCTGAAGAAACCATTTTTAGTAAGATTATACGCCGTGAGATCCCTGCTGAAATTTTGTTCCAAGATGAATTAGTGACAGCATTTCGAGATATCAATGCCCAAGCTCCAAGTCACATCCTGATCATTCCAAACCACCTAATTCCCACTGTAAATGATGTGAAAGCTTCTGATGAGAAAGCCCTTGGGCGTATGATGACGGTTGCTGCGAAATTAGCTGTAGAGGAGGGGATTGCCGAGGATGGATATCGTTTAATCATGAACTGCAATAAACATGGTGGTCAGGAGGTTTATCATATACATATGCATTTAGTTGGCGGTAGACCTTTAGGTCGTATGCTAACAGCTGAAAAAGAATAGTGAGCATAGCGATATGAAGGTGAGTCCTGAATTCTTTCCATTAACTCAGATCGCAACGCGTTTTGTTGATCAGCTTGCTCAGTGTCGCCGTTTAAATTTAAGGGTTCATGAGGCAAGTGAGCATCATGTGCTAGTGGAGCTTCCGTATTCCCATGAGTTGATCGGTTACCCCGATACCGGTGTTATACACGGTGGAGTCATTACTACTTTGATGGATACAGCAAGTGGCAGTGCTGTTGTCTGTTCTATTTTTGAAAAATATCAGGTATTAGAAATTTCTCCAACATTGGATCTTCGTGTTGATTATATGAAGCCAGCAGATCCGAATAAACCTGTGTATGGTTTTGCCGAGTGCTACAAAATATCGTCGAGTGTCGCGTTTACTCGCTGCATCGCTTATCAAGATTCTATCGATGATCCTATTGCTCATGCTGTTGGTTCTTTTATGCGAATAAGTCCTGAGATGATTGGTGATGAGTTTCCTCAAATTTTACTGGGTAAAGGACCATCAACTCAATTAGAGCAATCTGATGGGGGAGATGCGGGAAAGAATGCCTTAAAACAGGTTATTTCAACATCATCTCAAATCGATGTGAAAGAGATCGTAAAAAAAGCAACAGAGCTTAATGATTTTAGCCACCTTTTAGCCCATGTTCCTTATGCCAATTTTATTGGTATGGCTGTTGAGTGTTTTGGCGATGAATTGGTCTTTAAGTTACCAGCAAAAGATGACAACATAGGTAACCCAATACTGCCTGCTATCCATGGTGGCGTGATTGCTGGCTTTATGGAGATGTCGGCGATTGTTCAGCTTATGGTGTTTATGCATACCACAAAAGTGCCAAAGGTTGTTGATTTTTCAATTGACTATTTAAGAGCTGGTTATCATAAGGATTCATTTGCCGAATGTAAGATCACCCGTCAAGGTCGTCGTGTTGCGAACGTGAGTATTAACTGCTGGCAAATGAATAGGAAAAAGTTGATAGCAACAGCGAGAGCGCATTTTCTGATCGATTAATTTATGCGGTAACGCTGTTAGATCGGCATGGAACCACTTTACTTTTAAGGAAGATAAGTCAATGAGAAAATTTATTTTAGTATCAATTTTGGCCTTGCTTGTCAGTGCATGTGCGCCACATACGGCAGGGGTAATGGCCAGCTCTACTGGTGAGGTGAGAGTCGATAATCGCTCATTTGCCAGTGAGGTTAGCGTTGAACAGCTTAAGTCTCGTCAACAGGGGGGATTTTTACAGGGCTCTGGTTTAATCATCAATAAAGTTGCCACCGATATTCACCTTCAATATAAGTTCACTTGGTATGATATTAATGGCTATACCATAGATAATGAAGGCGTGGCTTGGGAACCGTTGAAACTTTTTGGTAAACAGCAGATCCAAGTCTCTGGCCTCTCTCCAAACACCAGTGCCGTTAGGTATGATTTGTATGTGAGAAAAGCGTTTTCTAATTAGCTTTTTAGCTCAAGATCTAAGCTTGATAAACAACGCCAACGATAAGTTGGCGTTTTTTTGCCCGATGGTGACAGAAGTTTGTTATGGATTGGTATTTATCATGTATAATCGCCAGCGCCAAGGGGTGATACTGCATAAAATGCGCTATCTGAGATGTCATTTGACGAACCCTTTGAACCTGATCCGGCTTATACCGGCGTAGGAATGGGCCAAATTTGATTATGTGTATCTGATCAAACTCAATTTCCTTTCTCGCTTTTTCTATTGCCGGATCTCAAAATAATAATTTGGGGTCCTGATGTCTGTGTCAAAACTGTCTATTTTAAAAAAAGTTTCACCTGTCACGCTTGCTGTCTCTACGGCACTGACAAGTTGCTACGCGCTCTCTGCTGATCTAGCACCCGATGTGACAAGCGATGAGATGGAAGTGATCGTGGTCACCTCCGATTTTCGTGGTATGACTCTTGAAAAAATGCCTTCGAGTGTGACTATTATCGATCAACAGCAGATTGAAGATGAAGGTGCTCAGCACTTCGGAGATATCTTAAACTCCATCGCTAATTTCAACTGGTCTGGGGGGAGCTCAAGACCTAAATACTTCCAGATCCGTGGCGTGGGTGAGCAGGAGGAGTATCAAGGTGCACCCAATTCATCTGTTGGTTACATCATCGATGATATCGATATGTCAGGTTTAGGCATGGTATCTAGCATGTATGACCTACAACAAGTTGAAGTGCTTCGTGGCCCACAAGGTACACGTTATGGTGCGAATGCGCTTGCTGGTCTTATCTATCTTAAGAGTAACGATCCTACCGATGTGTTTGAACATGGCGCTGAAGTCTCTGTCGGAGATGATGCCCTAACTACCTTTAGCGGGTTTAGTTCAGGGCCGTTAACAGATTCTGGCAAGCTGCTCTATCGAGTGTCATTACAACAACACAATCAAAATGGTTATCAGAATAACCTCTATCTTGGACGTGACGATACTAATGCCCGTGATGAGTTTACTGGACGAGCCAAATTACGCTGGTATGCCACTGATGATTTAGAGATTGATTTAACCTTACTACACGCTAACTATGACAATGGTTATGATGTTTGGACACTGGATAATAACGGTTTCGATACTTTAACGGATGCACCAGGGGTAGATAAGCAGCGCACAACAGGCACTTCACTTAAATTTACCTATACAGGCGCAGAAAAATTCGAGTTGGTTTCTCTGAGCTCTTATGCAAGTTCACAAACTCATCATAATTATGATGGTGACTGGGCTAACCCAGATTATTGGGGCGGTTTAGATTGTGGCGGAGAGCCATGTGAAAATGTATACAATTGGGATAAAGAGGGCGAGCGTAATACGTTAAGTCAGGAATTTAGATTAAGCTCAACAGAAGCAGGACGAATCTTTAACGGCAGTACTGATTGGCTGTTAGGGCTTTATGGTATGCAGCTTAGCGAAGACAATGAGACATTCGATACTTACAGTCAGTTATCTGCCGAGTATAGCGCGGATAATTATGCGGCATTTGGACAACTTGATACTGATTTAGGCAATAATTATTCGCTGTCTTTTGGTTTGCGAGTAGAGCGTCGTAATAGCGAGTATAAAGACTCCGACGGTGACAAGTTTAATCCGGGGGAAACCATGTGGGGTGGACATATTGTCCTTAGTAAAACCCTTAACGATGATCATGAAACCTACATACGAGTGGCGCGAGGTTATAAAGCGGGCGGCTTTAATATGTCTTTGTCAGAAGAGCTTGCCGACAAGAAAGAATATGATACCGAGACCTTGTATAACTATGAGATAGGGTTGAAGTCTCTCTGGCTTAATGGTGATGCCAACACGAATTTCTCACTGTTTTATATGGATAGGCGTGATCAGCAAGTTGCAGCGTCTCAACAATCGACAGTGCCTGGTCAAGAGGGTAATTTCATCCTTTTCACCGAAAATGCAGGTAGCTCACATAACTATGGTGCGGAGCTGGATGGTAATTGGTATGCGACGGATAATCTGACGTTGTATGCTAGCCTTGGCTGGTTACAAACGGCCTATGGTGATTACTCATATCAAGATAAGAATGGGGGTTCGGTCGATTTATCTGGTCGCGAGTTAGCGCATTCTCCCCAGTTTAACTACAGTGCAGGGGCTACTTATCGCACTGACTCGGGCTGGTTTGCCAACTTAACAGGCAGTGGTAAGAGTGACTTTTACTACTCAGACAGCAATGAGTCTAAATCTGAAGCTTATACCATCTTTAATGCCCGAGTTGGTTATGAAACCGAGATTTGGTCAGTTTATTTATGGGGACGTAACTTGTTTGATGAACAATATGGCACCCGAGGTTTCTATTTTGGTAATGAACCGGATCAAGATTGGGCGGATAAACAATATATCCGTTATGGCGATCCTCGTCAGTTAGGGATGACGTTTAGTCTTAAGTTTATCTAGATAAAAGTCACCGATTTTAATCGGGTTTGATACATGTGAATTTTCACTCATTTATTATTGGCCGCTTTGTGGCGGCCTGAGGTCATAAAATGAAATTAACAGCCGAAATTAGTTGCTACCCATTGCAAGATAACTACCTAGATCCTATTCGTTGGTTTATTGGGCGAGTGGACAGTTATGAGAATATTGAACGAAAAACCAATGCCATGGCGACTCAGGTGTGTGGTGAGTATCGCGATGTGATGGATATGCTGGCAACTGAAATGGAAGCGGCCCATGAAAAGTGGGGCAAAGCTGTTTTTGTGTGTAAATTTATCGGTGGTGAATTAAACCTTTCCCATACTGAATAGTTTGATAAAAGATCAATACTTATTAGATGAAGGCTAAATAGTACAAGGCTCATATCTAACAATGTAGCTATGAGCCTTTAAATAAATAATAATTGAGTGAGAAATTCATGACAGACTTCTGGTCAGAATTATTAAGTACTTTCACTAGAGCTTTGTCTGAAGCTAATGCATTAACAGCTTGGGAAGGTGTGGCCGTCATTTTGGCTGCTGCGTATCTCGTCCTTGCGATGAAAGGCAGTATTTGGTGTTGGTTTGCAGCTTTTGCAAGTACGGCTATCTACACAGCGCTTTTTTGGAAGGTGTCATTGTTAATGGAGTCAGTGCTTAATATCTATTATATGGCAATGGCCGTATATGGTTTCCAACAATGGTCTAAAGGTCAGCGTGAACATAACGGAGGTGTTATCTCATGGAGCTTGAGTCGCCATGTTAAGATAATTTTGGTCACTGGCATCGTGTCTGTCCTAGTTGGATATTTGATGGCTAACCACACTCATGCATCCTATCCATACTTGGATGCGGCCACAACCTGTTATGCGGTTATGACGACCTATTTAGTGGCAAAAAAAGTGCTTGAGAATTGGCTTTACTGGGTCGTGATCGATTTAGCTTCAATATACCTCTATGTACAGAAAGGGCTAATGCTAACTTCATTACTTTTTATCCTCTATGTCGGAATGGCGATTTGGGGTTACTTTCTGTGGCGCTCAAGTATGCGAGACGAAACCCTATCTACGGCAAATTAAGCGTTAGCTTAGATTTGATGTTTACTGTCGAAACGACGGCTGTTTAAGTTGATTAATTTATGAATCAAGCAGAAAAACTGCTCGCTACATTGCCACCTCTTGTTATTGAGGAGCTTAGGCTACAGGGGATCACTTTATCTTGTTCTACCCAAGTCACTAGAATGACGCACGGATTAAGTAATCAAAATTACTTACTCCGTGATGGTGATAATCGATGGGTGCTGAGAGTCAATTCATCGGCCAGTGATCAACTTTGTGATCGTCAAGCTGAAGTAGAAAATTGGCGTTTGGCGGCAAAGGCTGGTTTGGCCCCCAGTTTGTATTACGTCAGTTCAGATCATGCATATTTTGTTAGTGAATATATTGAAGAGGAAGCGAGTCGGCAGTGGGCTGAGTTACTCAGTGCTCAAACGGCCCAAATGGCTCAGCTTCTTCCCCATGATTCATTAATCTGGCCTAACGCAGATAAACAGCTTTTAGTTCTCTTGCATGGACTGGCTAAGTTAACCGTTCCAGATAACATCATAAGTGTTACTAGTCAGTGGCTGAGTTATTTAGGACAATTGCGTACTATAGAAGCTGGCAATTTGGTTGAAAAAAGCAATAATATGAGAACGCAATGGCTCGTTCACTGGCATCAACTCTTGAGTCTTGAGGTTGACATATCCCAATGGCTTGATGAGCTAAGCGCATGTGCTTTGGGTAGCCAGTACAGTCACAGAGATCTTAATCCCCACAATTTGTTATATAAAAATGGCCAGATATGGTGTATCGATTTCGAATATGCTTGTGGTTCACATCCTCTGTTCGACCTTGCTGGAGTATTGTCGACTCATGAGCTTTCAATAAAACAAAGAGAGGCTTTGATTCACGCTTATCTACTTAATCATCCTAAGCTCACTGCGGATGCTAGGTCGGCATTGCCTGCAGCGATCAATATCTATTGGGTGTTTGGTGCATGTTGGTCACTCTTGATGGCTGCGAGCCATGCTACAGTGTTTGATGGAAATTATCTGGGCACGAAAATGAATTCTAATCCCCATAAAGATCAAGAATACCTCAATTGTTTCACACAGTTTTTCTCTTTGATAGACTAGTCTTCTTTCGGCTCCAAAGTCATTTTTCGATCCATGAATTGCACTGTTTTGTAAAATAGTTAAGCCTATGTGATATAAAATATGAATATCATGAAATAAAGTGCTGTTCTTAGTGGTCTATATACCAGATGATAAAAAGGAGCGATCATGCTATTTGTAAATAGGTATCAAAAATTTGTAGACCAGCTTAAACATTTCGAAGGCATTGCCCCGCTAGCGCTTAGGCTCTATTTAGCGCCAGTTTTGATGCAAGCTGGATATAATAAACTTTCACACTTCAGTGATTCGGCTGCTTGGTTTGGCAACCCCGATTGGGGCTTAGGATTACCTTTTCCTGAGTTGATGGTATCACTGGCTGCAGGTACTGAGTTAATTGGTGGAGGCTTGCTCATTCTAGGTCTGGCTACTCGGCTAATCTCTATTCCATTAATGGTGACAATGCTAGTTGCTGCTTTTGCAGTACATTGGGATAATGGTTGGTTGGCTATTGCCGACGTTAACTCTTGGCTAGCCAATGAACAAGTGCTTGCTGCAGGGGATAAATTGAGCGCGGCTAAAACCTTATTACAGGAAAATGGTAATTACGAATGGTTGACCAGCTCCGGTAACTTCGTCGTACTCAACAATGGTATCGAGTTTGCAATTACTTACCTGATTATGTTGTTAGTGTTGTTATTTATGGGCGGCGGACGCTACACCAGTTTGGATTACTATATTGCCAAGTTTGTAAAAAAATAATCACCAATCGAAAGTGGTTTGACAATAAATAAAGAATATCCCACCAACTCGGTGGGATATTCTTTTATACCGAGTAAACCTTTGTTATTGTTGTTGGTAATTTAAATAAGTAGGAACATGTTTTGGACGCTATTGAGTTATTACTTACCAGACAATCTTGTTCACGGCTTGTAGAGCCTGGCCCAAATGAGGCGCAACTTAAAACGATTTTAGATGCAGGAGTGCGGGTCCCTGATCATGGAGGTTTAACACCTTGGGAGTTCATTATTGCCCAAGGGGAAGGTTTAGGGCGGCTTGGTGAGATGTTTGTTGATGCAGCCATTCACAATGATGCTAATGAGGTGATTCAGGCTAAAGCTCTCTCAATGCCTCTTCGTGCCCCAATGGTAATCGTGGTTACTGCCAAGCCTGTTGAACATGTTAAGGTGCCAGAAATTGAGCAAGTCATTGCTGCTGGTTGCGCCACGATGGCAATGCAGCAAGCCGCATTTGCTATGGGCTTGGGTGCTATTTGGCGAACTGGAAGTGTGGCATTTGATCTTAAGGTGAATCAAAATTTAGGCTTAAGTGAAAAAGACCAGATTGTCGGTTTCTTGTATATAGGGACACCTGTGTTCAAAGCGCCTTTGAAAGCGAGTAAAGAGGGAAGTGATTTTACTCGCTACCTTTAGTACTGTCGTAGTAATGATTGGTAGTCAATAAACAACGCACATTACTTGCAACATGTATTTTTGCAAGTAATGTGCGTTGTTTCACTTCACTTCACTTCACTTTATTTTATTTTAGTGAGATAACAACATTAACTAGACTTCTTTGTGATTGCTTGACCTACTTCGAGTTGTTCAAACCAATCGAGAAACTGTCCAACTTGCTTCCCTTTGAATATTCTTCCGTGTTGAGGGCACATATATTCGATGTCCAGTTTTCTGACCCTAGCAATCCAGTCATTTTTAGCCGCATTTGAAGGCATCCACCTTTGGTGGAAAAAACTCATCTTTTTCACGTGTTCATCGAAATCATCGACAAAAATACTAACATTAGGCCCCTCTAGTGCAGCACCAACATCACCACTCATTAAGACTCGAGTGCTAGGATCATAAACATGAAAATTCCCAGATGCATGTAAATAGTGAGCGGGAATAAAATGCACTTCTACTTGGTCCAATATTAATCGGCTGCCTTCGTCAGGGAGTGCTTCGTAACTGATGTTATTCATACCAAAATGACGAATAAACCCTTCCCAAATCCAAGGTGAATAGAGTTTGGCTTCGGGTAGAGTTTGATCCCAAAGCCCGAGAGAGGAGATGATATCTGGATCTTGATGAGATGCAAAAAGGTGAGTCAATTGTTCTAGGGGAATATGTTTAACAATATTGGCTAACATAGGCGCAAACAGTTCAATTCCGCCTGGGTCCATCAATAGTGCTTTGCGTTCTGTGACAAGCATGTATTGATTGGTATCAATAATTTTGTCTGGTTTCTCTGGATCTCGTCCAAAATAAATCCATTTATGAGTGGGGGTTTCAACGAGTATTTGACTCTTCATTCTACTGGCTCCCTGTCAAAATAAAGTGGTTTGAATGTGTTATGCAGCTTTCTTTTGTGTTGTGGTATCGAATAGTGAAATGGCATTATCGACCCTCTGACGTATTTTATTTGCAACGAAATCGACACGATTTGCGACATCATTAAAAGTGGCCTGATTTGCAATGTTGACGCGACAAGCTTCTATTCGGCAAATAGAGGCGAGAATGTTAGCCGTTCTCAGGTTTCGTTTTAGCTCGAACAACTCTACTTCCATCTTATTGATCACTTTTTGAAAAGACTTTTTCAGTTCCATATGCCTGTTAACTATATGTTGATATGCAGGTAAAATGGTGTGGGCATATTGGGCATCACGAGAGTTCAGCTTTGCTTTTTCAAAGTGTTTTAGTGCCGTGTCGGCTCTTGCTGTTGCGGTGGCCATTTTACTTGCTGTATTTGCCAGTAAATTGATATCTGTTGCTGCTTTCATAGTGTAGCAAGCAAGATCATCGATAAAGCCAGTTAAGGCTTTAAACCCTAGGGCTGCATTACCTACTCTCGAAGAGGCTGCCTGAGCATTACTTGCGGTAAGATTAATTTGTTTACAGTAAGTTAAAGTATGATTCAGTTCTGCGGCGACGACTGCAGCAATCACATAATGGCTAACTTGTGTACGTTTCTTCGACATAACGGTGGCTTCCTCTGCAAGACTTAACAAAGTATAGTCTAAAAATCATGGGGTAAGATTGCTGGGAGAATTTTGATTGTATTAGAGACAAGCAGGTTAAGCTTACGGCATTTAACATTAATGGATGCCGTTTTTATGTTAGAACTACTTAATACTCCCGGGTTTTTAAACAATATAGGAGATAGAGGAGTTAGGGATGTGTATCAAGCTGAAACGTATATCACTGAGGGGCCATTAGCCAGCTATCAAGAACATGGGTTCGGTCTTTATCTAGTTGAACTTACTAAAACGGGTGAGCCGATAGGCTTATCAGGTTTAGTCAAGCGAGCAAGCTTGCCACTTCCTGACTTAGGTTATGCTTTTTTACCTGATTTTTGGGGAAAGGGCTATGCGCTAGAGTCTGCCAAAGGTGTATTGGATTATGCTCGAGAATTAAAGATGTCAAATCTGATGGGCATTGTCAGTCCGAGAAATACAGCTTCTGTCAAAGTGTTAGAAAAACTGGGCATGCAGTTTTATCGTCGACAAAAATGGGATGATGACTCTGATATATTGCTGTATAAATTGATGTTGAATTAAAGTAAATTTACAAGAATACTCAAAGAGTTGTATAAATTTATGGGTCATTGTCAATTGTTCATTACTAGACATGAATAACGAATAAGTGGGAGGAGTCTGTGGCTAATGAGATCAAAAATGAATTCCTAACAGGTCATTATATTGTATTAGAGCCAATGACTTTGGAACATACTGCGGCATTATCTCTGGCCGCCGCTGATGGTGAACTTTGGACTTTATGGTATACCAGTATCCCCCACCCAGATAAGATGAAATGGTATATAGAAGCAGCATTAGCGTCGGAGAAGGTGGGAGAAACATTAGCATTTGTTGTTAGGGATAAGCGTTCGGGTGAAATTATTGGGTCAACACGGATCTGTCGATGGGATCAACAAAATCGACGATTAGAAGTTGGTTATACTTGGTACGCAAAGCGTGCGCAACGCACAGGAGTTAATACCGAAGCTAAGTTACTTCTATTAACATATGCGTTTGATATATTAGATGTTATTGCAGTAGAGTTTAGAACGCATTGGTGTAATCAAGCGTCAAGAGAGGCGATAACTCGGATGGGAGCTAAACAAGATGGTGTGTTAAGAAATCATCAGTTATTAGCAGACGGTACTATTAGAGACACCGTTATTTATTCCGTTATCGATAGCGAATGGGCAGGAGTAAAAGAAAAACTTCACGCCAGATTGTCTCAACATGTAACGGCTGCCAATTAGTTTGGGATTGGATTTTTAATGCTAAGGGTTAAATATTCAAGACAGAGAGTTTATCTAATCACTTGAAATTAAGTAATAACTAAAGTAAAACATAATAATTTATACTTTTAGGTTTTGTGCTAGGGAGCCCAATGTTGAATTTTTTAATCCTCAAATTGAATTCTGGTCGTATGTTGACAACAAGAAGTCTTATTGCTGTGCCTTTATTACTCAGTGCTTCGGCTATGGCAACATCTAACCCAAGCGAGGAGGAGGTGGCTTTTAACAATGAGGTATTGGAGTGCGCGTCTTACTATCAGATCAGTTCGAATGCCATCGCAAGCATGAATGCGCCACAAATGAAGGCTGTAGGTGACCGCTTACTCAACTCCTCAGTGCAGGCTATTGAATTGGCCGAGCAATATCAGAATAAAGATGTTGTTGCGAGTTCGTTATTACAGATAAAAGAGCAACAGTTGGCGAGTCTACCGAACAATAAAAGTTTAGGTTCACTGATGGGAAAGTATAAAGTTGCTTGTAAATCACTTTTAGCCGAACCACAAAAACGTTTGGACTACTGGATCATGGCTACCATGTAACATGTGCATTATGAAATTTTATTTGGTGATTCTCTGTCTATACACTTACTCAGGTTTATAAAATAGAAGATAATAAATATGAACTACTTCTTTATTGCAGCTTCAATTATGGGATTGATGACTTTTTTTGGTCATTTTAGTTTTGGTCGACAGCGATATTTAACTCCCATGATTGAATCGGATTTAGATCCAGTGGTAAAGGGGGAGATACATTGTGTCTTTCATTTTGTTTCCGTGTTCATCGTGCTTTCTACGTTCGTCCTCGCAGCCTGCGGTTTTGATGTGATATCAAGTATGCAAGGTTTTGGTTTAGTGCTGTTTGTGGCGCTAAACTTTGGGATATTTGCTATTTGGCAACTCTTTCTAGCCTTTGATAGCGAGATACAATCACCCTATCGTCATCTTTTTCAATGGGCACCATTTGCTAGTATTTCTATTTTGAGTCTAATGGGGATCTATTTTTAGGTTTCCCTCGAATGCAAGCCTGCTACTCCGCTTTTTTTTTACTCCTATTTCAACTATTTCCTATTGATCTAACATGCTTGTTTACTTATCAAATTGTGGAGTTCTCTGTCAATTTGTTGAACTTTGTGTATCTTAATACTCTAACTAACCAATTGCGTGTGTGATGTAACAATTTATATGTTTTTAAAGGGTTGTAGAAATGTAACGCCTTGTGTTGAGGCATTGATTTTCAAAATTTTTATCGATTAATATAAGTACAAGTCTAAGCGAGCATTATGATCAAAGTGAGTGGATTAACCAAGGAATATCAGATGGGCGATACCTCAGTGTTTGCTTTAAGGGGGATCGACTTTACGATTAATGAGAATGAATTTGTCGCTATCATGGGACCATCAGGCTCAGGTAAGTCGACATTAATGAACATCATCGGCTGTTTAGATAAACCAAGCACTGGTAGCTATCAGCTTAATGAACAAGAGGTAGCAAGTTTAGATGATGATGCCTTATCTGCTGTTCGCAATAAAGAGATTGGTTTTGTTTTTCAAAGTTTTCACTTACTGTCACGTCTGAGTGCAGTTCAAAATGTGTTATTGCCTTTACGTTTTTCCAATCCTCCTAATAACGATACCCAATACGCGAGTGACTTGTTAACACGAGTTGGGTTAGGTACACGTCAAAAACATAGGCCTAATCAATTATCTGGCGGTCAAAGACAGAGGGTCGCTATCGCTCGAGCTTTAGTTAATCGACCCGCAATTTTACTTGCTGATGAACCCACTGGAGCTTTAGACAGTAAAACTTCGGTCGAGATTATGACGCTTTTTACTGAGTTACATAAAGCCGGACAAACCATTATTCTTGTCACCCACGAAGAGGAAGTCGCTGCTTATGCACAACGAGTCATTCGAATGCGTGATGGTAACATTATAGAGATAGAAGATCGGAGAGTGCATGTCGCTTAATTTTTACTTTAAACGGTGCACAGTGATGTGGTTTTCAGTACTGGTTTTTCCGCTTGTATTCAGTTGTATTCCAGCAACTACAGCGAGAGAATCTGTGGCAGTTAATCCTGTTCAACCGGAATCTTTGCTATTAACAGGGAAAATATCCTCAGTTAAATCCCAGTCATTTATGGTGCCTAAAGCGGGTGACGCTTGGCGATATCAAATACAGTGGATGATGCCGGAGGGAGAGATTGCAATACCTGGACAAACTGTGATTATTTTCGATAAGAGCCAAATAGATAATCAGATTGAACAGTTGGAAGCGAGCTTGCTAAGAGTCACGGCAAAAGAACAAAGTTTGTCGATAGACTTAAAATCTGGGGTGCTGCAGGCAAAGTTTGATCTAAAGCAAAAACGGTCAGAGCGAGATAAGAGTTTGCTTGATGCTAATGTGCCAGCTGATTATATTGCGGCTAAAGAGTATGCCGAAAATCAATTTAAGCTTATGAAAGCTAACAGTGAACTGACTAAAGCCGAACAAGCATTGAAAGAGGCGTTAGATAAGCAAATGGCAAGTCAGGCGCAGCAGACTATCGACAGGCGTCGAGCCAGACTTGAACTACAACAGGCTCTAGATGGCATTGAACGATTGACATTGAAAGCTGAGATTAAAGGACCCATTCTTTACAGTAGTGATCCTAGATCAGAGAAGAAATATGCTGTTGGGGACACGGTGCAGATCGGCCGTCAAGTTGCCAGTTTACCCTCGATGGAAGAGTTAGAGATTGTGGCTTGGGTGAGCGAAGTTGATGTTGATAAGATAGAGGTTGGTAGCCAAGTAAACCTAAGGTTGGATTCCCAATCAGATATGAGCTTCATTGGCCAGATTAAGGATATTGGTCGACAAGCGCAGAAGCAAACAGCCTGGGGCAACAGCAATTGGTTCAAAGTAGGCATTAACTTTGAACGGAATATTAAGGTTAAGATTATTCCGGGAATGAGCGTATTAGTGAGTTCAGAGGTGAAGCCATGAGACATAACGTCAAGGCTATTTCGGCTAATTTTACTCACAGAGTTGTTATTGTATTCTTGCTTACTTTACTCTCGGTCTCAATGTTGACGGCCTGCAATAATGCCCCTGTGACTTCCGTTGAAATGGGGGTTTTGGATCAAAGTATTGAAGCGTCTGGCGAACTTGTTTCTGCAGATACCATCTCTTTAATGCCACCGGTGATACGTCGGGTATGGCAATATCAGGTTCAACAGTTAGCCCCTGAGGGGGCTGAAGTAAAGCGAGGAGATCTGGTCGCCCAACTTGATACCTCTGAGCTCACACAACGTCTTTTAGTTAAAACGGCTAAATTAGAGGCTACGCTTCAAGATATCGAGACTTCAAAGCTAAGGAACGCGCAAAAGTTACAAGAGCTGAAGTTATCTTTGGCCGAAGCCAAGATGAATTTAGAGAAGGCTGCGCGCAAGTATGAACTCTCAGATGAAACCGTTGCGGCTATCGAAAAAGTGAAATATCAGAAAGATGCAGAGATAGCCAAGGATAAGCTTTTGCTCACCGAGCAAAAGTTAGCACTTGAGGCTAGAAGTGCTAAGCAGAGGCTGGTGATGTTGATGGGGGATCGTCAGAAGTTTTCTGCGGAAGTAGGGCAACTGAAACGGGGAATTGACTCGTTAACGCTTCTAGCTCCACGTGCAGGCATGGTGGTTTACGGTAATGACGCTAAAGGGAATAAGATTAAAGAGGGGCAATCAATTTTTATGGGCGATGCAGTATTGAGCATTCCAGATTTAAGTCATATGCAGGTCAATATGACCATCCCTGAGGTTGAAGCAAGTCGAGTTAAATTAGGCCAAGCATTAAAAATCACACTCGATGCTAATCCGGGGAGAGTTTTCTCGGGCAACATTATCGCACTTGGTGCTGTGTTTCGTAATAAAAGTCAGGATATTCCTCTGGTTATTTTCGATGCAGTTGCCAGCATAGACGAACCTGATGCTGAGTTAATGAGGCCAGGCATGACAGCTAAGGTATCAATAGATATAACGAGTGAGCAGGAGGCGTTACTTGTGTCTGTTGATGCTGTGCATTACTTAGCAGGTGAAGCATTTGTGTTAACGCCGGGTGTATTTAGTCATCGAAAGCGACCTGTAACTATTGGCAAAATAGGCAAAAATCAGGTCTCTATTATGTCGGGTTTAGTGTTAGGTCAAGAGGTACTCTTGCCATGAGATACAGCATTATGATCCTTGCTCTAGCTAAGGCTAGTGCATTTAAATTGCCAATGTATCGGTTAAAAGCAGCGATTTTGATTGCTTGCTTAACGGTGTCAGCATGCAGTCAACAAAATATAGATGGCGTGCTCACCATGGAAGTCCAGCGTGCTGATTTTAAGGTCGACATTAGGGCGGTGGGGGAGTTAGAAGCGAGTCAATCTACAGCTGTGACAGTGCCTACAGGTTTAAGAGGCCCCCAATCTTTAGCATGGATATTAGGCAATTTCACTCAAGTTAAAGCGGGGGATGTGGTTGCTAGAATGGATCCTGAACGAGAGCGTTATCGTTTGAAAATGGAGCAATTTGATTACGATAAATTAGGTTTTGATAGCTTGATCCAGACCGAGAAAGATAACACGACAAGTCAAACCTTGATCGAGGGAACTCAAGTGACCAGTCAAGAACAAGATCTTGCTGAGCGCTACTTCAGTGATGATGAACGTGTTTATAACAAGATTGAGATCATCGATCAGATGCGAAATCAGGATTACCTCGTGGCTAAGATGCACTATTTTGATTGGGGTTTGGGGCAACACGGCTCTCAAGCTGAAGCCGAACAAGAGTTGATTAAGCTAAAGCAAAAAGGGCACACCGCAAAAATAGAACGGTTTGAGAATAATTTGCAACAGATGGAGATAATCGCGCCCCACGATGGTCTATTCGTATATCAAGCTGGGTGGGACGGTTCACTTCCTGTGGTGGGGGACATGATGTGGTCAGGATTTTCCATTGGCTTGTTACCAGATATTTCAGTTATGCAGGCAAGAATGTATGTGCAGGAGTCTGAAGCGGCGGGACTTGCAATAGGGAAAGCTGTAACCGTTTATCTAGACGCTTACCCGGACAACCCTTTTCTTGGAAAAGTCACGCAACTGGATGCATTAGCAAAACCGAAAGATAAAGACAGCCCGGTTAACTATTTTCAATTTATTGTGAGCTTAGATACAACATCGGTCGATATTATGCAACCCGGCAGACAGGTTCGTGCAAACGTGCATCTGTTGAATTTAGTGAAAGTATTAACCGTACCAAATCAATCTCTCTTTCATGAAGATGGACAGTACTGGGTCTACTTGAAAGCCGATGATCGTTTTATAAGGCATGGAGTGATCCCTGGGAGTCGAAGCTTAAATCGTACTGAGATCTCTGTGGGGCTGAAAGAGGGGGATGTTATTGCGCTTACGACACCACCCAAAAGGAGCCAGGTGTGAAATATTTGATGGGCCAAAGTCAGGTGTATATCGAAGGCATAAAACAAGCATTCGATGAGATGCGTCACCATAAGCTTCGTACTGCGTTAACCCTGTTAGGCATGATATTTGGTGTAGGAGCCGTGATCGCTATGCTCAGTGTTGGCGAAGGGGCCGAACGTGAAGCGCTTAAGATGATAGAGTCCATGGGTGTCAGAAATTTAGTGGTTAACGCCAGGTCCGCTGACGGGGATGCATTAAAGTCAATTCGAGAACATAGTTTAGGCTTGAACTTAAGGGACGTAGAAAGCGCTAAAGAGACACTACCTTTTGTCGAACTATGGAGCGCTGAAAAGCAAGTTAAGACGTTTAGTTTATTCAGTTTGGATGGGCGGAGTGATGCGCAAGTAAAAGGTGTGACGCCCAGTTATTTTTCACTTAGTGCATTGAAGCTAAGTAGCGGTAATATTTTTGATGAGAGTGACGATCGCCATTACAGGCAAGTTACGGTGCTGGGGCCTGAAGCCGCTCGAAGCTTGTTTCCCCATGGCAAAGCCATCGGCAGCGTGATTAAAATTAACCATCAATGGTTTACTGTCGTTGGTGTGTTAAGCGATGCCGACGTGGGGCAATCTAAAATTCAAGGTGTGAAACTAGGAGGTGAGCGAAATCAAGTGTTCATTCCGTTGTCGACGGCACTGAAGAAGTTAAATTTCAAGCCTCTAGAAGATGAATTAGATACCTTTAAAGTGTCGATATCTGAAGACGTGGATCCCTCGCTGGCGGCTAAAAGCTTGCGACACTTAATTGATCGCCGCCATGGTGGTGAGAGAGATTACGATATTGTCGTGCCAGCGGATCTGTTAGCCCAACATCAAAAAACACAGCAAATATTCAATATCGTGATGGCGTGTGTTGCTGGTATATCTTTGCTTGTGGGCGGGATAGGGATCATGAACATTATGTTAGCGACGATCATGGAGCGTACCGGTGAGATTGGGTTATTACGGGCCTTAGGGGCGAGACGAAAAGATATCGCGCGTCAGTTTCTGATAGAGAGTATTGTAATCTCTGCAACTGGGGGAGTGATCGGGATTGGAGTCGGCTTGTTATTGGCGATGGTGATATCAACGGCGGCGGGGTGGCCAGTGGCTTGGTCTCCATTTGCTATTATCTTGGCTCTGGGGGTATGTATGACCATCGGCGTTGGTTTTGGGCTCTATCCCGCTAAAAAAGCGGCTAAGCTTGATCCTATTGTGGCCCTGCAAAGAGATTAACCTATTAATACCAGCCCAGTGTTAATCATGGGCTGTATCCTTCCATCTTCTGACTCCTCAAACCGTTATTCTGCTATTAATGTGTGGATCACTGAACACTAATTAATCTATGCCTGTTTAAGTTTTATTCAGAAAGGTTGGAAGTGGATAACAATCCAGCTGTAGTAAGGGTTTCAAAGGATTTACTTAAGAGGTGATAGCTAAATTAAGGTATCATTACGCTCCATTTTTCGTCTGGTCAGTTACCAGACAATGAGCTTTGCTCCCCGAAATAGAAGCCTGTTATGTTTTATGACCAAAATTTAGCTGTACGTTACCCTAAAGGCCCTTTTGCCATGTGGAGCGTTTACAGTTTCACTGGTGCCTCAATCCTAGCCTCCATCATTTTTTCATTACTGCTCTTTTTATCGATTGATGATAATCCGCTGATGCAGCTCCTATTTGGTGGTTTGGCAATTACCTTTGAACTGGGCAAGTTTTTTGCTTGGTATGAGGTGGGTGAACGTCATGCAAGACGTAACTACTCAGGCATGATTTTCGCGTTAGGCTTCTATGCTGTTCTCGCTGCTATCTCTATCGGTGGATCGGTAGGGGGAATAAACAGTGCTACCAATAAGGCCCAAAGTCACGTTGATTTACAGCAGAGTAAAGTCAACGCTTTTGACATGCAAATAGCCGCTATCGATAAACAGATAGCACTTAATAATATTGCCGCTGAGAAGTACATTCAGATGGAGCGAATTGCTGTGGGCGTTGTCCGCATACAAAAAGAGAACAAGCGTTTAAGAGACGAGCAGCAAAAGCTGGCAATGGAAAGAGACCGTCTGCCACTGGCTGAACAAGGCTCTGTTATTGGACTTATCGATGGCTTAGCGGTGTTTCTAAATACAAGCCCTCACACGGCGCAGCTGGGATTAGTGGTCTTTCTCTCCATTTTGCTTGATTTCTTCGCGGCATTTTTTGTGGGTTTGATCGGTGAGGAAAATCGTTTTCGCCACCAATTTCTAAGTATGAAACCCATTACTATTGATGCATTTACGACGCATGAAATGAAAGAGCCCGAGATGCTGAGCCATTTTACACCGACAATAAACAGTGAGTTCGATGTTACGGCGTTTAACGAACCTCAAAAAACGCCCTATGAACGTGTTCGTGATGCTTTGAGTTCAAATCAAGTGACTTGCAGTAAGCGCGCTGTGGTTAAACAACTTAATTTAAGGCCCGATGAAGTTGATAAGATTTTCACTCGGTTATTTAGTGAAGGGATGGTGACTAAAAAAGCCAACAACCACTTTCAATGGCAGGGTATAGAAATAGAAGGTTAATTTAATAGCGTCATAAGACTGCGTTTAACTCATCTCTCTAACCTGTTCGGAAATAGACTGATTTATTGAGTTAAACGCATTTGGTTTTAGTGTGGTTTAATGCTCTTTGAAGTTAATGGGCCTTGATACTCCCGCCTCTTTTTTAATAGGTCTACCGGGATTGATACGTGAAAGGTGCTTTTTACTTGAAGGCACGCAAAACAGCTCTCTTTGACCATTTACAATCTGATCCGGTGCGAACTGGTTATTTACTTCCAAACGCTGACTTCTGACCTTGTTTTGTTTCACATAGTTATAGCAGACCAAGTGACGCTCTTTATTCTGTATTCTAAAGTATTTGTCATTATGACGTTTAGAAGAGGGATTACACAGAAGTACAGGTTTGCCTAATACTGCTCTGGTTTTGCCAAACTGATCTTCAATCATGATTGTTTCATTGGGTAACCTATCCCCCTCTTTTACATTGTAACATTGGTAATGCTCGCCAGGCATATTGACGGCAACGGGCTTAGCCTTGACTAAATTATTACAAGCGGTGGTGAATACCGAATAGGTTTTTTTACGCAAGTTGTTGGTTGACCAGATCCATTTAAAATTATTGCTATTGACACTGTTCGCCAACGGAAAGTTGAGGGAGCCCCAAGGAGAGGTGCCAGAAACAACAGTCCCAGGGAAGTGATAGGGGGATTGCCCATTTGCTAGAGAGGCTGAGATCAAAGCGTTAATTTGTGAGGCGTTGGGTCCTCCATTTTGCGCCCAACCCGACGAAGTGATATTTGATTGATAAGCCTTAAACCTTCCTGAACCTGAGTAAACCGCATTATCAGCTTTCAAAATGGCTGACATGCCTTGGGATACTTTGCCATCTCCCCAAGCAATAACGCTGACTGAACAGGTTTTTAATGCGCTAGGGTCGTTGTTAATATTGAAAGTAAATGATTCAACATTTCTCCACTGACTGCCATGAGCGCCACGATAAACCACGTTATTTGGGCTGCCGCTTCCCGGTGAATGCACCACAATAAAGTCATTATCAACAGCCACATTACCTGTTACTGTGGTTGCTCCTACTATTCCTGAGGCGCTGATTAAGTACATACTGATTAGTGTTTTCTTTAATATACTCATTTTGTATTTCCCTCTACTAATACTAAATCTCATGTTGTCAGCTTTATTTACATTATTAGCTGACTTTATAAGTTGACTTAAACTGAAATTTAAAATTAACAGGAATAAATATAAATTCATTAAAGTTAGAGGGTTAAAAAGGGGGCGCTTTTGTTTTTACCCAAATTTACCCTAATATTTTGTGGACTCATTGGCAGTATCTGAATAAGTTGAATCACATTGAATTGATTAAATCAATTGACTGATTTACTGAAAATAAACGAGGGAAACGTTATGAAAAAGATATTAACATTGGCTTCATTGTTGTTGATTGCTGGCGGGAGTTCTGCCCATCAGTTAGCTTTCGACAAGTTGACTCCAGGCCATAAAGCCACTAGAACCGTCGTTTCATTCGACTTAAATGAGCAGGAAATCATTAATCAATACCATTTTAGGGCGAAGTATTTTGATATCGAAAAATGGATGGAAAGTCAAAATCTGGTATTAAAGATGGATCACCTTGCCAATGTCGAGATAGCAAACCACGGGGTGCATACTAAGCAGTTGCAAGAACCTGAAATTATCTTGAATGATCAAGGAGGTTTTCATGGAGCTATTGATCCTTTCAATAAGAGCAATAATTTAACTGGAAATTCAGGAGGCGAGGTAAATAGTGTCGTTAATCGAGTCAATATTGCAGGGCTAGTGGCAGTGTCTATGTGTAATGCCTATGCAAGTGTCAATATTAAGCAAGCTTCTTACCATCTCACACCTCAGTTTATTGCCCCCGTCAGTTTGCTTCAAGGGATCAACCCAAGTACAGCAGAACTGAGTGATTACTCCCTTAGCGAAGGGGTTAAATTTAACTGTGTCTCCCAGATTGATCATGCTAGGCCTATGCCCAAAGAGAGTATTAAGGATTTTAAGCACTTAAAGCAGGGCGCAGTTACCAAAGTCAAATAATAAGATGTACTCTCTGTTAGTACCAAACTGTGCCTATTACCAATTAGGCTTCCATCGACTCACTCTTTACCTGTAGCATGATCTGATTCAGGTGAGATGTGAGTAGGTCTCTGTCATCGTTAGATAAATCACATTCAGATAAAATGAAATGGCAGGTTTTCACCACGTTACGCCATCTTGGATTATCAGGTAGCTTCTTTAGGCTTAAATATTTATCCAAAGAGCGGGTTCTTAGCCGTCCTGAATCAACTGATATTTTCCAAATTTTACTCCTGTCAGCAAGTTCTACCTTGTTGGTTTGGGTCGCTTTCTCCCAAAGGGCAATACAGTCGATCATGGTGCTGACCAGCAGTTCAGATAATGGTTGGCTTGAAGGAGAGACTGTTTGTTCACTCTCATCATTGATGAGTAAAAATAGTTGCTGTTTATGGGATTCGATAACAGTGAGAAGGTGTTGTTGGGCTTTTCTCTTCTTAACAATATAGAGAGAGATGATAAATCCGATCAATAGACTGATACTGGTGATGATCAACGATAGGTTAACCAGCTTATCAATCTTTTGAGTTTTACTTTGATTAATCACTTGCTCTTCAACAAGGGCCCTTTGAATTCGCTCATTTTCAATCTCTTTTTGAATAATATTGATGTTTTCACTGTATTTAGCTTCAAGCAGTGTTTCATGCAGTGCTTGGTATTTTTTTAAGTAGACTATGGCTTCGTAGGGATGGCCATTATCATAATAAAGCTCACTGGCGTAGTGGTATATTTTCATTTTTTGCAATGCATCTTGATTTGAGTCATTGCGCTTGATGGCTTCTTCGGTATATTCGATGGCTTTTAGATCATCAACCTCATGTTTTGCAAGCTTGGACTTTAATAGGTAGATATCACCATGGAAGGAGTGTTCATCAGAATCTAGGTGTTCGGAGAGCGTTTTTATCACTTCACTTGCAGGTTCGAATTCATTGGCGTTGATGTGTATGTATGCAAGGGGAATTAAGGCTGTGATGAGATCGATTTTGTTTAAGGTATCACTGTAAGCACTGATGATTTTATTAGTGTAAAAATAGCGCTTGTGGAATTCACCATTAATGTTGTAAATATCAGCAAGTTCACTGTAAAGATGTGACATGCTGGTGAGAATATGGATATTTTTATTTTTACTCGTGTATTTAAGATATTGCTCTAGAGATAGCTCAAAATATTTTTGAGCTTCTTGGAATTTTTCTAATTCTTTATATATTAACCCTAAATTATTTAGTGTGTTAGCAATGTAAAAGCTATTTCCAATTTTCTCTTTAAGCACTAAACTTTTTTTATAATAATCTAATGATTTTTGATAGTTATTTAAATATTGTTCCGTTAATGCTAAGTCGTTATAGCTCTTACCTAACCAGAGGTCTGATGCTTGTGTTTGTGCGATGACAAAGGCTTGTTCAAATAACTCTTTCGCTAATAAATACTCCTTCTTATAGAGATGTTGAGTGGCTTTTTTACGAAGCCACAAATATTGAATTTCATCGTTTTTATTGAACTCATCACTTTGCTTAACCGTATCAAGATAATTTTCAGCCGCTTGACTGTCACCTAAGTCTAAATTGATATCATAAAGGGCGAGCATGAGCTTAGCGGTGATGAGCGGGTTGATTATCCTATCGACTTGCTCAAGCTTCTCTTCACACACGGTTTTGCTAATCTGTGCACTCTCTCGCTTCATACTCATATGACATTGTTCTACACTGGAATCTTCAGCGTGAACTGAAAACATGCTAAACAACGTAATCAGATATAAGTAGGTATATATATGAGATTTCACTTAAGTGTATGCCCTTAAAATGTTGCAGTTTTGATGGTAGACAAGGCTAACTAACTAAAAGTTTGGCTACTTTTGGTAGTAGAGTCTTATTTTTCATTAGTTATTAACATATACGTATTGCTTGGCTAGGTACAGAGTTCATACAAGTGCTTTGAGCTAGCGTGTTGAGCGTGGCATTATTCTAAAGTGACAATTTTCAATATTAAATGAATAGGAAAGACTGTGAAAACCATTGGATTGATAGGCGGTATGAGTTGGGAGTCAACATTGAGCTATTACCAGGCGCTCAATCTCGGGGTTAAAGCTGAATTAGGCGGCTTACACAGTGCGAAAATTGTACTCGTTAGTGTCGATTTTGCCGAGATTGAACGGTTGCAACATCTTGGAGAGTGGGATAAAACGGCAGAGGTCTTATCTGAAGCTGCGATAGGGTTAGAGGCTGCAGGTGCGGATTTCTTTATGATCTGTACTAATACTATGCATAAGGTTGCAGACAAGGTACAGGCTAAAGTGAATATCCCTTTATTGCATATTGCTGATGCAACCGCTGAATTATTGGTTAAAGATGGGATCAAAAAAGTGGGATTACTGGGGACACAGTTTACCATGTCCGAGCATTTCTATAAGGGAAGACTAACGGATAAGTATGGTATTGAAGTATTGTCGCCTAGTCTTGCTGAACAGTCTATTATTCACCGTATTATTTATGAAGAGCTATGCCTAGGTATTGTAGATGCTAGCTCACGGGCTGCATACGTTGAGATTATTGATAAACTCAAAGAGAATGGTGCGGATGCGGTTATTCTAGGCTGCACAGAGATAGGGCTCTTAGTCAAACCGACTGATACTACAGTGGCTCTTTACGACACAACGGCCATTCATGCTGACGCTGCGGTAAAAATGGCGTTAGATATTTAATTGTTAGTTATGCCACTAGCAGTTCTGATTTTTCTCGTAAATAGAGCAACAAAAAAGGGATACTTCAGGTATCCCTTTTTTGCTTAAGGCCATGTATCTTTATTAATAAGTTAAAGTACCAAGCTACCTAAAGCAAAACCTAAACCAACAGCAGTAGTAATCGTCACTAATCCAGGAATAAGGAAGGGATGGTTGAACACCATCTTACCTATGCGAGTTGAACCAGTATCGTCCATCTCTACCGCTGCAAGAAGTGTCGGGTAGGTAGGCAATACAAATAGAGCACTGACCGCTGCGAATGAGGCGATAGCTGTTATTGGTGCAACACCGATAGCTAACGCGGCTGGCATCAAGGCTGTGGTTGTCGCGCCTTGAGAGTAGAGCAACATAGAGGCAAAAAATAGGGTTATGGCCAACATCCAAGGATATTGATTGAGTATGTCAGCTGATAACGCTTTGATCTCACCTATGTGGCTAGAGACAAAGGTATCTCCTAGCCAAGCGACACCCAATACACAGATACAAGCGCACATCCCTGATTTAAAGGTGGGCGCATTGGAAATCTCTGAAGGATCAATTTTGGTGATAGTGACAATCGCGGTTGCTGCAGCAAGCATGAACACCATGATGGCTTCATTACGACCTAGTGCTGGGTCTTGAATTAGATTCACTGAATCAGATATCAAGGTTGCGTACACTATGACGCTGATTATCGCGGTGACAAAGATATAGGTAGCTGTCTTTGCTGTAGGAAGAAGAGTACGCTTTGTCTGTCCTTGCAGCTTAATCAATCCCTTGGCTTGACGCTCTTGAAATACAGGATCATCTTTTAATTCGCAACCAAGGAAGTTAGACACGAATGCGCCAACCATACAGGCAGTAAAAGTGGTTGGAATACAGATAGCTAACAAAGTGAGATAACTAACGCCAAGCGGTTCTAAAATACCTGAAAAGAAGACGACTGCGGCAGAGATAGGCGAGGCTGTTATGGCGATTTGCGAAGCGACAACAGAGATCGCCAGTGGGCGTGACGGTCTTATCCCTTGCTCTTTAGCTACTTCGGCAATGACTGGCAAGGTGGAGAATGCAGTATGTCCGGTTCCTGCAAGTAAAGTCATAAAATAGGTCACTATTGGCGCATAGAATGTGATGCGTTTCGGGTGTTTCCTGAGAAAGGTTTCCGATATATCGACCAGTAACTCAAGACCTCCAGCCACTTGCATTGCCGCGATGGCTGCAATGACTGACATGATGATCAAGATGACATCAATAGGAATATTGCCAGTATCGACTCCTAGAAAAAGTGACAAGACTAAGACACCAGCACCGCCAGCAAGCCCAATGCCTATCCCACCAATACGAGCACCAAGGTAGATAAAAGCCAGTACTACCAGTAATTCAACAACGACCATAATTAACCTTAATTTAAAACAAACAGCGAGAATACCTATCATCGACAAATATATTGAGATGCCTGAGGAGATGAATTTTTGTTTTCAGTACAGCTTGCCCCTAGACACTAAATTTTACTCTCGTTATCTCTAATGTAGAGGCGTTTAATTTATTTTTCTTTAAGACTGTGAGTCTGCTCACGTGTGGGTGGAGTTTTTAGGTGCCTGGTGCACGGTTGTTTAAGTTTGTAACAGTAATATATCTGCATACCCCTCCATCTTTGTCTCTACGCAACTAATCTTCTCGTCTGTTTTATATCATAAGTATTTTTAATCAAACTATGCGAAGAGGTTCGTAAGTTGTATTTACCTTGGTGCCACCTTCCTGTAACTTAATGGTAACCAGTGCGATTTATACTTTGTGCTGATTTTTAGGTTTGAAATAACAGTAATTTGAACAAAAGAGTCAAATACTGAAATAAAAAGATATTTAATGGATGATATTAAGGGGTTAATATGTTTACCAAAGCAAGCTTGCTTGCCTTGGCGATAGGTGGTGTGTCCACGTTCGCACAGGCAGCTGATGATCTGATTTTTTCTGAATATGTCGAAGGCAGTAGTAACAATAAAGCCTTCGAACTCTACAATCCCACAGTTACTTCAATCGACCTTAGCCAATACCAAGTCGAATTTTACTTTAACGGTAATACTACTGTTGGCTCTAACATTAGTCTGAGTGGCTCATTGGCTGCGGGTGAAACCTATGTGGTTGCTGATAATGATGCGAGTGCCGAAATTTTAGCGATTGCGGATCAAGTCAGTAATAGTAGTTTTTTCAATGGTGATGATGCCATTGTGTTAACGTCAGGCGGTGAAGTCGTCGACAGTTTAGGTCAAGTGGGTTTTGATCCAGGAAGCCAATGGGGCAGTGGCGATTTATCGACACAAAATAACACATTGCGTCGTAATCCTGAGATGTTAACTGCTGACACAGTAGCAGATGATGTTGCCAGTTTAGACACTTGGCTTGGCTTCGCTCAGGATGATATTTCAGATCTTGGTCAATTCGATGGTTCAGGTCCCATTGATCCGCCACCTCCAGTCGAGCTAGTGTGTCATGATCCTGCGGTGAGTATTCATGCTGTGCAGGGCCAAACTGATGTGAGTCCGTTGAATGGACAAACCATTGAAGTTGAGGCTGTTGTTACCAGTAATCAAGAGGCCGGTCTTAAAGGGCTCTTTATTCAGACTCCAGATGATGCAGTTGACGCTGACCCTCTCACTTCTGAAGGTGTATTTGTTTATACCGGTGGTGGGACTGATTACCTCGCGGGCGATCTTATCCGTGTTCAGGCTGTGGTCAAAGAATATAACGGCTTAACAGAGTTGGCAGATATTGTGTCACACACATTGTGTGGTTCATCACAAGCGATGCCAACTGCTGCAAGCGTGACACTGCCTGTTGCTGATATGGCCGATCTTGAAGCCTTTGAAGGGATGCGTGTGAGTTTCGCTCAGAATCTCGTCGTTAATGAAGTGTATAACCTAGGCCGTTTTGGAGAGTTATTGTTGGGTAGCCAGCGTCACTTTATTGGTACGCAAGTCGCAGCGCCGGGAGCGGATGCCCTAGCGGTGACTGCAGCCAATGCAAGAGACGCGATTGTACTTGATGATGGTTTAACGTCTCAAAATCCTGATCCCGTTCGTTATCCTGCGCCTGGTTTGAGTGCAAGTAATACGGTGCGTGTTGGTGATATGGTCACAGGTCTGAATGCAATGATGCATTATGGGTTTGGTAAGTATCGTTTAATGCCCGTTGATACGGTCAATTTTGTTGCCGACAACGCCAGAACGTTAGCACCCGATCTCGCTGCTGGTGGTAATTTAACCGTGGCCAGTTTTAACGTACTCAACTACTTCAATGGTGACGGTGCGGGCGCTGGATTCCCAACACCACGAGGGGCGGATACTGCGACGGAGTTTGAACGTCAACGAGTCAAAATTATCAGTGCTATGGTTGGGATCGACGCCGATCTGTTTGGTTTGATGGAGATTGAGAATGACGGTTTCGGTGGCAGTTCAGCCATTGCCGATCTGGTCTCTGGTCTTAACATAGCGCTTGGCGATACCCGTTATGGTTATGTCAATGCCGGTGGTAGTGGGATCGGAATCGGAACCGATGCGATTGCAGTCGGTATTATCTACCGACTTGATAAGGTTACTCCAGAAGGGGCTGCAAAAATTCTATCATCAGCTAACTCGCCGTTAGATGGTGATGGTCAACCGCTGTTTAATGACGGTAAAAATCGTCCTATGCTAACGCAAGCTTTCTTGCTTAACGATAGTGATGAATCGCTGGTAGTGGCTGTGAACCATTTAAAGTCGAAGGGCAGTAACTGTGACAGTCTTGGGGATCCTGATCTCAATGATGGTCAAGCTAACTGTAACTTAACACGTACTCGTGCGGCGCAAGCGGTGGGAACTTGGTTAGATGGAGAATATCCAGAGGCTGCAATTCTGCTTATTGGTGACTTGAATGCCTATGCGCAAGAAAACCCATTGTCGGCATTAAGTGATGCAGGCTTTACAGAGTTGTTTGCCCACTTAGGCAAAACAGGGGCTTATTCTTATGTGTTTTCAGGTGAAACGGGCCAGCTAGATCATGCATTAGCCAATAGTGAGCTGCTCGACAATGTTGTCGATGTCACTGAGTGGCATATCAATACCGATGAGCCACGCTCGATTGATTATAACGAAGAGTTCAAGTCAGCTTCTCAGTTAGAGACGCTGTATAATGACGATGCATACCGCTCTTCAGATCATGATCCTGTTATAGTCTCTTTACTGCTTGAAGCCGCTAATGTGGCTCCTGTAGCCAGCTTTACTTCTGATATTCAAGGCGCAGTGGTTAACTTTACTAGCACCTCTACTGATGAAGATGGTTCCTTGGTAAGTTACGAATGGCAGTTTGGTGATGACAGTGCCGCTAATGGCGAAAGTGTTAGTCATGAATATGCACAAGATGGTGATTACATTGTGACATTAACGGTTACTGATAATGGTGGCTTAAGCCACAGTGTTTCACAAACAATCACGATTAGCACTGAGCCGGAAAATATTAATCCAGTTGCTGTGATCCATCATATCGACCTTTGGTTTATCGATATCTTCGTCTCGCTTAGCTACGATGAAGATGGCTACATTACTCGTCATAAATGGAAGTTTAATGATGGCAGTCGGGTATCTGGTCCGGTAGCGGTCAAGTTTGCCAGTCGCGCCTCTAAAGTTAAATTAGTGGTGAAAGACAATGATGGTTTGAAAGACAGTGCTACGTTAAGATTCTAACTTAGCCGTTTAGTTAACAGTAAAAAGCCCGCGTCGCGGGCTTTTTTGTTGGTGCATACCAATCAGTATAAGAAAGTGACCGACTCAGAGTATTTTGGGCAAACTAATGAGTGCTATTTCTTTATCCATTTACCGCTTGAGTCTTTTATATATTGGCCTCGTTTCGTTGCCTTCATGGCCTTCTTCGCCGCGAGTTTGGCCACTTCACTGACAGTGATACCATTCTTCTTCGCTATTTTTTCATAGTGAGCCTTACGCTTGGCATTAACCTCTTTGGCAACGCTATTGGCTTGAGGTTCGTTTATGACGATGCCCAAATATCCGTTAGCTTGCTCACCGACTAAGCCTTGAGATTTTGCATCCTGTAAAGATAGGGCAAATGCATTTAAGCTCAGCAGTAGACCTGCAGTGAACACGAGTAATTTAGTTTTCATTCTCTACCCCTTATCTTGCTGAGTTGGTTAAAAAAGTTCATCATTAGTAAGTAGCTCATCTAGCTCTTTGTCCACTTTAATGCGTATCTCATGTTCAATCTTAACGTTAAGATTAATCACTATGGGTTTATCCGGCGGCGCTATCTGTATTGTTGGCGTGCAGCCAGTCATCAGTAGCAGAGCGATAATTGCGCTTAAGCTAGTGCGTTGGATGGGCAATTTTTTCACAGCAAGTTCCTTTTAATCCTGTGTTGGCTATATACGAACTATAACCCGTTTAAGATGACGATAAGCTGAACGCCTCAGTTTGAATATTTAATTCATGGACTGTTCAATTTGAGTCTGCAATTTATCACCTATCTGCAAACTTTTTAAAAGCTGTAACATATTCTCCTCCTGAGAGTAGTTCAAGTGGATAGGTCGTTCAATCCCTTTTGCTCTTCCTTTTACATTCACGTTTAAAATAGCATCTCCCGATGGTTCCATATCGAAGCTGCTGGAAAGTTGCGAATACTCAAGATGTTCTAAAGCTGAAAAGGCGAAATTCAGATAGGGTTGTGAGCTTCTCATTTGCTCAACGGCAGGATTACCGTTTAGTGTAATAAGTCCTCCCGGCGCTCTGGCGGCCAGTCGTCCACCACTTACAGAGACTTTTCCGTCGACCAGTTCTACGGGCAGTACACCATCGAATGTACCGTCAGCATAAAGGCCTACTTGAGGTTGGATGGCAATAAGTTCTGCTAAACTGAGCCCCTGTAAAACTAAATACCCGTAGGAACGTTCTTTCAGTTTAAGGCTGAACTCAGGTAGGGTGAACTCACCGCCTAAAAGCTTACCAGCGGCATTCATCTGTATATTGAGATCTGATAGATTGGCGAGTATGTTTGCTGACGGCTCTTTGTGTGCAGGATCGATAGGGTGCTCTGAATCCAAAGAAACTGAGAGGCTGGCATGAGAGTTGAAATCTTCAATAAGCACGCCTGGATTAAAAGCTGTAGCAGAAAGGTTTATATCAGGGCAGGAGAGTGTGCTTTGCTCCTTACTGTCCAGAGTCTCTCTCTCTCGACTGTTGTGTAAGCTCAGTTGGCAGTTGGCATCCATCGTAGCCTCTTCAAACGGTAACTCATTTATGCTACCGCTGAGTTTGCTGAGTGTTGGAGCGAAATCTAAAACGAACTGGCTGACTTTTTGAGTCGACATATCATCTTTTTTATTTGCCAAAACCATCTTTTGGGTAAACTTATAACTCGCATTGAGCGCTGCATGTCCATCGGCATAAAATGCAGTTGGTAGAGGATAAGTTGCTTCAACTACAGCTAAAATGGTACTAAATTCAGTATCAAGGTTAACTTGCCCTTCAATGGATAGCGGGGTCAAACCTTTATGAGTCAGATTAGGTGTTACCTTGTGTTCTGAGTTGAGTTCTAGTTCATCGAATTCCCATTGCTCATGGGTGACTAAGCGTGTTGTATTCCAATTGAACGTTTGTGTCACTGTGCCTTGATAAAGCTGCAATAGCTTTTCGGTTCTAAGACGCTTATTTTTGTGATAAAGACGCGTTACCTCTAAACCCTCAATATGATACTTAGCGTTATTCACCCAAGATGTTTGGCTGAGTAATCGCGGTAAACTAATGCCATTTTTCAGATTCAATTCTAGGGTTGTCGGTTCAAATATTGTCATTGATAGTTGTGGGAGAAGGCCTGTAACCTCTTGATTTCTTGGTGTGGGAGATTGAGCTTTTGCCTCCTTATTTTCAACGACAGTTTGCCCCTCTTGCCTAGAGATATGGATGAATTCAGTGTCTGTTTGTTCCAATGTAAAGCTGGGGAGTTGTATCGTTAACCAGCCGCTAGTCTTACCCGTGTCAGTATTCGTGTTGTCATGAACACTGTTTACGATAAAGGTATCCAACGAAGTAAACCTTGCCTCTTGGGTTGAGATTGAAACAGACGGTGGGGTTAATTGCGCTTGTGCATTTTCCTGTTTATCAATAAGTGAACTTAGCTGCTTATCTAAAAACCTCACCCCAGAAGAGACGAGTGAGAATGTCGAACCGGTGAATTGAAAACTCATATTTGCCAGATCATGTTTGTTATCTGAAGCGACTTCTGCAGTGAGATAACTTGGCGCTATGGCATAAAAGGTTAAATTATTAGCTTTAAATTCTATCTCTTTAGCTTTAGCTGAAGGTTGAGGATGATAGTAGCTTATCGGGCCTAGGGCTAGCGTTAGGCTAGGTAACACGAATGAAACGGCACCAGAGTCATAGCTGGCTTGAAGGGGAGAGTGACTAAATAAGGAGAATGATGCAACTTTCATGTTCATCGCTGCATTTTTGTCATCACTAACAGCTTCTACGCTAAACCCTTCACTGATGAGCCGTATCTCTTTATCAACATTCAGGCTTAATTGGACATCATTGAACTGGAGATCCTGATGACTTGGGCTGAGGGCTTTGTTATTCAGCTGCGCTAGCTTAAGCTCTCCATGCATAACGAGTGACGTTTTAGCCAGCGTGAGTTTGGGCGAGGTTAGGTTCTCATCAAAAAGCTGTTCAAGCCCCAATCTGTTTTTTGTTTGAGCCTTGAGCGACCACTGACTATTGAGTGTTGGACCGCTATCATCAACGGGAAGTTTAAGGTTTAGCTCTTTTAGAGAGCTTGTTGCTGTGACATTTTCATTCTCAAGTGATAACTGCACATGCTGTGCTTTTATCTCTCGAGATTGAAATGAATAGGAGAGCGGCTTATTTAATGAGGCCACTAGCGTTAACTTACTAGACTCCTTTTTATTTTTTTGATTGCCGAGGTGTAACAGATTGATGATTTTGTTACACTTCTCATCATTGATAAATGAGAGCAGTGCTGCCTGTTGTTGATGATTAGGTGCCAGTTGTAGAGAGAGAGGGAGCAGGGTTAATGATAAATCTGCTATATGACCGTTTATCTCAAACTTAATAAGCCGGTTAGGCGAGTGTTGGGGTTCAGCATTCGGGAATACAACTGAAGTGTTTGGCAGCAGGGCTAGCGTGCTTGGCTGTATGGTTAAATTCGATAATTTAGTTAAGGTGACTTCAGTGTCAACCAGCTCATGAATGGAATATAACTGAGCGGTTTTAAGGTTTAAATCAGCTTGACTGTTAAGAGTGCCATTAAACTTCAATCCAAGTTTATCTAATCTTGCTTTTGCCTGTAACAGTAAACTTAACGCACTGCTATCATGAACTTGTTGGGTTATTTGGGTTAACAGGGTTTGAAGCTGCTCGAAGACAATGGAAGTTGAAATAGTCCATTTTTTTTCATTTAGCTGAGCATTTAAGGCGAAAATTTTTTTGCCCTGTAGATTGAGCAGACTGGTTAATTGTCCCTGTTTATCTAATCTTAGGTACGCTAAATCTATACTCAAATTCGTGGACGGGATCCCTTTAAACTTGAGCTGGGTATAACCGATATCTATTTGAGGAAGTTGGGCGATATTCAACGCCAGAGTGGGTCCTTGGGAGTCAAACGTTTTGCCTTCATTCGTGAGCATGTTTGGACTAAGGGTGACATCGATGCTACCCAATGCAATCTTCAACAGTTGGTCAGCAGAAAAATTAAATAGAGAGAGATGTTTATCGAATATGAGGTCGACATCTTTGATTTTGATTTCGCTTCCATTCACCTTCAATGTCAATTTTGGCAGTTGCCAATGGGTGATTGAGTGGGGTCGTATGCTGATTTCGGTGATATGGGTGTTATATTTGACTAGATATTGATTTGCAATTTTCATGGCAAGCCACTCATAGCTAAACATTATTGCTATGAGTAGGCAGGTACAGATAAAAAAGAGAGCGAGCATAAGCCGCTTTGCTCGGGATAACGTACTGCTCATCAATAGTGATTTTCTATAGCCAGTCAATAGTGTTTGAGTCTAGCATGATGAAAACACAAATATGTGAGAAATGACTTAACTTTTCCAGCGGATCTTGGTCGTTATGGTATGAGATTCATCTGGAGCCAATGTCACCCTATCGTCGAGCACATTAGCGGCTTCCAAGCAGCCCATTGCAAAGAGAGGTCGTCGTTGTCGTTAAATCGAGAGCGCTGTAGTTAACCTGAGAGACAAAAAAGGCCGAATGATTGTCGGCCATTGATAAATGGTTAACTTGTGCTGGTTAACTTTTCCAGCGGATCTTGGTCGTTAAGGCATGAGATTCATCTGGAGCCAATGTCACCCTATCGTCGAGCACATTAGCGGCTTCTAAGCAGACCATTGAAAGGTAGTCATCGGCATTAAATCGAGATAAACGTTGAGACTTGTCTATCCAAGGATTCCAGAGTACGGCTGAGTTACTGTTCTCGCGACCGACTTCAATGATCCCCGTAGGGGTATGCAGTGCTTGAATATCACTTAGCTTGGTATAGACTCGGTCAGTTTCCTTGTCGAACAATACCTCATCGCCTTTTTGCTTAAAAGGACCGTCACCAAATTCAATATATTGAGAGCCTTCAAAACCAGTGGCTTTAAGTTTAGCAATATCACCAATAGGGAAGTAAGTATGTAGGGCTTGGGTGAAGCTAATCGGGTGATCAGATAAGTTAGTATTTCTTAAAGAGACCGTTAAACTGTCATTTAAGATAAACAGCATCTCGACACGGGTATCATGTGGCCAATATTGTTTATCATCTTCTCTTATTTTTAGGGTGAATTTAAGTTCGACACCAGAGTCTTGCATCTTTACTGATTCAAGATCCCATAAACGGGTACGAGCAAATCCATGTTGCGGCCAGTCAGGATTATCATTCATACCAAACCAAGGCCAGCAAACGGGGATCCCGCCTCTTATACCGCTGCCTACTTGATAATCATCGGCACTCGAAACCCAAAGTAATGGGGCTTGGCCTTTAGGCTGGAAAAAATCAATTTGTGCGCCTTGTAAAAAAATTCTGGCTTTACATGCTGGCGTATCCACATCTACGTACTCTAAGCCATTAACGTGTTTCTTGGTTGTCACTGAACCCATGAACTGTCTCTCCATTCCAAAATACTGAACGCACTATTCTTGATCGGTCGTCGGAATAATAACGGAGTTAGCTTAGCGTGTTTTACTCTTTTTCATAAGAGGAACTTGTCTTCAATTTACGGTTAAGCTGTTCGGTTGGTAAAACAACGCCTGAATTAGGATAATAAATGTAACTCTCATATTTATTATCGCCGAATAATAGAGGTAACTTGTTTAAGATCAAATAGAAACAAGTATGATCAGATATTGTTAATCTGTAATGAAAAAGTCTTATTTGTCGTTGACGTAAACTGTCTCTTGTAAAAAACAGTATTTAAACGCATGATTGAAACTATTGTATGAAAAGTCTGAATTTTATTAGCTGGTATAAAAAAAAGGATTAGGCAATGCCAACATATCAAGCACCACTTCGAGATTATCAATTTGTACTAAATGAACTGCTTAACATCTATCAAGAGACAGAGCTAAAAGGTTTCGATGAGATCGATGCAGATCTTAGCGATGCTATTTTGCAGGGCGTTGCTGATTTTGCTACCGAGATTATGCTACCTCTTAATAGTAGTGGTGATGTCGAAGGGTGTAAATTGCTTGATGGAAATGTCATTACCCCTAAGGGATTTAAGGAAGCGTATAAGCAGTATGTGGAGAATGGTTGGGGCACATTAACCTGTGATCCCGAATTTGGTGGTCAAGGTCTTCCTGAAGTTATCGGTGTGTTTGCCACTGAGATGAAGACATCAACGAATATGGCGTTTGCCATGTACCCAGGACTCACTCATGGTGCTTACGCCGCGATCCATGCGCATGGTAGTGATGCACTAAAGCAGAAATACTTAGAGAAGTTGGTGACGGGTGAGTGGACTGGTACCATGAACTTGACAGAATCTCACGCGGGTACCGATCTGGCGTTGTTACGTACCAAAGCAGTTGAAGCGGGTGAAGGTTTGTTCGCTATTTCAGGTGAAAAAATATTTATCTCATCGGGGGATCATGATTTAGCAGAAAATATAATACATCTAGTGTTAGCAAGGCTACCAGATGCACCAGAAGGGGTAAAAGGGATCTCATTATTTGCAGTTCCTAAGTTCTTGGTTAATGAAGACGGTAGCTTAGGAAAAGCAAATACACTGTGTGCTTCAGCACTCGAGCACAAGATGGGAATTCATGGAAACTCAACTTGCGTGATGAATTTTGACGGTGCGATCGGCGAGCTTGTTGGCGAGTCTCATCAAGGTTTGCGAGCCATGTTTACCATGATGAATCTGGCTCGATTGGCTGTTGGTGTACAAGGTTTAGGTGTTTCTGAAATTGCCTATCAAAATGCACTTCTCTATGCCAAAGACAGAATTCAGGGACGTGGCTTAAGTGGTGTTAAGGCACCTGAAATGGCGGCGGATCCTATCTTAGTGCATGGTGATGTTCGCCGTATGTTGATGTCGCAAAAAGCCTTTAATGAAGGGGCGAGGGCGATGATGGGCCAGCAAGCGCTATGGCTGGATAAAGCTGAGCGTCATAGTGATCCTGAAAAAGCTAAAGCGGCATCTAAGTTAGCCGCACTATTTACTCCAATCGTTAAAGGCTTTGTGACGGATAGAGGCTTTAATGCCTGTGTTGATGCGCAACAAGTTTTTGGTGGTCATGGTTATATTCACGAGTGGGGCATGGAGCAGTTTGTTCGTGATATTCGCATCGCCATGATCTATGAAGGCACTAATGGTGTTCAGGCACTGGATCTGGTTGGTCGTAAGATACTGTCGGATAAAGGCGCGGCGCTCATGAGTTGGTCTGCACTTGTCAAACAGCTTATTGGTGAGAATATAGGCAATGAGCTGATGAAGCCCTATATTGCCGGACTGATGGATTCATCTGGCGATCTTGAAAAAGCAACCCAGTTCATTGCTACAAATGCTGAGAAAAATCCGGATATCCTAGGTGCTGCCTCTATGGCATATATGCAAATTTTAGGGATCACAGCGTTGGCTTGGATGTGGACACGCACAGCGTCGACGGCTTTAGCTGCACTTGAGGCTGGCACCACAGAAGTTGAATTTTACCAAGGAAAATTGAAAACGGCTAAGTTTTACATGGGTTATTGGGCGGTACAAACTAGAAGCTTACGTAAGCAAATAGAAGCCTGCAGTGAGCAGTTAACCCAATTTGAAGAGTGTGATTTTTAGCGTCTATTTCAGCGATTAGTCGTTTAATACACAGAGCATAAGTAGAGATGGTATCAACTATTTATGCTTTTTTTATGGCTTAAATTAAACTCTAAAGTTCATATTGATAGTATTTTTAATCTATTTGAGCTTTAATGTTAACTTACGCTGTTTGTTTTAACTTACCATTATCTCAGTTTATTAACCGGAAGCTTATTATGAAACTGAAAACCTTAATTATCCTAATGGCAGCAGCTGCATCATTTTCAAGTCAGGCATTAGAGCTCAAGAGTAAAGACATCCACGAAGGCCAGCTTATGAGCAGCCAGTTTGAATTCTCAGGAATGGGCTGTGATGGTGGCAATGTCTCACCTGAACTTTCTTGGTCTGGGGCGCCAAAGGGAACAAAAAGCTTTGCTATCACGGCGTTTGATCCAGATGCGCCTACCGGCAGTGGCTGGTGGCATTGGACCGTACTTAATTTACCTGTAACAACCTTGCACTTAGCGCAGGGAGCCAAGATAACCAAAGGTCTTGAAACCCGTACTGATTTTGGTAAACCCGGTTTTGGCGGAGCATGTCCTCCACAAGGTGACGGTATGCACCGGTACCAATTTACTGTGTGGGCATTGCCGCAAGATAAGATCGATCTGCCAGCGGATATTCCCCCTGCAGTTGTCGGCTTTACGCTGAACAGCATAGCGTTAGACAAAGCAGTGTTGACTGCAACGTTCGTACGGTAAAATTTTATATATCATGGGGATAGAATGGCTAATTTAATCAGTGTGCATCGCTTTAAAAGTGCACAGCCACAAGCATTACGAAACGTGCCCGTTTATATCCCCAGTATTATCTTGGTTGAAACAGGCCATAAATTATTAAACTGGCAGACAGAGACCTTAACATTCGATAATGGAAAATGGTTATTTGCCCATGCAGATCAATCGCTTACTTTTATCAATCTACCATCAAATATTCCATTTCGTTCGGTACAGATCTGTTTTTTGTCGGCTCCTGCGTCAACCATTATTGAGGCTATGGCGGATGTTGCCGTTTATCAGGCAAAGTCGCCAGAAGTGAGCACGAGCGCTAAGCTCGATTTTGCGTTAAAACAGTTACTTGCCATGCAAGAACTCGCATTTAATGTGCAGACTCAACAACAGTATTTAAATGCTTTTTATCAGGTGTTGTTAGAGGAGCGGGTGCTGCACCTACTTTTTCCTGTGTCCGCTATCTCAATGCGCGAGAGAGTGTGCCGTTTTTTTAGTAGCAATCCTGCTAAAGCTCATCTGATTGATGAGCTGTGCGAGCACTTTGCCTTGAGTAAGTCGACCTTAACCCGTCGATTGGCCAAGGAGGGTACTACCTATCGTGATCTCCTTAGCGAGGCGCGTATGCTTCATGCACTGAGCTTGATGCAGACCAGACCCTATAAACAGCTGGAACTGGCTTTGGCCTGTGGTTACCAGTCAGAATCTCGATTTGGTCAACGCTTCTTTAAACAATTTGGACTGACACCGAAACAGTACATGAAGACGGTTTAGTCGGTTAACGACTCTTGATTGGCTTCGATTTCCTTGTCTACGACTCGCCATGGGAAAGGTCCCATCTCCAGTTGAAACATCATGTTCCAAGTGTTGATAGGTAACCATTCATTATAAAAACCCCAGGGCTCATATTTAGGAAGTGTCAACTTAGTTGGCATTTGATAAAACGAAGTGCCTTTATTAAACTCAGCAAAAATGGCATTTTGTAAATCTGTAAAAAACATTTGGGTATCAATGATATCGGATTTACCACCAACAGGCTCTTGCGCATGCGAGTGAGAGAAGACGGCTCTTGAAAAATCCATTTTGACGAGTTCATCAAGTGTTGCCCTTAAGGCTTTGATATTAAAATCGGCAATAGAGAATGGGAGTCTATTTGGGGTCACTAAATCTGCGATATAGGCAATTTTCTCTTTTGGTAGTATAAATGTAGTCATGCCTAAGCCGTGATTGATACCAAAGTAATGTAACTCAATTTTCTTTCCGCCTAACGCCAGATCATGGCGGTTTCCACTCCATACTTGATCTGGTAACACGAGATCTGGATGAGGATTAGCTTTCATCCACTCGGCGGCTTCTTTATGGGCGATAATTTTTGCGCCTTGCTCGCGAAAAACATGACCACCTTTGATGTGATCCCAATGGTTATGACTGTAAAGTAGATAACGAATCGGTTGACCTGTCAGTTTTTTTATGGCCTTTAACATGCCTTTTGAATGTGCAACATTCATGGGGTCAATGACGATAACGCCCTCGTCAGTGATGATAAACATGGAGTAGTAACCAAAGCTAGCATCGCCATATCGGTAGACGTTATCCGCTACTTTACAAACATGTTCTTTTGCTACCGCAGGATGACTAAAGGTGAGTTGAAAAATAGCAGTGATTAATAGAAAGAATAAACCGATTTTATTGGTCATTTTGGCTTTTTCCAAGCTTGACTAGGTTGTCACACAACAAGTGTATTACGCTTATTGCCAACTAAAATTTACCGTTTTCGTTCTTCCACTCTGATTTGGGCAAAATGATTTCTGTCGTGTCCCAATGCTCGATAATTTTGCCTTTTTCTACCTGAAAGAGATCATAAAAAGAGGTGTGATTCCCCTGGTAATGCCCTTCACTGACCGACAGTACAAAGTTCCCTTCCGCCAGTATTCGGTGTAATTTGTCATATTGGATCGCAAAAGTGCCGTTTGAATTTGACTCTGATAATGCAGCGTGTAGCGATGACAGTGCATCATCGAGTACTGGGTTATGCTGTATGTATTTATCCGGATTGACCACCCGTACCGCTTCAGCGTCTCCCGTTTCAATTCCTTTAAGTAAGTTGTGGATTTGAGCTTTTCTTTTTGAGGTCATGGGACTCCATTTTATTTTCATGCTCGAATGATGGGCAGTAGATCTCTAGTGTATGACTAGGTAAAGGATGTGTAGTCTTGGTGCATAAGTACTTACATAAGGCATTACTCAAGTAACCTACATCTTCTCTACTAAGATTTCAATCTAACAAGTAAAGATGAAGTCTTTACTATACTGAACGATCTATCTCGGTATAAATTATCTGCTTAGGAGCGAGAGATGAAAGTAGAGCTATGAGGTTGACAGTGTGTGATATCTTGGGTTCTTTTGGTTTTGGAACCAAATGCAACATCTGGACGCCTTTCCCTAATTACTCTGCGTATTTTAAAATACCATAACACTGTTTAAATAATGAGTAAGTAGCAAGTTAGTACCATTGCTTAGCTCGCTACAGCTGAAACTGAAGACAAAGCTAATTAGGAGTCTGAAACCCGTTCGGGATGACAGGGTTAGAAGGTCAACTGGCTGTTTAACGTGGAAATTATTGGCTGTCGTAGAACTTGCAGGGCAGAAAATGAACCAGACATTTTTCTGCATTCCCTCCATATATGGAGGTCAGACGTACTTGCAGTGTGTCACAGAACGTTCTCGAAACAAGGGTGCACATACCTCGCTGGAGGCGATAGAGTTGCTGAAGGTTTGACCCTTCTGCAATTCTATCCAATACAAATAATCCGACTAAATAGGTAAGATTAAACCTAAATTAAACGTTACCGGAGACGTTACTCTGGCGCGATGTCAGGGTGTTTATAAGCTTCGCGATACTTATCTACCCACATGGATGTGGCACCACATATGGCCACTGGCATGACGATAAAATTTACGATAGGGATCATTGAAAATAGGGTCACGGTGGCACCGAAGCTAAAGCTACTTCCCTTAGTTTGATTGAGCGCAAACTTCATATCATCAAAAGGCACCTTGTGATTATCGAACGGATAGTCACAATATTGAATAGCCATCATCCAGGCACTGAACAGGAACCAGATTATGGGTGCGAAGGTTTGGCCGATAAAGGGGACCCAAAATAGAATCAGACAGATGATGGCTCTGGGGAGATAGTATTTTAATTTAATCCATTCTCGTCCTAAAATTCTTGGTAAATCTTTGACTAAATCGATTGTCGTGCCGGTATTCAGGTCTTTGCCTGTGAGATATTGTTCCACTTTCTCTGCAAGTAGCCCATTGAAAGGGGCGGCTAGCCAGTTCATTACTGAGCTGAACAAAAAGGAGAGTACTACAAGCAAGGTAAGCACTGCTAATGGCCACAACAGGAAGTTTAACCAACTCAAATAATCTGGAAGTTGAGCAGAAACCCAGTCAAACATGAGTCCGAGTTGACCGATAGCAAAATAGATCACACTGGCGAATAGTACTAGGTTTATCATCAAGGGAATAAACACAAAGCTTCTTAGCCCTTTGACTTTGATGAGGCTAAATCCATCGAGAAAATAGTTAACCCCACTTTTTGGGGATCTTTCAGTAGTTTGGTTCATAAATTAGACACGACTATCGAATAAGAAAATGCTTAAATGGATTGTGTTCCAGTCAGATGGTGATGACAAGCAGTAAATCGCTGCTGGTATAATAAAAACGTTACAAAATACTGCCTGTTTTGGTAAAGTAGCATCCAGAAAATCAATACTTAATAAGCTCTGTTCCGCTAATTTATTGCTATTACAACATTAGCTGAAAACGACCTAACTGGCACCATGAGACTCAAACAGATAAAACTTGCTGGATTTAAGTCGTTTGTCGATCCAACTAAAATACCATTTCTTAATCCATTAACCGCTGTTATTGGCCCTAATGGCTGTGGAAAATCCAATATTATCGATGCGGTGCGTTGGGTGCTAGGCGAAAGCTCTGCTAAGCATCTACGTGGAGATTCGATGGCAGATGTCATCTTTAATGGCTCAACCGCGAGACGACCTGTCTCTGTGGCCAGTGTCGAACTCTTGTTTGATAATCAAGATGGGCGATTGTCGGGGGAGTATGCCGGTTATCAAGAGATCTCCGTCAAACGTCAAGTCAGTCGTGATGGTGATTCTAACTACTTTCTTAATGGCCAGAAGTGCCGTCGTAAAGATATTACCAATCTCTTTATGGGGACCGGTCTTGGACCTCGCAGTTACGCCATTATTGAGCAAGGTACGATCACTAGACTCATTGAATCTAAACCTCAAGATCTACGAGTCTTCATCGAAGAAGCCGCTGGGATCTCCAGATACAAAGAGCGTCGCCGTGAAACTGAAAACCGTATTCGCCATACCCGAGAAAATTTAGAGCGACTGGGTGATATCCGTAACGAGTTAGGTCGTCAGTTAGATAAACTGGCAGATCAAGCCAATGCAGCCAAACAGTATCGGGAATTAAAGCTCTCAGAGCGTAAATTAGACGCTGAACTGAGTGTGAGCCGCTATAGCGAATTAAACCTGTTGATGGAGACGTTAACCGGCGAAATTAATCTGCTTGAAGTGGATTTGGCTGAGCTTTTAGCATTAAAAGAGAGCACTGAGTTAAGCTTGACGCAACTTAAGGTCCAGTCGGTCGAACTTGATGGACAAGAACAAAAGAGGGTGGAAGATTTCTATCTTTGTGGAACTCACATCGCCAAACTTGAACAGGAGCTTAAACACAGACAACAGCAAGATGCACATATTGACACGCGTATCGAAGAGATTGTGGTTAAAGTAACTAGCCAGCTTGAGTTGCTTAGTGTCGATGAAGTCATGACGGCTGAGCTCTCATCTGAATTGACTCATTTAACGCCCGCTTTTGAAACCTTGAGTGAACAAGTCAGTTACGTTAAAAACCAGTTGCATAAACAGGGCGTTCAGACAGAGCAACTGGCTGAAGCGGCGAGTTTGCATAAGGAGTTAGTCTCCACTTATCGACTGGAGCAGGAGATAGCTCGTGGGAAGTTAAGCCATCATCAGTCGATGCTAGAGCATAAGTCACAGCAAAGCGTTAAGGTGACATTGCAACTTGAAGAGCTGACGGTTAACAGTGCTAATCATGCAGAACAGGCGCAGTTAGATGAACTTGAACAACTCACTGAAGAGTCGGTTACCCAACAGGAGATCATCGATGAATTGGTTGAGAGGTTTGACTCTGCTAATCAAACTCAGATTAAGTTAAAAGCTAAGCAGGAGGCTTTGAGTCAATCTCTAGCTGAAGAGCGTGGTCGTTTTTCTTTAGTGTCAAAACTTCTTCCTGATGAGAGTGAAATGGAAGGGCAGGCCTTATGGCAGTTGCTTGATGTTCAGCCTGGATGGGAGAAAGCGGTAGAACTTCTGTTTGATGGCTTGTTAAAAGTGCCAGCATTACAAGAGCATGATGGAATGGGTTTTGCCATGTTTGAGCAGCAGTGCTGGCATGGGGTTCATGCTTATGCAAATTTATCTCCTTGGCTAGCCAATGTTCACTGGGTTGAAACGTTAGCGTTAGCCCAAAAGGGACTTGATTCTCTGGCTGATAATGAACGTATTGCCACGGCTGATGGATACCTGTTGGGTAAAGGTTTTTGCATTAAAAAAGGCACTGATTCAGCTTCTTTAGTCCAATTAAAACGAGAGCAAGAAGCGCTGGAGCAAAGTATTGGCGATTCCGAGGCGCTGTTAAATGAGATTAACCGTGCCAGCTATGAACAGGCTGCTATGTTGGAGTCCTTGAAACAGGAACTCAATCTCGGCCAAGAGCGGCTGCAACAGTTAAAATTATTGATAGCCAGTCTCAGCTCACAGTTAACATCATCCAAACAGAGAGTTGCAGAGCAGAAGGTGAGTATTGGGCGATTAGAGATTGAGCTGAAACAGCTAATGCTTGATATTGAACACGGTGAGCAGGAGCTGAATAAATTAGCTGATAAGCTTACTCAAGATGAAGCGCGATATAAGCATGCAAGCGAAAGATTAATTGAACTTGAGAGTGAGTATCAAACCCACCTCATGCAAGATCGAGGGCTTAAAATTCATAGGGACGAGCTCAAGAGTCAGTTGGACGCATTAAATAGTCGCATTCAAGCATTGAAAACTAAGCAGGCACTTAAAGAGCAAGCCATTGTTCAACAACAAGAGCGAATTGAAGAGCTTAAGTTAGCCAAAATGGCGTTAGAACAGCAGCTTTTAGAGCAAGACCGCCAAGGCGATGGACAGTTAAGTGCATTAACAGAGCAATTAAGTCATGCTTTAGCACAGCAGCAAGTAAAACAAGATAAATTGTCACAAGTACGCCTGCAGCAAGCTCAATTAGAAGAAGCGAGTGATAGGGCAGGTTTAAAGAAAAAACAAGAGCTTGGAAAGATAGAACGCTTGACTCAATCTATCAGCACGTTAAAGTTACGTCGTGAGGGAATTAAAGGTCAAGCTGACAGTCAAGCTATGCAGCTCAAGGAACAAGAGATAGAAGTGGACAAAATCCACGCAGGCATGGATATGAATGTTTCTCTGGCGGCCCGTCAACGAGAGCTTGAAAGGATTAGAGCAAGGATTGTTCACCTTGGGGCGATCAACTTAGCGGCCATTGAAGAGTTTGAGCAACAAAGTGAACGTAAATTTTATTTGGACAGTCAAGATACCGATCTAACGAAGGCATTAACGAGCCTTGAAGAAGCGATTCGTAAGATTGATAAAGAGACCAAAGTTCGCTTTAAAGATACGTTTGATAAGGTCAATAAAGATTTAGGCTTACTTTTCCCCAAAGTATTTGGTGGTGGCAGTGCCCAGTTAGCCTTGACCCATGACGATCTGTTAGAGGCCGGTGTGACCATTATGGCAAGACCGCCGGGTAAAAAGAATAGTACAATTCACCTTCTTTCTGGTGGAGAAAAAGCGTTAACCGCTTTATCATTGGTGTTTGCGATATTTAGACTAAATCCAGCACCGTTTTGCATGTTAGATGAAGTGGATGCACCTTTAGATGATGCCAATGTCGAGCGTTTTTGTCGCTTGGTTAAAGAGATGTCTCAAAGCGTGCAATTTATTTATATCAGTCATAACAAGATCACCATGGAATTGGCTGATCAGCTGATAGGAGTCACTATGCATGAACCCGGAGTTTCACGTATAGTTGCAGTCAATATTGAAGAAGCGGTGGCGATGGCCGACGCGGTATAACAATTTATAGGAAAGACAGGGTAACCAATGGAAAATTTGCAACTGGTATTGTTTGTAATAGGTGCGATTGCAATTATCGCGGTACTTGTGCATGGTTTTTGGTCCATCAGGAAGCAGCAACCTAAATCGCTAAAAGAGAGCCCTATGACGGGCTTTTATAAGCACCAAGCATCGTCTCGTGACTCACACGGTTTCGATTCTGATGGCATTGGAGAGGTGAGGATTAAGAAAAATGCTGTAGATCCTGAACCAGAGGAGCAACAGCCTATAGTTAAAGATTTTACCGCTTCAGTGGATACCGTTGATCTAGATAATGTTGAGCAAAAATTTGCCCTAACCGATGAGCCAGTACAACGAAGTTCACGCCAACGGATGGATCCAGTGATCTCTATCGACGCTCAGGACGATGAGGGGCAGATGGAGTTAGGTTTAGGCCAGAATAGCCAAAGTTCACTGTTCGAGTCTGTTGAGGATGAAGTTGCAGTTGCAGTTGAACCGATACCTGAGCCTGAAGTAAAAGTTGAAGCAATTAAACCATTAGGTGAACCAAAGGATGTGTTGGTGTTACATGTGGTGGCTAATGAAGGTGAAGAGTTAAATGGTGCAGAATTGTTGCCTTGCCTACTTTCGTTAAACTTCAAGTTCGGGGATATGGATATTTTTCATCGCCATGAAGACAATGCTGGCAACGGGAAAGTCCTTTTTTCATTGGCAAATATGGTGAAACCAGGGATATTTAATCTGGATAACATGGAGCAGTTTACCACGGAAGGTGTGGTGTTATTTATGACACTCCCCTGTCACGGTGATCCATTGATGAACTTCTCAATCATGCTTAATTCAGCTCATCAACTTGCCGACGATGTTAGTGGCCGACTCTTAGATGGTGGCCGAGTCCAGTGGAGCGAAAGTACTAAGCAAGTGTACCTACAACGTATTCGCGCCCAGCTTGACTAATACCTGTAAAAGTTAAATTAGAAAGGCCGCCTATTTGCGGCCTTTTTCACGTTTCTGGAAATATAAAATGCACGCGATAGCAGAGATCAAACAACTAACCGACACACTTAATGAGCATAATCATCGTTATTATGTTGAAGATTCACCGAGTGTACCCGATGCCGAGTATGACCGTTTAATTCATCGCCTTAAACAGCTTGAGATGGAGAATCCGGAGCTGTGTCTTATCACTTCACCGACACAAAGGGTTGGTGGTATCGCGTTAGCTAAGTTTGAGCAAATCACTCATCTAAAACCCATGTTGAGTTTAGATAATGTGTTTAGTGAAGAGGAGTTTGAGGCTTTTTATAAACGCATTAGCGGTAAAACAAGTGAACTCCCCAGTTTCTGTTGTGAGCCTAAACTCGATGGACTCGCTGTAAGCATACTGTACCGTGACGGCGTCTACGAGCGAGCGGCAACGCGGGGTGATGGTACAACTGGTGAAAACATCACTGAAAATGTGCGTACTATTCTCTCTATCCCTCTTAAGTTACGGGGCGACAATTTTCCTCCTCTGCTCGAAGTTCGAGGTGAGGTGATTATGCCAAAGAGGGCGTTTGACGCGCTCAACGAAAGAGCTAGAAAAAAGGGAGATAAGTTGTTTGTTAACCCAAGGAACGCCGCAGCGGGGAGCCTTAGGCAGTTAGACAGTAAGATAACGGCTAGCCGCGCTTTAGGCTTTTACGCCTATGCACTGGGTGTGGTTGAGCCAGAGTCTTGGCCGTTGGCAGACACTCATTATGGTCAATTGATGCAGCTTAAATCATGGGGTTTCCCTGTGAGTGCGGAAGTTAAACAATGTCACGATGTGAGTGCTGTGGTGGCCTACTACACTGAAATTATGACGCGTCGAGATTCTCTTGATTATGAGATTGATGGTGTCGTGATCAAAGTGGACAGTATCAAACATCAAGGTCAGCTTGGTTTTGTCGCTAAAGCGCCAAGATGGGCTACCGCGTTTAAATTTCCGGCTCAGGAGGAGATGACGCTACTTGAAGGAGTTGATTTTCAAGTTGGACGCACAGGTGCTGTAACACCAGTAGCCAGACTTAAGCCTATCTTTGTTGGCGGAGTCACAGTATCAAATGCAACCTTGCATAATGCCGATGAAATTGCTCGTTTAGGCGTGAAAGTGGGTGATACTGTTATTGTTCGACGTGCTGGTGATGTTATTCCGCAAATCGTTGCCGTTGTTGCCGAAAAACGTCCTGATGATGCGGCTGATATTGAGTTCCCGAAAACATGTCCTGTGTGTGACAGTATGGTTGAGCAGATTGAAGGTGAGGTGGTAGCACGTTGTACTGGAGGTTTATTCTGTAAGGCTCAACGTAAAGAGGCCATTAAACATTTCGCTTCCCGTAAAGCTCTGGATATCGATGGCATGGGTGATAAAGTGGTTGAACAGTTGATTGATAAAGAGTTGGTTGAAAGTCCAGCCGATCTGTTTAAACTGACGGCGTCAGCTATGACCATGTTAGATCGTATGGGCATGAAGTCAGCCACAAACTTAGTCGTTGCTATTGAAGTGGCCAAGACCACTACGTTTAACCGTTTTTTGTATGCTCTAGGGATCCGAGAAGTTGGGGAAGCAACCGCAGCTAATTTAGCTAATTACTTTAAGACGTTAGATAAGTTGACAACTGCCGATGCCGAAACCTTTATTAAGGTGGATGATGTAGGGACTATTGTTGCTCAACATTTAACACACTTCTTTGCTCAGCCTCACAATCTTGAAGTCGTGAACTCGCTTATCGAGGCCGGTGTTAATTGGCCTGACATTGAAGAAGTGGCAGAGGAGTCGCTCTCTTTAAAAGGCCAAACTTGGGTATTGACAGGCACATTAATTAAACTTAATCGCAATGACGCTAAAGCAAGGTTACAGGCTCTGGGTGCAAAGGTGGCCGGCAGTGTCTCTAAAAATACTGATTGCTTAGTGGCTGGTGAGGCTGCGGGCTCTAAGTTAACCAAAGCTCAGGACTTAGGAGTAAAGGTTATCGACGAAGAGGCGCTGCTATTGTTACTTTCTTCAACTGAATAACCCTGGTCTATTAGCTGGATACCAATAAGTAAATAGGTATCCAGATTTTTCTTTAATCTCTCTATTTTCATCCACTTTTCATACTTAATTCATTGCTGTAATACGGTGTAATACGAAGATATTCCTCTATTGACTACTTTTAATTCTGCTTGTCCATATTGCTATGGAAAGTACGTGTTCATCTTAGTTGTTTATCATAAAAGGAATTACTCATGAGTAAAGAGAATCAGGTTGGATTATTTCGCGTTTCCTATATTATTTCGCCTTCTGTTGCGGACCAACCTTTATTAGGTGCATCTCAACTCACATTAGAGTTGGTGGTTAATACCGTCGATAAAACGGTGAATGGTGTCGGCCATGTTTTTCAAGCAATCAATCCACCGGTTAATGTGATCTCACAATTTGTCGGTGAGTGGTCATATATGTGCACGGTGGACTCGTGCAATATTTTGGTTGTCGCTGATGGATTTGACTTCTCTTCAATTCTCATTGGCGGCCAGCCAGTTGAGCATAAGAACGTAACTTTGCGCATGTCTCTTAATGAAGACTGGCAATCTGGTGCGGCAAACTTCTCATACTTACACTGTGGAAAATGGCATCAGGTTGAAGCAGCTCAAGTGACTGTTTCAAATGATGAAACCAAGCACAACTTAGATGCATTAACGACTTTTACTAGTGTCAACAAGCCTAGTGTGACAGCTTGAACGGTCTCATTAGATTAGAACGTTGAATCTGGCCCTTTGCCTAACTTGGTAAAGGGTTATTCCTTCTATGATCTCCCATCGGGATTGAATTTATTTTATTTGTCTCCATATCTTCAGCAAGAAAGAGATTATAAGGTAAGTTTGTGAATTTTAGTAATATTACTTGGCTTGATGATAAAGGCCATATTAAACCCCCCATATACCTATATCTGATGTTAGTGTTTATTGCTCGAGGCTGGTGTATCTTCATCGCTTCTTTGACACAAGCCAGTGACCGCACAGGCTTAGTGACACTCTTTTATCCTCAGAAAGCTGATTTTATCATGGCGTTAATCGCTGGCGTTGGCGCATTACTGCTTTACGCTTTTATCATTGCTGAACGTAAACGTTCACCTGCTTGGATACGGCCCCTTTTTAACAAGTTTAAGTGGCTGCTCTTATTGCTATTATTACTCGATGGGTTGTTGCTGATTGAGAGAAGTATCAATTCATATTATCTGTACAGTTGGAGTATGGGATTAGACGGCATAATTCTGTTTTGGAGTCTTATCTACCTGTTTAAATCTAAGCGGTTGAATTACTATTTCGCTGATTGGAACAGGAATGAGTGATCTAGATATTGATATCGCTAAGGTCTTTGAGCTCGACTCGTTTATGCTTTAGACGATAAATAAAGAGCAGGAACCCCTGCCGATCTGATATTTTAATATACTAAATTTATCTATAAAACAGATTTTTAATGTCTAAACTTAACTTTAAAGTGACGTTGAATGTATAAATTGGTGAAAACAGTCAGTTAATGGCTGTTACTTTAACATTAAGCTTAGGATAAATTACTCTGTGTTCTATCGTTATCCATTATAAGTTAAGTACGTTTCTATTAGAGAGTATTATACTTAACGGAAATACGGTTAGACGTTAAACTCGTCTCTAAGAATTCATTACCTAAACATAATCTTTATTGGAGGTTCACGGAGTGGCTAGAGCCGAACAGGTACATTTACCTTTAGCTAAGTTACAGATCGGGCTCACGATAAAGTTGCCAATTTCTTGGAAGAATCATCCTTTCCTGTTTAATCGAATTCAAATTAAAGAAGAAATTCAAATCGAGCTGATAAAAAGCTTAGGTATCCCTTATGTTATTTTATTAGCTGGGCAAGAGTTGCTAACTGAAGAGGTTGAAGTTAGCAGTGAGAAACTCCCAGAAGTTGAAAAGGTTGCTCCGCAAGTTGATGTGAAATTGCAGGTGCGTAAATCCCTAAGAGTGAGTCAGCAAAGGTTCATTAAGAGTGTGAATGACTGTCGATCCGCTTTTAGTAAAACAGGGAGCGATCCCGAGGGCGCTTATCGTTGCTCTGCCGCTTTAGTTGAAGAGATGTTAGAGCATATGTCTGAGGTTGAACTTCCAGAGTTAGCACTTGTGAGTGCTGGAGAGTCAGACAGCAGTATTACTCAGCATGGGATCTCAGTTGCTGTGGTGGCTTTGATGATAGCCAAAGCGATGAAACTTAATATGTCGGATATGAAGGATATTGCTCTTGGTTGTTTATATCATGATATTGGCAAGCTTAAAGTACCTGATAATATTCGACGTAAGAAGGTGGCTTTGACAGACCATGAAGCTAATTTTATGAAAATGCACCCTAACTTTGGTTACGATATGATCAGCAAGTCAGGGCTATTTCCTGAAAAGGTCCTTCATATCATTCTTCATCACCATGAATTTATGGATGGTTCGGGTTATCCTGATGGCTTGAAAGGTAAAAAAATACCTCTTACCACGCAAATTGTCAGTTTGGCTAATGATTTTGACCGACAGTTATGGGCCGAGACAGTACGCTCTCCTCAAGTTGCACTAGGTTATCTGTTTAAGAATAGAGCGGGTAAACATGATGAAGCATTGATGTCTTGTTTAGTTCAAATCTTAGGGATTTATCCTCCTGGGACGATTGTGCAACTTTCCGATAAGAGCATAGGCAAAGTGATGATGACGACGAAAGAGGTTAAACAACCCCATGTGTGGGCCTGTGAGCCCGATGGCAGTGAGTCGAGTTTGCGTTTTTTAATGCAGGAGAAAGTATCGGTTGAGCAAGTGCTTAAAGTCGAGGAACTTTCAGAAGGAGCAATAAAAGCATTACAACCTGAAATGGGTATAAGCTTTTATTTTAATGGTGTTGCAGGTGAGAGTTAAGGGGGGTGAGCTACAGGGCTAATTCTGGTAACTTAATGTCTCTTTAGCTATGATGTCACAAATTGTGGTGTATTGGACATACCTTGAACATTAAAACCGTGAGTATTGTAGGTTGTGGCTGGTTTGGTTTGCCGTTGGCAAGAGAATTAATCAAACAGGGTTTTGTGGTAAGTGGCAGTAAGAGGACAAGCCTTGCTGCTAGTGAATTGAACCGAGAAAGCATCATTGGATTTACCTTAGATCTGGACCATGAAGGTATCGATGAGAAAACGTTAACAACTCACCTTCACACAGATGCAATTGTGATTAATATCCCTCCTGAGATCCGAAAGTCCCCAGATGCCTATCTACAGCGGTTGAGCCTTCTTAAGCATATTATCGCAAACCATCAATATAGAAAACTTATCTTTATCAGCACTACCGGTGTTTACCCCACATTACAACAATTGATCCTAGAACAAGATGCTCAAGCTCATTCATCGGCAAGTGAGATCCTATTACAGGCTGAGGGGCTTTTTAGTAGTGAGAGCAACAGCTGTGTGATACGTTTTGCAGGGCTCGTAGGACCAGCAAGACATCCCGGTCGATTTTTGGCGGGTAAAAAAGATTTGGCTGGTGCTGATGCTCCTGTAAACATAGTGCATTTAGATGATTGTATCAGTGCTGTTGTTTGTGTGTTAACGAGTGAGAAAACTGATGCTATTTATAACTTATGTGCTGCTGAGCATCCGACACGTAAAGCATTCTATTCTAAAGCTGCACAACTTCTTTCTCTGCCAGAACCTGAATTTGGGGAGGTTACTCAAATGGCGAAAGTGATCGATGGTAGTAAGATCACTCGAGATTTAAAGTTTGACTATCAACATAAAAATCCAATGAGTATGCTGACCGATTGTTAGCTACTTTGAGAATCAACTTATTAAACTGAGCTAATTAACGGAGATAAGATGAAAATAATGAAAAGTCCCATAAACGTAATCCTGTTTCTCTTGGTCGTAGGTTTGATATCAGTGAGCGTTCAGGCAAAGCCTTATGTAGAGGGGGTTGATTATACGCTGGTCACTGGGATCCCTGAACCAAGTGTTCCGGTTGTGAGAGAGTTTTTCTCCTATAACTGTCCTCATTGTTATCGTCAGGATCCACTCTTTGCAGAAACAGAGATTTTGCTTAAGGGAAAGGTCGAGTTTGCTAGAACCCCGATTGGTGCGGGACGGGCAAGTTGGATTTTGAGTCAAGAGGCTTATTACTTAGCGCAAAAATTTAAACTGAGCCCACAGTTCCACGGCAATATATTTAAACGTATCCATGAAAAAGGGCTGGCGTTTACTCGTAAGGATCAGCTAACAGATTATTTCGTCAAGCAAGGTGTTAAGCGAACAGATGTTGAGAATGCCATAAATTCTGTCGACGTCAATCTGGCGGTATCTAATTACGATACTCAGGCTCAGCTCGCAGGAATACGTGGTGTTCCTTCGTTACTGGTTAACGGAAAGTATCTTATCTCCTCTAAGCATAGAAGTGCAGAGGAGCTTGCTGAATTGGTGACTTACCTTTCAGCACTTGAGAATAAGCAGTAAACGCACCCTACAAGTTGTTATCGTTAACCTTTAAATGTGAGGTTAACGATATTTTTATCTTGCTTCTGCTTCTGGCTTTTTTATCAATGCGTTTAATACTTGATCTCCTACCTTAATGCTCCTTAATCATTGTTGGATGTGAGAGTCATTCAACAATGAAAGCCTTAACTAGCATAAACTCTATATTGAGAACTCAATAATGTTTTTGAGTCAGCTTTAGTGAATCATTCATGGAATATATATTTATGTCTATTTACTACGATAATAAAGGATACTAAACTAGAAAGTTGCAACTTTTTAAAATAATCATGCGCTAAGCATAATCCATATCTTGCAGTGGTTACTCGAGCTTAACGTAGGGTAAGTAATTACTTGAATAGCGAGACTGTGTTCACCTGTATCCTCTCTCTTTTATTTACTTTTTCACTTCCTATTTCATTGAATTTAATTATTTTTTTAATTTATGTTTATAACATGACGAATGAGAGTGCTTAGTAATATTGTAAAATTGTAATATTAGCGGTACTGTTAAATACTTGATCTATATGGACCTTTGATTTTTGTTGTTTATATAATATACCATTTAGCATTTGATTGTTGAACTATATTAAAATCATTTTTTTCAATTACTTGCGATATGTCTATAGGAGGTTTTGATATATTTTCAACAGCCCTTAGATATTCACAAAACAATGGGGAATAGCGTCATGTAGAAACCAATAATTAACAAATGCGGATATGCAATGGCTAATTTTTGCGAACTAAAATTGAAAGAAAAACGAGCAAATGAAATTTACGAATTAAGAGTTAAAAAAGAATTAGAAAATACATTTTACGAATTAAAAATGAAAGATGAGTTAGTTAATGAATTTTGGAGAGCATGGAGCTTAAACGAAGAAAGGTTGAGTAATTGTTGTAGGAAATGGTTAAAGGGACATTTAGATAAGGTTGATGATGCACTATCTGTTACTAGGGAAAAATCATATTTATTCATTAAAGATAAGTCCCCTGAAATTGACAACCTATATTCATTTGTTTGCCGAACTGCATACCATGTGTGTATGGATATTTTAAGACAGCATAAGAGAGATAATTCTTTGATTACCAAGGTTCGTCATCTCAATGGAAATGTATACTTTTCCGAAGGTGTCAGTGAAGTTCTTGAGGATCAACTTGTTAGGGAGCAAAGAATCATTAACTTATCTGAATGTTGGTCAACTTTACCAGAGAACCTTCAAGAAATTCTAAAGTATCGCTTTATTAATGAGCTTGATTATCCGGAGATAGCAACTCTCTTAAGCTTAAGTCAATCAAATGTCAGAAAACGGGTTCAACTCGCTAGAGAGAAGCTCCGCGAAGCCAGTTGATTGGAAAATATCGTTCCCATATTAAATTTTTGATAGCCACTTTTTTGTGTCGTTATGGGGCTATGTTTCCTTAAATTTAATGAAAGGAGATCTAGAGTGAATAATAAGCAATGCTGGTATGCAATTTATACCAAACCCAATGCGGAGAAAAAACTACATGCCCGCTTGATTGAACGTGGATTTGAGGCTTGTTTACCCATGAGATGGGTAGAGAAGATTTGGAGTGATAGGAAAAAAATTATTGAGGAGCCAGTGTTTAAGTCATACCTTTTTGCTCGTTGTGATGTTCACGGCCAGCATGAGATCAAAACCTTAATGGGGTTCTCTTATTTCCTCCGTTTTGGTGGTTACCCTGTGACAATTCCTGATGAACAGATAGAGATGTTAACAGAGCTTAATAAGCTTCATCAGGAGATGGAAGCTCAGCCGATATCTTTTGCCAAAGGAGATAGAGTCAGAGTACTTTCAGGTCCATTAAAAGGTAAAATTGGTTCCTTGGTTCAACATTGTGGCAAACATAAAGTTGGCGTTGATATCACCGAGTTGGGGCAAACTTTATTAGTCACATTACCTGAAGCTGAGTTGATCAAAGAAGGAGTTGCGGCATGACGCTATTAAATCTGCACTCCCGTAAGAAGTTGACAGATATGCTTATTCAACATGAAGGTATGATGCTTAAACCTTATCGCTGCACAGCAGGCAAAAATACAATAGGGGTGGGGCGTAATCTAGATGACGTTGGGATAAGTCAGGAGGAGGCGCTTATGATGCTTGCAAATGATATTGAACGTCTGGAGTTAAGACTGAGTTATCGTCTTCCTTGGATAGCCACACTGTCAGAGTCTCAGCAGTTGGTTTTGTTAAACATGGCATTTAACCTTGGGGTGGGGGGATTATTGAGGTTTAAAAACATGTTGGCAGCGCTCGAAAGGCAAGATATTAGCTCCACTCAGCATGAAATGCTAAACTCCCGTTGGGCTGGTCAAGTGGGCAAGCGTTGTGATGATTTAGTCAAAATGATTGCAAATGAAAAATAATCAAACAATTTATTCACATTATGTTTGTACTGACGTCTTAATAATAAGCTTGATAAATATGGAATAGATAAATCTTTATTGGGTTAATATTTAGTTGGATTGATTAATTATTTATCAAGTTATAATTTTAGTTAATATTCAATTTTTTGTTAGTCCTTATTGTGACTAACCCGGCGAAGCCGTATTAATAAAGAGTTATTGTCGAAATATAAACACAGATTGTATTTATACATATTAATGTAAACAGTCTCAACACTAAATCATATCAATAATTGTTAGTCCACATGGGACTGACCCGGCGAAGCTTATCTAAATCAGGATATAACAATGTTACTGGATCTGGAACTGTCACTGTCTGATTTTTTATCGAGTAGTTTAACTTCTCAATTCACATCGCTGATAATTAAGCCTCAGGCTATACCCAACCAAATTAATAATGACCAAGTTTCAATTTACATAAAAATGTCATCAGTACTTGAGAATAAAAGATTGAAAGGGGTTGGGGAAAAGGTTCGGGTTGATGATCAACGAATGTTTCATCGAAGGCCCGCACCGCTATGGTTTGACAGTCAGTTTGAGTTGACTCCCAAGGTTGGCACTACGGCCTTATTGAGCGCCCCTTTTGTGGGGAAAGTCAGTACAACTGAGCAAGCGGAGCTGATGTTGATGACAGCCTTACTCCATGTTATTAGCGTAAATGAAGATATTCCCCTCGATTCTCTCAAAGGGAGTTTTTCTGGTGACGTACCGGAAAACAGCATAGATAGAATGGATATAGAAAAGATTAAAACAACAGAACTGGAACCCTTGTCACTATTGGTCAATCTACGGGCTAGCATGCAGGTGTTTGACGAAATAAGTCTTGCTAAACCTGCTGACAAGAAAATTATTAATGAGTCTGCAATAACGTAAATATCAGATAGGAGTGATGTATTAGTAAAAGGCGTGAAAGATTAACGATTGGTACGAGTTATATTTCTAATAAATCAATTCTATCTCTAATTTGAATATTGTCTATTCCATAACACTATTAGCATTATTGTTTTTGATGCTCAGATTGGATTCAAAAAGAGAAAGTTAAAGAGGAAAATTAATGGCACAATTAAAAACCCCAGGTGTTTATACCAAGGAAACACCGACGCTAGCACCTTCGGTCGCTGAAGTCGCAACAGCCATCCCTGTATTTATCGGTTATACCGAAAAAACACAGGAGTTGGATGCAGACGGTCTACCTCAGTTGGTTAGAGTGGGTTCGATGCTTGAATACAGGGAAGAGTTTGGCGCAGCTTATTTGGATCCAGCTTATACGGTCAAAGTGAAAGGTTATGAGATCCTGGATATTCAAACGCCAAAAACCAGTTATATGTTGTCTCCCTGCATGGAGTTTTTCTATAAAAACGGCGGTGGTGTCAGCTATGTTATTTCGCTGGGTACCTATGAAGATACTTTTGATAAAGCGAAATTTGAAGCTGCACTAAGGACGCTTGAAAAAACAGACGTACCGACGCTTATCTGCCTGACAGATGCGGTTAATTTAGATCCCGATGATTACCATGATCTTATTCAACAATCATTACTGCAGTGTGCCAGTATGGATAATCGTTTCTGTATTCTTGATGTGCTCAATCAAGACAGAGATGGCAATACATATAGCATTGAAGATGCTGCAACTGCATTCCGTGAAAGTATTGGTAACAACAACCTCCAGTACGGGGCTGCATATTACCCCGACGTGCGTACCACATTAACCCATGCCTTTACCGATGAGTCAGTTAGGCTACTCGGTTATGACGACGATATTGCTCAGTACATTGCCAATCCCAATGGTGTTGCCTTCTATTTCCAGGGTGATGACAGTGTTATCCCTCAAGTAGAAGTGATCAATGCCACTGCGGACGGTGTAGCGGCCAGTTACAGTGCCACTGACACCAAGTTGACGTTGACGATTCCCAAAGATGCTGAAGGTATTACACCTGCCGATGCAATTAAGCTTTGGAAAAAGGTAATTAAAGCTGAACGTAAAGGCTTTAACGTCGCGATTCAAGGTGGCGGTGATGCATTATTAACCCCCTTTGCTGTGCAAAGTATGGTGTATCACGAAGGGCGATCTATTCAAGATGCTAATGGTCTTGGGGTGTTCTACCATGGGCCTGAGAGCAGCAATGCCAAGGTGATGGTAAGCAAAGGCCACGCAACAACTGAATTTACTTTAACGCCGCAAACCACGCCAGACACTTCGGCGAGCCTTGAGATAAAAATCAAGGGCGAGACCCTGACCATAAAGGAGCTGATGAAGGGGTGGGATAAGGTCAAAGAGAAACAGTTGTTCACTATCAAGGCGATGGGCAATGGCACGACTGCAGTGACTGAACAGGCAGAAACCGTTCTTGAATTTGCGACTTCAGAAATCAAGCTTAAAGATATCAAGTTCGATAAAGGCGCGCTGTATAACGACATCCTCGCAGAGCTAAAACTCAAGCGTATGGTGCTACCGCCCTCAACGGGTATTGCGGGTATTTATGCCAATATCGACAGCACGTTTGGTGTGTGGCAAGCGCCGGCAAACACCGGTATTGCCTCTGTGATAGAGCCTTTGCGTCGCTTGAATAACCGCGAGCAGGAAAACCTCAATGTAGATGTCAATGCAGGTAAGTCGATTAACGTTATCCGTAACTTTACCGGTAAAGGCAATCTGGTATGGGGCGCCCGTACTCTGGCAGGTAACGACAATGAGTGGCGCTATGTCAACGTTCGTCGCCTGTTCAATATGGTCAAAGCATCCTTGCAAAAGGCAACTGGCTTTGCGGTATTCCAGCCCAACACTCCGATCACTTGGCTTAAAGTTCGCGCCATGATGGAAAGTTATCTAGAAGATCTCTGGCAGGCTGGCGGCCTAGTCGGAGAAACCAAAGAGCAAGCTTTCTTTGTGCGGGTGGGAAAAGGTATCACCATGAACGAACAGGATATTCTCGAAGGCAGAATGAAAATAGATGTCGGCCTAAGAGCGAGTCGTCCGGCGGAATTTATTGTGATCAACTTTACCCACTATGTACAAGATAACTAGACCTAGAAGAGTCAATTCAGGGCCTAGCCTATATTGATATTGTCCCGTGTTTACGGAAGCCCCGTTTTGCCTTTTACCATCTTGATTGTCAGCTTGTTCAAGATATCTATTTAGCGCCATGTTCCCGGTTAATGTGTAAGCATCTCTGCTCCTAATATCATCTCTTTGAGAGTGTTCTAGATAGAGCATTCTAGATAAAGATATAGAGTGAAAACTTAACCGTTAGGCAACAGCACTGATGGATATCGGGTGGTAAAAGGCCTTTTATTTGATTGGAGTGAAACTATGGCATTACTTGCCTCTAATTACAGTGTGGAATTTGTCGAGCCGCTGGAAGGCGAAGATTCTCCCATTGTGTGCAAAAAAGTGTATGGCCTTAACCTGCGTCTCAATACTGCTCGCAGCGTAAACCAATATGGTGCCATTGAAAATATCGCCGGTGATATCGAACCTGTGACCTTGACCCTAGAGCGTGGCGTAGGTAAGGGACTTAAAGGTTTATATGCCTGGTTCAAGCAGATCCGTGAAGGCAATCTGGATAAAAAAGAACTGCTTATCACCTTGTACAATAATGCTCAGAAAACCGATGAACCTGCAGTGATATGGAAGATAAAACGTGCTTTCCCAGTAGCACTGCATGCCCCTGAGTGGAATATCGAAGAGAACAGTATCGCGGTAGAGAAGATTGAACTGATCGCCGAAGATCTGGAAGTGGAATTCCCTTAGGCCATTAACGCCGGGGAAACCCGGCATATTTTTCCATTGACGTAGAGATTGAATATGGCTTTTCAACAGCAAACTTTTTTGCGCAACAACTATTTGTTGGTGTATGGAAATGACGACGGATTAAGTTTTCGGTTTGATAATATCGTCAGTATGCAGGCCGATCTTGGTGTCGGTCTTTATACTGAGGGAACCGGTAATCTGGCTTATGTAAAAGGTGCAACCAATCCGGTTAAAATGATATTCAGTAAAACATTGGAGATGGGCGGAGGAAAAGATGACACTGAACATAAGCCTTTTATTGGACGTAGAAGGTTTTCGGTGAAGAATAAGAGTATTGGTGATATAACAATTGTAAAAAGCTATAAAGATCCTAGTCCATTAACTCATGAGGATGGTACAAATAAGACTGTTTCTCCAGAGGAAACCAGTATATTCCAATGGGCGGAGACGATAAATGGTGGAACCACTGTCGATAAGTTTGATTTGACTGTCTATGCCTTACTTGATGAAGAAGATGGTATGGATAATAAAAAAGGAAAATATAAACAAGCTTCCAGATTTGTGAATTTTATTGAGTTAAAAGGTGCAATTCCAATATTGGCAAATATAAAAAGAAATCCTTACCGAGGGAAAAACAAAGCTGAGTTGACATTTGTGGCTGATGGAATAACTACTCATAGAATAGCTCAGTTTAATGTTGATATTCCAGGGGAAATATAAGGAGTTCATATGCCGTATTTAGGTCATGCTTTTGGTGATAGTCAAATATCAATAAATGAAGCACCTCCAACTGGTTGTTATTTTGAGGTTACAATTTTTCCTGGATATATCAACCCAGTGAAAATTACAAAAATGTACGCTCTGGCAAGCACCAGTGAACTCGGTAGTTATTACCAAATTTTATTAGGTATAGTTGCGGGATTAAGTACGGCAACTACCGTGGGGAGCACCATAGGATCTGCTGTATCTGTAGGTATTGCACAGGACAGTGCTGGGAAAGGATTTGCCGCCGCAGGTGGTGGTTTGCTTGGTGTCAATCCTCTCGACTTTAGATTCCATAGAGTCTCAGGTTTGGAAAGCAAAATAGAAACAGATGATATCCGTGCTGGTGGTGTTAATACTGAGATGTTGCAACTACCAAGCCGGGTTGTTCATGGCAACCTGGTATTAGAGAGGGGCCTTTTTTTTGGATCTCCATTAACTCTTGAATTTAATTTGGCAATGAGCCTATTCCAGATGATACCTGGAGAGGTGTTAGTTACTCTACAGCATCCTAAAAAGTACCCCCTCGCAGCTTGGTTATTCCGCGATGCTTATCCGGTGGACTGGTCTAATTCAGATCTGTGGTCAGATGACAATAATATCTCCATGGAGAAGATGGAGTTTGCGTACAGTCGAATGCACCCTTTACGTATTTAGAATAGTTTGGAGTCATAATGCTTGAAATAAGAGAGTTGGTATTAAAAGCAGTGGTGAATAAGAATGTAAAAAAAAAATCAGTTGTTCATACTGAAAAACTGAAAATAAATGGCTTGAACCATTATCAAATTCAACAGTTGATACATCAACAAAGGGAGAGATAAATAATGCCATTAGCGTTAGCTTCGACAGGTATAGGAGTTATTTCAAGTGTATTATCCCGCCAGCTGGAGATCAGAGCTTACAAAGATGCAAAACGAACTCAGCGTATTAGAGGCCTAGGATTTCGTTCTCAGATTAACCCCGCTAATTTAGTTGTTGAATATCGTAATGAGCTTGTAGGTGAAACCGGATTAAATAGTGCTGGCGCCAGTTTGACAATAGGTGCGTCGCAACCTGAAAGAATAAAATTTAAATTGATACTTACCGACTCAAGTACTTTTCATTTTTCCAGCAGGAATACTTATAAAGTTAGAAATGCTTATTTCACGGATGGTCGTCTAAAAACTAGTAAAGATAACATTGTATCAGTGATAAATAATATTGGAGAAGTTACAGAAACTTACTTTCATGATGGAAAAGTTTTATCAGAAGACGTAACTAAAGATGAGGTTGATAAATTATTTAAAGATAGAGCTAATGGAACAGTTGCTGAAGGAGTAGAACGTTTCTTAAACCTGACAACACAAGAGATTATAAAAGATGGGGAAGAAAAATCGCATTTATTTCTAGGTATTATTTGGGGACAGTTGTTTATTCGCCCTGATAATACGTCAAGAAGACAAAATGTATATCCGGTGTATTTGGAAAGTGTCGACGTAAACTATACTCAATTCCATTCTAATGGGACTCCATTGCGTGCTGAGCTAGATTGTATTTTCCGTGAAGATTCAACCGATGAGGTTTCAGAAGGTGGCTAAATTAACGTTAAAAATAAAAATAGATGGTCGCGAAAAAAATACAAATATCCCGGTGGAGAGAGTAAAAATTCATCGAGAAATAAATAAAATACCATCTGCTGAAATTACTTTTATCGATAGCAAATCACAATTCAAAAATGAGTTTGTAAGCTTGGGAACTGCAATAAGCATTGAGGCTAAACAGGGGAAATCTAAACTTACATTTAATGGCTCTGTAACTGGCATTAAACTTAAGATGGATGAGTCGTTAAAACTAGTTATAGTGACACTGAAATATGGTCCTGCCAATGCCTTGGTTAACAAGATAAGAACGGAGGTTCACAGCAATAACGAAAAAGGTGAAAAACTTAAAAGTCTCTATCAATATAACTGCAGTGACTGGGACTTTCTTATATCAATGGCAGACCTTCACAGTCGTTGGGTTATCGTTAATGAAAAAGCTAGTTCTGTTATTAAGTTTTTTGGTGAGGATGAGGGTAAGCCGACTATTAGTAACCAATTATCAAAAGAGTTGAACGCTAATGTTAATGATAAGTCTGTCGCATATTATTTTAACATTGGAACAGAAATTGACGTATCTGACATTAAGTTTGATAAAAAATTATCGAGCAGTAAAATTGCAGTTTTAGGTGTAAACAATAATAGTAGCATGATAGAGGTTTATTCAGATGAAAATCGTGCGGGTTTGTATGGAGATATACATTTTGGGGATGAAGTAACATATAAAGATATTAAGCGTAAGGAACCTAATTATAATAACTTAACAAGATTTCTTCCTAAGGCACTAAGCGATGCCAAGTTTGAAATGCAGAATCAAGAGTCTGATTATTTACCAATGTCATTGCGGTCACAGCAGTATATAAAGGACAAACAGTTGGTGAAGGCCAAGTTGTTTAAATCTAAGTATGGTTTTAATCAAGGTAATATTAAGTATATAAACCATGGCATGGTCGATACCGGGGATAGGTATGATGAGCTTGATAAGGCTAAAAATGAAGAAAAAAACAATAAAGGAATAGTACTCTATTTAGGACGGAAGTTATTTATTGGTGAAGCGTTTAAAGATTACAAACAAGTCGGGATTGATATAGGTAAAAAGAAGGAAGATGAGTTAAGTCATTTTTCTCGTATTACCCGTATAGAGCATGAGATTAATCTTAATGGTTGGTATACCGAAATCGGCTGGGGAGTGGATCATCTGTTCCATAATCAACGCTATCCAGACGTACAATATCCCGAAGCTTTTGCGATGATGCCTGGGGTGAATGGGATTCAGTTAGCAACTGTTAAAGAGTCAAACAAGAAAGATGGTGTGATAGAGTCCTCAGTGCTAGTCTCAATTGAGCCAGATTCTGAACAGGCTATTAAGGCTAGGATTTTAAGTTTAATACCTAAGCAGAGTAATCAATCAATTTTTACTCATGGTAGTGAAATAACAGTCTTTAATAATGATGATTTAGTCGTATTGATGTTTGTGAATAGCAGCCCTGACAGTGCTGTTGTTATTGGAAGACTTGCATTGACAGAACAAGATGTAGGAGCACAATTAGATGAATCAAAAAAGAGAGCTGAAGAAAAGAAAGCAAGAGAGAGAGAATTAAAAGATGAAGAGAATAAGAAAGAAGGAAACCTTGGTGATGGTGAAGGTGATGAAAGTGCTGAGTTAAATGTTATTAAAGTTAATGATATTAAATTATTTTTTTAAAATAGTATAGGTGTTAAAACTATGTATGGGATTGTTTAATACTTTCTCCATGGAACGCTGGTGAAATTATGTCAAATTATGCGAATTTTAATGAAGATACAAGTAAGGATGGCATTAAAGATTCTTTTTTTCTTCAATTGGGTGATGAATATGGTAATCGTAAAATATACTTAACTTATGATGGCAACACAGATACATTAACCCTGTCAGCTAAAAAAATACAGATATTTACCGATGAGCTGAGTGTTGATAAACACAATAAAGCGCCTAAACCTTCTGAGCCAGAATAAGTTATTTGAACAATATAGGAGTCTATTATGAGCCAGGATATTGGCTGGTCGTTTCCACCAGTGTTTGAACGTGATACACGGGTTAGCCGCATGCATTCAGGCTTGGGAAATTTAGCCAAATGCATGAAGATCATGCTGGCCACTCAACCGGGGGAGCGTAATCAACAAGCGGGTTATGGTTGTGACTTGAGTAGTTTGGCTTTCGACAGTCTCTCCTATGAGCTACTCGAAGAGGCGGAGCAAACCATAGACAGTTCCATTTCTAGTTATGAGCCTCGCATTGGGATCCATGATATTCAGGTGGCACCGGATCCACAGGTGGATGGCAAACTGATAGTGCAGGTGGAATACAGTAACAAAGAGGGAGAAGGGGCGGTGACTCAGATCCCATTAAATATTCATTCCAGCTTACCGGTAGAGTTTTAAGCCTTTTACTTCGGTATTGCTTCGGTATTGCTGAAGGCTAAATCAGCTATTTGAAAGCGTTCTACATTATCCCCTGTAAGCTCACATCATGATTCTCAATCATTGATATCGACCCATTATTTATCTGGGGCAGACTTTATATGCTAGATACCCTTATTCAAACCAGTGATGAGATCCATATCAAACCCACGGACTTTCCTGGATTACAATTAACTAAACCAGTGATTCTGTCCCTTAAGGGCACTGGTCCTATGTTGGTTGATGGACAGCAGGTCTGCATCAAAGATGATGTTGATAAGCTCAAAAAAATCGGTGTGGTGTATAACAGTAATCAATTTTTGACTGGCTTTGGCACTATTACCCTAGACACTGGCACACTCACCTATGCCAGTAATGCGGTTGGTAATGACAAGAAAAAGTTTGTGCTTAAGGGACAAACCTTTGGTGCCAAATTCACGGTTGATCTGCCGGCAGTAGATCCCGCCAGTGGCAGTCCGCATCCGGTAAAAGAAGTACCTAACCCTAATGCCAGTTTCTTTTTAAAACCCAGTTTTATGCATATCCAGATGGCTTGAACACCCGCTAATTTTCTATTTATCCTAATTAACCTTCGGATCACGTCACTATGAAATCATCCCTCGCCATTGCTCGCAATGGTACCCAAGAGTATGAACGTTTGGCTGCTGAACTCAGTGCTGAATACGTATCAGTGGAGGAGCGCTCGGTTGAGCAACAGTTGGCTTTGATGCAAAAGTTGGCCTCCCATATTCGCTTTTTCAATCAGGACAACGAGGTTGAGGGAGATTGGAGTGGCTTGTTTGAGTCAGACTCTGCTGACATGCTCGCCTATCTGGATGCGCCAGAGTCTTTTGCAGTCGATAAACTGGGCAGTAATAGCGAGCAAAGGGCGCAGCTTGATCGTCTTGGGCAGTTAAGTCAGCCGCAACGAGTGCTGGTGTATATCTTTTTGCGCATGAGTCAGATGATACGCAGCCAGTTTAATCAACTGACCCAACGCCATCTGGATTTTTATTATCGTCAAGTGTTGCAGTTGTCGCCTTCAACCGGTAAGCCGGACTCGGTGCATCTGACTTGCGCCGTTGCCGATGGTACCGATGGCACGACGTTAACACAAGGCACCCTGTTTTCTGGTGGCTCTGACAATCAAGGGTTACCAGTTCAGTATGCGTTGGATGATAACTATCAACTGAACAGAGCCCAGATAAGCCAGATTAACACCTTGCGAGTGAGCCGCGAATATCAAAGCCTTAATCAGATGCGTCAACTGTATCAAAACGGCTTTGAAGTGATTATGCGTTGGGCGTTGGGGCAGTACTTTCAGGGCGATCAACTGCCTGCCTATCCCTTAGGACGTTATTTTGATAGCCGAGTTGATATTGCTGATTTTCTGGAAAAATATCAGGCTTGGAGCAGTAATACTCCGCCGGCAGTTGAAGGCTCACCTGAGCAGCTGGAATATAAAAATTACATTGAAGTGGTATTGGGTTTTGCGGCTGTAGATGAGTTTAATGATGTGATGGCAGTGTATGCCCAAGCGGAAGATTCGGCTAGACCGCACCCCGATGAATCTCAATGGATTACGGCCACAGACAAGATAGAAACCGCCTTTAACCTTCGCTGGCAGCGCAAGGAGATGCAACAATTAGTAGAGATTTATCGATCTTCAGCCCGAGGTGAGAAGGGCAGATTACACACTCTGTTTGAATATGTGTTTGGCCAACCCTTGCCCGGCGATCGCTTACCAGCAATGCCATCAACCACAGACGATCTTGAGTCTCTGTATGAGCAACTCAGTGATGCCAGTAAAAAAGAGACCGACAAGTATAAACTCGCTGGCCGTTACATCGGTTCTCTGGGCATGAGCGTGGCCGACTTTCTGTTTGTCTATGGTATGCATGAAGCGTCTGCAGCATTATATGAGATGCAACTGCGGCAGATTTTAGACCCAAATCAAGATGTGCAAACCTCCTGGTTTCGTTTTTTCAAAAAGTTTCAACGCTTGGAGATGCAAGGACGCAGTAAGCAACTGCCTCGAGTGGGGCGTTGGGATATCCGCAATATGTTGCCTAATACTGATGTTAAGCTTGATGGCGGTGTTGCCGCGTTTGGAGTGGCAGATAACCATCAAGCCCCGGAAAACTACTATGGGCCAGGTTTGGCGGTCGTTTCCTCTTTGCTGCATATGGAGGAAGGTGAACGGCATGTTCATCTAGAAATTGCTTGTAAGCAAAAAGATTTTCCAATGGATGACCTGTTGTTGGCCAAATCTTGTAACAAGCTGCATTTTCAGCTGCAACTCAGTGGCGCAGATGGCTGGCAGACTTTGAATACTCAGGCCAATGCTGAAACCGTTGATTTTGCTGTAGCAAACATAGGTAACGACCTTATCGCGGCCTACAATGCTGACCAACTGAGTTTGGTGGTCGCCTTAAGTGATGTCCACGATGTCAGGTTTGGTGAGTACCTGATATTTACTGACGGCTCAATTTGGCAGGTGGTGGGGTTTGGTAATGATACCCTCGCGGGCGTCCAGCAACTTCGGCTTAAGTATTTAAGCCAGGTAGAGGGGTTATCGAACGAGCGAACCTTGCGTTTACCACAACTGGACTTTGTGCAGGAAGCGACCAGTTTAACCACGTTAACTTATGCGGCGAGTAAACAGCAGGTGTCACTGCAAACTGAGGATGAAGGCTTCGGTAGTGCACCGGAGGTGATCGAGCAAGGGGATTATCTGGTGCTGAACTCAGGTTTGGTATTACTGGTGACTCAGCTGACCGAAGAGGGCCGTAAAGCCAAAGTGACCTCACTAGGCTATATGCCTGCAGTGGTCATGACGGGCTTAAATGGCAATAGCAGTGGTCAAAATCACTATCGTTTTACTTCACTGGCGTTTAAAGAGTCAGATGTGCTGGGTAAGTTAGATCATCAGCGTCTGCTTGGTGAAGCCGTCGACGGCGGCGTGACATTCAATAGTCGGGATATCGATCGTCTGATCCGTTTTCCCAATGGCCTGAGTTTTAAGATCAGGCACTTAGTCGATGCAGCTGATGACAAAGATGAAACCGATCCTGACAAACCTTATCATCAAGCGTTACTGGACGCTTTACCGACTGAAACAGGTTCAGGTATTGATCTTCGAGTTAAGAAATTTAACACCTTTCCTGGATTTATCTTTGATATTAAATTGGACTCGACACAAGCGTCGGTCACGCCCGCTGCAAAAAGTGAAGCGATACCGGGTTTTGCTCCCACTGAAGCGGTGTTGAGGGTACAACTTGCCAGTGTGATTGATAGTAGTAGTGCCAATGGTGCCATCGATATGGCCTATGAATACCTTAAAGATATCCGTCTGCACAATGTCACCCTCAATGTTGAAGTAAAAGGGCTCACCAATCTGCAGTTGGCAAATGATGATTCTACACTGGCGGTCGGCCAGCCATTTGAACCTTTTGGTTCGCAGCCCTATATTGGTTCTGCGCTCTATTTTAGTCACTACGAATTAGCTCGCAAACAGCTGGATAATATCTCACTGAATATGCAGTGGGTGGATCTGCCAGAGAGCTTGAATAACCATTATCAAGCGTATCGTTCTGCTTACCCTGCTCAGGTGCCTAGTTTGACTAACTCGGCGTTTCAGGTCGGCATGGAGATGTTTAATCAACGGGCCTGGATAGATCAAAACAAAGATAAGCTGTTGTTTAATACTGATGCGGAAGACACCAGTCATATTCGTATTGAGCAAGGGTTTAAACACAGTGCTTATGATTTTTTACCTGATTACTCACGCACGCCACCTGCTTCTCCGTTAGAGAGTGAGCGCTATTTTAAGTTATCTCTACAGTCTCCAGATTTTCAGCACAAGCTCTATCCCCATGTACTGCGAAAGTTGGGCTTGGAAACCGCTCAAAGTGAAGGTGCTGAATTGCCGCTGATTAATGAGCCTTATACTCCTAAAGTGAAGCTATTTACTGTGGATTATCAGGCCAGTGAAATCATTGCACCGTCATTGAATGAGCAAGATGAACATGCATTTCTGGCTCATTTACACCCTTTTGGCGGGGTTAATCTGAATAAGGTATTGGATCCTAATCGTCCTCAGGATGGTGTGCGTTTGGTGCCGAGATTTGATGAAGAGGGGTATCTCTATCTTGGGTTGAAAGATGCCCGTCCCAATGATGAAATATCCATTCTGGTGCAAGTACAGACCGGCTCAGGGGAACCTAATTTGGATACCCCGAGATTGCACTGGTATTACCGTAATCAAACTGGGCTGGCGTCGTTGCCAGCTGAAAATCTGCTTCATGACACGACCAAGTCAATGAGTTTTTCAGGCCTTATCAGGGTGAGGTTGCCAGCTGATGCAACCTTAGATGGCCCGCTTCTGCCCGGTGAGCACCATTGGCTGGCGGTGCAGGTGAAAAACAATGCCGATGCGGCAGCAAAAATACTGGCGATTAAAACCCAAACGGTAGCCGCACGAAGAACCAGTCCGATAAGTGCTGGCAGTAGCGCGATATTGCCCGCCGGTACAGTATCCAGCTTAGCGCAGTCCAATAGTGCTATTTCATCGGTGAGTCAGGTTTATGATTCTTTTGGTGGTTTAGCTTCGGCCAACGACAAAGAGTATAACCGTGATGCCAGTGAGCGATTGAGACACAGAAACCGGGCGGTTAACTTTTGGGATTATGAAAGATTGACCTTAAGTCGTTTTCCACAGCTAAGACAAGTTAAATGTTTGACCAGTGGTGAAGTGCCCAAAGCGCCGTTGAATCAGATCTCCATGATGGTGATACCTGAGCTCAGTCAACAGCAACTCGATGCGGTACTTGAGCCTGCTGCATCAGTTGATTTGCTGGAGCAGATCCGCCAAAGCCTGAGTGAAGTTGCGCCGCCAGAGGTGAATATAAAGGTTAAAAATCCGGTTTTTCAACAGTTGAAATTCAGAGTCGCGGTGCGTTTTAATCCGGGGTTTGGCCCAGGAATATTCAGTGCTGAAGTGGTCAAACAGATAAAGCGTTTGCTGACCCCTTGGGCTGATGCAGAGGCTACACCGCTGCAGTTTGGCAATAGATTGCATTTTTCTGAGGTGATAAACCATCTCGAACGTCAGCCCTATGTGGATTATGTCGCCGCCCTGAAATGTTTCAAACGAGTGACGCTGTTTCCCGGCTCTGAAGAGGAGCGGCAAGTGTTTCAGGAAGTGGAGGGTAAATCTATTCAGGTTCAACGACCTGATGCCTTGCTGGTGTCAGACACTAGCCATAGAGTTGACATTATCGCCAGTGAACATTTTGCGCCGGAAGATTACATGGGCGTGGGTTACATGGTGATTGGCCTAGATAATATTGTGCAGTAATGTTCGCACTGACTTAATTACGTTGATTTAATCACGTCAACTTTCACCTATTTATACTTCTGTTCTCTACAACCTTCAATTGACCTTAATACTGATCATCTTTTAATAAAGGCAGCCCAATGACTGTAAAAAATCGTCGTGAACTGAAACAAAAATACCGCACTGGTGCTCAGCCAACCGCCCAGGATTATGCTGATCTGATTGATTCCGGTTTTAACGCCGTCGATGATGGCATATTTAAACCCATAGAGCCTCATCTGCCTTTGCGGATCAAAGGAAATGGCAGCAGCTTGAGTGTATTGGACCTTTATGATGACGCTACCCACAACTGGCGATTTGGACTCATGTCGGGTATCGATTCAGGCTTTAATATTGCCGATGCGGCTGGTAGTAGTCACCTATTTATGGAGTCAGGCTCAGGTAACTTAAGCTTAGGGTCGACTAAACCTAAGGCAAAACTGCACATTAATCAAAGTGCTGCTTTGGGGGATGCGCTCTATGTGCAGGATTCCGCAGCAGATTTAACCCCCACTCGCATCAGTAATGCGGGTCATTTCTATATCTCATCTCTTAAGGATGGTGAAGATGGTGGCCCTCTTAAAGATGCTTCCCTTTATGTGAATGGTGATTTCCATTTGGTGGATGAAACCAGTGACAAGAGCTACTTGCATGTGAATAAAAAAGGCGTCATGAGTGTTAACGGCGAGGCTGTTGGCAATGCGCCATTTTTTCAGGTGAATTGCGCTAGCAAGTTTGTTGGGGATATGGAAGTTACCCAGGGGTTTATTGTCAGTGGTCATACTCAACTTGATGGCGACCTGCTGGTTAAAGGAAAGTTGACGGTAGAAAAGGAGATGGAGATCAAGGCCACTGTTGGTGCCAATGGCCAAACGATCAAATTGGGTGACAGCAGTGGCGATCAGGTTGAACTGCCCGGGAAACTGAATTCGGGAACTGCACAACCACTGGAAATCAATGATGGATTAAAAATTACGGGTTCATTGCAATTAGGCAGCAGTCAAACCGTTAGCACTATTTCCAATGCGTTGGGGAATGGCACTAGCACCAATAGTTTGCTTACCGAATTAGCCATTCATAAGATGCTACCCAAGGGCAGTATTATTATGTGGTCGGGTAATACTGTGCCCTTGGGATGGGGGTTGTGTGATGGTGGCACTCATAATGGGGTGACGACACCGAATCTTAAAAATCGATTTATAGTTGGGGCTGGGGATGATTATAACCTTGGTGCAACGGGAGGTGTAAGTACTGTTACCTTGACTGCCGAGCAGTCGGGAATGCCTGCTCACTCTATTTCTGGCTCAACTAATAGTACTGGTCGGCATGATCACTCATATACCGATGTATATATTAACGAAAACTCAGATTCAGGGGATTATGCAGATGGTGATGGGACCGGCCAATATGGCAGATCAAAATACACAGGATATGCGGGAGAACACAGTCACTCTATAAACATAAACATAAGTAAACAAAATGCCTCTCAGTCCCATGAAAACCGCCCTCCCTATTATGCGTTGAGCTACATTATGAAAACGACGGGTTAGTTTTTTACTGAGTGGGAGGATGATTTCTAGTAGACAATTTAAGTTGACTATTAATTCTAATTAAATGCATCTGTTTTATTTCCCCTCTTTTCTCATTGCCTTTATTTTTAAAATGGAATAAATCATGACTGTTAAAAATCGCCGAGAACTGAAACAAAAGTATCGTACTGGTGCCCAGCCAACTGCGCTTGATTATGCTGATTTGATTGATTCTGGTTTTAATGCCATCGACGACGGCATATTTAAGCCCACAGAGCCTCATTTACCACTGCGGATCAAAGGCAATGGTAGCAGTTTGAGTGTATTGGATCTTTATGATGACGATACGCACAATTGGCGCGTGGGGTTGATGTCTGCAACTGACTCAGGCTTTAATTTGGCTGACTCTGCTGGTAAGAGCCATCTGTTTCTGGAGTCTGGCAGCGGCAATCTAGGATTAGGAACTAGTAAGCCCCAAGCTAAGTTGCATCTGCATCAAGGGGCTGCTACTGGGGATACCCTGTATATCGAAGATACCAGTGATGATAATAGCCCGACCCGTATCAGTAATGCTGGCAATATCTATGTCCATTCGCTGAAAGATGGCAGCTCTGGAAGTAGCCTTGAAGACGCTGCATTGTACGTGAACGGTGATTTTAATCTGGTAAACGAAACCAGCGCTAAAAGCTGGCTGCATGTCAATGATGCCGGGGCTGTGACCTTTAATGGTCATGCCAGTGCCAGTGAACCTTTTTTTGAAGTGAAATCAGGTAGTAAGTTTTTTGGTGATATGCAGATCACCAAAAGCCTTAATGTGACAGAGAATACACGAATTGATGGCAATATTTATGTCAAGGGTAAGCTCACCGTTGAGCAAGAAATAGATATTAAATCGACCGTAGGTGCTAATGGACAATCTATTAAACTGGGAGATGCTGCCGGCGATACGGTTGAAATTCCTGGTAAATTAAATTCAGGAACGGCTCAACCGTTACAGATTAATGCCGCCATTCAGCTGAATGATTCAGATAGTGTGAGTCAAGTGTCTAATGATCTGTTTGATGAAACTAATCCTCAGCAAGATACCCTATTAACTAAGTTTGCCGTTCATCAGATGTTGCCTAGAGGCAGTATTATTATGTGGTCTGGTAATTCGATACCACAGGGGTGGGCATTATGTGATGGGAGTAATGGGACTCCGGATTTAAAAGACAGGTTTATAGTTAGTGTGGGAGATACCTATGGGTTACATGCAAGAGGTGGTGAAAGCTCTGTTCAATTAACGTCTAATGAATCAGGAGTTCCCGCCCATAGCCATAGCGGTAGTACTAATACTGATGGCTCTCATCAACATACAGGAAATGAGGAATATAAGGCTGATAATGATGATAATGATGGTGTGCATCATGTTATTGCTGATAGAAATCATCACGCGCCAGATAGCTCTACTGGGCAAATTTCATCAAGTGGGAGTAGTCATTCGCATAGCTTTACGACCAATAATAATAGTAAGGGAAATGCTGAGGAAGCCCACGAAAACAGACCGCCATATTATGCATTGAGTTTTATTATGAAGGAGATAGGGTAAGTGTATATTACAAAGTAACATTTAATACTTTACGTTGTTAATGTTGAAGACGTTCATACTGACATGCCGTTAACATCCCCTTTTGTATTCGTGATATTATTTTTTATTTTATAAAAACCATTCCGATATAAACATAATAAGCATTCGCACATGATTATATATTATTCAGGTAGTTACCGATGATACTTTAATGTCTTTTAAATAAATATTATTTCAAACTACAACTCACCTTCAGGTTGAATCTATGACAAACCCTTACAGTAGCATTGCGCCTGAGTTTGCGCCTTTGCGTGAACAGGCGTTGGCGGATATCCGTGAGCTGGCTCCCAATAGCTGGACAGATTTGAGTGTGTCAGATCCCGGTATCACCATTCTTGAGCAGCTGATTGTTAAGTTTCAGCAACTAGCGGAGAAAATTAATCTGCCCTTGACAGATCTCTTGGTCAGCGATGGGGATGTGGCTGGCAGTTCCGATACAGTGGCCCTTAATTTTGTTAAACCAGTATCGCTAAAACCGCAGTTTTTTTCCGCCAATGAAGTGTTGACTACCGCAGCAGTGAGCCTAAATGATCGCCGTAGACTGATATTAGATCACCCTTTAGTAGCCAATGTACTGGTGGAGCCGGTGCGCCTTTTGGATCGAACCCTATATTGGGACGACCACCAAAAGCGCTACACCTTTGACGAGCTGGTCAGTGATGTTCAAGTGACGCTTCCTGGGCGTTATCGAGCGCTTGTGGAATTGGTAGAAAATCACGGACTTGATGTTGAACAGAAGAAGACACTCTCATCAAGGCTACTGTCACGTTTGAAGTCTCAGCGTAATTTGTGTGAGCAGTGGCAGGAAGTGATACTGCTTGAGCCGGAATTTATCAAACTTAATGGTGGTATTAGTTTAAGGCAGGGGGCCGATGTTGAACAAACACTGATCGATATTCATAGGGCGATTTCGGATTATATTAATCCTCCACTCAAGGCGCAGAGTCTTGAACAATTGGTAAAAAAAGGCCGTACAAGCGGTGATATTTATCAAGGACCAATACTGGAAAATGGCTACTTCGATGAGATTGATCTTAATCAGTTACAACTGCGCAATGAATTAAGGGTTTCGGATATTATTCGCATTATCTTAGACTTTGAGGCGGTACAACATGTGTTCAGTCTACAGATCTCTAATTTTGCAAATCCCAGAGATGATGATTGGCGCGATTGGGTGTTGCCGATATCCAGTGGCAGAGTCGCAAGGCTAGAGCCGATTCTGTCAGTTGATGACATTGATCCTAATGCCCCTCCGAAAGTGACCGGATTTATCGACTGTTATAAGAACAATGCTGTTTGTCCTATCGACAGTGCTTTGGTTATTAGCCGTCTTGAGGTGCTTGAAGCTCAAAGAGCCAGTCAAAAAGTTCAGCAAAAATGGCGAGATATTCCCTTACCGACCGGTGAACGTCAGGATCTGTCTTATCAATCCGTGCAACAGGAGTTCCCTGTGGTGTATGGTTTGGGTGAAAACATATTACCCAATTCTGTGGGCACAGAGAGGTTGGCCAGAGTGAAACAGCTACAGGGTTACTTGATGCTGTTTGATCAATTGATCGCTAATTATCATCAGCAACTGGCGGATAGTGGTGCTCTGCTGGGCAGCAAAGCTAGGCCTCAAACCAGCTATCAGGCTGGGCAGTTCAGCGCTCAGGATCAAGCTTTGTTGACCGCAGATGATTATTGGCAGCAGATTAACACTTTGGTGCAATCGGAGCTGACTAACAATCTCACTGAGCAACATACCGAGCGAGAAAATCGTCTATTGGATCACCTGTTTTCTCGACTAGGAGAAAGCTTCAGTGATCAGAGTTTACTGGGTTTCAGTTTTGCATCTGAGAGTTTCAGAAGCTACCTCGATAGAAAATACCTTTGTTTACAGCAACTGGCTAGGCTTGGGCATGATCGATTACTTGGCCGGAACTATCTGCCTCAAGAGGGCTCTGGTATTGATGAGGGCGCAGGTTTGGAGCGGCGACTGCAGGCAAAATTGGGCCTGGATGGGAACAACCCTGATGAACCTTTGCCTATTTTAGTTGAGCATAGTTTGCTCTATCCCAACAGCGACAGTGAAATTCCAGCGCCTTACCACAGTGGAAAACTGTTTGCTCAATTGCGTAAAGATGGTTACTTCTACCCAGTTGTTGAGGCCAGTTCTCATGGGTTATTGAGTGGCGATATTGTCAGCCTGTTCGACTTTCCCGGTGACCAGGAGAGCGTGTATGCAGGGGCCTATAGCATCACCCGTATAGATGCCGATCATTTTGAAATGGCGCTGGATCTGGGACTCAACCCAGATTCTGATGCTATTAATACTGAATTCACCCTCAAGTGGATGCGCGGCAGACAGATACAGAATCCTTATGCTATGCAGGTATCTTTAGTGTTTCAGGGGGATAAGGCGAGATACCAGCAGGCGGGATTTCGTCTTGGCGTTGAAACCTTGGCCAGAGCTGAAACGCCCGCCCATATTACCTTGCATGTTCGTTGGTTGGATGAAGATCAACAAGCGGTGTTTGACTCTGTGCATCAGCAATGGCTGCAAAGTTACACTGCATTTTTAACTGATCCTGCTGGTGAGTCGGAGCTTGAGTTGGCACTGCGGGATAAGTCTGCCAATGAGCTGTTAGCCTTTTTGTTGTAGCACTGCACAGATAGGTATCAGTATGAGCATACATCGCGATGAAACATCGCCTAAAAAACATAAAATTCAACGGCTGAAAGTGGTGATAGAAACCAACGACAAAGCTTATGCCCATGAGCTACAAAATCAATTCAGTGATCTGTGCCGAAATCAGATTAAGACGTTATTGGATAAGCAATTTTCTGCGTTGTCCAGTGATGATGAAATCGTCAGAATCGATAAGCTTGAGTTGGATTTAGGCCAGTTTAAGGATTACTTGGACAGGGACAAATTGTTGAGGGATCTGCCTGATAAGCTGGAAACAGCTTTACGTCAGTCTAAGCAGATGGGTCTAGCAAGTATCTCTCCAGCTAAAGGAGAAAGGCCCACTAATACTACAGATGGGGGAAGGCGGCCACCCGCGAATGGTTGGGAAAACGAGCAACATTCGCGATCTGGTATTGATGATTGGGAAAGCCATCGAGACAGTGACGATGAGTTTGATCAAGAGTTGATGGAGCAAGCTTGGTATGAAGAGTCGTTGCAGCAGGATGATGATTGGCAAACCGAATCGTTGACTCGTATCACTGAGTCGGAACCCGATGGGACGGGTACGGCCGACTCTGAGAATAATATTAGTGACGGTGAAGCTTTGCTGCTGTTTTTACGTACCGGTCAACTTCCCTGGTGGAGCCAAGATGATAGCGGCGATGAGGTCAATCGTTTGATGAGACAGCTAACGGCTGAAGATGCCGATGAGCTGTTGCAGTTGATGCAATCTTATCCTGAGGTGCTGTCCCGTATTGCTTGGCAGTTCGATGCGCGTCGACAAGCAAAGCTTATCGATATTCTATCAACTACCGAACATAACATGCAGATGTTGCGGTTCATTAACGTGTGTCATCAACTGCTAGGTAATCGCAGTAATGGGTCTAACACCAGTCATGACAATCACGGACAACTCGTGTCCGTATCGCCTTTTATCGTGCAGTCCTGGCAGCAATTTATCCACTGGCTAAACCTGCAACCTACCCCAAGGACCAGTTTTCAAGGGGTACTGGAACAGTGGCGGCAACAACCTGATTTTTTGAATTGGCGAGGGCAGATTTTAACGCTCGCAAGTCGGAGTGAAGTGTTTGCCAACCAAGGTTTTGAAGAACTCATTGACTTGCTTGAAGAGCAGGATAAGTCTGTTATTTCAAGTCCCGTGGCCGCAAGTATTAAGGCTTCTGAACACACAACGCTTAATGCTAGCCCCGAAATTCTGCCAATAGATGCATTCCCAGAAAACCTTTGTGAAGTGCTGATGATCTCTAATGCTGGACTCTTTTTGCTATTTGGCTCGCTGCCTGAACTGTTTACCAAGCTTAATTGGCTTGTGGGTGATGGATTTGTATCAGCAGCTTGCCAGCAGCAGGCAGTACATCTGCTAGACTACATGGTTTGGGGGGAGACTGAGGATGAGTCTCTTTCCAACGACTTCAGTATTGAGTTAGAGGTCATTGAAAATACCGAGATGCCCACTGATTACTTGGAGAGATTGGTGCCGGAATCGCGCTTGAATCTGAATAAGTTGTTGTGTGGATTACAGTGCAGCGACCCGGTTTGGGGAGATTGTTATCTACCTCTAGAAGCAAAAACGCTCGCTGATAACGCGATTAAGCAGGCCATAGCAGCATTGGAAAAACTCGGTGATATGGACATTACTACATTTCGCGATAGTTTTCTGCAGCGACATGGTTTGTTGAGTGTAAAGGATAATGCCTGGTTGCTGCGTATCGAACCGGAAGGACGAGATCTTCTCTTGTCGTCACAGATTAGTCCACTAACCCATTTACGTTTTCCCTGGATGCCGTTTGCTTTGAATGTTGAATGGAACAGTGAGAAGAGCCAACCCTACCAGATCTAAAATTTAGGCAAATGCTTGCCTCTTCATTTTTGTCGCTCGGAGGTTTTTATGCCAACACCCATGCTCAGTGAGCATATTATTAAAGCGCCCTTGGATAATATCCTTGAGGCCGTTACCACCAGTATTCTCAATACTCAGGAACAACTTAATCAACAATCTATTGCCATTGCTGGCAGGCTGGCAGGCGCCAGTCCGGAAGATCAGGTGCGTTTCGGTACCAGCAAATATTCACTGTTGGAACTGGGCTTTGTGCCTGAGTTTTACCAGCTCGGGGAAACTGAAGTCAAACTCAAGATGGCAATGCACCTAGAGCGCAATGGAGCAGAGCTGGGGATTTATGGCAGTTTATTGAATGAACGTAATCTCTGTGGCTTTGGTTTTGACGCCGAAGCTGCTAGTCAGATCACGGCCAAATTGGTGCCGACAAGTGTCCCCAATGTCTTTGAAAAAAGAGTTGGGCAGATGATGCTTGAGCTAACTCAGAAAGCCTTTAATCATATTCGCGATTATGTCATTGCCCAGAACGCCGCTGCTATGAATCTATATGAACTAGAGCAAACTGGAACTAATTATTTACTCGAAGCTAACTTACCGGATTATCGGGCTGCATTGATTGCTTTGCATCCGGATGAGTTACCCAATATTCCCTCCTTACAACAAGTTGTTTTGCGCGTGAACGCCTTTGTCGTCATTCGTGACTATGTGTTGGCAAATGACACCCGACCTATGACGATAAAAGAGCTGTACGCCACTGGAGTACAGGGCGCTGTGGATAGGAACTTGAGTCATTACCGCAACCGTTTATCAGCCTTGTCGAGCCTTAATCATGTGGATGGATTACAGGTGGTGGTCACTCAATCTAATGCTTTTGGCCAAATTCTGGCATTGATGCAACTGAGTCAGTTTTCCTCTTTGACTCAGGAGATGTTTACTCAAGCAGGCATTATACGTGTCAACGTGGATCGTTGGAGCCTCTACATTGCAGTATTAGAAGCCTTAAGCACTGAGATATTAGAATCCTATACTCAAGCCGATTTGCAGCAACTTATCGATACCACTAACCAATAAAGGAAACCTTTTATGGCAAATCATTTTGCGGTGGGATTAAGTGAGCTTTTTAGTGCTATGGCCAGAGAAGCAAACAAAACACGTCGATATATCGAGCAACAGAAAATCGCTTATCAGATGCCAGAGTTTGGTACTGAGCTTAAATTGGCGTTGACTGCGATTCGAGGCGGCCGAAATCAGATCCCAAAACTCAGAGTGGCAGCCCTGACGCCGGGGGAGCAAGCGGGGCCTGTAAGTCGGATTAGCAGTAAGTTTACCGCTTGTCCAACGTCGACTGCGCCGGCCATTATTCCGGAGTTGGTGTCCCATCATTTTGAGGATGGAGCGCTATCTATCTCCTTTAAAGTCAGCGGTGTTGGTGTTGAACATCCGGTTGAGGCAAACCTGAATCGTGAACTGGCCTGGCAATTAAATAATCAGCCCTTATTGCTGACGACACGAATTAACACCCCAATAGTAATGACAGATCCTCAGGGGCTATTTGCCATTGTTGTGGATGTAGGCAGTGGGGATCAAGCTGGTATTAAGTTGCCACTGGAGCTTCTGTTTAGTGGGGTGAGCTACAGCTACCTATTTACCACGAGCTAAATTATATCTTTTTTGCCGCTGCAATCAGTCCTGAGTGCAGTTTTACATGACTTATCTCATCAGACTTTTCGATTTGGAAATTACTATGACAGACTTGGTGCCGGGCATTGCGCTTAAGCTGGGGAAGAACAGTTATATCCCCATGGCGGATGATCCGCAGACAACACACAGTGGTGAATTAACCCTGGAGCTCTGGGCCTATATTAACGCCATGGATGCACAGGCTAATTTGGTCCACAAGCAGGGAGCTGGCAATACTCATTATCAACTTACTTTAGAAAACGATGAAGGCCGATATTTCTGTCAGCTTGCTATCGGTTCATCAGTGTTAACCGCAGATATAACCAACCCATTTAATCGCTGGATTCACTTCTCATTTACCGTTGAACAGCTTGATGAACAAAGCCAGATAAGGTTACTGATCGATGGTAAAACCGTTGCAGAGACGAGGATAAACCTGTGGCAAGATAACTTTGGCGATGTTTCTTTGGGGGGAGGTTTAGAAGGCGACATTGCAGAGCTTAGACGTTGGAGTCGAGCGTGGCCTGCTGCGTTAATTAAAGCCCGTAGGAAATTGACGCTCAATGGCATAGAGCCGGATTTAGCATCTTGGCTACCACTTAATCAAGCACAACAAATTAAAGACCAAATTCTTGGTCGGGAATTTCAAGGTGTGCTGGTTAGCTGGATTGAAAAAGTCAGACCTTTTGTTGAACAAAAATCCCAAGTGTTATTTTTAGATCAAGCCGATGAGTCAGTGTCTGCACTGTGGATAGATGATTTTCCTGTTTATCGATTTACGCTTGAGTTTTGGTATCGTTCCTTTCATGGCCTGCCTGGCAGTTATATTCTGGACTATTCCGCTAATGACGGTACATCTGGGGTCAAAGTATTTAATCCTCAAAGCCTGACAGTTGAGATCGCTGGCGTCGCTACAGATACTGGGATCAACTTAGTCAATGGCGTTTGGCAACATATTGCGGTTTGTTGGAATAAGCGCGATGGTAAATTACTTGTTTATCAAAATGGCGTCTTGAAGGGCGGAGAGCGAACACTTCACAGTGAAAATATTATTCCCGCTGGTGGAATGATTAAATTAGGTGGGGCAATTGATAACAGTCACAGCCATCCTGGAAGTTATTTTGCAGATATCAGAGTTTGGGCGACGTGCCGAACAAGTGATGAGATCATTAATAACTTTTTGAATCGCCAAGAGGGGGATGAATATCCTCTGCGTTTGTATTGGCCCTTGGCTCAGCAAACAGGTAATCAGGTTGAGACTCCGAGTCATGGGGGGTCATTAGCAGTGATAACCGGTGGTCGATGGCGTGAAGACTCTTTGGTCATCCAAGCCTCTCCGGCTGAACGATTACGTCAACTAAGAACAAGAGCTGATTTATATGATGAGCAGCCTGAACCTGGAGGTGATGGCCCCGGAGAGGTGGTGGCAGATCTGGGTTTGGCGTTTGATGCAGACGTTTTTGTTAATAATCTGGTTGGCCAGTTGTCACAGGTTGAGTCCTCTCAATATCAACTGACTAATATCGGTATTGACGCTAAGGTGATATTGAGCACTGAACCTTCAAAAATTATTGTGCCATATCCAGACCGTTTAACCTCCCTCGATCCTGGCCACTATACCAATCTGAGTTTTAACTTTTCACCTGCATACCTCGAGCCTACAACGAATACTTCTATGCCTTACCTGCTGGGCGCTACCGAGCATTATGCTGGATCCTTGCTGGATGATAAGCAACTGGGCTATCGCATTGTTCACCGTGCAACAGACGAGCAGAAAGAGAGTGGAGTCGTTTTAGAACAATTCCCGTCTGCTGAGAGTGAAGTGAACCGAGATACAGATATCACCTTGATTATTGGAATTGCTACAGGCAACTGAATATTGGAACTATTATGACTAAAAAACGCAATGCTCTGTCCGGTGAAACCATGCCGGAGAATATCACCTACCGCCTGCAAACTTATCGCTATCAAACTGATGATATCCAACAAGTGGCTGATAATCTTTATGCCGATTTGGAGGCCGGTTTGGCGTTGAAAGCCGAGTTGAACGGCAGTGAAGAGGAAGATTTTAATACCGCGGATCTCAAGGTGAGCGACACGCTGACTGTTGAGGGTGATCTTCAGGGAACAGATGCCATATTTACAGGCTCTCTTGAATTGGGTGAAGACAACAGCGATTGGGTGCGTCTCAATTCGCCGGTTATTGGCCCTGTCAATCGAGAAGGCGTAGCAATTAACGACAAGCTTTCTATTAGTGGTGATACCAATGTTGGCGGAGATATTCGCATTTATGGTGATCTAATTGTGGACGGTGAAACCATAGCCCGAGATGTCGATCATATGCTTGGGGATGTGGTGCTTGGCGATGAGGATACCGATAAAGTTGAGATTGCAGGTGAAATTCGCAGTGCTCATTCATCTGGTCAGCTAGCGTTTGCTAGCCCAGGGCATTTTCAACAAGCTGTCACGATAGATAAATCTGCTGACATTGCTGAAAACCTTGGAGTTGGTGGCAATGTCAGCGTTACCGGAAATAGCGCGCTGTCTGGGAATATCAGTGTCGGGGGCAGCCAAAGCATTGCTGGTGATCAACAGGTTGATGGCAATACAGCTGTGACTGGTAATGCCAGTGCAACCAATATGAATTTGAGTGGGCAGTTGACGGTAGGTGGGTTGGCGAGTATTAGCGGTAACCAGAGTGTTGCTGGCGAGCAACGGGTCAGCGGTGATCAGCACGTCGCTGGTACGCAATATAGTGCGGGTAACGCTGAGATCAGTGGTGATGTGGATGTGGGTCAGAAATTAACCGTCACCTCCGATGCCACAATAGGCGGTGCTCAAAGCGTGGCTGGGAATCAAACATTACTAGGTGGCCAGTCAATTGCCGGTAATCAAATCATCAATGGCGATAGCCATGTAAAATCAAATTTAACCCTTGATAACGATTTGTCAGTGGGGGGAAATGTTGATGTCAGTGGTGATCACAATATTGCTGGCAGCCAGAGTGTTACCGGTTCGCAAACCGTTAATGGGGATGTGACTGCCAATGCTAATTTAATCTTAGGTGGGGATTTGGATGTATCAGGCAACGCCGAAGTCCATGGTAGCCAGTCTGTTATAGCAGATCAAAATGTTGGGGCGAACCAAATCATTTATGGAGATCAAGCGGTTCAAGGTGATGCTTCGATAGTTGGCGATCTAAGTGCGGGTGGTAATCTCTTCGTTAGTGGTGATAGTACGCTCTCAGGGGATCAGTCCATCAGTGGTGATCTAACGGTTTCGGGAAGTCAGAGGGTAAATGGCAGCCAACAGGTCGATGGCGAAATCTACGGTAAAGCAGATGTTCGTTTGGATGAAAGCCTCAACGTTGGTGGAGATGTTCAGGTTGACGGAGGGCAAAATATAACAGGTGCTCTCTTGGTTGGCGGCAATCAGTCGGTTGCGGGAATGCAAGAGATCACCGGGGACTCACACCTAAAGGCGAAGCTGAATGTAGATAGTGACGTCACTGTTGGCGGTGAAACCAGAGTCAGCGGTAAGGTGACTAGCGAAGCTGATCATGAAGTGGGTGGAAACTTGACCGTTCGCGGTAATTTCGTGGTGGAAGGTGAGACCATAGCCAAGGATATTGAACATCTGCTAGGCGATGTTGAACTGGGAGACGAGGATTCTGATCAGATTAAGATCGCCGGTCAGATAAGCAGTAACCATACTTCTGGAAACCTTGTTTTCACCAGCACAGGTCAATTTAAGGAACAACTTAAGGTTGATAAGTCTTTTTTAGTGAGTGAAAACGCTGACATTGGCGGTGATCTGACACTGTCAGGTGATCAGCAGACCTCAGGCTCTCAAACCGTTGATGGTGATATTACTGGCGCCGCTAATCTGGCTATAGGCGGTAATATTCATGTTGGCGGTACTCAGAGTGTTATTGGTGACAGTAACATAGAGGGTAATCAAAGTCTGAGAGGAGAGCAGACTGTCTCAGGAGACATGTTTTCCCAATCAAATCTTGAGGTTACTAAAGACCTCACCGTTAAACAAAATGCCGTATTTGAGGGGGATAGCCGCATTGACGGCAGCCAAATTGTCAAAGGTAGTCAATCCATAGATATTAATTTACAAACAGCGGGTACCCAAACCGTAGAGGGAAATAGTTATGCTAATGCCGATATGCAAGTTGGTAATAATTTGCTGGTGGAAGGTAATGTAAGCGTTGATGGCGACCAACTTGTTGAAGGAAACCATCAGGTTGATGGCAGTCAGTTGATTAGTGGCCATCAAACTGTGACGGGTGACAGTAGTGCATTAGCCAATATGGCTGTCACCTCTGATTTATCCGTTGGCGGCGAGGCCATTATTTCTGGAGATGCTCGCATTGATGGCAATCAAAGGATTGAGGGTCATCAATTTGTGACGGGAAACCAAACATTGATAGGTGCTCAAACTGTTTCCGGTAATAGCAGAATGGAGGCTGACTTATCGGTAGAGCAGAATGTAACTGTCGGTGGCAGTGAAACAATAGCGGGTCACCTTAGCGTTGGTGGTAATCACACCCTTACTGGTACCCAAAGCGTAGCAGGAGACAGTTTTGCTAACGCCAATATGAGTGTTGCTCAAGATTTTAGTGTTCAGGGTGATACCAGCGTCGATGGCGATTCACATCTTGGTGGCAACAGCAGTATCTTGGGTGATCAATTTGTTGGTGGTGAGCAACTGATCTCTGGTCGTCAAATCATTGATGGTGACAATCATACCAAAGCCAATATGCAAGTTGACAGGAACCTTGTTATTGGTGGTAACGGATCCGTTGGCGGTCGCCAATATGTTGCGGGTGATCAGGAGACTGAAGGCTGTCAGATTGTTAAAGGCAATAGTTACGCCAGAGCTCACCTTCACGTGGGTCGTCATCTGACGGTTGATGGTAATAGTTTACTGAAAGGAAACTCGAGAATTCAGGGGAGTCAGCTTGTTGATGGCAGCCAAGATGTAGGAGGAAATTTACGTGTTGGCGGCAATTTAGTTGTTGAAGGTGAAACCTTAGCAAAGGATGTTGAACACCTATTAGGCGATGTCGAGCTCGGTGATGAAGATACCGATTTAATTAAAGTGAGTGGGACTATTAGTAGTCTGCACTCAAGCGGCAATTTAGTAATCACAAGTCCTGGACAAATTGAGCAGTCACTGACGGTTGATAAATCACTGACTGTTGGCGAGGAGGCAAGTGTTACCGGCGACATGTCCATTGGTGGCAATCAACAGGTAGCTGGCGTTAACACTGTGATGGGCGATAGTGTGGTGCGCGCTAATATGACCGTCGATGAAAACAGTACTATCGGCGGCAGTTCAACGGTTACGGGTGACCAAACCATCGGTGGTAATATCATTGTTAACGGCAGCCAGACCGTTGTTGGGGATAGTGTTGCCCATGCCAATATGGTTGTGTCTGGTGAGCTGGATGTAGGTGGCAACCACAATGTTGCTGCAAATCAAACCGTTGATGGCGAAAGCTCGGTTACCGGGGGGCACACTGTTGGAGGTGACCAAGAGATCTTAGGTCGCCATACCGTAAGTGGTGACATGATTGGGCTTAAAAGCTTGTCTCTTGGGCAGGTGTTGACGGTAGCTGGTCAATCTAATGTCGGTGGCAACCAATTTATCTTTGGTGATCAACAGATAGAAGGACGTCATACCGTTTCTGGTGACAGTAGAGCTGAAGCTAATATGACCGTAGATGGTCATATAAATGTAGGCGGTAACGCTAATGTCATCGGCAATAGTGTTGTTGCTGGCAACCAAACTATTTTGAATGACCAAATAACCAATGGTGATCAGCTGACTAAAGGTAGTATGAGGTTAGATGGAGATCTGCAGGCGAAATCCAACTTACAGGTTGATAAAAGCATTGGGATCCGAGAAAACCTTGATGTTGAAGGTGACTGCAGTGTGTTAGGTGATCAGAGTGTTACAGGGGATCTCGACGTTGCTGGTAATCAAACTGTTGCATTGGGACAGATTGTTGAGGGCAATGTTCATGCAAAATCTGAGATGTTGGTTGATCATAATCTCCTTGTACAGTGCAACGCCAATGTTACAGGTAATAGTCATATTGGCGGAAATCATAGCGTACTGGGACAACAATCAATTGGTGGGCAGCAGCATGTCGCTGGTGATATTAACGCAGATGCCAATTTAGCCGTTGGCGAGTCTCTAACAGTTGCTGGAGATATTGCCGCCAGTGGCAGTCAAACTGTTTCTGGCAATCAGATCATCGGTGGAAATCTCAGGGTCGGTGGGGATCTGCTTGTAGAAGGAGAAACGTTCGCTAAGGATATTGAACACTTACTTGGTGATGTGGAACTGGGTGATGAAGATAGCGATCAAATTAAGGTTGCAGGTGTAATTAGTAGTCAGCACTCCAGCGGCAGTTTGATGATTGAAAGTCCTGGGCATTTTTCGCAGGCATTAGTGGTTGCAGGTTCTTTCACTGTGGATCTGAGTACAGCGCTTAAGTCAGATTTATCAGTGCAGGGTAATGCCGTTATCGGTGGGAGTTGTCGTGTTAAGGAAAGTCAGAGCATTGGCGCTGATCAGATTGTTGCTGGACATCAAACTGTGGACAGAAATCAGCGTATTAAAGGACGCTGTGATATCAGCACAGACCTTGGTATTGACCGCCACTTGCGGGTGAGCGGTTCTGCTCAGATTCACGGCAGTCAGTCTATCGGCGTGAATCAAAGGGTCAAGGGGTGGCAAGTCGTTGAGAAGAATCAGGCTGTTTATGGTAGTCAGACAGTTAATGGCAATAGTCTTGTAAAAGGGCAACTCACGCTTTCAAAAGATTTGAACCTTGCTGGTGAGGCAACTATTCGTGGAGATATGTCAGCATTTGGCAACAGTCACGTCGGTGGTCATTCCGCTGTGCAGGGTAATCTAAATGTTGCTGGGAATCATTCTGTTGTTGGTGACGGTTTCTTCCAAAGTGGATTGGCAGTTGATAAAAATCTAAATGTGGCGGGAGAAGCAATAGTCACAGGACGTTTGGTTAGCAAGCATGATCATCATGTTGGTCATAATCAGCGTGTTACCGGGGATCAAAACGTATTTGGCAATCAATGGATTGGCGGAGATATTCGCTCCCGTGGTCATGTTCAACTCGATAAAAAACTCACCGTTGGCGGCGGCATTAAAGCAAGCGGTAATAGTGAGTTAACAGGTGACTTGTATATCAATGGTAATATCAGCGCGCATAATTTGCCGCAATGGTTTGATCCCGGTATAAAGTTGATGAGTGCTCCAGTGAGCAAAATGTTTGATTTGAATTATTACAACCGAAACTTCAATGTAGATTTTAATCTAAACGATACAAATGTGAGATGTCTATTATGTAATGTTAGTTCGACTTCATGGTATCACGAAGGTGCAGCGATTAACCTAGGTCGTAAGATCAGGAATGAATATGATGTAAGTATTAGTGCAATGCGTAATTGGAGGCGTTCTTGGCATGGATATGGACTACTTTGTATTCCTGTAAATGATAATGGAAAGTTTAATCTAAATTGGGATGTAACGAACCGGTCAAGTTTAAAGATTAGACTTGTTGGTGTCATGTACGGTGAATAATCAAAATAGGACGGTGGTGGCCATATGTTTATAAGATTTGAAAATGATTTTAGTATTGAAGTAACTTCGGATAAATATAATGAAGAGGAATATACTTGGTTTGAAACGCCAGAAGGTTACCAGAATGGAGATCTCTGCATATTGAATAATGGCCTTGTATCATTGGCCTCAGATGATGAACAGGAAAGCTATCAGTTATCTCAACGAAAAGACTATTACATAGGGCTAATTGCAGGAGTGATTGATGAAAAAAAAATGGAACATAAAAGTCATCTTCCTGGGAAGGAGAGAGAGTATGCGGCTAAACGAGAACTGGTTAATAGCAGTCAAGGTGGCAATATAGAGGAGGATAGTATTGAGTATCTATTCCTTATTCACGAGGCCAACGCTAAAGGGATCACAGTTAATGAACTCTATCTGGATATAAAACAGAAAGTCACTTCCTTGTATCAATATTATGGATTACTAGCTGGTTTCTCCGTTACATCTAAGGAAAGGATCTTATCTGCAGGGAGTACGGATGAACTTGAATTTATATTTTCTCAGGTTCTTGATGATTTTAATCTATTACCTTAATAGATTAGTTATTTATTTGTTTGCCGTAAGTTTGTCGATGAGGTTAATAATGGCGAATTATTCAGTGGCAATAAAAATCTTATTATTCATTCAAGTTCAGATTGTGAGACGGCTATCTCTTTAAAAGGTATTAAATGTTGGCAAACAATGAAAGCTGTGGGTTTGATGAGTCAACATTAGATATTATCTTTAAAGAGCTATATTTGGTTGAAGTATGTCAACGGGCTAGGGGCCATGAAGTTAATAATCAACACCTAGCAGAGCAACTTTTTTGTACAGAAATATTTTGCGGTGTAGATCAAGTTATATTGTCAATACAGGAGATGTTTGCTTTGTCTTGTAGCAGTGAAGTCGATAATGACGTGCTTAGATTGGTCAACAGTGAACCACAAGTTGCACTGAACCGTTCAGATAAGTAGTGAAATCGATATACCGTAAACATGGCTTGATAGGGGGTTGCATATGGGGTTTTGGGGAAGATTGTTTGGATCTAGCCATGCGGTGAATGCCATGGTAGATGGTGTTACTAATGGACTAGATGCGCTTGTTTACACCGATGAAGAAAAAAGTCTTGATGCGGCGAAGGAGCGTAGTGAGGCGAGAGGTATGTTGGTCAATTGGATGGCGGCGACACAGGGCCAAAATTTGGCCCGTCGCTTTATTGCATTAGTGATTGCTGGGATCTGGGTGTTTCAATATTTCACTGTGACACTGTTGTCCATTATCTCCATCTGGGCTGGAGATCCCGAGGGGTTTGAAAAAGCTGCCAATGTGATCGGTCATAATGCTGAGCAGATGAATGCAGCAATGATGTTGGTACTGGGGTTCTATTTTGCAGCACCTCATATGGAACTTATTGCCAAGTCTGCGCTGGAACGTTTTTCTCATAAAAGTAAAGATTAATATAGTGCGGGATGTTCAAAGTATCTGAGAGGTGTTGTGTATTGACTAAAAACAAAGGTAGTAAGTTAGATAAGAAACTGATGATCAGTGCAGTTGCAATCTTGTCTCTGTTCTGGGGAGCCTATCAGGAGAGTAAGGAGGAAAATAACCAGTCGATAGTGGATGACGGTGCGAAGGAAGTACCATCACCTGAACGTAGAAAAAATAATGATGCAATTCCTGAAAGATGTTTGACTGAATTATCTGAACCAGAAAAGCAACAGCTTCGAAGTCAACAGCAACAATCCCAGCAACAAAGCCAACAGCAGCAAGAGTTAAATCTATACCTATCGGTAGGCTTATGCATACCATGTTGCGATTAGTTTTTTTGAGTTTTTGGTATTGAAGGCATTGATTATATTAAGTTAGTCTGAGAAGGGATGTTGTAATGTTTATTAATGGTAAATACCTGATCACCTCTAAACGCAGAACTGCGAAAGAATTGGCTGAACTGGTGATTTATCTTTCAGTACTTGGTAATAAATCTTAAACATATTTCATTCATCACCGAGGCAAATGCTAATCCAATTAATTTTGATGAATTAGCATACCTAAATGAAACATACGATATTTTGTTTAAGTTACTTATTTAATTCATGAGTGATTTTATCTGACGTATTTATAATCCCGGGATGTATATTCTCTATTTCCCAAGTAAACGGCGCAAAGTCAGTCACTGAAGGATCTTTCCAATGTGACTTGCGAACTTGGTAAATAATAAGCGGAACAGCGACGAAGAATAGCGTCAATAACACAAGGAAACCAACAAACTCTTCAGGGCTACCCACTGAGATTTGATTCGGCGGGATATATGAAAATAGGAATGCTATTAATGAACCAATAAAGCCTAAACCACCAATGATCCACATGCCCATATCGCCCCCAGGTATTTTATAGGGACGTGGTCGATTGGGTTGACTGTATCTAAGGTGGATGGCTGCAGCAAACATTAATAAATACATAATCAAATACAGAACGACCGTTAATTGACTTAAGATCTGATAGGCGGCTTGTACCGATGGCAACACCACAAATATGGTGGAGATTAAGGTCACTAATATGGCTTGAACCAACATAATGTGCGTTGCCATGCCATATTTATTGGTGTATTGCCAGAATCGTGGTAAATATCCCCCTTTAGCGACAACTAGCAGTGCAGAAGATGGACCCGCTACCCAACCAACCACTCCAGCAAGCACACCAAGAGCTAGACACGCTGCGACAACCGGTGAAGCCCAACCAATACCAGCCCAAGCAAACAACTTATCATAAGCTATCAAGAGGCTTTGGGTTAAACTGATGTCTTGTTGAGGAATGATAAAGGCAATCGCCAAGGTACCTAAAACAAACACTGACACTGTACCAATTGCTGCAATGGCGATTGCAATAGGGTAATTACGCGCGGCATTATCGACTTCTGAAACATGAATGGCGTTCATCTCCATACCGGCATAGAACAGGAAAATACTGGCTGCGAGTACCACATTATTAAAATTAGAAAAGTCGGGAATAAGGTTGCCCCAAGTCAATTCTATTTGAGGTGGCTTACCAGAGAAAAACAAATAAGAAAAACCAAGCACGATTAACACGATGCCAGGTATGATAGTGCCCACTAGGCCACCCCACTTAGCCAGTTTAGCAAAAGCAGATGTCCCCCGAAGAGCGACAAAAGTTGCAAACCAATAAATACCTAATACAATCGACAATATGAAGAATTTGTTTTCTGAAAGAGCTTGATCCCAAGTCGTATCAGGACCAATAAATGCCAGTGATACCGAACCAAACGTTAACGCAGTTGGGAACCAAACAGTGACTTCAATCCACAGCATAAATACAGCGACAAGGGCAAGCCGAGGACCAAATGCTTCACCTACCCAACGAAATATACCCCCTTTTTCTGACCAGCCAGTTGCCAACTCGGCAGCAACCAGAGAAACTGGAACCAGAAATACAACGGCTGCAAATACATAATAAAATACCGAACTTAACCCATATTCAGCTTCCGCGGGGAGGCCACGTAAACTGACAACGGCAACGACGTTTAACATTGCTAGCGCAAATACACCTATTTTCCCGTTACTTATCTTCTTTTCATTATTCATAATAACCAACTTCGAGTAATCAATACTGTTTCAGTTAGTTGGCTTTACATATTTCAATGTAAAGTAAAATGATGATATTGAATTATGTAAAGCTAACGCATAAAAATACCATTATGGAAGCTTGTTATTCATATAAATGATGAGATAAATAAGGTATTTTATCTCATCATTTATTACCACGTTTCCAATCAATGTGCAATTAAATGCAGATCTGTATTTTGGTTCTGCTCATTTTTAGTGTTAGGTTTAAATTTAGGTGTGCTTATAATTCAATGTTTTATTAAATAATTAATTCTATTTATATGTTTAACACCGCCAAACAAGGTCATGTTTAAATGGGCTAGTATGATCAATAAGTGTCTATTAAAAATAAGTTTACTTGCAGGTTTGGCGTTAATTAGTACTAGTCAATTAGTAACTGTTTAGGGGTAAACTCCAATTAAAAGCCTTGATCTTTGGTGAGATACGGGCTGAATGAGACCTGTTCTCATTTGTCAATCTATGTGAACTGATAAAGCCTCAGGTGAGACCTGTTTTCATTTGCCAAATAGTGTGAAAATTTTTGCCAAACCATGCGACGCGCTACACAAAACTATCTCAGCTTACACGATTGAGTTTCTCATTTAAGGCGGCGCGCTACATTAACCTTATCAATATCCCTGCTACCTTAGTCTAAAGTTTATTACTTAATAATTGGCAGGTTAACGTGCACGTTAACTTGTAATAGGTTGTTAAATAGCGACTAATTACTTGTTTAATACTAAAGTTGTCGTAAGCGTTAGACTAAGGTCGCGATTGTTGTTGTGCTTTTGCTTGATAGATTAACTGAGACTTAAATATAAAATCATCACAGAGGAGTCGCTATGAGTTTTGAAAGCAACGACAAGGCAGAGGGATACTGGCGTGAAAATTTACGTTTAGTGCTTGGCTTATTGGCCATATGGGCGGCCGTATCATTTGGTTGCGGTATTTTATTAGTAGATGTGCTCAATGAATATCATTTCATGGGCTTCAAATTAGGATTCTGGTTTGCACAACAGGGTGCAATGTACGTGTTTGTGGCGCTGATTTTTGTCTATGTCGCTAAAGCGAATGCATTAGACAAAAAATACAATGTGAACGAAGACTAGCATTTAACCTAGGTAAGGAGCAGTGAGATGGATGTACAAACTCTAACGTATTTAATCGTGGGCGTAACGTTTGCCCTTTATATTGGTATTGCGATCTGGTCCCGAGCGGGCTCGACCAAAGAATTTTATGTAGCAGGCGGTGGTGTCAATCCTGTTGTTAACGGAATGGCGACAGCCGCTGATTGGATGTCTGCGGCGTCTTTTATCTCATTAGCAGGTATAGTCTCGTTCGTAGGTTACGATGGTTCAGTTTACTTGATGGGTTGGACGGGCGGCTATGTACTACTCGCTTTGTGTATGGCTCCTTACTTGCGTAAATTTGGTAAATTTACGGTGCCTGACTTTATTGGTGACCGTTATTATTCTCAAGCTGCACGTACTGTAGCTGTTGTTTGTGCCATCTTTATCTGCTTCACTTATATTGCAGGGCAGATGCGTGGTGTGGGCGTGGTGTTCTCGCGTTTCCTCGAGGTCGAAGTCGATACCGGTGTGTATATAGGCATGGCAGTGGTCTTCTTCTATGCCGTCCTCGGTGGCATGAAAGGCATCACTTATACTCAAGTTGCTCAGTATTGTGTGCTTATTTTTGCTTTCATGGTGCCTGCAATTTTCATCTCTGTGATGATGACAGGCCATATTTTCCCACAAATTGGTTTTGGTGCTGAACTTGTCGATGCTGCGGGTAATGGTACTGGTGTTTTCCTACTGGATAAGTTAGACGGCTTATCGGCTGAACTGGGTTTCTCTCAGTATACTGAAGGCTCTAAGAGCATGATTGATGTGTTCTTTATTACCGGTGCGTTAATGTTTGGTACTGCGGGTTTGCCACACGTTATCGTGCGTTTTTTCACTGTACCTAAGGTGAAAGATGCGCGCGTTTCAGCAGGTTGGGCATTAGTCTTTATCGCTATCATGTACACCACTATTCCTGCTCTAGCTGCGTTCTCTCGTGTGAATATGATTGAAACTATCAACGGTCCAGAGTCGACCGGTGTCGCTTATACCCAAGCTCCTGAGTGGATTAAGAACTGGGAAAAGACAGGGCTTATTACCTGGGATGATAAGAATGACGATGGCAAGATTTATTACGCCAACGGTCCTGAAAATGAGATGAAGATTGACCGTGACATCATGGTATTAGCAACGCCTGAAATTGCTAATTTACCAGCTTGGGTTATCGCATTGGTTGCTGCGGGCGGTTTAGCGGCGGCATTATCTACTTCTGCGGGTTTGTTACTGGTTATCTCAACGTCAGTTGCGCATGATTTGTTGAAGAAAAACTTAATGCCAGATATCTCTGATAAAAAGGAGTTGTTGTTTGCCCGTATTGCTGCAGCTCTGGGTATTGTGTTGGCGGGTTACTTTGGTATTAATCCTCCAGGCTTTGTTGCTGCGGTGGTCGCCATTGCCTTTGGCTTAGCTGCCTCATCACTCTTCCCAGCTATTATCATGGGGATTTTCTCTAAGACGATGAATAAAGAGGGCGCGATCGCTGGTATGGTACTGGGTCTACTGTTTACGGCCTCTTACATTGTGTTCTTTAAGTTTGTTAATCCTGAGATTAACAATGCTGATCACTGGTTCATGGGCATCTCACCAGAAGGTATCGGTATGTTAGGTATGCTAGTGAACTTCGTTGTTGCATTTAGTGTTAGCAGGGTGACTAAAGAAGTTCCTGCAGATGTGGTTGCTATGGTCGAGTCGATTCGTTTCCCTAAAGGGTCTGGCGAAGCACATGATCATTAATTAGTGAGTTTATTCACTCAATAAAAGAGCGCTTCGGCGCTCTTTTTGCTTTAAATACAATTCATTAAGCCTTTAGTCGAATATTAAGCCTATATTGAATTCGTTATAGTTCAATGATGTATAACTATGGCAGGCTACCTATGGATGCAAGCGAGCTTCAACCCATTACCGATTTTATCCAGGGACTCGTTCCCTTTGACTCCTTGTCTGACTCAGCATTAGAACGATGTTGTAAAAGCTTGAGTGTTGGCTACTACAGCAAGGCGTCAACGTTTGTTCCCTTAGATGAAACAGACCCTCAACTTTATATTGTCCGCAGTGGTGCATTTGAGGTGAGAAGTGATAATGGTGAGTTACTCGATAGGTTAGGTGAAGGAGACTATTTCGGTTTCCCATCACTCTTGTCCGGTGAAAAAATCAGTAATCGAGTTCGTATCTTAGAAGATGGTCTTGTATATCATCTGGATCCAGACACTTTTGATTATCTACGTGTACAGAGTCGGCAGTTTGATCGCTCTTTTAATCGGGCATTTGCGAAACGTCTTCGTCATCAAGCCAAGTTTAAGGCAAAAGAGTTAACCACGACTAGCCGAGTCTGCTCGTTAATGTCTAAGAACCCGCTGATTATCGATATTAATGCGTCTGTTAGTGAGGCAGCAAGAATGATGCGCGGAGCGAGAGTCTCCTCCATTTTGGTGGTCGATAATGCTAAACTCTGTGGCATTTTAACGGATAGAGATCTGCGTAATCGCGTGTTAGCAGAAGGACAAGATGGCAGTTTACCAGTGCATCAAGCGATGACCTCGCAACCAAAAGTACTCAGCGCTAATGCCTTAGTGTTTGAGGCTATGTTATTGATGAGTGAGCATGGTATTCATCATCTGCCCATTGTCGATGATGAGAGAGCAGTAGGGGTTGTGACCAGTACTGATATTCTACGTGGACAAAGCGCTCAACCTCTACTGCTGATTGGTGAAATAGAGCGTCAGATTAGTCTAGACAGTCTTATCTCTGTCAGTAAACAGATCCCCTTGCTGTTACAGAACTTAATCAGTGCTGATGCCAGAGCGGAAGAGATAGGGCGTGTATTGACCTCGGTTACCGATGCCCTGACGCGCCGGTTGATCATTTTAAATCTAACCCTGCTCGGAGAGGCGCCAATGGCGTTTTGTTGGTTAGCGTTTGGCTCTCAAGGACGACAAGATCAGGCTGCCTGCTCAGATCAAGATAACGGTTTGCTCTTGGCCCATGAGCCCGATGAAGCTGCGTCAGGCTACTTTGAGGCGCTAGCAAAGGCGGTATGTAGCGGACTAGATAAATGTGGTTACATCTATTGTCCTGGCGATATCATGGCGCAGAACCCTCAGTGGCGATTGAGCTTATCTCAATGGCAAGGTAAATTTACTCAATGGGTCGATACCCCAGAACCAACAGCCTTGATGCATGCCAGTATATTTTTCGATATGCGTTCTATTTTCGGCCCAAGCTGCCTGTTCGATAGTTTGCAAGATGAGGTGTTAGCCAACACCAAAGATAATGATATTTTTCTCGCAGCGATGACCAATAACTCACTGGTAGAGTCACCCCCTTTGGGTTTTTTCAAGCAACTTGTCCTTGAACGCGATGGATCTGAGGTTAAAGGGATAGATCTTAAGAATAAAGGCAACGCGTTAATTAACGATATCGTTCGTATCTACGCACTCTTTGCAGGGATTAAAGAGGTCAATACCGCTAAGCGGATCCGCGCCCTGATGGAGCAAAATATTATTAACCGAAAAGATGCACTAAACCTTGCTGATGCCCATGAGTTTATAGCTCATATGCGACTGTTTAATCAAGGGGAACAATATACTCAGGCCCTGCCTATTTCAAATTATCTTCAACCTAAGCAGCTGTCGTCTCTTGTTCGGCATCAATTAAGGGATGCTTTTAAAGTCGTACATGATGCTCAGTCTGGTATAAAACTTAAATTTACCCGGAGTTTTTGATTTGTTGGTACAGAACCTGTTGAAAACTAAATTTTTCTGGCGGGTCATTCGAGCCGAAAATGAAAGCCTCAAAGCTTATTATCTTGCTCAAAAAACGTTATTAACCACCAATGTTATGGATGCGCCTTTGTTGGCTATTGATTTGGAGATGACGGGGTTAGATGCACAGTTTGATCAAATATTAAGTATTGGTATTGTACCGATAGAAAAGGGTCGTCTGATATTGTCAAAAGCTGAGCATAAACTGGTTAAAATCGAGGGCAGTGTCGGGCAAAGTGCAGCCATTCACGGCATCTTAGATCATCATCTTGATGGGGCGGTTTCTCTAGAAGTTGCAATGGCATGGTTTGCAGAAAAAATCCATGGTCAAATACTGGTCGCACACCACTCCCCTTTAGATCTGGCTTTTTTACAAAAAGGCTTGTCAGTGCACTTTCAGCAAAGAGTGATATTGATGGCCATCGACACCTTGGGATTAGAAAAACGCAGATTGATGCGTCAACATGAAGTGTTCAAAGAGGGATCATTGAGGCTTGGTGCGAGTAGGGAACGTTATGGCTTGCCTGTTTACGCTGCGCACAATGCACTGATTGATGCCATTGCTTGTGGGGAGCTGTTACTCGCTCAGGTATGCGCGATAGGTCAGGGAGGAAGAGTGAATGTTGCTGAACTGCTCTCTTAATTGATATCTCTTGCTTAACCTCTGTTGATCTTGAGTCTGCAATGAGGAACACAAATTTAATGTTATTTAGTCATTGGGCTCGTAAATCTTCTATCTATGTAGATGGATTTTATAACAATTGTAAATAACTAATAGCAGAATGAGATTGACAGCCTGCCACGATCAAACTTCTCCGCAAGAATAATAGAGATTAATCTCAAATATTGAAAATTATTGACCCATAGCCCAAATATCTTGTTATTGTTGATAGGATTTATGACACGCTTGAATTAATATTTCGGCGGCAATGACCCTATCTATTGCTTTGTCATAGAGGATTATAAAAAATTGCTAATGCATTACCGAGCAATACTCGTGTTAATCGCAATAGAGAACATCACTATCGACACCAGGAAAACACTATGCAAATCGGAATACCAAGGGAGATCCTTAATCAGGAGAGCCGGGTAGCCGCGACACCAGCCACTGTTATTCAGCTTAAGAAATTAGGTTTCAGTGTTGTTGTGCAACGCGGTGCCGGAGAGGCTGCAAATTTCAAAGATGAAGCGTATTTAGAAGCGGGAGCTGAGATTGTTAGCCTCGAAGAAGCGTTTCAAGCGGATCTCATATTGAAAGTCAATGCGCCCACTATCGATGCCGATACTGGCGTTGACGAAACAGATCTAATGAAAGCCGGTGCGACAGTCATAAGTTTTGTATGGCCTGCTCAAAATCCTGAACTGTTAGAGAAGTTTAAAGCGAAAGGCATAAACTTGCTTGCTATGGATATGGTACCGCGTATTTCACGTGCTCAATCCCTTGATGCCCGTAGCTCATTAGCTAACGTAGATGGTTACCGTGCAGTTATCGAAGCGGCTAATCACTTTGGCCGTTTTTTTACTGGTCAAATAACTGCTGCAGGTAAAGTGCCGCCGGCCAAAGTGTTGATCATTGGTGCTGGTGTTGCCGGCTTATCAGCATTAGGTACTGCTGGAAGTTTAGGGGCAATCGTTCGCGCCTTCGATACTCGTCCTGAAGTGAAAGAGCAGATCAACTCCATGGGCGCCGAATTCTTAGAAGTAGACTTCGAAGAGGTATCTGGCTCTGGTGATGGTTATGCCAAAGTCATGAGTAAAGAGTTTATTGAAGCTGAGATGGCACTGTTTCGTGAACAAGCCAAAGATGTCGATATTATCATTACCACAGCACTTATCCCGGGCAAGCCTGCACCTAAGTTGATCTTAGAAGATATGGTTGGCTTGATGAAGCCTGGTAGCGTAATTGTCGATCTGGCAGCGGCAAACGGCGGTAACTGTGAATTAACTGTGCCAGGTGAAGTCGCTGTGGTCAACGATGTGACCATTATTGGTTATACCGAGCTGTCACGTCGTCTGCCGACACAAGCAAGCCAACTGTACGGTACCAATTTAGTCAATTTGCTTAAACTGATGGCGCCAGAGAAAGATGGTAACTATGTGATCAACTTCGATGATGAAGTGATTCGTGGTGTTGCAGCCGTTAAAGATGGCGAAATCACTTTCCCACCACCAGTGATTCAGGTCAGTGCGCAACCTCAAGCGAAAGTTGCAGAGGCCGTCGCTGACGTCGTTGAGAAGAAAAAGAACCCTTGGATTAAACGAGCACTGCTATTAGTTGCTGCAGGTCTATTTGGGCTTATCGCAAACTCGGCGCCAGCTGACTTCCTGCAACATTTTAGCGTGTTTGTTCTGTCATGTGTTGTCGGTTACTACGTGGTTTGGAACGTGAGCCACTCACTGCACACACCATTGATGAGCGTGACCAATGCCATCAGTGGCATCATTGTTGTCGGTGCACTGGTACAGATGAATAGCGACAGCACGGCTGTACTGATATTGTCTGGTATTGCGATACTTATCGCTTCGATTAACATTGCCGGTGGTTTCACTGTCACTCAGCGTATGCTGAAAATGTTCCGTAAAGACTAAGGGGATTGACGAACATGTCTATAGGATTATTAAGTGCAGCTTATCTGGTTGCCGCTGTCCTGTTTATCTTCAGTCTTGCAGGCTTAAGTAAACAAGAAACCGCTCAACGCGGTAATATCTTGGGTATTATCGGTATGGTGATTGCGATTGTCGCAACCCTAGCCAGTACTCAAATTGATGGTAACAGCTGGATTGTTACTGGTGCAATGGCAATAGGTGCTGCGATTGGTGTGCGTTTAGCGCTGAAAGTAGAGATGACCGAAATGCCTGAATTAGTGGCTATCCTTCACAGTTTTGTGGGTATGGCTGCGGTGCTCGTTGGTTTCTCGAGCACATTAGATCACGGCGCCTTGATGGATGCTGTGACGGGTCATATCGATCCTGTGGCTAAGACCATTCATGATGTCGAAGTCTTCTTAGGCATCTTTATCGGTGGTGTGACCTTTACTGGCTCGGTTGTGGCGTTCGCTAAGCTTCGCGGACTCGTTAGCAGTTCGCCTAAAGCACTACCTGGGGCACATTGGTTGAACCTAGGTATGCTGGTAGCTTCTGTCGTATTGGGTATCTACTACATGCAAACTGATGCCATAAGTGCATTAGTGCTGATGACGCTAATCGCTTTCGTATTCGGTTATAACTTGGTATCGGCCATTGGCGGCGCGGATATGCCAGTGGTTGTTTCTATGCTTAACTCTTATTCAGGTTGGGCAGCAGCAGCAGCAGGCTTCATGTTAGGTAACGATCTATTGATCATTACCGGTGCGCTAGTGGGTAGTTCAGGCGCGATTCTTTCGTATATTATGTGTAAAGCGATGAACCGTTCATTTATCTCGGTGATCTTAGGTGGCTTTGGTACCGAAAGTGGTACCGTGGTAGCCGGTGATGCTGATCAGGGTGAACACCGTGAAATCCAAGCTGAAGATGTGGCTGAAATGCTGAAAAGTGCCCGTAGCGTTATCATCGCACCAGGCTATGGCATGGCGGTTGCTCAAGCTCAATATCCAGTTGCAGAACTCACTCAGAAACTGCGTAAACGTGGCATTAATGTCCGTTTTGCGATTCACCCTGTTGCGGGACGTTTGCCGGGTCATATGAACGTACTTCTGGCTGAAGCTAAACTTCCTTACGATATCGTGATGGAGATGGATGAGATCAATGATGATTTCGCCAATACTGATGTGGTGCTTGTTATCGGTGCGAACGATACTGTTAACCCCGCAGCGAAAGAGCCTGGTAGCCCAATTTCGGGTATGCCAGTACTTGAAGTATGGAATGCTGAGAACGTAGTGGTATTTAAACGTTCGATGGCTACTGGTTATGCAGGCGTTCAGAATCCACTTTTCTTTAAAGAAAATACTGAAATGTTGTTCGGCGATGCCAAAGAAAGTGTTAATAAAATTTTAGCGAATATTTAATGTTTTAACCCGCTAGTACAAGTGAACAATGCCAGTCAGCAATGACTGGCATTTTTTTATCTCATGATTGAATAAAAAAAAGCGTTAACGAGGTCTGTACTCTTACTCATGTGTTTTAAGGAAGTGTTATGAACAAGGCTGGATTGAGTTTTATCGCGTTAACGGCAATGATGTGGAGTACAAACTTATTTGCATCACAGATGCCTGTTGAGCAATGTACTGGTATACAGGTACAAACATTAGGGGCGGGAGGGCCTGAAATTAACGATGGCTTGGCATCGGCATCATTTCTGGTTTGGATAAATGGTAAGGCAAGAGTCATGGTCGATGCTGGTGGAGGCAGCTCTTTTAATTTTGAACAATCCACTGCCAATTTTAATGATTTGCAGGCTATCTTACTCACACATTTACATGTGGATCATAGCGCTGCACTTCCTGTCTATATTAAGGCGGGCTTTTTCACTGGAAGAGATCAGCCTTTGGGGATTTTTGGCCCCAGCTCTGCGGTCAATTTTCCATCGACCACTGAGTTTATCTCAGCGCTGTTCGATGATAGGCAAAAGAGTACTTTTCCTTACCTGTCTGATAACGTTAGGCAGCAAGCTTCCACTGACTACTTAATACAAGCTCATAATATTGTTGCTGATAATAAGGTCTGGCAGCACGCATTAACAGATAGCCTCTCAATTGCTGCTATCAATGTGTTTCATGGTCCAGTACCCGCTTTAGCCTGGCGAGTGAGCTTAGGTGAATGCTCTGTTACCTTTAGTGGGGATATGAATGGTCGTAGTGGAAATTTACCTGTTTTAGCCAAAGGAACTCAACTGTTAGTGGCGAATAATGCTATTGGACAAGAGGCTGGGTGGGTTGAAAAAAACTTGCATATGACTCCTCAAACTATCGGCGAAATAGCACAACAAGCGAATGTTAATCAACTGATGTTGGCGCATTTTATGTTACGTAGTACAAAGACATTGGATGAGTCAGTTGCGATCATAAAAGAAGACTTTACAGGTCAGGTTATTTTGGCAAACGAGCTTGAACTTGTTCAGATCAAATAGTGTGCAATTTAAAACATATGATTATGTTTTACCCATATAAAACTCAAGTTTGAATGTTTTATATTTATTATGACTGTTAAGTATTGTTAAATGAGTTTAGTTTCATACTGGTCATTAAGCTTATGGTATTCAATGAGTCATGAGTTTAACATCCTCAAAATCTAGTCGATATTGGCTTTACTCGGGGAAATGCGACCTGATGAATCTACGACATCTTTGCGGACTCGCTTACTCGATATCAGAGGCATTACTTATGGAAAACACTAAAATTTTATTGAAAAATGATCAAAATAATCATCTTAATGATCAAATTGAGCAGTTTGATCGCTTTCCTCCTCTGGTAAAAAAGACTAATACAGAGCTTTTTAATTCTTTATGTGAAGCCTTCAACAGTGATGATGTCACCCCTACTTATATTCGTGGTTACAACTAATATTCATGATTAATCCCAGCTTGGAATTATAACTTGGTTGGGTTATCTCATCACTTCTCCTCTTTATTTTTATTTACTCCCACTTTTGCTGCTGGACTCTATTTATTCATTTTAAACCGCTATTTTTCTGTCATGGCAATACAAAGAGAGCTCTACTAGACTTTGTAAACGGTAAGAAAAACGTTTTTAGGTAAGAAGAAACCGATATATGAGAGTCACAGAGTTAGTCGGTTAAAGGGGGAGTTGAAGTGACCTATATCAATCTATTATCTCTAAACTATCCAACTGACCCTGAACAGGAACAAAACTATCTGGAGCGAGTTAATCGTTTCTTCAGCTACTCAATATCGAATATGATGGGTTTGATTTTTGGAGCTTTTGTTGTTTCGGTTATTCTCTCATATTACGGTACGACGACTGAATATGTTCAAGCTCTGTTCTGTGTAACAACATTCGTCGCCACGTTTGTCTTTTTTATCGCTAAATATGTTGGTAAACATAAACCAGAAAGACAAGTGCTCGCAAGATTACTGATTTGTAGAGTGGGATTAGGTTGTCTGATCGGTCTGCTATATGGTGTGGCTGTTTTTTTGTTACCTCAGCCTATTGAACAATCTGCAGTGTTATTTCTTCTATGTCTCTATCTGTGTGCTATTGCTGTGGCCATTTTTCAATATTCAATGATACCAGCTTATTACATACTGTTTATTTTGAGTGTGTTGTTACCCGTGATGTCATACTTCATCATTAATCCAAGCTCTTTTGGCTACTTGATGATCTTTTTTGTGGTGTCAGGCTCGTCAGTGTTTATCACCAAAGGCATTAAAGTTTCCAAAAGTGAAATACGTTCAATTACTGTGAATATCAGTTTACAGGCCGAGGTGGCAGAACATGTGATAACCAGAAAAAAGCTGCAGGAGATGGCGTTATTCGATAGCTTGACAAAGGTGGCTAATCGTCATTTCTTTGAAGGTAGTGCCGAAGATGCTCTTGAACGCGCTAAAGTAAGTAAACAATCTATCGCTCTGCTCTATATTGATCTTAATAATTTTAAGGTCATCAATGATCGTTTTGGTCATGAAGTGGGTGATAAAGTGTTAATTGAAGCGGCTAGTAGGATTAAAATGAAAATTCGCCATTCAGATATCCTCGCTAGATTTGGTGGTGATGAATTTGTGGTAGTACTTGAAAATTATAGCTTAGATGTAATTAAAGTTGATTTAATCGACAGTATACGTGCGACATTAAATGAAGATATTGAAATTGAAGGGAAGCAGCTTGAATTAAGGGCCAGTGTTGGAGTTGCTATGTTTCCCCAAGATGGTAATAGCTTACGGGATCTCCTGCACAACGCTGATACTCGAATGTATAATCAGAAGAAGATGCATTAGCAGTAATTTTGATTCTTAACGAGAAGAACTCATCTAGAATAAAACTATCGATGTGCCTAGATTAACTCCTTCACGTGTTCGTGTGTTAGCGAATAAGTGGGCGATTAGGAGTCATAAGTGAACAGGTTAAATCAAACTAATGTTGTTGTGATGGAAAGTTTCAATTGGCGCCACGGCCTTTTGCTTGCCATCGTTTGGGGTTCGTTATTGTGGCTTTATAGTTTAGGTTCTATACCACAAAACCTAGCTTATCATAGCTTTGCTGATCAAAAAAAATTGGTAGATGTTCCTAATTTTTTTAATGTGCTGTCTAATATTCCATTTTTTATCATAGGTTTTTTGGGACTTTATCAAACCTTGTCCATCTATCAGTGGCGAGTGATGAATGGTTGGACACTCCTTTTTGTGGGAGTGACTTTAGTCTCGATAGCATCATTCTATTATCATTGGTCGCCAAATAACGATTCATTAGTGTGGGATCGTCTGCCTATGACGTTTGGATTTATGGGGCTTTATGTGGCCTTGATTGGGGAGTGTGTCTCTAGCAAGCTCAGTAGTTTAATACTATTACCCGCCCTATTTATTGGGATTTTTTCAGTCTGCTATTGGCATTGGACTGATGATCTCAGACTCTATTATTGGGTTCAACTTGTGCCTATGTTAACCCTGCCTGTTATTTTGCTATTTTTTCCTAAAATATATACTCATTACAACTTACTATTTATGGCATTTGTCTGTTACATATTAGCTAAAATAGCGGAGTTTAATGACCTAAATATCTATTTGGCTACGGGGGAAGTGATGAGTGGACACACCGTGAAACACTTACTTGCAGCTATCGGCTGCTACTTCATACTCTTAATGTTGAGGAACAGAACTGTAATACCCATTGGGATCAGAGCATCACGGAAAGAATAATTAAAGACACAAAATTAAAGATACAAAAACACCAGCGCAATGGCTGGTGTTTTGTTTCGTGCTTAATTTAATTGCTGTTAACGATTAGCCACAAAAATGTTTAACGGCTTTGCTGACCAGCTCAATACCGGTTTGATCACAGGGCGGCAGCTCGGCATTGCTTTCATTAATAGGGCTGACTCTGTCGCCCCACTTAATTAAGGCTGCAGCCGATGTCAGGCCGGCTCCAAAAGCACAGGAAAGAATAGTTTGACCAGGCTTTATCTTACCTTGTTCTAATGCATCACAGATGGCAATAGGGATCGTAGCAGCGGAGGTATTACCATAGTTGGCAATATTGACGATCGCTTTCTCTTTCGGGATCTTCATGCGACTAATAAGCGTATCGATAATACGCTCGTTAGCTTGATGAGGAATAACCCAATCAACATCATCTTTACTTATTTTGCATTTCTCAAGCACTTTAGTGCTCAATTTACTCATGCCTGCGATGGCACGTTTAAAGATCTCTTGACCGTTAAATTCAATATAGAATTCAAGAGAGTCAGCACTGAATCTATCCATGGCGGTACCGAAGCCCGCTTTTAGAATATCGCGACCAGCAGGATCGTTGTTAAGCTCATAACCAAGCACACCAATTTCCTGATCTGTAGCTTCAAGTACAACAGCACCAGCACCATCGCCAAATAACACGGCAGTGTCACGACGTGACCAGTCTAAATAGAAAGATAAACGCTCAGCACCGATAACCAGTACTTTTTTACATTGACCACTTTTAATCTGTGAACTGGCAAGACCTACGCCGTAGAGAAAGCCACTACAGGCTGCATTAATATCAAATGCCGCACAAGTTGCGCCGACATTGGCTTGAACAGTAGAAGCGATATTTGGGATCAAGGTATCCGGGCTGGCAGTCGCTAAAATGATCATATCCAAGTCACTGCCTTTGATACCAGCGGCAGCAAGCGCGTGTTGCGCGGCGACAGAAGCAAGTTCAGAGGTATTTACATGACTGATATGACGCTGACTGATGCCGGTACGTGATTTAATCCACTCGTCAGAAGTTTCAATGAAGGTTGAAAGATCATGGTTTGTTAGTGTTGCTGGAGGAACACATTTTCCCCAACCGGTAATTGTGGCGTACTGCATCTAGTTTTCTCTCAAATAAAAAAGGCAGAACCTTGGCTCTGCCTTATCAAACGTAAATTTAGCTTAACAAGTCGTTTGCACTGCAACTGTGACCTATACCACTTGTTGAGCGACAAGATTACGGATCTCACCAGCAGCATGCAAAATATGACAACGCAACAGTTCGACGGCCTTGTCTATTTCTCTACTTTTACAGAATTGGAGCAAATCGCGGTGATCTTGCTCTGCTCGTGGTATTCCGCCAGCAAGCAGTAATTGTAAACGAATATAGCGGTCACAATTAGTATTTAAACCATGCACAACCTCTAAGGTATGTGGACGATTTGCCGGCTGATATAAGCATGTGTGGAAGCTAGTATTCAGTTCACTCCACGTGGCGACAGCATCTTCTTGCTTAAACGCAGATTCCAATTCATCAAGCACTTTTTCTGCTTGCAGAAAATCATCATCAGTTAAATTCGGTATAGCTTTGGCAAGCAGATCGGTTTCGATCATGGCTCTGAGCTCGAACAATTCTGTCACTTGCTCGACTGACAACACGGTTGCTGTTGCGCCTTTATGGGCTTCAAACTTCACCAAACCTTCAGCTTCTAGCTGAAGTAAGGCTTCTCTAACAGGAATACGACTGACATTTAACTCTTCAGCTAATGCACTTTGGCGAAGTGGTTCACCAGCTGCGATATCACCAGAAAGAATTTTTTCTCTAAGCACTTCAACGACAACTTGAGTGCGAGTTTTATGGATAATAGGTGTTGATCGGCTCATAGTTTCAATTTTGACTATTCGTTATTCTATTTTATCCTTGTAAGATTACCGTTATTGTCAATATAAATAAAGGGAAACTATCTTCCCTCTATTTATTTCTGGTAAATCAAGCAAAGTTTAAAATGTCATAACTTTAGGGTCTGATAGCATTAATTCACTTGGTAAAATTGATTCTGGCATATTTTGATAGCAGATCGGTCGCTCAAACCGCTTCATTGCCTGACTGCCTACTGAAGTGCTGCGACTATCAGTGCTGGCAGGATATGGCCCGCCATGATTCATTGAATGACACACTTCAACGCCGGTCGGCATCTGATTGAAAATTAGGCGACCAACATTATAGGCCACGGCTTCAATTAAGTCTGAGTTTTGTGACAATTCAGCATCGGTTCCATGAATGGTGGCTGTCAATTGGCCATCTAAATCAGCGGCAACTAGCTGCATCTGAGCCAGATTTTCGCATTCAACTAAAATTGCGCATGGGCCGAATACCTCTTGCTGTAGCGCTTCTGAGGCTAAGTAAGCTTCAGCTGATACTCTAAATGCAATTGGTCGAGTCTGGTGGCTTGCGTTTGCAGCTTGTCCCTGTGCAATTAAGTTGACCTGAGGGTTTTTCAAGAGGGAATCAATGTGTGCTTGATAGGTTGAAGCAATCCCAGATGTTAACATAGCTGATGCTGCTAAAGATGAGATATCTTCTGTCACTGTCGCGATGTAACGGTTCAGCGGCTCCCCAGTTTGAGCAATAATAACACCTGGGCTAGTACAGAATTGACCGTGTCCCATCATCATAGATTGTACCTGCGTACTGGCAAGCTGCTCGGCTTTGTCTGACAGTATTTGGTTTAACAGGAACTGTGGGTTAGTTGATCCCAGCTCGCCATAAAAAGGGATCGGCTCAACTCGGGCTGCGCATAAGTCAGCTAAGATACGGCCCACCTTGAGTGAGCCGGTGAAACCAACCGCTTTAATGGCACTCTGATTGACGAGATCTACCGATACCTGCGGTGCCGTGCCTTGGATTAAACTAAATACGCCGGCAGGCATATTGCAGCGTTTGATGGCTTTTTCGATAGCATGGGTCACTAATTCACTCGTGGCCGCATGGGCAGGGTGGCCTTTAACAATCACGCTGCAACCAGCGGCTAATGCTGAGGCAGTATCGCCACCAGCCGTTGAGAAGGCTAACGGGAAGTTCGATGCGCCAAATACGGCAACAGGACCCAGTGGTAATACGCTGAGCCGGGTATCAGCTTTTGGCAATGGAGCACGTTCTGGATTAGCCAAATCGACAAATTTAGGCTCGAGTGGTTGACGTAATGTACTGGCAAATAACCTTAACTGACCACAAGTTCGGCCTGTTTCGCCCTGAAGTCTGGCCATAGGTAGTCCGGTTTCTAAGTGAGCTGCTGTCGTGATCGTTTCTATATCTGCTTGGATCTCATCGGCAATGGCTTCTAGAAACTCGGCGCGCTGTATCGGCGTGGTTGAACGATACTGATTAAATGCCTGTTTGGCCGCTTTCGCTGCGGTATGGATATCTTGGTTTGATGCAGTGGAAAATTGCCAATCCAGTGGCATATTCTCTACTGGATTGAAGCTAGAGAAAGTGCCACTATCGCCCATCCATTCACCCTTGATAAAGTGTTGTCCGGTCAATTTTGTCTTTATTGTATCTATCATAGTAATTCCTGAATTATCTCTGTCCAACTAGCTCGTTAAGCTAGAGTGTGAATGATTTATTTATACAACTTGGAAGCCGAAGGCGTAGGGGTCGCTATCATCAACGGTAATGGAGTTGTGGCCAGTTACTCTGGCCCAACCCTGAATGCTTGGCATAATGGCGGGATATTCCCCAACCGTGGTTGCTGATTCGATGCGGCCGATAAATTGGCTGCCGATAATGCTTTCATGGGTGTACTGATCGCCTACGTTGAGCAGCCCTTTGGCATAGAGTTGTGCCAGACGAGCGCTTGTTCCTGTGCCACAAGGGGAACGATCGATTGCTTTATCACCGTAAAAGACAGCGTTGGCTCCATCAGAACCTTCACTGATGGTATCGCCGGTCCACAACACATGTGAAACACCTGAAACCGTCGCGTCATTTGGATGTATGCAGGTTAACTGCTCATGGGCTATTTGACGCACTATAGGGCTCCAGCGCAAAATGTCTGCCGCAGACCAATGTCTTAATCCTGGGTAGTTAGTTTGAGGTTCAACGATGACGTAGTAGTTGCCGCCGTACGAAACGTCGACTTTTAATGGGCCAAGTTCTGGAATATCGAGAATCACATCGCAGTGGGCTAAATAAGCGGGAACATTGTAGATCTTGACCCAGTCAACTTTGGGGCCCGTCTGCTGAAAATCGATATTTATCTGACCTGCTGGTACATCGATGACGAGCTTTGCTGGTGTTTTAGGCGATAACAGACCTGACTCGATTGCCGCCGTAATTGTGCCGATAGTGCCATGACCACACATAGGTAGGCAGCCACTGGTTTCGATAAACAAAATAGAGGCATCGGCATTGTCACTGCAAGGAGGATACAAAAATGCCCCTGACATCATGTCGTGACCTCTGGGCTCAAACATCAAGGCTTTGCGGATCCAATCATATTGATTGAGGAAATCTTGGCGTTTTTCACTCATTGTGTGGCCTTTAAGAGCAGGGTGGCCACTGGTGACCAAACGAACCGGATTGCCGCAGGTATGAGCATCGACGCAAAAGAAGGTACCTTTTAACATCTCAATCTTACTCCATTTTTCCAGTTCCTCTTGGCTAAGATAAGCTGTGAACATGGGTGATAGATAGTCAATTTATTCACCCATAATGTCAAAGAGGAAACAGGTAGTGGTTAACCCTTAATCTAAGTTGTACTTATTAAGATCGATACGCGTCGCCATAGCTTCTTTAATGACATTTTCAACATAAGCTCGCTCTTCACCGATTAGGCTCATGCGCGGCATACGGACATTTTCTCTCCCACGACCGACGACTTGTTCGGCAAACTTAATGCATTGAACCAAAGTAGGGATAGTATCTAGACGTAGTAAAGGCATAAACCAACGGTAGATCTCGCGAGCCTCTTCAATACGACCAGCACGTGCTAGCTTAAATAGCGTGACCGATTCACGTGGGAATACATTAGTGAGACCAGAGATCCAACCTGTCGCGCCTAAGAGAATACTTTCAAGGGCGATATCGTCAACGCCACACAGAATATTGAAACGGTCACCGAAGCGTGATTGCAACTCGGTCAAACGACGAGTGTCGGTGGTGGACTCTTTAATTGCGACGATGTTCTCTTCTGCTGCAAGAATCGCTGTCATCTCCAGATCAATGTCGATGCCGTAACTAACAGGATTGTTGTAGATCATGATAGGCAATTTAGTTGAGCGTGCGACCGTTTGGTAGTGAGCAATTACCTCACGATCTGTACCGCGATACACCATAGCAGGCAATAACATTAAACCATCGATACCAATCTCTTCGATATCTTGAGCATATTGAGCTGCTTGCTCTGCGGTATTTTCAGTACAACCAGATAAGACTAAGATACGGCCTTTAACAGTATCTACAGTGTGTTTAATAAACTCGCGCTTTTCTGTTGGACTCAGTGAGGCATTCTCGCCAATAGTGCCTAGGGCAATGATACCGTCGATACCGTCATTGATGAGGTCTTCCAGCATACGGGCATTCGATTCATAGTTAATCGAACCGTCATCATTAAACTGTGTTGAGATTGCTGGGAAAACACCTTGCCAATTTACTTTCATCTTAAAGACCTCTTTCACTTTTGATACTGATATAAACAGATTGAATCATGTCAAATTTTGGATTATTCCAAAAACCTATGGTATATTGTATACAATAAATGTAAAAAGAAAACCCTATTTTTGTTGTTGGTTGTATCGATTAATGTCAAATACTATATATTGCATGCAAATAATTTGAAAGGAATGGGCCATGAAGCTTCAAGATCTACCTTCTGAAATCGTCAGCAAACGTCAACAATTCATAACACTCGATGCCCATACAGAAGGGGAGCCACTGAGGATTATCATGTCTGGTTATCCGGATATTATGGGTGAAACCATATTGGAGATGCGCCAATATGTGATCGAGCATTTAGATGACTATCGCACTTTGTTGATGCATGAACCTAGAGGTCATGCGGACATGTATGGTGCACTCATTACTAGAGCTATCACCCCTGATGCGGATTTTGGGGTGCTGTTTTTGCATAACGAAGGTTATAGCAGTATGTGTGGTCACGGTATTTTGGCGCTCGTTAAAGTGATGTGTGAAACCGGCACCATCAGCTTAGGTAGTGAGTCTAGGATAATAAAAATCGATGCACCGGCAGGGCTTATTACTGCCAAGGCATCGCGCGATGCTGATGGTAAGATTCAAGCAAGCTTTGAGAATGTGGACTCATGGGCGGAGTCGTTAGATTGTTCTGTTATGGTCGAAGGATTTGGAGAGGTCAATTACGATATCGGTTTTGGTGGTGCTTACTATGCATATGTCGATGCGGATCTGTTGGGCATAAGTTGTGGCCGAGAAAACGTATCACAACTGATAGATATAGGTAGACGTATTAAGCATGCCGCGATGAAGTCTCATGTATTGAACCATCCGTTAGAAAAAGAGTTAAGTTTTCTCTATGGCACCATCTTTACCTCAAATAAGGTGACTGACCCACAAGCGCATTCACGTCATGTGTGCGTGTTTGCCGATGGTGAAGTGGATAGATCGCCAACGGGAACAGGGGTTGCTGCTCGAGTTGCCTTATTACATGCCAAAGGAGAAGTAGAGTTAAATCAACCGTTAATAATAGAGAGTATTGTCGACGGAAGAATGATCGTCAGCGCCTTAAGACAGAGTGAGTTTCACGGTAAACAAGCCGTGATCCCACAAGTGTCGGGTCGCTCATACATAACGGGTCAACATCAATTTATTGTCGACCCGGATGATATTTTTCAAACGGGCTTTGTGTTGCGTTAAGTTATTGAACAAAAGCAAATACGTTAGCTTCGACAGTCGATATAAAATTAAAGGCAGGAGAACGATGGCATCGATGGATCCTAAAGAGCATGAGCAACCGCGCAAGGCAAAAGAGAGTGTCACCATTATCGGTGCTGGTATTGTCGGGCTTGCGACAGGGTTAGAGTTACAAAGGGCGGGTTTTCAGGTCGAGATTTTAGATAAAGAGGGTGTGGCTGCAGGAGCATCTAAGGGCAACGCTGGTCATTTTGCCACTGAGCAGGTATTTCCACTGGCAGACTCTACTCTGTTACCTAAATTACCGGGTATGCTGCTCGATCCGCTTGGACCCTTTCGTATCCAACCTAAGTATTTTTTAAAGGCTTTGCCTTGGTTTATGCGCTTTTTACTTAATATGTTGCCCACTAAAAGGGCGCATAACAGTCAAGCTATCAAGCGACTTAATCAAGCCTCTATTGCCGCCATCTGTGAGCTGGCCACTTTCTGTGGTTGCGAAGATTTACTGTTGTTTAATGGTAGCCTGCTGGTATTTGAAGGAACTGATATCGCAGAAGTTGAAAAGACCTTCCAACATTACCGTGAAGCAGGGGTTAAAGTCAGACTGCTTAATGGCATCGAGGTCAGGGAGCTTGAGCCTAGCTTGAGTGACACTATTACTTATGCTTTGTACTTTACCCAAGTGGGACATACTAGTGATCCTTATCAATTGTGCCAAGCTTTTGCAAAAACGTTTGTTGCCTTAGGTGGGAAGTTGATCACCGATGAGCTGAAGTCGATAGATGTAGGTGTGCCTCAGATCAGCTCTGTATGTTTAAACCTCGTGTCGGGGGAGGTGTTAAAAGCAGATAAGTTGCTTATAGCATCCGGTGCTTGGTCAAAACCTTTTGCTAAGCAGTTGGGACATAAAGTGCCGCTTGAGTGTGAGCGAGGTTACCATTTGATGATGCCGCAAAAGAGTGGTTTGTCGCGGCCAGTTGCCTCCTATAATCGCAAATTCATTATTACGCCTATGAGTGAAGGAACTCGATTAGCGGGAACCGTTGAATTTGGTGGCCTAAAAGCGCCTTTGGTTAATGCCCGCGCAGATTGTTTATTTCCCCATGGTAAAGCGTTACTGCCTGGGCTTTTTTGTGATGCCAAGGCGAGTGACGGTGAGCGGTGGTTAGGATTCAGACCCTCACTGCCAGACAGTTTACCAGTGTTGGGGGCCTGTCCTAATCATGCCAATGTGTTTTTCTCATTTGGTCATCAGCACTTGGGATTAACGTGGTCGGCTATCACAGCTAAATTGGTGACCCAGCAGATAGGGGGGAAACAAATCGATATCGATTTGACGCCCTACAGAGTGGATAGGTTCTCATAACTGGCGATAAAGAAAAGCTATAATATTAGGTTCTAATCAAACAAAGGAATGAATATGTATATAGTGGCAAATCGAATCCCTGTTGCATCAGGTTGGCAAAATGAGTTCGAACTTCGCTTTAGTAAGCGAGTGGGGCAGATAAACAAGCAAACAGGCTTCGTATCCATGCAGGTGTTAAAACCTGAAACGAGCGAGACTCCTTATGTCGTGCTGACAACCTGGGAGAATGAAGAGGCTTTCGATATTTGGCTTCAAAGTGACGATTTCAAACAGTCTCATCAAAATCCATTTCCCAAGGAGGCATTCACCGGAAAGCCAGCTATTGAGAAGTACAGTGTGGTGATATCTGCAGAGACGGGCTAACCGTGCCCGTTTTTTATGCGCATATTCTTGGTCGATGATGGTTGTTTATCATTGATTTACTATGTCGTTCAAGGAGAGTGAGGAATTATTGCTTTCCCTAAATGTATCGGCATAGCAAGAATTATCTCGTCATGGTTTTCTCGATCTCATCGATTGTTCTTGGAATGTGAACTGACAGATTATCATGGCCATGTTGGGTGACAAGAATGTCATCTTCAATGCGTATTCCCATACCGCGGTATTCTACTGGTACGTCGGTTGCTGAAAGGGGAATGTAGATCCCTGGTTCTATGGTGAACACCATGCCAGGTTCAAGTTTGCGCCATTCTCCGTTTTCGTCATGATATGGGCCAACATCGTGTACATCCATACCTAACCAATGACCTGTTTTATGCACAGTGAAACGTTTGTAGCTCTCTGCGGCCATCACCTCTTCAAGAGTACCACTTAATAAACCTAGTTCAAGTAGCCCTCTAGCCATGACTTTCATGCAGGTTTCATAAAGCGTGTTCCAAGCGGTGCCGGGAGCAACGTTAGCAATGGCGGCATCAAGTGCATTTAGTACTAATTGATAAATGGCTTTTTGGGAGTTGGTAAACTTTCCATTGACTGGATAACTGCGAGTGATGTCGGAAGCATAGTGAGCAAGTTCTCCGCCAGCATCGATAAGCAATATTTGACCATCGACTATATCACTGCAGTTTTCTTCATAATGAAGACAGCAGGCATTATTACCTGCAGCGACGATATTAGGGTAGGCGACCTCGGTACAGCCGAATTGTGAGATAGTAAAATTAAACGTTGCAGAAAGAAGCGCTTCATTAACGCCAGCTTTACAGGCCTGCATTACCGAGATATGCCCTGCGGTTGAGGCAACGACAGCCGCTTTTATCTGAGCGATCTCCTCGTCGCTTTTAATTACACGCATGGGGTGTAAGTACTTTGCCAGTGGCGTTAGACTGCGGTACTGCTTAATAGTGTCGAAACTGCTATTGCGCCGCTGATTATTTAACCAGCCAGTGATCTGGGTGTTGAAGCGGTCACACTCATCGCTAATAAAGAAGTGAGTATGCTGGTCTATTTTAGCTAGAACGACCTTTTCGAGCTCGGCAATATCAAAAGAGTCATCAGCGCCATACTGGCTAATAGCGCCAGTAAGCCCTGCACGCTCACCAAAGCTGACTTCCAGAGCCTCATTTTTAGGACGGCACAATAAGGTATAGCGATAACCTGTGTCAGTATTTTTATCTGAGCATAAAATAGCGACTGCATCGGGTTCATTGAATCCGGTGAGGTATAAGAAGTCATTGTCTTGTCTGAAGTGATACTTTATATTTTTACTTCTTACTTTTTGCTGGTAGCCACTAAGAATGACAACACTACTCTTTGGAAGTGTGTTAAATAGGGCTGCTCGTCTGCTTTGATATAAGGTCATGTTCATAAATATAGGCTCATTGCTTCAGCTACTCTGTAAAAAGTGAACTCGGTAGGTGACAGGTATTAGTTCTGTGATTCTTTGTACTATATTTGTATATTTTATTCATTTCAATCCTGCTGTTTAACGTCCATGAGATTAGCGGTGCAATTTATGGCGATGGGTGGGATAATGTCAGCAGATAATTTTGGGGAGTTAAACTCGTGACTCGAGCAGTTTTTTTAGATAGAGATGGTGTTATCAATATTGATCATGGCTATGTTCATATGGTCGATGACTTTGAATACGTTGAAGGCGTGTTTGATGCCTGCCGCTCGATAAAAGAGATGGGATTTAAACTGGCGGTTGTGACCAATCAATCAGGTATTGCACGCGGCCTTTATACAGAAGATCAGTTTCATACGTTAACAGAGTGGATGGATTGGAATTTCGCAGATAAAGGTGTCGAGCTCGACGGGATCTATTATTGCCCACATCACGCCGAAAAGGGCATTGGTGAATATAAACAAGAGTGCGACTGCCGTAAGCCTAAGCCTGGCATGATGCAATCAGCCGCTGAATTCTTGACATTAGATCTGAGTCAATCTGTGATGGTTGGAGATAAGCGTGATGATATGCTTGCCGCTAAAGCTGCTGGTATCCCGATCAGAATTCTAGTGCGTACAGGTAAAGAGGTGACTGATGAAGCGATCGCAGAAGCCAGCGTCGTACTTAACTCGATAGCAGATGTACCAGAATACTTAAAAAGCCTCTAATTATACTATTTGATGACAGTACATAGGGTTTGATTAGCTATAAAATAATAAAGACTAAAAGCACCAAGCTGTTCTTGGTGTTTTTTGCTGGCTTTATATACTGGTGCTATTCAAAAATCAACCACTGTGCTGATTAACTATCCACTCGGTGTTGAAATAGAAAAAAGCACTTGTGCTTGGTTTTTAATTCCCTATAATCCGCAACCACTGACACGGTAGAGACGATGTCTATAAGATATCCAACGCAGTGTTAATGAAGACTTTTAATAAGAGATCTTCGCATCAAGTCTTTATTTAGTTTTGTTTGAACACTTTATGTATAAGAAGTCATCATCCAATGTTAAATGTTTAAAAATGGCTTGACGCAGAAAAGGGAATACGTAAAATACGCATTCCAAGCCAACGACCTAGCGTCACGGCTGCACTAGTAAGTGCAACGCTCTTTAACAATTTATCAAGTAATCTGTGTGGACACTCACAGGTGTTGAGTTATTCGAAATTATTTTCTGCTAACGCAGTAAATAAAAAAAATTATCTCAATGAATCTCTTATTTCTTTATAAGAAGTAGGGGAGCTGAGTGACCATAGAAATATGTAAACTATAAATCGTAAGATTTATAAAACAGTATAATTCGTTGAGCCGCTGATTTAGCCTTACTTATAAGGTGGATGACGCAAAAAACTTTAATTGAAGAGTTTGATCATGGCTCAGATTGAACGCTGGCGGCAGGCCTAACACATGCAAGTCGAGCGGAAACAGGAAAGTAGCTTGCTACTTTTGCTGTCGAGCGGCGGACGGGTGAGTAATGCCTAGATATCTGCCTAGTCGTGGGGGATAACAGTTGGAAACGACTGCTAATACCGCATACGCCCTACGGGGGAAAGGAGGGGACGCACTTTCGAGAGCGCCTTTCGCGATTAGATGAGTCTAGGTGGGATTAGCTAGTAGGTGAGGTAATGGCTCACCTAGGCGACGATCCCTAGCTGGTCTGAGAGGATGATCAGCCACACTGGAACTGAGACACGGTCCAGACTCCTACGGAGGCAGCAGTGGGGAATATTGCACAATGGGCGAAAGCCTGATGCAGCCATGCCGCGTGTGTGAAGAAGGCCTTCGGGTTGTAAAGCACTTTCAGCGAGGAGGAAAGGTTGTCGTTTAATAAACGACAACTGTGACGTTACTCGCAGAAGAAGCACCGGCTAACTTCGTGCCAGCAGCCGCGGTAATACGAGGGGTGCAAGCGTTAATCGGAATTACTGGGCGTAAAGCGTACGCAGGCGGTCTGTTAAGCCAGATGTGAAAGCCCCGGGCTCAACCTGGGAATTGCATTTGGAACTGACAGACTAGAGTCTTGTAGAGGGGGGTAGAATTTCAGGTGTAGCGGTGAAATGCGTAGAGATCTGAAGGAATACCGGTGGCGAAGGCGGCCCCCTGGACAAAGACTGACGCTCATGTACGAAAGCGTGGGGAGCAAACAGGATTAGATACCCTGGTAGTCCACGCCGTAAACGATGTCTACTCGGAGTTTGGTAACTTAGTTACTGGGCTCCCAAGCTAACGCATTAAGTAGACCGCCTGGGGAGTACGGCCGCAAGGTTAAAACTCAAATGAATTGACGGGGGCCCGCACAAGCGGTGGAGCATGTGGTTTAATTCGATGCAACGCGAAGAACCTTACCTACTCTTGACATCCACAGAACTCGCTAGAGATAGCTTGGTGCCTTCGGGAACTGTGAGACAGGTGCTGCATGGCTGTCGTCAGCTCGTGTTGTGAAATGTTGGGTTAAGTCCCGCAACGAGCGCAACCCTTATCCTTATTTGCCAGCGAGTTATGTCGGGAACTTTAGGGAGACTGCCGGTGATAAACCGGAGGAAGGTGGGGACGACGTCAAGTCATCATGGCCCTTACGAGTAGGGCTACACACGTGCTACAATGGTCGGTACAGAGGGTCGCAACGCCGCGAGGTCAAGCTAATCCCACAAAGCCGGTCGTAGTCCGGATCGGAGTCTGCAACTCGACTCCGTGAAGTCGGAATCGCTAGTAATCGTAGATCAGAATGCTACGGTGAATACGTTCCCGGGCCTTGTACACACCGCCCGTCACACCATGGGAGTGGGCTGCACCAGAAGTAGATAGCTTAACCTTTCGGGGAGGGCGTTTACCACGGTGTGGTTCATGACTGGGGTGAAGTCGTAACAAGGTAGCCCTAGGGGAACCTGGGGCTGGATCACCTCCTTACCTATACGACTAACTCAATGCTTGTTGAGTGTTCACACAGATTACTTGATAGAAAGAAAGAGCAAATAATCGAAAGGTTGTTTTTGAGGATTTTGATTCTTAATCAAGGCACTTGAAGAGTCTCGCAATGAGTGTAGTTCACCTACATGATTGAGAAATGATGAAAGTAACGAAGAGTAAGGGTTAAAAAACCAAAAAGAATGGGTCTGTAGCTCAGCTGGTTAGAGCGCACCCCTGATAAGGGTGAGGTCGGTGGTTCAAGTCCACTCTGACCCACCAAATCTTCGTTTATCCTTTGTTAAATTAATACTCGTTTAGTGAACTAAACGTCGCATTAATTTGCTTCGGCTAAAACTCGATTTGGAATTTCCAATGTTAAGTTGGATTTGATTGTTTGTTTGACTGCATGTAAATGGGGCTATAGCTCAGCTGGGAGAGCGCCTGCCTTGCACGCAGGAGGTCTGCGGTTCGATCCCGCATAGCTCCACCATTTACTTGATTGTTTTGAACTTTGGTTCACTACACTCTCGTATATGAACCATTTACTTAGCTAAATAATAAAAAAAGGTTTTTTGATTATTTAAGTAGACTTACTTTTCCAGCAAGAAGTAAGGCATGCACATGGATATAGAGACGCCAAAGATAAATGAAAAATTTATCTTTGGCTTTTTTAAGCCCGCTCTTTAAAAATTTGGAAAGCTGATAGTGTTAATGTGAAAGGGACAGTAAATATCTTATTTGTAAGTTATTTATTGTTAATAGCATTAGCGCGAAAAATAAATAATTGAGTTCTCAAACACTTAAATCAAGTGCCGAATCATCTTAACGATGGTTCAAGAGTATTCTTTTGGCGAAAGTAAACACCATTAGTTGCGATACATCTCGTTCAAACTTACCCGTTTGAACGATAGATAATATCAGCGCAGCAAGTTGCGTTTTTGTCTAAGCCGTAAGTTGAGAGAGGAAGGAGTGTAGCGTGCTACATGACTGACGAACGAAGCTTGCAATACAGACAAAATAGCAAATCGCAAGCGAGAAAAACCTATGTGGGTTGTATGGTTAAGTGACTAAGCGTATACGGTGGATGCCTTGGCAGTCAGAGGCGATGAAGGACGTAGTAACTTGCGATAAGCGTTGGCGAGCTAGTAACAAGCATTTGAGCTAACGATGTCCGAATGGGGAAACCCACTAGC